>NZ_RFSK01000041.1 GCF_009923995.1 Janthinobacterium sp. | reverse complement strand
GTGCTGTCGCCGCGCGAAACGCCGCATGCGATCAGCGTCGTCACGCGCCAGCAGATGGACGATTTCGGCGTTCCACGGCTTGCCCCAGGGTGCGCCACGCGGCCGCATGGCGCGCATCGGCCGCCAGCCAGCGCGCAAACGCCTGGTGCTGGCCCGCATCGGCCTCGCCCGAACTGAGCTCGACCAGCCAGCCGATGGCGGCATCCTGGACGGCAGGTGAAATACTCATGCCGCGTCCGCGGCGGCCAGGCAGCAGCGCAAGCCTTGCGCCATGTACTGGCGCACCATGCTGGCCGACACGCCCAGTGCATCGGCGATCTGCGCATACGTGAGGCCGTCGAGCTGGCTCATCAGGAAGGCGCGGCGCGCCTTGACGGACAGGGTATCGAGCGCGCGCGACAGGCGCTCCAGCGCTTCGAGCAGCACGGCGCGCTCTTCCGGCGACGGCTGCACGGCGTCCGGCAGCTGGGCCAGGGTCTCGATATACGCCTGCTCGATATCGCGCCGCCGCCACTGCTGCAGCAAGATGCTTTTCGCCACCGTCGTCAGGTAGGCGCGCGGCTCGCGGATGGCAGCCAGGCGCCCCGCATGCAGCACGCGCACAAAGGTTTCCGATGCCACATCCTCCGCTTCCGCCCGGTTACGCAAGCGCAACAGCAGGCGCTGCAGCAGCCAGCCCTGGTGGCCCGTGAACAGGCTGGCGGCCAGGGTGGTGTCATTCGAGGGAAAAGGCAAGGCAGGCAAGGAACGATCCGGCAATATGAATGATAATGATTCTCATTATATTGCAGGGACTGGAGGATGTCGCGCAATTTTGCTATGGTTGTCCTGCGCGAACAACGCCCTATCCTTTTGAAAGCACTGCCGCTCCATGTCCAGTCTCCCGATAGACGCCCTCTCCGTGATTGCACGTCAGTGCATCGCCGCAAGCTGTTTGCAGCGCTTTTGCCGGCGCCATGACATCGGCCATCCGGCCCTGTCCGCGTTCGCCGATCACGTCTGGAAAGTGGCGCAGCTCGGGCCCGGCGATTTTGCCGCCTGGCAGCAAGGCTTCGCCTGCCTGCCCATTACGGGCATGGGCGACCCGTGGCCGGAAGACGCATGCCAGGCCATCCCCGGACATCTGCTCGACACCCTGATGCAGCTGGTGCAACACGTGCTGGAAACGAGCGCATCGACCTGGTATGGCGATGCTTTGCCGGCAAGCAGGCGCCAGCTGGAAGCGGTCTTGCGCATCTGCGGGCAACATGGCGTGGCCGTGCCGGAGCTGGAGCAATATCGACAACACGATGCGTCACTGCGCGCAGGCTGGGGGCCGGCCCTCACGGACGCGGAAGTTCTCGCCTGGAAAGCGCTTGTTTAGCGGCCCCAGGCGCGCAATGACATGCCGCGCCGCCAGCTGCACTTATTCCAGCTTGAACAAGACATTCACACTCTTTTCCAGCGCGATGCTGGCCGGCGCGCGGACGGCCGAGGCAGGCTCGGTGGGCGGAATAAAGGGCGGCGGCGCGAAACCTTCATTGCTGGAACGTATCATCGCGCGCTCCAGCGACTGGAACGGCACTTCCGAAATGGCCATGACGGACGCGATCTTCCGGTTGAACGACTTGGCGATGCGCGCCGCCTTCGTCTCCGCATCCCTGGCGGCCTTCAATTCCAGGTCGGCAACGAGCGTGTCGTAGGCGCTGGTCCTGAAATCCGTATCGAGCCGGGTAATGTTCTTCATGGCGGCCAGTTCCGACACCAGCGGCGACCATGCCGCCAGATCCCGCACCCACACGCGCAGGTTGCGGTTGATGACATAGGTGGGTGGCGCATCGCGTTTTTCCCTGTTGGAATAATCGAGCGTGCGCATGATTTCCGACGCCTGGGTATCGGCCTGCGCAATTTTCGCCTTGCCCAGCAACTGGAACACTTCGGCGACGCCGGCATTGACCACGCCCAAGGTTTTTGCCGCATCGGCGCCCCGGCTGGCAACGGTGATGTCCATGACGGCCGTGTCCGGCGACACTTCCACCTGGGCCGTCCCCGTCTGGAAAATGAAGGGATAGTCAGGCAGGGACGAGGCCTGGGCGGCCAGCTGCACAGTGAAAAATCCCGCCACCAGCAACAGTTTGCGTTTCATGCCACTCCCACAGAGTCGATTAAAGTTTCGACAATATAGCAGTCGTGACACAAAACCCCAAGAACCTGGCCACCGCGCTATGCGGGGACGGCGCCCGGCGATGGCGGCAAGTCCGCCAGCAGCTTGTCCAGGGTCAGCGGATACTCGCGCACCCGCACCCCCGTCGCGTTGTAGACGGCATTCGCGATGGCGGCCGCCACGCCGCAGATGCCCAGCTCGCCCACGCCCTTGGCCTTCATGGGCGAGGACATGGGGTCCGTCTCGTCGAGGAAGATGACGTCCTGGTGCGGGATATCCGCATGCACGGGCACTTCGTAGCCGGCCAGGTCGTGGTTGACGAAAAAGCCGCGGCGCTGGTCGACCACCAGTTCTTCCATCAGGGCCGCGCCCACGCCCATGGTCATGGCGCCGATGACCTGGCTGCGGGCCGCTTTCGGGTTGAGGATGCGGCCCGCCGCGCACACGGCCAGCATGCGGCGCACGCGCACTTCGCCCGTGTCGCTGTCCACGCCCACTTCCACGAAATGCGCGCCAAACGTGGATTGCTGGAATTTCTTGTCGAGGTCGCCGTATTCCATGTGGTCTTGCGCGACGATATCGCCATGGAAGGCAGCCGCCGCCAGCGGCACGCTGCGTTCGCCCTGGCTGACCTGCCCGTCGGCAAAGCGCACCTCTTTCTCGTCGAAGTCGAGCTTGGCGGCGATGGCCTGGCGCAGGCGCACGCAGGCCGCGTACACGCCCGCCGTGGCGCTGTTGCCGCCCCACTGCCCGCCCGAACCGGCCGAGACGGGAAAGTCCGAATCGCCCAGGCGCACGACCACCTTGCTCAAGGGCAAACCCAGCATTTCTGCCGCCGTCTGGGCAATGATGGTGTAGCTGCCCGTGCCGATGTCCGTCATGTCCGTCTCCACGGTGACGATGCCATTGCCGTCCAGGCGCACGCGGGCGGCGGATTTCATCACCAGGTTGTTGCGGAAGGCGGCCGCCACGCCCATGCCCACGAGCCAGCGGCCGTCGCGCCGCATGCCCGGCTGCGACTGGCGCGCCTTCCAGCCGAAGGCCACGGCGCCCGTGCGCAGGCAGTCGATCAGGCGGCGCTGGGAAAACGGCCTGCCCGGTTTTTCCGGGTCCACCTTCGTGTCGTTGAGGATGCGGAAGACGACGGGGTCCATCTTCAGCTTGTCCGCCATCTCGTCCATGGCGATTTCCAGCGCCATCAGGCCCGGCGCCTCGCCCGGCGCGCGCATGGCATTGCCTTCCGGCAAGTCCAGCACGGCCAGGCGCATGGCCGTCATGCGGTTGGCGCCCGCGTACAGCAGGCGCGTCTGCATCACGGCCGTTTCCGGCTTGCCGCCTTTCAAGTCGCCGGACCACGATTCATGGCCGATGGCCGTGATCTTGCCGTCGCGCGTGGCGCCGATGCGCAGGCGCTGGATGGTGGCGGGCCGGTGCGTCGTATTGTTGAACATCAAGGGCCGCGTCAGGGCCACCTTGACGGGGCGCTGCGCCGCGCGCGCGCCCAGGGCGGCCAGCAAGGCTTCCGCGCGCACGAACAGCTTGCCGCCGAAGCCGCCGCCGATGTAGGGCGAGACGATGCGCACCTTGTCTTTCGGCACGCCAAGGGTGCGCGCCAGGTCGCCCCGGCCCCAGTCCACCATCTGGTTCGCCGTCCACACCGTCACCTTGTCGCCGTCCCAGGCCGCGATCGAGGCGTGCGGCTCCATCATGGCATGCGACTGGTCTGGCGTCGTATAGCTGGCATCGAGGCGCACGGGCGCGTTGGCATAGGCGCCGGCAAAGTCGCCCGTCTTGCTGTCGGACTGGTCGTCCTTGGGCTTGACGGCGCCGCCTTTCGCCTTGGCCAGGTCGAACGCACCCGGCTGCTCCACATAGCTCACGTCGAGCAGCTGCGCGGCGGAGCGGGCTTGTTCGAAGGTGTCCGCCACCACCAGGGCGATGGCCTGGTGGTAATGTTCGATGTCCGGTCCCGCCAGCAGATGCGCAGTGTTCATCTTGCCCTTGCCCAGCTTGCCGGCCGATTCGGCCGTGACGACGGCCAGCACGCCCGGCGCGCGCCGCGCCGCGCTGGTGTCGAGGGCGGCGATGCGCCCCTTGGCAATGGCCGCGCCGACGACATAGCCGTAGGCGGCATGCGGTGCGGCCGCGTGCTGCTCATAGGCGTAGGGGGCCGTGCCCGTAGTTTTCAGGGGGCCGTCGATGCGGTCCGTGGGCCGGCCCACGACTTTCAGCTGGTCGATGGGATTGGTGGTGGCGGGTGTGGAAAATTTCATGGCCCTAGCCTTTCTGCGCAGCGGCGTCAGCCATCACGGCGGCGATCGTGCGCTGCGCGAGGATGGCTTTGAAGGCGTTGTCCGCCGTGGGATGGGCGCCGGCCAGCAGGCGGGCGCTCACGGCGGCGGCGCCGGCGGGCATCGATTGCTCGGCCGCGACAACTCTCCACGGCTGCGGCGCGACGCCGCCCAAGGCCAGCCGTCCCGTGCCGTCAGGCAAGATAATCGCCGCCACGGAGACGAGCGCGAACGCGTACGAAGCGCGGTCGCGCACCTTGCGGTAGACGTGCATGCCGGCCACGGGGCGGGGCAAGGTGACGCTGGTGATCAGTTCACCGGGCTGCAGCACGGTTTCCACGTGGGGCGTGTTGCCCGGCAAGCGGTAGAAATCGGCGATGGGGATGCGCCGCGTGCCGCCGTCGGCCCGCACCGTGTCGATGCCCGCGTCGAGCACGCGCATGGCCACGGCCATGTCGCTGGGGTGCGTGGCGATGCAGGCGTCGCTGCCGCCGAGGATGGCCAGCGGCCGGCTGAAACCGGCGATGGCGGAGCAGCCGCTGCCCGGCACGCGCTTGTTGCAGGCCTGGTTCGTGTCATAGAAATACGGGCAGCGCGTGCGCTGCAGCAGGTTGCCGGCCGTCGTCGCCTTGTTGCGCAATTGCGCCGAGGCACCCGCCAGCAGGGCGCGCGACAGCACGGCATAATCGCGCCGCACGGCGGGATGGGCCGCCAGCGTCGTGTTGCGCACGAGGGCGCCGATGCGCAAGCCGCCGTCCTTTGTCGCTTCCACGGTATCGAGCGCCAGGCCATTGACATCGATCAGATGGGCGGGCGTCTCGATTTCCAGCTTCATCAGGTCAAGCAGATTCGTGCCGCCGGCGATGAATTTGGCGCCCGGCGTGTGCAAGGCGGCAGCCGCGGCGGCGGCGGGCGTGGCCGCCTTCTGGTAGCTGAATACCCTCATGCCGGCCTCCCCGCCACCTCGGTGATGGCGTCGATGATGTTGGAATAGGCGCCGCAGCGGCACAGATTGCCGCTCATGCGTTCGCGCAACTCGTCCGGCGTCGCCTGCGGCGGCGCGCCCAGGTCCGCGCTGACATGGCTGGGGATGCCCTGGCGGATCTCGCCCAGCGCGCCGACGGCCGAACAGATCTGCCCCGGGGTGCAATAGCCGCACTGGTAGCCGTCATGCGCGATGAAAGCCGCCTGCAGGGGATGCAGCTGGTCCGGCGTGCCCAGGCCCTCGATGGTGGTGACTTTGGCGCCGTCATGCATCACGGCCAGGGTCAGGCAGGCATTGATGCGCTGGCCGTCCAGCAGGACGGTGCAGGCGCCGCACTGGCCGTGGTCGCAGCCTTTTTTGGTGCCCGTCAGGTGCAGGTGTTCGCGCAGGGCGTCGAGCAAGGTGGTGCGCGTATCGAGTTCCAGGCTGCGGCGCTGGCCGTTGATGTCCAGGTTGACGTTCATCAACACGGGCGGCGCCTGGCCCGCCTCGGCGGCCGACGTAACGGCCTGCGCCGCCCCCGCCACACGGGGCACTGCCACGGCCGTGGCCGACAGCGCGCCGGCGATCAGCAAGCCGCGCCGGCCTGTATTGACCTGATTCAATTCGTTCATCTTGCGCTTCCTCCTGGCGGTTGGCTGGGCGGGCGCATGCAGGCCCGAAATGCCAGTCTGGCGGCGGGATAGGCCCCCGTCTGTACGCGAACGTACGTTCCCCCGCACATCGCGCCGCCGGGAAGAAAGAAGGCCGGGGGTAAGACGATACACGGCCAGCATAACGGCTTCGTGACATTGCCTCCGGCCAAAATTTCGTCATGCGGGACGCCGGGCATGGCCCGGATTTCGGCTACACTGGCCGCTACTCTTCCTTTCAGACGCCTGATGATCGAAAAGAATCTGCCCGAACTGGTCATGCTGAAGCGCCTCATCGACGAGGGCGGCAGCCATCTGGAAGTGGCCACGCCCTGCACCATCGCCATGGATGGGCGCCAGTTCCCCGTGTACGCCATTACCTTGGGCAATCCCAGCCCCGACGTGCCCGCCCTGGGCTTCTTTGGCGGCATCCACGGGCTGGAACGCATCGGCACGCAAGTGCTCCTGTCCTTTCTGGAAAGCATCATTGCCCGCCTGCGCTGGGATGCCACCCTGCACCAGCAGCTCGAGTCGATGCGCCTCGTCTTCATGCCGCTGGTCAATCCGGGCGGCATGTGGCAAGCCACGCGCAGCAATCCGCGCGGCGTGGACCTGATGCGCAACGCGCCGCTGAGCGCGCGCGAAAAAGTGCCGTTCATGCTGGGCGGACAGCGCTACAGCCCCCGCCTGCCCTGGTACCGGGGCGCGTTTGACGCGCCGATGGAGCCGGAAAGCGCCGCCGTGTGCGACCTCGTCGAGCGCGAGCTGCTGTCGCGCCAGTTCAGCATGGCCCTCGACTGCCACTCCGGCTTCGGCCTGCGCGACCGCCTGTGGTTTCCCCACGCGCATACCAAGGTGCCCATCGCCCACCTGGCCGAGATCGGCGCGCTGGAAGAGCTGTTCAGCGAAAGTTATCCCAACCACAACTATGTGTTCGAGCCGCAAAGCCGGCAATACCGCACGCACGGCGACCTGTGGGACTATCTCTACCTGAACGGCACCAGCTACAGCGGGCGCGTCTTCCTGCCCCTGACCCTGGAAATGGGTTCCTGGCTGTGGGTCAAGAAAAACCCGCGCCAGCTGTTCAACCGGGTCAGCATCTTCAATCCCACGGCCACGCACCGGCTGCAGCGCGTGCTGCGGCGCCACCTGGTGTGGTTCGACTTCCTCATGCGCGCCGCCAGCAGCCATGGGCGCTGGGTGCCGGAAGGCCTGGCGCGCAAAGCCCAGCGCCGGCGCGCCCTCGCGCTATGGTATGAATCATGACGCAGATCAATACGTGCGAACACTGGGTCCTGCTGCGCGGCCTGATGCGCGAGCAGCGCCACTGGGGCGCCTTCCCCGCCACCCTGGCGCGCGCCCTGCCCGGCGCCGCCATCCTCACGCCCGACCTGCCCGGCAACGGCACGCGCCATGGGCAGGACAGCGCCACGCGCGTGGCCGACATGGTGGAAGCGTGCCGCCAGCAGCTGTCGGCGCAGGGCGTCGCCGCGCCCTACCACTTGCTGGCCCTGTCGCTGGGCGGCATGGTGGCCGTGGAATGGGCGCACCGCTACCCGCAGGAAATCGCCCGCTGCGTGCTGATCAACACCAGCATGCGTCCCTACAGCCCGTTTTACCGGCGCCTGCGCTGGCAAAACTATGCGGCGCTGCTGCGCCAGCTGTGCCTGGGCGACGCGCGCAGCCAGGAAGCCCTGATCCTGCGCCTGACCAGCCGCCGCCACGGCTCGGGCAATGCGGCGTTGGTGGACAGCTGGCTGGCCTTCCAGCAGCAATATCCCGTCAGCCGCCGCAACATCCTGCGCCAGCTGCTGTCGGCCGCCCGCTACCGCGCCCCCGCCAGCCGCCCCGCCATGCCCGTGCTCGTCATGGCCGGCGCGCAGGACCAGCTGGTGGACCACCGCTGCTCGCAGCAACTGGCCCGCGCCTGGCAGGCGGACTGCCTGATCCACGGCGAAGCGGGCCACGACCTGCCGCTCGACGAGGGGGCATGGGTGGCGCAGTCGGTGGCGCGCTGGCTGGGCGTGACAGCGGCAGGCAGCGGCACGCAGCAGGCGCGCTCGACATACAGATGAACGCCGCCGCCCCCTTTCCCGCCGCGCCGGACGGCCAGCTGGCCGCACTGGTGCGGGCCGGCGTGCGGGAAGCGGTTTTTCCCGGCGCGGCGTGGGCCATGGGCACCGTCGGCCTGTGAACCCTGTCGGCCGCGCCCGCCCCGCTCACGCCGGCTGCTGCTGCGTGGTGCAGTGGATGCCCCCGCCGCCGGCCGCGATGGCGTCGATATCGAGCTGCACGATGTCGCGCCCCGGGAAGTGTTCGCGCAGGATGGCCTTGGTGTTGCGGTCGGCGGCCGCGTCGCCGAATTCCGGGCACAGCACGGCGCCGTTGCAGACATAGAAATTGATGTAGCCGGCGGCGAAATCCTTGTTTTCATGGCGCGGGCGGACGTAACCGGGGCCGGGCAGGACCACCACCTGCAGCGGCTGGCCGCGCGCGTCCGTGGCCTTGCGCAGGATGTCCAGGTGGCGCCGCGTGACGGCGTGTTCGGGCGAGGACGGGTCGCTGTCCAGGCCGGCCACGACGACGCCGGGCGCGCAGAAGCGGGCATAGAAGTCCGTGTGGCCATCCGTGATGTCCTGGCCCGCGATGCCGGGCAGCCAGATGACTTTCTCGATGCCCAGCAGCCGGCGCAATTCCCGTTCGCATTGCGCCTTGCCGACGCCGGGATTGCGGTTGGCATTGAGCACGCAGCTTTCCGTGATGATGGCCGTGCCCTGGCCATCGACCTCGATGCCGCCCCCTTCGAGCACCAGGCTGCTTTCCAGCACGGCCACGCCGGCCCGCCCGGCAACAAAACCGGCCACCAGCGCATCGTCCTCATGCTCCTGCTTTTCGCCCCAGCCATTGAAATTGAAGTCCACGCCAGCCAGCGCGCCGCCCGCCTGCCGGACGAAGACGGGGCCCGTGTCGCGCATCCACAGGTCGTCGACGGACTGCACCACCAGCTTGACCTTGCTGCCGCACAGGCGCGCCGCCACGTCGTAGTCTTCCTCGTTGACGAGCATGTGCACGGGTTCGACGCTGGCGATCGCCTGCGCGATGCGCGCCAGATTCGCCTGCGCGCCCGCCTTCAGGCGCTTGCCCCATACCTCGTCGCTGGCGCCGAAGGCCATCCACGTGGCCGCATGGCGCTCGCCTTCGTCGGGCATGCGCCAGCCCGCGCCCGCCGCCTGCGCGGGCAGGCTGGGCAGGCCCAGCGAGGCGCCGGCCGCCAGGCCCAGGCCGCCCGCAAGAAAATGTCGTCGTAACATGGTCTCCTCCTGTCTCAGGCGATTTCCTGCTGCGTGGTGCAATGGATGCCGCCGCCACCGGCCGCGATGGGATCGATATTGATCTGGATCACGGCGCGCCCCGGATACAGTTGCATATACTGCGCCCTGGCGCTGGCGTCGGCCTGCGCATCGCCGAATTCCGGCAGGAAAATGGCACCGCTGGTGGCATAGTAATTGATATAGCCGGCGGCGAAGGTGTTCGGGTTGTTTCCAGGCCGAATTTTCTCGGGGCCGTCGATGACGACCACCTGCAGCGGCTGTCCATCCGCATCGGTGGCGCCGCGCAGGATCTCCAGGTGGCGCCGCGTCAGCGCGTAATCGTACGATGCCGTGTCCATCTCGCGGTGCGCCGCCACCACGCCGGGGCGCACGAAGCGGGCATAGAAGTCCGTATGGGCATCCGTGATGTCCTTGTTCTTAATGCCTGGCAACCAGATCACCTTGCGGATGCCCAGCAGCCGGCCCAATTCCGCTTCGCAGTCGGCCTTGCTCCAGCCCGGATTGCGGTTATTGTTCAGCACACAACTTTCCGTGATGATGGCCGTGCCCCTGCCATCGACTTCCAGGGCCCCGCCTTCCAGCACCAGGCGCGTGGCCAGCAGCGGCACGCGGGCCTGGGCGGCGACCGTGTCGGCCACCTGGCCGTCAAGGCCAAACTGCTGCTTGTTGCCCCAGCCATTGAAATTGAACTTCACGCCGGCCCGCTCGCCAGCCGGCTTGCGCACGAAGACGGGGCCCGTGTCGCGCATCCAGACATCATCCATCTCGGCGGGAATCAGGTTCACGCGCGCGTCGAGCAATTGCCGCGCGCCGGCCAGTTCCGCCGGCCGCACCAGCATGTTGACGGGTTCGTAGGCGGCTATCGCGTTGGCGATGCGCACCAGCGCCAGCTGCACCTGCGGCACTTGCGCCCGCGTCCACACGGCGCTCGAGGCGCCAAACGCCATCCACGTCGCCTTGTGGGCTTCGGCCTCGTCGGGCATGCGCCAGCCGTCGGCAGGGTTGACACCGCCGCCGCTGTTGACGGGCGGCGGCGCGATGGCGCCCGCTTCGGCCCCGCCGCCGCAGCCGGCCAGCAAGCCGCCCAGGGCCAGCGCGCTGCCGCCCGCCATGCAATGACGCAAGAAATATCGACGCGTATTCATATCCATCCTTGATGAGTTAGTCAGAGTACCCCCGCACCGTTGCCCGATGCGCTGGCATGGACGGCATTGTGGCGGGATCAAGATATGAAAACAAATGATATGATTTACCTTAATTCATTAAATTTTCTCATATGTCAGAACATCGCCTTCCTTCGCTGAAATTATTGATGGGTTTCGAAGCGGCCGCCCGCCACGGCAATTTCTCGCGCGCGGCCGACGAGCTGCACGTGACGCAGTCGGCCATCAGCCACCAGGTGCAGCTGCTGGAAGAGCAGGTCAAGCAGCCGCTGTTCCGCCGCGCAGGACGGGGCGTGGAGCTGACGGTGGCGGGTGAGGTGCTGCTGCGCAGCGTGCAGCGCTCGATGACGGTACTGCGCAGCGGCCTGGGGCGCATCGCCACCTACCTCGACCCGGGCCTCGTGGTGCTCGTGTGTCCCGCCCCCCTGCTGCACGGCTGGCTGCAGCCGCGCCTGCGCGCGCTGGAAGCGCAGCTGCCCGAGCTGTGCCTGCTGCTGTCCGTGGACGAGAGCGCCCGCTTCGTCGACGAGATCGACGTCGATATCGCCATCGGCGAGCGCCCCATCCTGCAGGCGGACTTGCAGGAAATTCCCCTGCTGCACGATGAATGGGTGATGGTCGCCAACGGCGAACTGGCGGCGCGGCTGGACGGCGTGCCGCAGGCGCAGCAGCACCTGCACGCGGAGCTGGTGTGTCTGGAAGAAAGTTTGACGGGCGACGCCACGGCGCCGCTGTTCCTTGGTCCGCTGGCGTCCTTCCGCAAGCGGGCCATCTATGACGATGCCCGCCTCGTGCTCGACGCGGCGCTGGACGGGCGCGGCATCGCCTGCCTGCCGCGCCTGCTCGTGGACGCCAGCCTGGCCAGCGGCCGGCTGCACCTGCTGCCCGGCTATCCGCGCGTGCCCGGCGCCACGTGGTGGCTGTCGGGCGTGGCCGGGCAACCCCGCTCGGCCATCGTCAGGCAGGTATTTGACTGGCTGCGCGCGCAGGGGGCGGCGCAACAGGCGTGATCACGGCGGCGTGCGCACATAGTCGACGCCGCTGGCCCAGCGGTTTTCCCAATGCGCCAGGTACGATTGGGCCAGGACCGCGCTGTTCCACACGACGAGCACGTTTTCGCTGTTGGCCGTGGCCGCATCGGCCGTGTAATTGAAGCTGCCGTTCTGCACCGTCACCCCATCGGCCACGATGTACTTGTCGTGATGCAATGCATAGCGGGCAATCAGGCGCGTGGGGATGCCCGCGGCGACCAGCCGGTCCAGCGCTGCCCGGCTGTTCTTGCGCGCATTGCGCCGCGTATCGGCCAGCACCCGGACATCCACGCCACGCTGCCGCGCCCGCAGCAAGGCCGCGACCACCTGGGGTGAACTGAAGGAATAGGCGGCCAGGCGGATGCTCGACGCCGCACCGTCGATGACCTTGAGCACCAGCATCTCTGCCCCGCCATCAGGCGAAAAGGCGTTCTCGATGGTGACGACGGGCGCGGCATCGGCCGCAAGCGCCGCTGAAGGCATGCCTGCGGACAGGCAGAGCGCAAGGGCAAGCAGGATATTCTTCATCCTTGGAATTTCCCTGTTTCAAGAATCGAGTGTAGATGAACAAAAATCGGCCTGCTAGCAGACTTGGAGCCTATGTGACCGTCCGCTTCCGCCCCATTGCGGACGTAATCGCGTCACCACCATTTGCCGAACTTGTTGAGCGCTGAATGCAGCGCAAGCATTGACCCGGCATTGATCTTCAGACGAATTGCGATGCTGTCGCCATCTTGTGACTGCCTTTTCGAACGAGGATTGATCGTTAGATACTCCTGAGATGAATGCCGCTCGAAGTGAAGTATTGGGTACTCGCACATGTCATGCAGTCCCGCGTCGCTGCCGTCACGGAGTTCACTTTCGAATTGAACGAGGGCGTCATACTCAAACCACAGGTGCTCGGCAGTCCAGTTGAAACTCTGGCTTCCACTCGAATACTCAACTTCAAGCCGGACCTGGACGCCAAGATCTATCGGGTCTACTTCTACAAACCAAAGCTGGAACTTGAGTGGTCCTTCAGCGAAAGCTACGTCGGCAGCCATCTGAATCCTTTCTTGGGTGTGCTAATCTCGGGCTATCGCAATGGCCGCCTCTGGCCGAAAACGGCCTAATCCTCTTTCGGTAACGGGGAACGTGCCGTTGGTTCGATATCGTCACCAGAAAGCAGTTCTGACAAATCTTCTGGCGATAGCCTCTTCATTTTCTCTTCCAGCTTTCTGTCATAGCTTCGGTCATTAGGATCCCAATTTTTGTGGGCCTTGCGGGCATACTGGTGGACGAAGCGACCCAGTTCGGCTGCTAGTTTAGATTTTGTGCGCTTTGGAAGCATAGGTTTAGGTTAATTTTAGTTTTTTCTCAACGTCTGCTTCTGGCCGGTTGCCGTCGTTGGCAGGTTACACCCCAAAGCAGACGTAGCAATCGAAGCACGTTAAGAAGCCACCAAACCTCGCTCCTTGTCACAGCTTGCCGGAAGCAGGGGTGCGTTTACGATCTGGTAAGCTGAATCCTTTCCCCTTTCCATAAAACTCATCCTTGAATTCTACGCATCCATTACAGGGCCTAATGGTTTCTAACACCGATATACGCTGTTCAGTCAGTTGCATCAAACACAGGTCCATCGAATAGTTGTAACTACCTCCGCCATGCATCGCCGCGTTCTGGAACTTGCACTCCGCGTCGCGGAAAACAATCCATGCACGTTGAGCGCGATGCAACCCTTGTGGCTTGGTAAGCGCAGACATCAATATCTTGTAGACGACGTTTAAACGCGTGTCGGATTCTTTTAGCTCTCGGCTCATGCAGATAGTACTCTCAAGATTATTGCCTTATTAGCAATAATCCTGCTTGATCGATGCCATATCGCTTTGTTGTTCGAAAGCATTGGTCAAGGCGGGCAGCGAAAGGCACAAGAAAACACCCAAGATGGCCAACCGGCTTAAAACTGCATTTCCCACGAGCACTCGCTCCTTTTTATAGTTGATCGTATTGAGGTCTGCTCCTGGCCGAACCCGGCCGTTCGGCCCAGCATAGCAGGTTGCCAAGGTTAAAATCTTGCGGCTGCATCGGTAGGTTGGATTCGCCCTTAAGCGCACAATCGTTTAAGCGAAGGCACCTTCGCCTAGATGCGCTTCAACACGCCTGTATGCAGTAACTCATCCAACAGTGACTGCGGGATACTTGTCGAGACACGAATGCAATCTTTATCGAAGTTATCGCAAGCGCTGAAAATTAGTTGTTCTTCTGTGGCCAACTGAGTGTGCACGATCACACCGTCTTTCCCTAGTGTCCCGGAATGCGAAAGCCTTGCCTTCAGCGCGTTGATCGTTTCCTCGTTGATGGGAACAAGCCAATAATCGAAGGTGGGAGCATCTGTTTCCCGCGTAAGCGGGGCCATCGCGCAATTACTTGCTCCTGGAATTTCATGCAGACGCAAAGACAAAAGCTTCCCTTCAAAAGAAGCGAACGCTAAGCCTTTATAGGCCACGTACATCGCCCAAAGAAACGCTTGACAGTCTCGGACTGCAATCCACTGATACGTAGCGTTCTGCTCTTTCACTACATCAATTCTCAGTTTTTCCGCCATTGACAAGTCACCCCATCGTCCGCTCTGGGCCGAATGCCACCTAAATTTAGTGATGAATCATTGGTCCATCCACTGGATGTCAGGTGTTCTCACCTGCAGCGGCAACCAGTACTTCAGTGTATTTATTGCGGTCTCGACGGTCAATCCATCCACAAAGAACCCTCGATGCTCGTGTGCGATTACCGTAGCTCGACCCTGTGCATCTACGTCAATTATAAGATTGCCATAGTCGATGCCATCGCCGAGGCACGCGACAAAAAGGTTCGATTCAGGCTTCAGATTGACAATCGAGAACGTCAAAACATCATCCTCGCTAAGGGACCTGAACTCCAATTGAGTAGGATTTCCCCCTAAAGTCTCGAATTCTACATAGTAATGTGCTGCCAATCGCATTCTGCTTTATCTTATAGTGGCTGAAGCTTGGTTCTGCTGAATATCTGCTACTGGCCCATTGCAAGCGCTCCCGAAAGAATGTCCGCCAATATCACGGCATCCAGCCTTGTTATTTTTTACGCCGCTTTATTGTTTATTCATATCAGGCCAGCCATGCCGTGGCTACGGCAGCCGGTGCCGGAACGTCGGTTCGATGTTGCGCGCATGCAGCCAGCGTACGATGTCTTCCAGGGTGGCATCCTGCAGCAGCAGGCCAGGCGCGGCGCTGGATGCCGACGCCGGCAATAGGGCTGGCACGGCAACGGGGGCGGCGGAGATCGGCTCCGGCGCGGCGCCGGCCAGCCCCGCATGTCCCTGCAGCTTCGCCAGCGCCTGCGCGAACTGGGCCGGGTTGATGCTGCGCAAGCTTTCCAGGAAGCCCAGCTGGGCTGCCGGCGGGGGCGGCATGTCCAGGCCCGGTTCGTCGACGAAGGCGGCGCCCATGCTGGGGTGGATGAAGGCGGCCCACTTGCCCGACGGCTGCAGGCACGGCGGCAGCGCCACCTGCTCCACGTAGGCGGGCGGCGCCACGGCGAGGATGTCGGTCGAGGCGGGCAAGAAGGTGGCGCGCAGCAGCTGCACGAACTGGCGCGCCTGGGCGGCGGGCACGGGCGTGGCCAGCGACAGCCACAGCTGGAACGCCGTGCCCGAGATGCTGACGGCGGGCGCGGGCAAGTCCAGCTCGTGCTGCACGGCATTGGCGATCGTGCACAGCGCGCTCCAGTGCGCCTCGCCGCCGCCCTTGCCGCCGAATTCCAGCACCAGCGCGCGCGCCAGGCCGCTCCCGGTCACGAGTTGCACCGCTACCGTCTGCTCGCCCGCCAGGTGGCGCGCCAGCACGGCCGGCGTCAGCGCCTGTGCGCCGCCGTCCCCATCGACGTATTGCTGCTGTTCCTCGAACAGGTACAGGCGGGTGAGTTCGGAAATCAGTTTATGCATGGACGGCCTCGTAATGACGTTGAGCAACACTTGTCAACGTGCCCAGATTATAGCCTCCTCTGCCCCTGTATCGCCCTGTATTTCCCTGTATCCGGGCGCGTTGGCAAGCCGGCCGCTTGCCACACCCGCCGGACTTTGCCACCTTACCGATGCGGTGCCTTGGACAGCCCGATGAAATTGCCGTCACAGTTGCTTTCCGGCTATCGGAGCCAGCCAGTCATATGACAGGCCAGATAGTCGCAGTCGATGGCGAAGGCCGCCTGGCCTCAAGCCACCTTGCCTTCCGTCCTGGCGCACAGCACCAGCAGCAGGGCCAGCGCCAGCATGGCGGCCGCACCGCCCAGGGCGACCGTGACCCGGTGCGCCAGCAGGGCCGCGCCCGCCAGGTGGCGCGCGCCGAAGGCGGAAATGGCCACCAGGCTGGCCAGTCCCAGCGAATTGCCCAGCTGATGCGCCACGTTGACGATGCCCGAGGCGGCACCCGCATCCTGCGCGGGCACGCCCGCCACGCCGGCCGCCGTCAGCGGACTGAGGGTCATGCCCTGCCCCGCCCCGATCAGCAGCATGGGCAAGGCCACGCCCAGCCAGTAGGCCGTGCCCACGTCAACCCGGCTGAGCCATGCCATGCCCAGCAAGGTGGTGAGCAGGCCGCAGGCCAGCAGGCGCGCATTGCCCCAACGGCGGGTCAGGCGCGGCACGCACAGGGCCACGCCGAAGTTGAGCAAGGTCATGGGCAGGAAGGCCAGTCCCGTCAGCGATGGCGGATAGTGCAGCACCCGTTGCAGGAATTGCGTGGTGAAAAAGAAAAAGCCGATCATGGCGCCGAGGAACAGCAGCCTGGCCCCGTACGCGGCATTGCGCTGCGCATCGGCAAACAGGCGCAGCGGCATGATGGGCTGGGCGGCACGGCGTTCGATGACGAGGAAAGCGGCCAGCAGCAGCACGCCCGCCGCCAGCGCGCCTTGCGTGAGGGCATCGCCCCAGCCGGCGCCGGCCGAGCGGATCAGGCCATACACGAGGGCCGACATGCCAAGGGTGGACGCGGCCGCGCCCGCCACGTCGAAGCGGCCCTGGCTGCGATCACTTTCCGCAATGAAACGGCGCGCGGCCACCAGCATGGCTACGCCGATGGGCAGGTTGATGAAGAAGCCCACGCGCCACGACAGCCATTCGGCCAGCACGCCGCCCAGCACCATCCCCACGCTGGCGGCGATGCCGGCCGTGGCGCTGTACAGGGCGATGGCGCGCGTGCGTTCGCGCGCGTCCGTGAATGTGGTTTGCAGCAAGGCCAGGGTCGATGGCGCCAGGATGGCCGCACCGGCGCCCTGGATGGCGCGCGCGGCGATCAGCATGGCGGGCGAGCGAGCCACGCCGATGGCCAGCGAGGCCAGGGTGAACAGCGCCAGACCCCACTGCAGCAGGCGGCGCCGTCCGAAGGTGTCGCCCGCGCGCGCGGCCAGCAGCAG
The DNA here is from genome assembly GCF_009923995.1 of Janthinobacterium sp. Taxonomy (GTDB): domain Bacteria; phylum Pseudomonadota; class Gammaproteobacteria; order Burkholderiales; family Burkholderiaceae_D; genus Janthinobacterium. The sequence continues at coordinate 39,301 of NZ_RFSK01000041.1, read as the reverse complement.
CAAGCCGCCGAAGGTCAGGGTGTAGGCGCTTTGCACCCAGGCCAGGCCCGTGTCCGAAAAGCCCAGCTCGGACTGGATCCTGGGCAAGCCCGTCAGCACGATGGATGTATCGAGCACGATCATCACGTAGCTGGCGAGGATGATGGCGAGGATGGCCGCCTTGTGCGGCGCGGCCCCGGTAGCAGGAAGATTTTTCATGCCGCCACTGTAAGGCGTATGCATTACGGTGAATAGATGCTAAAGTCCGCATGAACTTATTAGTACCACTAATGAATCAGAAAGGCCGGTGCGCATGGCACAGACCAACTTCAATGACATCCTCGCCTTCGTGGCCGTGGCCCGCGAAGGCAGCTTTACCCGGGCGGCAGCCAAGCTGGGCGTGTCGCAGTCGGCCCTGAGCCAGACCGTGCGCGCGCTGGAAGAGCGGCTGGACCTGCGCCTGCTGGTGCGCACCACGCGCAGCGTCTCGCCCACGGAGGCGGGCGAACAGCTGCTGCGCACGGTGGCGCCCCGTTTCGACGAGATCGAGACGGCACTGGCCCTGCTCAGCGAACGGCGCGACAAGCCGGCCGGCAACATCCGCATCAGCGCGGGTGAGCATTCCGCGCTTACCGTGCTGCAGCCGGCCATCGCCCGCCTGCTGCCCGACTACCCGGACATCCACGTCGAAGTCGTCGTCGACAATGGCATGACGGACATCGTGGCGGCCCGCTGCGACGCGGGCGTGCGCCTGGGCGAGCAGGTAGCCAAGGACATGATCGCCATGCCCATCGGCCCGGACTTCCGCATGGCCATCGTCGCCTCGCCCGCGTATTTTGCCCGCCACGCGCCGCCCGCCACGCCGCAGGACTTGACGTCGCACAACTGCATCAACATGCGCCTGCCCACGCTGGGCGGCTTGTTCGCGTGGGAATTTGCCAAGGACGGGCACGCGCTGAAGGTGCGGGTCGAGGGGCAATTGATCGTCAACAACATGGCCCTGCGCCTGCACTCGGCCCTCGACGGCCTGGGCCTGGCGTGCATGCCGGAAGACGTGGTGCTGCCCTGCCTGGCCGATGGCCGCCTCGTGCGCGTACTGGACGACTGGTGCCCCGCCTATGCGGGCTACCAGCTGTACTACCCCAGCCGGCGCCACCCGTCGCCTGCGTTTACCGTGCTGCTCGACGCCTTGCGCTACCGGCCGCCGGGCCCCGTCAGGCCCGCTGCTTGAACAGCCATTCGCGGATGGGCGCGATGTCGTAGGCGATGCGCCAGGTATTGCGGTGCCCGCTGGCACCGGCCGCCGACTGGCCCGCGGGTATCACCGTGCCCTTGCGCAGCGCCACGTAATTGATCTGGTTCGCGTCCGCGTGCAGGCGCTCGTAGGCGGCGCGGAACTGGGCCTGCGTCCACGTGCCATCCCAGACGGCGCGGCCGACCCGCGCCCCTGCCTGCTCCAGCACGGCCGTGATGGCGTTCTGTCCCGGATACGCCTTGGCGTCGTCCTGCGCCACGAGTATCCACAGTTTCTTGCGCGCCAGCGGCTTGACCAGCGCCGGGTCCCACTGCCCGGCGACGAGGTAGGAGGCGGCAAACAGCTCCGGATAGCGGATATTCATGGCGATGGCCAGCATGCAGCCGCCCGACTGCCCCGTCGCATACAGGCGCCGCGTGTCGAGCCCGTATTGCCGGGCCAGCGCCTGGACCAGGTGCACGGTGGTGTCGAGCATGCTGGTGGTCTCGGAATTGTCGTTCGCGACCAGGGCCGCATACTGGGGCGCCAGCACGAAGCACGGGCGCTTTGCCTGCTCTTCCGGGCTAGCCCAGACGACGGCGCCGCGCCCCTGCAGCAAGGTGGTGCGCGTGATCTCGCTGGTGGCGCCCGCGTCATGCATGAACAGCACCAGCGGGCACGCCTTGCCCGCTTCGTAGTCGCGCGGGATGAAGAGGTTGTAGCGCAGCGTGTCGCCGGTGGCGGGGTCGTGGAATTCAAGCTGCCTGAAGTCGTCCACGACGAGGTTCACGACGGCGCTGCTGGTCAGGGTTTTTCCATCGGGCAAGATGGTGCTGCCATCGCTGGCGAGGATGGGAGCCACCTGGGCCACCTGCACGCTGGCGCTGCGGTACAGCGTGTCCGAACCGCCCACGGGCGGCCCGCCCAGCGGCCCGGGACCGCCGGCGCCGGCCGCCTGCGGGTCCGCGCCGCGCTGCGGCTGGACGTGCTCGGCCAGGATGGCATCCGCGTCGTCGGGCGACAGGGCCAGGATGACGAAGCGCCCCGCCCGCGCCCGCTGCGCCGGATCGGCCGCCGTGCTGGCATAGGCCTGCGTGATGCGGCGGCCCGCCACCTCGAATGCCGCGCCCTGCAATGCCGTGCCGTCGATGTCCGCAGTGTATTCCACGGCGGCGGCCGTCAGGCGGATGCCGTCGCCGAAGACTTGCGTGATGGCCGTGACCTGGCGCATGCGCGCCGTCCCGTCCTGCCCCAGCGCGGGCACGCCCAGCGTCATCAGGGTGCTGGTGCTGGCGGCCAGGAAATGTCGGCGCGATGGCATGCGGATGTCCCCCTGTGTGGTCCGGGCCTGCGCGCTGGCTGCGCGGCCTGAAGTTTCCAAAAATTAAGTTTTTCTGTCCTGGCACACCTTACCATGCTGCCTGGCCGCCGCCGCGCACCCCTGGCCGTCCGGCCCTCGCCGCCGCCGGGGGCTTGCACGAACGCCATCTTTTACCGGGCATGCACAGTGAATTGCACGAACACGCATTTACCGCGTGGCGGCGCGGGACTATAGTGGCCTCTTTCCCACCTGTTCAAGGAACGCCATGAAACTCTTCTATTCGCCGGGCGCCTGCTCGCTCGCCCCGCACATCATCCTGCGCGAAACGGGCACGCCGTTCACGCTGGTCAAGGTCGACCTGGGCCAGCACCGCACGCCCGAAGGCAGCAATTACTATGAACTCAACCCGAAGGGCCAGGTGCCGCTGCTGGCGCTCGACGACGGCACGACCCTGAGCGAAGGCCCCGTCATCGCCCAGTACGTGGCCGAACAGGCGGGCCAGCCGGCGCTGCTGCCGCCCGTGGGCAGCCTGGCCCGCTACAGGGTGCTGGAATGGCAGAACTACATCACTTCCGAGCTGCACAAGGCGTACAGCCCCCTGTTCGATCCCCGCTTCGACGCCGCCACCAAGGCCTTGTTCGTGCAGCAGCTGGGCAAGAAATACGCGTGGGTCAACAGCCGCCTGGAAGGCCAGGCCTACCTGACGGGCGATACCTTCACCGTGGCGGACGCCTATCTGTTCGCCGTCACGGGCTGGGCGCCGCGCGTGGGCGTGGACCTGTCCGCGCTGGCCAACGTGCAAGCCTTCCTGGCCAGGGTGGCCCAGCGCGACAGCGTCAAGGCGGCGCTGGCGGCGGAAGGACTGGGCAAGGACGCCTGACAGCCGCGCCGCGGTGCACGGCTCAGCTCTTTTCCGGCTTGCCGTGCATCACCATGATGGTTTGCTGCATCAGCGCGCACAGGGTTTCCCCGCCATCGCGCACGGCAAACACTTCCGCCTGCGTGACGATCAGGGTGCGCCCCGGGCGCACCACCTTGCCGCGCGCAATCAGTTTCTCGCCATCGGCGGGCGCCAGCAGATTCATCTTGTATTCCACCGTCAGCACGGACGCGCCGTCCGGCACCACCGTCATGGCCGCGTAGCCGGCGGCCGAGTCGGCGATCATGCCCACCACGCCGCCATGCACGAAACCGTGCTGCTGCTCGATGCCGCTCCAGTGGGGCACGTGGATTTCCGTGCCGCCATGCGCCACCACGGGCAGGCTGGCCCGGATCAGGGTCATGGCGTTTTGCAGGTCGAAGCTGGCGCGCACGCGTGCGGCGGCCTGCGGGTCGGGAAGGCGGGAATTGCTCATGGGCGAGGCTTTCGAGGTGGCAACGCCCTACTGTACCCCCTTGCGCCCGTTCCCGCCATGGGCGGTGCTTGCCTGCCCGCCCGGCAATTGCGGTAGTATCGCCATATCGGCGCCCGCCCTCCCCCTGCGCCCGCGAAAGGTCTGCCATGGAAGAAGAATATGAAGTGCCCAGCCCCCATGAACACGCCATGGAGGAGGCAACGGAAAAGGAACACGACGGCCTGACGCAGAAGATCGCCCTGATGACGGCCATCCTCGCCACCATCGGCGCGCTGATCAGCTACCAGAGCGGCAATGCGCAGAACGAAGCCATGTTCCTGAAGAACGAGAGCATCCTGAAGCAGGCGCAGGCCAGCGACCAGTGGGCCTTGTACCAGGCCAAGTCGACGAAGGGCCATATCGCCGAGGCGACGGCGGCGCTGGCCGGCGTGCCCGAAGTGCGGGCCCGCTACCTGGCGGAACAGGCGCGGCAGGAACGGGAAAAGCCGCTGGTGCAGGCGCAGGCGCGCCAGCTGGAAGAGCAGTCGCGCAAGCTGGGCGAGGCGTCGGAAGCGAAGCTGCGGCCGCACGAGCGGCTGGCCATGGCCCTGACCTTCATCCAGATCGCCGTGGCGCTGGCCGCCATCACCGTGCTGACGCGGCGCCGCTGGCTGCTGTGGGGTTCCGTGGGCGCGGCGGCGGCCGGCATCGTGGCGGCCGGCAGCGCCTTCCTGCTGTAGGGGCCGTCAAGCGGGCGGCACGATGCCCGTCCAGCCCGGCAAATAGCGGGCTTGCTGGCTGCGCGCCAGCTTCATCGCCTGTGCCAGTGCCTTGGGGAAATTTTTCTGCAGGCTGGCGGGCGCGATGCGGCTGCGGAAGAAATCGGCCCACAGGAATTCGCTGAACGGCGTCACGTCCTTGGCATAGCCGCCCGCGCTGCGCAGTTCGCCCGCCAGGCTGCGGTAGGGATCGTCCTGCAAGCCCGCCAGGTGGCGGGGGATGGCGGAAAAATCGCGGCGCAAGCCTTCGCTGTCGTAGGGATGCACCCACTGGTGGTGGTCCATCACATGCCAGAAGTGCACGGGTTCCAGCCAGGACAGGTCCTTGAGGATCATCAGGCTGACGCTTTTCACGCCTTCCTGGTGCAGCGCCAGGCCGAAATGGTGGTGGTCGACGATGTAGTGGCGCCCTTCGGGGCCTATGATGCTGGGAAACCAGTGGTCGGCCAGCGCCGCCGCGCGCGCCTTCCTGCCCAAGCTGGCCCAGTGGGCGCGCTTGAGCGCCACCTCGGCCATGCCCACCGTGATCTGCGTGGGCAGCAATTTGTTCAGCCTGGCCTTCACCAGTTGCGGTCTTGCGCGCGTCATGCCCTCTCCTCTTTCGTCCATGCCTGCTGCCAGCGTACCACAGGCGCGCTCACTTTTCCTGCCCTTCGCCGTCCAGCTGGCGCACGGCCTCGGCCACGCTCAGCTCGCTCAAGACGAGGCCAGGCGCGCCATCCTGCCGCAGCAGCAGGTCGCGCAGGGCCAGGCGCAGGACATCGCAGGCGGGCTCCTTCAGCCGCGCCAAGGCCAGGCGCACGCCTTGCCGGCGCGCAAAACCGGCAAAGTCGCGCAGCGCCTCCACGCTGCTGCCGTCGAGGTCGGGCGACTCTTCCAGGCTGAGGACGAGCTTGCCCACCTGGGCGCCATGCGCTTCCAGCATGGCGCGCGCCAGGTGCAGGCTGCGCTCGGCATTGACGAAGAACAAGGGTTCATCGAGGCGCAGGATCAGCATGCCGGGCTGCGCGCGGGCCGCCGGATACAGGGCCAGCTTCACGTAATCGTGGCTGTCGCCCAGGCGCCCGAGGATGGACAGGCTGGGCCGCGACAGACGGCGCAGCATCAGCAGCAGGCTGATGGCGATGGCCACCAGCAGGCCGTCGAGCACGCCGAACAGCAGCACGCCGGCAATGGCCGCCAGCACCAGCAGGCGGTCGCGGCGCCACGCGAAATACGGCCGCAGGGCCACGGGATTGAGGGTGTGGCTGACGGCATGGATGACGATGGCGGCCAGCACGGGCACGGGGATCAGGGCCACCAGCGGCAGCATGGTCAGCACGATGGCGCCCACGACGGCGGCCGCCACCAGTCCCGCCAGGCGCGACGTGGCGCCGGCCGCCTCGTTGGCGGAGGTGGCGGAATAACCGGCCCCCACCGGCATGGCCTGGATCAGGCCGGCCACCACGTTGGCCACGCCCAGCGCCAGCAGGTCGCGCTCGGGCGCCACGGCATCGCCATGCTTCAAGGCAAAACTGCGGATGGCGCCATACGATTCCGCGTACAGGATCAGGGCCAGGGCGAAGGCCAGTTCGGCCAGGCGCGTCCATTCCGCCTGCGTCAGGCGCGGCAAGGCGGGCATGGCGAGGGCAAGGTCGATGGCGCCCACCAGGGCCACGCCGTGGCGCGGCAAATCCAGCCATTGCCCGGCGGCGATGCCCAGGGCGATGACGATCAGGCCGGCAGGCCAGCGCTGCTGCCGCCGCAGCAGGAACAGCAGCAACAGCGCCGCCGCGCACAGGGCCGCGCCGCTCCAGTTCCACCGCCCCGCCGCCGCAGCCAGCGCGGGCAGCAGGTGCGGCACGTCGCCGGGCGCCTGCACGCCCAGCACGCCGGGCAGTTGCTTTACGATGATCACGATGGCCAGGCCGAAGGAAAAGCCCCGCAGCACGGGCTTGGCGATGAATTCCGTGATGCTGCCCAGCCTGGCCAGCCAGGCCAGCAGGAAAAACGCGCCCGTCAGCAGCACCAGTCCCGCCGTCAGCATCAGGCGGTGGCCCGGCGTGCCGCCCGGCATGGACGCCATGGCGGCGGCCAGCACGGCGGCCGAGGACGAGGTGGCCGAGACGATGGCAAAGCGGCTCGTGCCCAGCAGGCCGTAGCACAGCAGGCCGGCGAACAGGGCCAGGATGCCGGCCTGCGGCGCCAGGTTGCCGATGCCGGCATACGCCACCGCTTCGGGCAGCAGCAGGCCGGCGATCGACAGCCCGGCGCTGGCATCCTGCCAACGGCTGGTGGAAGACATGGATGACACTGGCGCTGCGGGCATGGCGACCTCCCCGGTAGGTGGCACTCGCGCTCCATGATGGGCCAAAACCGGCGCGCCGGCCACATTTGCTTACACTTGAGACAAATATCGCGTGCACGAACGGCCCCGGCAGCGCGTTTCAGCGGTGTGACACCTTTGATCACAGCCCAACCGGAGACTTCCATGAAAACCGCCATCCTGTCCAGCATCCTCCTGATCACCCTTGCCTCGGCCGCCGCCAGCAGCTTTGCCGCGGACACCACGTGGCAGAAAAACCACCCGCGCCGCGAACAGGTGAACCACCGCCTGGCGCATCAGGATGCGCGCATCCACAAGGAAGTCAAGGAAGGCGAGATCAGCAAGGGCCAGGCGGCCGCCCTGCACCGCGAAGACCGCAGCATCCGCCGCGAGGAACGCAGCATGGCCAGGCTCGATCACGGCCACATCACGCGGGCCGACCAGCGCGCCCTGAACCAGCAGGAAAACGTGGTCAGCAAGCAGATCGGCAAATAAGGCGGCGGCACGCCCCGCCCGCGCTTCAGGCGGCAGTTGCCCCGTTCGCCAGTATGGCGCGCCACTGGGCGGGCGTGTAGGCGAAATGCCGCGTGCGCGCGGCCCTGGCGATGCCGATGTCATAGCCGACGATGAAGGTGACGACGATGGCGTCCTGGCTGGCCGCCTGCGGAAAGTTCTGCAGCGCGGTTTGCGCGATGCGGCGCGCCAGGGGATCCGGGTCGGCCGGCTCGGCGGCCAGGAAAATGTTGATGTCCAGGCGCCGCGTGGGCGCCGGGCTGCCCGTTGGCGAGTAGGAGCCGAGAAACACGCCGGCCCCTTTCACGCCCGGCATGGCCACGAGGGTCTGCTGCAGCGCCCGCAGCGGCGCCACCCTGGCGTCCTCTTCCATGCGTTGCGACGGCAGCACGGCGGCCACGCACAGGACCAGCAGCGCCACGGCAGCGACAACGGCGTGGCCGCGCCACAGGGGGCCGGCCGGCAAGTCCGCCTTGCCCGGACCGCCCTTCACCACCACGGCGCCGACGGCCAGGTCGTGCAGCGATTGCCGCGCCGGCCGGTTGAACAGCAACAGGTAAAGGATGCCAAACAACAAGGCACCGCACAGCAGGGACACGCCGGTCGCCAGCCAGGCCGGTCCGGGTGCCGGGTCGGCGGCGCCATAGAGGAAATACGGCAGGCAAAAAATGCCGGTACGCAAGAAAGCAGCGGGCAAGGACAGCAGCTCGCCGCCGCGCGTGACGACGCGCAAGCCGAGCACGCGCATGCCCGGCGACCGGCCGCCGCCCATCGCGCTTTGCGTGCAGCCCAGGTAGAGCACGGCGATGACAAAGCCCAGCAGGCGGCCCCACGCTCCCATGGCGGAGAATGCCGCGAACAGCAGCGCGCCGGCGGCCACGCCGATCAGGCCCAGGATCAGCACGTCGATGAGGAAGGCGACTGCCCGGCGCCACACGGGGGCGATGACGGCGGCCCCGTCCGCCGGCGCAGGCGTTGCCTCGGCGGGCGCGGCGGCCAGCGCGGCCAGGCGCGCCTCCACTTGCCGCACCCGCTCGGGAAAGCGCGTGGCGTCGATGCGCAGCAAGACCTGTTTCAGCTGCGTGGCCGTGTAATGGCTGTAATCGGGCGCGTCCATGCAATATCCATAAGAAAAATAGATATTTTACCTGCAATGTTTCATTTCGGAAATTTTATATCCGCCCCGCCCCGCAGGCCGTCGCGCCAGTCTTGCCGCGCAACATCTCCCATCGCGTCCCGCCATATGCGAAAATGCCCGCCTTCGCCCTTGCCGGATCTTGCCCATGCTCCACACTGCCGTTGACATCCTGAGCGCTTCCGATGCGCGCCGCATCGCGCGCCATGCCCCGGCGGCCGACGCCGCCCGCTTCCTGCACCCCGCCCAGCAAGCCCTGCTGCACCGGCGCGGCTGGCTGACGATGCTGGCGCCGCGCAGCGCGGGCGGCGCCGAGCTGCCGCTGCCGCAGGTGGTGCGCCTGGAAGAAGCCGTCGCTGCCGTCGATGGCAGCATGGGCTGGGTGCTGACCCTGTGCGCGGGTGCGGGCTGGTTTGCGGGCTTTCTGGCGCCGGAGCTGGCGCAGCGCATCATCGGCACGCCGCGCGCCTGCCTGGGCGGCAGCGGCGCGGCCACGGGCTGCGCGGAGGAAGAAGGCGACGGCTACCGCATCACGGGCAGCTGGGATTACGCCAGCGGCGCGCCCATGGCCACCCACTTCACCCTGAACGCGCGCCTGCAGCGCGATGGCCAGCCCCTGCTCGACGAGGCCGGCACGCCGCGCATCCGCGCCTTCCTCGTGCCCGCCGCGCTGGTGCAGCTGGTGCCCTCGTGGAACAGCCTGGGCATGCGCGCCAGCGCCTCGCACAGCTACCGCATCGACGGCCAGTGGCTGGGCAAGGAGTACGGCTTCGCCATCCGCCCCGACGCCGCGACGGCGCCCGGCCCCCTGTACCGCTACCCCTTCTATTCGCTCGCCTACGTGACGCTGGCCGCCAACGTGGCCGGCATGGCCGGGCACTTCCTGCAGCTGGCCGGGGAATGCATGCGCCACCGCCGCCATGCGCGCGCCGGCCTGCCCCTGCTGGAGGTGCCGGAAGTGGCCGCCGTGCTGCAAGGCAGGCAGGATGCGCTGGCCGGCGCCCGCGCCCGCTTTTATGCCGTGCTGGACGACAGCTGGGCGCAGGTGGAAGGCGGCGCGGCGCTCGATGCCGCCGCCATGCAGGCCGTGCAAGCGGCGTCGCTGGACCTGGTGGCCGCCTGCCGCGCCGCCGTCGATACTGTCTACCCCTACTGCGGCCTGTATGCGGCCCGGGAAGACAGCAGCATCAACCGGGTCTGGCGCGATTTCCATACGGCCAGCCAGCATTCCCTGCTATTGCCCTGATCCGGGCTCATTGGGCCACGCGCACCACGTCGCCGTCCAGCACGCCGTCGGGCGGACTGTCGATGATGCGCTCCAGCCCTTCCCTGCCGCCGGCCAGTTCCACCACGTTGCCGAAGTCGCGGGCGATGGCCACCTTCTGCAGCCGCACCCGGCCCTGGGGCGTGACGGTGGCCACCTGCACGCCATCCTTGCCAAAGATCAAGGCGCCTGGCGGCACGGTGACGCCCCGCTGGGCTGCCGCGTCGGCAAAGCTGACGGTGGCAAAGCCGCCCGGCAGCAATTCCCCTGCGGCATTGTCGACCGACAGCTGCACCAGCATGGCGCCCGAGCCGGGGTTGATGGCCTGCGCCGAGGACAGCACCGTGGCGCCGTAGGTCTTGCCGGGGCGCTCGGGCACGGCCAGCTGCGCCTTCGCGCCCGGCGCCACCTGCGCCACCTGGCGCTGCGGCACGCTGGCATACACGCGCAGGCGGCGCACGTCCGAGACGACGAACAGCTCGCTGCCGGGCGCGCCGCCCACGCCGATCAGCGCGCCCACGTCCGTGTTTCTGGCCGTCACGATGCCGTCAAAAGGCGCCACCAGGCGCGCATAGCCCCGCAAGGTCTGCATGCGCTCGACATTCGCCTGCAGGGCGGCGACGGAGGACTGCCGCGCCGCCAGGTCGCCCGTCTTTTCATCCGTTTCCTGCTGCGACACGCCATCGATGGCGCGCAATTCCTGCCAGCGCCGTGCCGTGCTCGCCGCCAGGGCCAGGCCGCTGCGGGCGCTGGCCAGCTCGGCGCGCGCCTGCAGCAGCTGCTGGTCCAGGTCCGGCGTGTCGAGTTCGGCCAGCAGCTGGCCCGCCTTGACGGGCGCGCCGATATCGACGGTCCAGCGCTTCAGGTAGCCGCTGACGCGCGCATAGATGGGGGCGCGCGACCAGGCCTCGATGCGCGCCGGCAAGGCCAGCGGCGCCGGGGCCAGGGTGCCGGCCGACACCAGCTTCACGGTCAGCACCTGCGACTGCGCGGCCCGTTCGGCGATGGCGGCCGCGTGCGAGCGCCGCCCCAGCACGCCCGCGACGACGACGGCGAGCGCGATGACGGCCAGGCCCAGGCCCAGCAGCTTGTTGCGGGAACGAAAGAAATCAGCTGGCATGCGGCGGGACATAGGACGTGGCTCCGGTATCGGTGTGGGGTGGCGGCGGCGCCGGCTTGGCGCGGCGGGAAGGCTGGGCGTGCACGAGGCTGAAGACGACGGGCACGAAGACGAGGGTGGCGACGGTGGCGAAGACGAGGCCGCCGATAACGGCGCGCCCCAGCGGCGCATTCTGCTCGCCGCCCTCGCCCAGGCCCAGCGCCATGGGCAGCATGCCGATGATCATGGCCAGGGCCGTCATCAGCACGGGACGGAAGCGCACGTGGCCTGCCTCCAGCGCGGCCAGCGTCGCATCCTGCAGCACGTCCAGGCGCTCGCGGGCAAAGCTGATCACCAGCACGCTGTTGGCCGTCGCCACGCCCATGCACATGATGGCGCCCGTCAGGGCCGGCACGGACAGGGTGGTATTCGTGGCGAACAACATCCACAGGATGCCCGCCAGCGCGGCCGGCAGGGCCGAGACGATGACGGCAGGGTCCAGCCAGGACTGGAAATTGACGACGATCAACAGGTAAATCAGGCCCACGGCGCCCAGCAGGCCGAACAGCAGGCCGGAAAAGGCCCGGTCCATGGTACGCGCCTGGCCCAGCAGCTGCACCGTGGCGCCCTTGGGCACCTGGGCCGCCGTCTCGGCCAGCACCCGGCGGATATCGGCGGCCACGGCGCCCAGGTCGCGGTCCTGCGTGGTGGCGTGGATCTGCACCATGCCCTGCACGTCGTACTGGCTGACGAGGGCGCTGCCGGCGCCGCGCTCGACGGTGGCCAGCGCGCCCAGGGTGGCGGCATTCGCATTGCTGCCATTGCCGATTGGCAAGTTGTTCAGCGCGGCCAGCGTATCGAGTTGGTACTGCGGCGTCTGCATGACGATGGGATAGCTGACGCCATTGGCGGGATTCAACCAGTACGTGGGCGCCACCTGGCTGCTGCCGGCCAGGTTCACCACCAGGCTGCTGGTGACGTCGCGCGTGGTCAGGCCCAGCAGCTGCGCCTGCGTGCGGTCCACGTCCACGTTCAGCACGGGCGCCCGGTTCGACTGCTGGATGCGGGCGTCGGCCACGCCGGGAATGGTGCGCAGGCGCTTGAGCAGGCGCTGCGCGTGGGCATAGTTGGCCTCCGTGTCGCGCCCGCGCACCTGCACGTCGATGGGTGCGGGCGCGCCGAAGTTCAGGATCTGGCTGACGATGTCGGCGGGCGGGAATGAAAACGTGGTGTCGGGAAATTCACGCGGCAAGACCTCACGCAGCCGGCGCACGTAGTCGGCCGTGGGCCGGTGGCCTTCGCGCAGGGCGATCTGGAAGTCGCCGTCGTGCGGGCCCATCACGCCGGTATTGTTGTAGGTCAAGTTGATGCTGCTGGGCGGCAAGCCGATATTGTCCACCATGGTGGTGATCTCGGCGGCGGGGATCACGCGGCGGATGGCTTGCTCGATGCGGGCGAAGCGGGCCGCCGTCTCCTCCACGCGCGAACCGACGGGCACGCGCGCATGCATCAGCAGCTGGCCCGAGTCCACGGACGGGAAGAAATTGCTGCCGATAAAGGGCAACAGCAGGAACGACAGCGCCACGACGGCGAGAAAACCGGCGATGAAGGGCTTGCGCGCCGCCATCGCCGCTTCCAGCACCTCCTGATAGCCGGCGCGCAGGCGCTCGAAGCGGGCCTCGAAGCCGCGCTGGAAGCGCACCAGCGGGTTGCGCGTGGCGGCCACGGGCGCGTCGGCATGGGCGTGCTGGCGCAGCAGGTAGTTGGCCATGGTGGGCACGAGGGTGCGCGACAGGATGAAGGAGCAGATCATGGCGAACATCACGGCTTCGGCCATGGGCACGAAGAGGAAGCGCGACACGCCCTCCAGGAAGAACATGGGCACGAAGACGATGCAGATGCACAGCAGGGAGACGAGGGCCGGCGTGACGATCTGCTGCGCGCCGTCGAGGATGGCCGTTTCCACCGGCTTGCCCTGCTCCAGGTGCCAGTTGATGTTTTCGATCGTCACGGTGGCGTCGTCGACGAGGATGCCGACGGCCAGCGCCAGCCCGCCCAGGGTCATCAGGTTCAGGGTTTCGCCGAACGCGGCCAGGGCGATGATGGAGCCGAGGATGGACAACGGGATCGAGATGGCGATGATGACGGTGGAGCGCCAGCTGCCGAGGAACAACAGGATCATCACGCTGGTCAGCGCCGCCGCGATGGCCCCTTCCAGCGCTACGCCCTTGATGGCGGCCCGCACGAACACGGACTGGTCGTTGATGGGCACGACGTTCAGGGCGGCCGGCCACGACGGCTTCAGTTCGGCCAGCTTGGCGCGCACGCCGTCGACGATGGCCAGGGTGGAGGCGGAACCGTTCTTCAGCACCGACATCAGCACGGAGCGGCTGCCGTCCACGTGCACGATATTCGTCTGCGGCGCATTGCCGTCATGCACGTCGGCCACGTCGCGCAGGTAGATGGTGCTGCCGTTCACCACTTTCACGGGCAGGCGGCCCAGCTCCTCGACGACGGATGGCGCGCTGTTGACCTGCACCGTGTACTCCAGCGCGCCGATCTTTTGCGTGCCCACCGGCACCAGCACGTTCTGCGCCGCCAGGGCGGCGGCGATGTCCTGCGCCGACAGGCCGCGCGCCTGCAGCGCGTCGGGTTTCACGTCGATCTGCACCTGGCGCTGCTTGCCGCCGTACGGCAGGGGAATCGCCGCGCCCGCCACCGTCACCAGCGGCGTGCGCACCGTGTTCAGGCCCAGGTCGAACAGGTTCTGCTCGCTCAAGCCCTGGCCCGACAGGGCCAGCTGCAGGATGGGCACGGTGGCCGCGTTGTAATTGAGGATCAGGGGCGGCGTGGTGCCGGCCGGCATTTGCCGCAAGGCCACCTGCGACACGGCCGTCACCTGCGCATTGGCCACGGCGATGTTCGCACCCGGCTGGAAGAAGATCTTGACGATGCTGATGCCGGGATAGGTATTGGCCTCGATATGCTCGATATCGTTGACGGTGGTCGTCAGGCTGCGCTGGAACAGGGTGGAAATGCGCCCCGCCATCTGGTCCGGCGGCAAGCCCGTGTATTGCCAGGCGACGGCGATGACGGGGATGCCGATCTCGGGAAACACGTCGGTGGGCGTGCGCAGGGCCGCCAGCGGCCCGATGATCAGGATCGCCAGCGCCATGACGACGAAGGTATAGGGCCGCCGCAAGGCGACGCGGACTGCGTCTATCAGCACGAGAACTCCACTGGTGGGGATAAGGAAGGACGTGACAGGAAGGTAGCACAAGCGGCTGCCGCCGTCCCGGCATGGCCCTGTTTTCGCGCCACAAGATCCCGGACCCGCCCACTTGCGCGCCCTGCCGCGGCACGGTGGCGCTACTGTAAGGCGAGTGCGGCGCGGCGACTAGCGGGGCAAAACGGCATGCTCTTATTAGCTGGGCTAATGAATGGGGCCGGCGCCACGCCCCCGGCCTATGCCGCCGGCCGCCCTTCCACGGGGTAGCCGGGGTCCGTATAGCCATGCGTGGATGCATGGCCCGGCGCCACCAGCGCGTCGACGAAGGCGTCGTCCTCCGGTCCCAGCCGCAGCGCCAGGGCGGCCACGTAGGCATCCCACTGCGCCTCGGTGCGCGGGCCGGCGATGGCGGCGCTGATATAGGGATTGTGCAGCACCCACGCGAGCGCGAAGGCGACCGGGGTGGTGCCGCGCGCGGCCGCATGGGCGGCGACGGCTTGCGCGATGCGCAGCGATTCGGGGCGCCACTCCGTCAGCGCGATGCGCTTGTCGCCCCGCCCTGCCCGGCTGTCGGCCGGCGGCGGCGCGTCCGGCGCATACTTGCCGCTGAGCACGCCACGCGCCAGCGGACTGTAGGACACGCTGCCCAGGCCCAGGTGGAAGGCGGCCGGCAGCTGCTCCACTTCCGCCTTGCGGTCGACGATGTTGTACAGCGGTTCGCTGGCGACGGGGCGCGGCATGCCCAGCTGGTCGGCCATGCGCACGACGTCGGCGATGCGCCAGCCGTGGAAATTCGATACGCCGTAATAGCGCATCTTGCCCTGGCGTATCAGATCGTCGATGGCGCGCAAGCCTTCTTCCAGGGTCACGTCCGTCAAGGCCCGGTGGAAATACAGGATGTCGAGGTAATCCGTGCCCAGGCGCCGCAAGCTGGCTTCGAGCGACTGCGTGATCCATTTGCGCGACTGGCCCTGGCGGTTCGGCCCCGCCCCTGCCGCTGCGGGAAAGCCGAACTTGCTGGCCAGCACCCAGTCGTCGCGCTGGCCGGCCACGGCCCGGCCGACGATTTCCTCGGAGCGGCCCGCGTGGTAGACGTCGGCCGTGTCGAGGAAGTTGATGCCCTGCGCGTGCGCGCTGGCGATGATGCGCTGCGCCGTGGCGGCGTCGGCCTCGCCGCCGAACATCATGGCGCCCAGGCAGAGGGGCGACACTTGCAGGGCGCTGCGGCCCAGATAGCGGTAACTGCCGCGGAAATCCATGGGGGAAGGCATCTGCTCGCTCCTCGTTGATGTGATGGCGATCATGCTACGCGCCGCCGCCGCCCGTCGTCAGGGGGCCAGGCCGCATACGCTTATGCGCGGCGTGCATGACCGGGGTCAGCCTCCGGCCCTGCCGAACGCCTGCGGCGGCGCATAGCCTGATAATATAGGACGCATCGCTATTTCACGGCCCCCATCCATGCACGTCAATACCCTCAGCAGCCTGGCGCAGCTCCTGGCCAGCGCCGAAACGGAATCGCTGGCCTTTCCCACCAGCGTGAATACGGCCCTGCTCCTGCAAAGGGAGCTGGCCAACCCCGATTGCCATTCGGCCGACATCAGCCGCCTGCTGCTGTGCGAACCGACCCTGTCGGCGCGCGCCGTGGCGCTGGCCAACTCGGCCCTGTTCGCGCCCGGCCACGCCCCCGCCGTCACCAGCGTGCGCGCGGCCGTCGAGCGCCTGGGCCACCGCAACCTGTATGCGCTGGCCACGGCGGCCGTCATCCGCCAGCTGAACGCGGGCATCAAGGACCCCGCCCTGCGCGCCCGCGCCACCCAGCTGTGGGCGCACACCGTGCACGTGGCGGCGCTGGCCCATGAAATCGCCCGCGCCGTGACGCACACGGACGCCGATACCGCCCTGTTCGCCGGCATCGTGCATGAAGTGGCCGGCTTCTACCTGCTGGCCCAGGCCGACAGGACGCCGGACCTGTACGCGCAGCTGGAAACGCAGATGGCGCCCGCGCTGGAAGTCATCGGCCGCGCCCTGATGCAGCAGCTGGGCGTGCCGCAGCCCGTGGCCGACGCCGTCAACGCCCTGCCCGGGTCGACCGTCATGCTGCCGCCCGCGGGCCTGCGCGACACCCTGCTGCTGGCCAAGGCGCTCGCGCCCGTGCCCTCGCCCCTGCCGCAGGCCAGCGTCACCGTCGGCGCGCCGCTGCGGGCATATCTCGACCACGATCCCGTGCTGCAGGCCCTGCGCGCGCAGCCGTCGGCCGAAGCCAGGGAGCTGATCGCAGTACTGCTCAGCTGAGCGGCCATCTGCTATGATGGCGCTGGCCGGGATGGACCCGGCTTGCCCCTATTATGCAATTGCTATTGCGACATCAGTTCACTGGAAAACTGCCTTGACTACCTCCTTACGCATGCTCGGCCTGGCCGCAGCCCTGACCGTGGCGTGCAACGCCAACGCCGACAGCTTCGTTTCCTCGGCCTCCAGCGCCGGCTCGCAGTCGAGCGGCAGCATTTCCGATTCGCTCAAGGGATCGAGCAACAGCTCCTCGCGCGACAACAAGGTCGCCAACGGCCCCTACCGCATCATCGACGTGGCCGCCGTGCCGGGCCGCGACGGCATGACGCGCCTGACCATGCAGGCCGACGCCACGGCCACACCGCTGGTGCTGGACTTGCCGCAGGCGGCGCTGGACAAGCAGCTGCTGGCGCAGGGCGACATGGTGTATGCGCAAAACCGCGCCTACGGCATCGAATTCTCGCGCAACGACACGCGCGCCGCCTTCTTCCTCGTGCTGGCCGACGACTGGTACGGCGAACTGGCCACGCGTCCGGTCAGCCTTTGATCCCTCGATTGCCCCCGCGCCGCCTGGCGCGGTGCCTGGCCGCCTGCGCCGCGCTGGCCCTGGCGGGTGCCGCCCATGCGGGCACTTCGCTGGCGTCGGCGCGCTTTTGCGACCGCGCGCAGGAACTCACGGCCACGGAGCAGGACCGCTTGCTGCGCTTTGCCGCCGTCGTGCGCGAAGAACTGGCCGCCACGGAAGGCAGCGTGGCCCTGATCAGCCGCTCCGGCCTGGACCTGGCCCGCTTCGGCATCCGCTATTCGCACGCGGCCCTGGCCTGGCGCCACGATGACGACAGCGGCTGGTCGGCGCGCCAGCTGTACTACGCCTGCGACGAAGGCCGCCCGCGCATCTTCGACCAGGGCACGGCCGGTTTCGCCATGGGCACGGACAATCCCGCGCTCGGCTACATCGCGCTCGTGAAGCTGCCGGCGGAAACGACGCCGCCCCTGCGCCGCGCCCTGCTCGACCCCGTGCGCGTGCAGCAGCTGCTGGCCGGCCGCTACAGCGCCAACGCCTACGCCTACAGCCTGAAATATCAAAATTGCAATCAATGGGTGGTGGAATTGCTGGCCGCCGCCTGGGGCGACCTGGCCGGGGGCAGCGACCTGCGCGCGCGCGCCCAGGACTGGCTGCGCACGGCGCCCTACGCCCCCGCCCCCGTCGACGTGGGCGCCCGCTGGCTGATGCTCGGCTCCCTCTTCGTGCCCCTCGTGCACATGGACGACCACCCGCCCGAGGCGATACGCTCGATGCAGCTGGAAGTAAGCCTGCCGGCCAGCCTGGAAGCGTTCGCGCGCCAGCGCCTGCCCGCCAGCCAACGCGTGGAAATCTGCCACGACGGCAAGCAGGTGGTGGTGCACCGGGGCTGGGAGCCCATCGCCGACGGCTGCGTGCCCGGCCCGGACGACCGGGTCATCGCCCTCGACTGATTACTGTTCCGCGTCGAGCGCCTCGCCGATCGCATAGAAGCGCCCGCCCGCGATGTAGTGCAGGCTGCGCCAGGACGGGTCGGCCTCCTCGAAATGCCAGTGCCCGTCGCGGAACACGCGCGTATCGGCCCAGGCGCCCACCACTTCGCCGATGAACAGGTCATACGCAGCCTGGTTGTGCGGCTCGGGCAGCAGCCTGCAGGCCAGCCAGGCGGAACACCCGGCCACGCACGGCGCCTCGACGCCTTCCATCTGAAACAGCCGCACGCCCGCGCGCGCCAGCTTGTCCGGCTGCGCGTCGAGGCTGTGCGTGCCGACGGCGTGCGTCAGCTGCAGCTGCGCCGCCGTCGGCACCTGGATGACGAAGGTGCCGCTGCCCTCGACCAGCGCGCGCGTGCGCGTCGCCTTGTCCAGCACCACGGTGAGCTTGGGCGGCGCGAAATCGAGGGCGCAGGCCCAGGCGGCGGCCATCACGTTCTCCACGCCGCCATGGCGCGCCGACACGAGGATGGACGGGCCGTGGTTGAGCAGGCGATAGGCTTTTTCCAGCGGCACGGCGGCGATATGGGAATTGTCCAGCACGGGCATTGCATCTCCTTGATAGTCTCGCCGCCGCTGGCAGGGTGCATGGCGCGCGGCGGCCGGCAGTGGCGATAAACGGCGATTATACGGGCGCCGTCCGTGCCGCCCAGCCACGCCGCCCCTTTGCGGCCCCAAGGGATTAACTCAAAGAAACTTTTTTCTTTATTGATATATCAATCATGCTATTCTGATATATCACAATGATGCCGACCGGCTTCCAGGCCATCACGCAGCCGTTGTTGAAAGAAAAAAGCCCGTCCAGGCAGAGCACATCCTGCCGGCACAGGGATTCCCTTGTTGAGACAGAGGAGACACCATGTTAAAAAACGTAAGCCAAGTCCAGCGCCCCATGCAGCTGTTGGCGCTGCTGGCAGCAGCCACCTTGTCCGCCTGCGGCGGCAGCAGCCAGACAGGCGGCACCCTGGCCGTCGCCGGCAGCACGCCGGCGCCGGTCGTGCCAGTGACCGTGCCGGAGGCGGCAGCGCCGCCGCAACCCGATGGCGCCACGGGCGGCGAGGCGGTGCCTGCCGCCCCAGCCGCCTGTCCCGCCATCACGCTTGCCGCCACCGATGCGCAAACGCTGACGGGCGACACCACGCCCCTGCAAATGAACAACTATGGCGTGCGCACCTATTCGGCGCCCGTGCTGGTCGACGGCGCGCATGATCCGGCCAACTACCTGGCGGCGCCCAGGCTGCCCACCTGGCAGTTCGCCACGCAAGACCCGACGAATGGCGTGCTGGGCGCCCTCGAATGCGACCCGGCGCCCACGCTGGGCTGGCATGCTTATGCACGCAACAGCGGCACGTCGGCCAATATCAGCCATAAAGCAGTCACCGTCACGGGCGGGCGCAACGCGACGGCGGACCATGTCTACACGGTCTACAACGGCCAGCAACTGGTCGCGGCGCTGAAGGCGGCCGGGCTGGCGCCGAAGATCGTGCGCGTGGTCGGGCATATCGACCTGCGCATGAGCGCCAATAACAGCGTGTTTCGCGAATATACGAGCTACGCGGACCAGAAGCTCGGCGGCTCGATCAGCGTGCCGTCGAATACCACCCTGGTGGGCATCAACGATGCGCAAGGCCGGCCGGCGCGCATCACGGGCACCGCGGTGCTGATCGGCGGCGAACTGGGGCTGACCACGGCGCAGCTGGCGGGCGCGAACGGCGACCCGGAGCACGATTTCAAGGCCTGGATCGCGGCCGGCAAGGATGGCGAGCTGTATCCCACCTGGACGCGCAATGTCATCGTGCGCAACCTGAAGATCGATACGCCGTGGGACGTCAACCCGGAAGACGCGGGCAATGCCTATGCGGATGGCATGACTGTGTCGCGCGCACAGAATGTGTGGCTGGACCACCTGAGCATGACGGACGGCGACACGCCCGATACGTTGACTGCCGGCCTGGCCTCCCCCACGCGGCACGACGGCAACCTGGACATCGTGCGCGGCTCGGACTATGTCACCGTGTCGCATTCCTTTTTCGGCGACCACGCCAAGAATACGCTGGTGGGCAACGGCGATTCCGGCCGCGCCTGGAGCGACGCGGGCCGCCTGCACGTGACCTTCCACCGCCTGTGGTGGAGCGGCATCGGCAGCCGCCTGCCGCTGGTGCGCTACGCGCAGCTGCATACGCTCAACAACCTGATGCAGGGCTGGACGGGCAGCGCGGCGGCGTATGGCCATAGCCAGGGTTCCGGCCTGGACGTGCGCTGGCAAGCCTCGGTGTTCGCGGAAAATAACTTTCACCTGTTTAGCGGCCTGAAACCGGGCCAGGTGTGCGGCAAGCTGGTGTCGGGCAAGGATGCCCTCGCCTACCGCATCACGGGCGCCAAGCTCGTCAGCGACAAGGATGACGATGGCAAGCCCTGGGCTGGCACCTATGGGGGGCCCCTCGACGTGACGGCCGCGCTGACGGCCGCCGGTTGCGCCAAGTCCACCCTGCCGGCCGCGGACATCGGCTGGACGCCGCCGTATGCCTATGCCGCGCTCGACGCCGCCGAGGCCAGCACGCAGGTGCAGATCCACAGCGGCGCGGGCCGCATCGGCGCCTTTGCCGTGCTCGGCAGCGCGGGCGCGGGCGCGGACAGCGGCACGGGCACCACGCCGGACGTGCCCGCCACCGGCGGCGGCCTCAGCGCCAGTTGGGCCAGCGATTTCTCCGCCGCCACCACGGCCAGCCTGCTGACGGCGGCCGCCTATCCCCTGCCCACCGACGCCACGCTGCCCCTGTACTACCAGATCGGCAGCAACAAGGTCACCGCCGGCGCGGGCACGCTGACGCTGGCCAAGAGCGCCATCCTGATGATCGGCGCCACCGCGAATAGCGCCACCACGGCGTCGGGCGCGCCGCCGGGCGTCTTCGACATCGTCGGCAAGGCGTGCACCCTGGTGCTTGACGCGGCCAGCGCGGGCCTGGCCAGCGATACGGGCAACCTGACCGTCGGCGTGGATAACAACACGTCCAGCAGCAGCAACTCGCCGCATGGCAAGGCAGGCACGGTGGTGACGGTCGCCAGCAAGAATATCGTCGCCGGCGAGAACCGCTGGAGCTGGACCCTGAACGATGCCGCCTGGCCCGCAGGCAGCGGCTCCTCGCTGTCGCTGCGCATCGACACGGGAGTGCCGAACGGCCTGCAGATCAGGCGATTGTCGCTCGACTGCATCTGACGGTGACTACAGCAGCCGCTCCGACGTCACCACGTGCACGCCGGGTGTGCCGGCAATCGCCGCTTCCAGCAGCGCCGCGGCGATGCTGGAAGCGGGATTGATGCGCCAGCGCGGCGGTAGCACGGGACCCAGCACGCGCAGCACGCCCAGCGCCAGCCCCTCGCCCATGCGCGCTTCATCGCGCTCGCCGCCGATCAGGCCGGGGCGCACGTGCGTGAGCGAGGCAAAGCCCAGCCCTTCCAGGTCGCGTTCCAGCTCGCCCTTGACGCGGTTGTAGAAGATGCGCGAGCCGGCGCTGGCGCCGGCGGCGGAATTGAGCACGTAGGCGGGCGTACCCGCCGCCAGGGCCAGGCGCGCGACGGCCAGCGGGTAGTCGTGGTCGACCCGGCGGAACACTTGCCGCGTGCCGGCCGCCTTCATGGTCGTGCCCAGGGTGCAGATGACGGCGCCGGCCCGCCACCAGGGCGCGTCCGGCGGCAGCTGGTCGAAGTCGACGAGGGGCGCCTGCAGTTTCGGGTGCGCGGGCAAGGCCTTGCGCACGGGCGCGACGACGGTGGCGACGCGGGCATCGGCCAGCGCCAGGGCCAGCACATGGCGGCCCACCAGGCCCGTGGCGCCCACGAGGAGTAAGTTCATGATTGTCCCATCAGAGTGGCTGTCGGCCCCCACCATACACGGAAGTCAGGACAGGCGCAGCGCCAGTGCCGCCAGGGTGGCCAGCAGCACGGGCACGGTCAGCACGATGCCGATGCGGAAATAGTAGCCCCAGGAGATGTGGATATTCTTGCTGTCGAGCACATGCAGCCACAGCAAGGTGGCCAGGCTGCCGATGGGCGTGATCTTCGGCCCCAGGTCGCTGCCGATGACATTGGCGTAGATCATCGCCTCGCGCACGGCGCCCTGGGCCGTGGTCGGGTCGATGGCCAGCGCGCCCACGAGCACCGTCGGCAGGTTGTTCATCACGGACGACAGCAAGGCCGTCAGCACGCCCGTGCCCATGGCCGCGCCCCACACGCCATACTGGGCGCAGTGGTCGAGTACGCCCGTCAGGTAGGCCGTCAGGCCCGCATTGCGCAAGCCGTAGACGACGAGGTACATGCCCAGCGAAAAGACGACGATATGCCATGGCGCGTGGCGGATCACGTGACGCGTGGAAATGACGTGGCCCTTGCCCGCCACGCCCAGCAGCAGCGCGGCGCCCACGGCGGCGATCAGGCTGATGGGCACGCCCAGACTTTCCTGCGAGAAAAATCCCACCAGCAGCAGCGCCAGCACCAGCCAGCCGGCGCGGAAGGTGGCCAGGTCGCGGATGGCGGCGCCGGGACGCTTGAGCTGCGCGGCATCATAGTCGCGCGGAATGTCCTTGCGGAAAAAGAGCAGCAGGACGCCCAGGGTGGCGGCCACGGCGACGACGTTGACGGGCACCATCACGGACGCGTACTCGGCAAAGCCGATCTTGAAGAAATCGGCCGAGACGATATTGACCAGGTTCGATACCACCAGCGGCAGGCTGGCCGTGTCGGCGATGAAGCCGGCCGCCATGACGTAGGCCAGGGTGGCCTTGGCGGAAAACTTCAGCGCCCGCAGCATGGCGATGACGATGGGCGTGAGGATCAGCGCGGCACCGTCGTTGGCGAAGATGGCGGACACCAGCGCGCCCAGCAGCACCAGCAGCACGAACAGCCGGCGCCCGCTGCCGCCGCCCCAGCGCGCCACGTGCAGCGCGGCCCACTCGAAGAAGCCGGCCGCGTCCAGCAGCAGGCTGATGATGATGACGGCGATGAAGGTGCCGGTGGCGTTCCACACGATGTGCCAGACGACGGGGATGTCGCCCCAGTGGATCACGCCCGCCAGCAAGGCGACAGCGGCGCCGATGACGGCGCTCCAGCCGATGCCCAGGCCGCGCGGCTGCCAGATGACGAGGGTTAAGGTGGCGAGAAAGATCAGGAAAGCGGTCAGCATGCGGCGAAGGTCCCGTGCAATGCGGCAGCGCGGGCACCATGCGCCGCGGCCTGTGAAAGTCAAAACATTTCCATAATACTGGAATTATTGAACGAAGGCAAAGGAACGGCCCTGTTTGCCGCGGCCAGCCAGGGATGGGGGCGCAAAAAAAGTTTTGCCCGCCCCGCAATGCTTGTATTTAAGCAACTTAATCGGTGTATAGTCGCAGGCACGGACAACACGGGGAACAGGCGGGGAAGGAGAATGGCGCGCATTTATCAGAGCACCAACATGGGTGACGCGGACGTGCGGGTGGCGCTGGTGCCGCGCGAGCGCGCCGACCTGCTCGTGCACCGCGTGGGCAGCTGGGGCCTGGCGCACGGCGACG
Organism: Janthinobacterium sp.; assembly: GCF_009923995.1. Lineage (GTDB taxonomy): Bacteria > Pseudomonadota > Gammaproteobacteria > Burkholderiales > Burkholderiaceae_D > Janthinobacterium. The sequence continues at coordinate 15,759 of NZ_RFSK01000041.1, read as the reverse complement.
CCATGTGGTTCGTCACCCGCGAGCGGCAGGACGCCACGGCCCGCGTGTATTTCACTTCGCCAGGCTTCGCGCAGCTGGCCATCTGTTTTGTCGAGCACGCGGCCGAGGCAGGCTGGGTGCGGCCACACCGTTTCAAGGACTGCCTGTCGCGCGGCGGCACCTGACCATCGAGCAGAGGAGTACGCCATGGATCTGATTTTACTGGAACCCGGCAACGGGGAACTCGTGTTCGGCAAGGCGCCGGACGCAGACAAGGGCGGCGGCATCGACGCCACCTGGCGCGACGCCGCCGCGCTGCGGGGCATGGGCCGGTGCATCGAACTCGTGTCAATACACCAAGGCATGAAGCAGCAGGTGACGACCGACGTCAGCAACGCGGCGCGCACGTCCGGCCGGCCCGTCATCACGGAATTTACCTGCGTCAAATATGTCGATGCGACGTCGGTCAAGCTGTACGAGCTGTGCCTGCTGGCAAAGCCGCTGGGCTCGGGCGCGGACCAGCCGACCAGGCTGCACATCGCCCGCCATGCGGACGGCAAGACGGCCAACGTCATCACCATTGCCCTGCGCGACGCCATGATCAGCGAAATCCAGCTGCAAACCCACCCCGACGACATGCCCACCGAGCAATTCAAGCTGAGCTTCACGGAAATCCTCTGGAGCCACAGCGTGCAACAGGCCGACGGCCAGCCCGGCACCGGGCAGGCGACGGGCTGGAGCCTGGCGCGCAACCGGCCGATTTCGGCCTTTACGGGATAAGCCCATGCACGACGCTGCCCACCCCACTGACACCGCTTACGTCAGCAATGCCGGCCTGGCGCTGCTCCACCCGTTCCTGCCTATGCTGTTCCAGCGGCTGGATCTGCTCGCCACTGGCGGCGATGGCAGGCCGCAGTTGCGCATCGAACAGGGCGCGCGCGCCGTGCGGCTGCTGCAATACCTCATCGATGGCTGGAGTGACGCGCCAGAGCCGGCGCTGCTGCTCAACAAGCTGCTGTGCGGCCTGCCTCCCGACTTCCCCGCTCCGCCGGTGGAACTGGGCCAGGACGAACAGGCAGTCTGCGAACAACTGCTGCAGGCCGTCATCGGCAACTGGCCCGCCATCGGCCATGCCTCGGTCGCGGCCCTGCGCGAAACCTTTCTGCAGCGCGAAGGCCGGCTGGAATGGCGCGACGGGCAATGCACGCTGACCGTGCAGCGCAGGACGCTCGATGTCCTGGTGGATCAGGTGCCATGGGGCTTTGCCACCATGCGCCACCCATGGATGCGGCAGCCCGTGCATGTGACATGGTAGGCGCGCACCGGACCGATACCCCCACGAGGAAAACCGCATGAGCAACCATATCCACATCGCCGGCAGCCCCGCGCGCGGCATCGTACTGCTGAGCGACGACGGCGCGGTGCGCAGCCTGGGCCAGGTCGCGCCAACGCCAGTCTGGCTGGAGTGCTCGCAGGTGGCCGGCTTCGTGCGCGGCGAGGCGGCGTTTGCCTGCCTGCTCGGCGGCGCGCACTATACTACGGTGGCCCATGGCACCGCCATCCGCTATCTCTCTTCCCTGGGCCAGCCGCAGGCGCGCTGGAAAGACGTCGCCTCGCCGCCCGCCGGCACGGGCATCGCCGGCCTGGCCGGCGGTCCCCAGGAAGGCTACCTGCTGCTGGGCGCCGATGGGCGCAGCCTGTACCGGCTCGCCGGGATGACCGACGGCCGCAGTGCAGGGAGTGGATGGAAGCCTTGCGCCGCGCCGCCCTTCGGCGACAAGGCCACGCTGATCGCCGGCGACTGGCAGCATGGCATGCTGGCGCTGGGTGACGGCGCGGCGGGGAAACTGGTAAACGACGGCACCGGCGACACCTGGACGGCGCTGCCGGCGCCGCCGCTCGCCATCGACATGGTGACGGGGAATTTTGAGGATGGCTTCCTCGCCTATGGCGAGGGACAGCTATGCATGCTGAGCACGGGCGCCCAGCCAAGTTGGAGCCGCCTGTCCATGCCCAGCTTCGACGTACGCGCCCTGTCCGGCAATCCGGCCCATGGGCTGGCGGCCGTGCTGGCCGACTCCAGCGGCGACGGCACCCTGGTCGCCTATGCCTTGCGCCCGGGGCGGGAAGCGTGGTCGCTGGCCCTGGCGCCGCAGGCGAGGCGGCGCTGAGTCCCGCCGCGCCTACTCTTCCAGCCCGCCCCCCAGCGCCTTGTACAGGGCCACGGCCGACTTGAACTGGTCGCGCCGCGCGTCGAGCAGGGTTTGCTGCGCCGCGTACGACTGGCGCTGCGCGTCGAGCAGTTCCAGCCGGCTGTCCTGTCCCGCGTCGTAGCGCAGCTGCGACAGGCGCTGGCGCTGCCGCGCCGCGGCCACCACGCGCTCCTGCGCGGCGATCTGCCGCGCAAACGTGGCGCTGCCGGCCAGGCCATCGCGCACGTCGCGGAAGGCCGCCTGGATGGCTTGCTCGTATTGCAGCACGGCCACATCCTTGCGCAGGCGCGACAGCCGCAGCTCCGCGCGCAGCTGGCCGCCCTGGAACAGGGGCTGCGTCACCTGCGGCGCGAACGACCAGCTGCGCGCGCTGCCGCGGAACAGGTCGCCCAGTTCCGGGCTGGCCAGGCCCAGCTGCGCCGTCAGGGACAGACGGGGGAAGAAGGCGGCGCGCGCGGCGCCGATTTCCGCATTCGCCGCCACCAGCGCATATTCCGCCTGCAGGATATCGGGGCGACGGGCCAGCAAGTCCGACGGCACGCCGGGCGGCAGCTGGGTCAGCACGGGCTGGCCGTCGAGGGCGCGGCCGGCCGGCAAGTCGGCGGGCACCGGCGCGCCCAGCAGCAATTCCAGGCTGTTGCGCGCCACGGCGCTGGCCCGCTCGCGCGCCCGCACGTCCGCTTCCGCCGTGGCCGCCTGCCCTTGCGCTTGCGCCACATCCAGGCCGCTGCCCTGCTGCGCGCCGTGCAGGCGCTGCGTCAGCACGAGCGCCTGGCGCCAGTCGAGCAGGGTCTGCCGCGCCAGCGCCAGCTGTTCCTCGGCCAGGCGCTGCTCCAGGTAGGCGTCGGCCACGGCCCCGATCAGGGCCATGTGCGCGGCGCGCTGGCCCTGCTCCGTGGCCAGGTAGCGGGCAAAGGCCGCGTCCGACAGGGAACGCAGGCGGCCGAACAGGTCGATCTCGAACGCGCTCATGGCGATGCCGGCCGTGAACTGGTTCTGCAGCGCGCCATCGGCGCCGCGCTGGCGCACGCCGCCCCCATTCGCGCCGATGGCCGGAGCACGCGCCGCATCCTGGATCTGGTACTGCGCCCGCACGGCTTCCACGTTGAGAGAGGCCACGCGCAGGTCGCGGTTGTTTTCCAGCGCCAGCGCGACGAGGCGCTGCAGGCTCGCATCGGGCAGCATCTGGCGCCAGCCCAGGTCGGCCGCGTTGCCCGGCGCGGCGGCCTGCATCGCGCCGTAACTGTCCGGCAGCGGCGCGGCCGGCGTGACGAGCGGCGGCGCCAGGGCACAGGCCGACAAGGCCAGCGCAGCCACGGGCATGATGAATATCGCGCGCATTACGACTCTCCTTCCACCGCGTTGCCCGCGGTGCGATTGGGTTTGTTATCTTTAAAGAAATAATCTGCCATCTTGCCGGCGGCGCCCAGCACCACGACAAAGAACACGGGCACGAAAAACACGGCCAGCACGGTGGCGCTGATCATGCCGCCGAACACGCCCGTGCCGATCGCATGCTGCGTCTCGGCGCTGGCGCCCGTGGCCAGCATCAGCGGCACGACGCCCAGGGCGAAGGCCAGCGACGTCATCAGGATCGGGCGCAGGCGCAGGCGGGCCGCCTCCACCGCCGCGTCCACCAGCCCGCGCCCCTGCGCCTGCAGCTGGCGCGCATACTCGACGATCAGGATGGCATTCTTCGCGGAAAGGCCGATGATGGTGATCATGCCCACCTTGAAGAACACATCGTTCGGCATGCCGCGCAGCATCACGGCCAGCACGGCGCCCAGCAGGCCCAGCGGCACCACCAGCATCACGGACACGGGAATGCTCCAGCTTTCATACAGGGCCGCCAGCACGAGGAAGACCACCAGCATCGACAGCGCCATCAGCATGGGCGCCTGCGACGCCGATTCCTTCTCCTGCAGCGACTGGCCCGTCCACGCCAGCGCGAAGCCGGGCGGCAATTGCTTCACGAGGCGCTCCATTTCCAGCATGGCGTCGCCGCTGGACACGCCCGGCGCGGCGCTGCCCGAGATGCGCGCGGCCGGATAGCCCTGGTAGCGCACCAGCTGCAGCGGCGACTCGCTCCACACGGGGCGCACCAGCTCGCCCAGGGCCACCATGCCGCCCGCGTTGTTGCGGATGCGCAAGGCCAGCACGTCGTTCAGCTGCATGCGCGACGGCGCATCGGCCTGGATGATCACCTGCTGCATGCGGCCCGCGTTCGGGAAATCGTTGACATAGGTCGAGCCCATGGCCGCCGTCAGCATGTCGGCGATGGCGGCAAACGGCACGCCCAGGGCCTCGGCCTTGCTGCGGTCGATATCAAGGCGCACGCTGGCGCCGGGCGGCAAGCCGTCCGGATACACGCCCGCCACCTTGCTGCTGCGCGCAGCCAGGCCCAGCAGCTGGTTCTGCGCCGCCTGCAGGGCGCCGGCACCCTGGTTGGCGCGGTCCTGCAGGCGCAGGGAAAAGCCGGACGAGTTGCCCAGTTCATCGATGGCGGGCGGCATCAGGCTCATGATGACGCCCTCCTTCGCCTGCGCCATGGCCGCCTGCGCCAGCGCCACTTCTTCCTGCGCCGTGGCGCCGTGGCGCTCCTTCCAGTCCTTCAGCATGGTGAAGGCCAGGCCCGCGTTCGGCCCCGCGCCGGAAAAGCTGAAGCCGAGGATGGACTGGTTCACCTCGATGCCGGGCCGCGTGGCCACGTGCTGCTCGTACAGCTTGACGACGTCCAGCGTGCGCTCCATGGTGGCGTCGGACGGCAGCTGGATCGAGGTGATGAAATAGCCCTGGTCTTCTTCCGGCAAAAAGGCCGACGGCAACTGCATGAAGGCCACGCCCAGCGCCGCGACGATGGCGCCGTACAGCACCATGTAGCGGCCCGCGCGTTTCACCATCGCCGCCACGCCCCGCTCGTAGCGCGCCGTCATGCGATCAAAACAGCGGTCGAACCACAGGAAGAAGCCCTTCTTGTCGTGGTCGTGCGGGCCGATGGGTTTGAGCATGGTGGCGCACAGGGCCGGCGTCAGGGTCAGGGCCAGGAACGCCGAGAACAGGATCGACACGGCCATGGCCAGGGTGAACTGGCGGTAGATGGCGCCCACGGAGCCGCTGGCCAGGGCCATCGGGATGAACACGGCCGTCAGCACCAGGGTGATGCCGACCACCGCACCGGTGATTTCGCGCATGGCCTTCGAGGTCGCCTCCTTCGGCGACAGGCCCTCGGTCGCCATCAGGCGCTCCACCGCTTCCACCACGACGATGGCGTCGTCGACGATGATGCCGATGGCCAGCACCATGCCGAACATGGTCAGCACGTTGACGGAATAGCCGGCCAGCAGCATCACCGTAAACGTCCCCATCAGGGCAATCGGCGCGACGATGGCGGGAATCAGGGTGTAGCGTATCTTTTGCAGGAACAGGTACATGACGAGGAAGACCAGCACCATGGCCTCGAGCAAGGTGACGATGACCTTCTCGATGGAGATCTTCACGAACGGCGCCGTATCGAAGGGCACCGAGTACTTGATCCCGGCCGGCATGGTGTGCGCCAGTTCGGCCATGCGCGTGCGCACGGCGGCGGCCGTCTGCACGGCATTGGCGCCGGGCGACAGCATGATGGCGGCGCCGGACGCGGCCTGCCCGTTTTCGCGGATGCTGAAACTGAAGCTCTGCGCGCCCAGCGACACGCGCGCCACGTCGCCGATCGTCACTTTCGAGCCGTCCGCGTTCGCCCGCAGGACGATGGCGGCAAATTCGGCCGGTGTCTGCAGCTGGCCCTGCACCGTCAGCGGGATGGTCACGCGCTGGCCTTCCACGACGGGCGAATCGCCCAGGCGTCCCGGCGCGATCTGCGCGTTCTGCTGCGCCACGGCGGCGCTGATATCGCCCATGGCGATGTTGTACGACACCAGCCTGGCCGGATCGACCCAGATGCGCATGGCCCGCTCGGAGCCGAACAGCTGCACCTTGCCCACGCCGGGGATGCGGCGCAGCTCTTCCGTCACATTGCGCGCCAGGTAGTCGCCCAGCGCCACTTCATCATGCTGGCCATTGTCGGAGATCAAACTGACGATCATCAGGAAGCCGGACGACGCCGATTCCACCGTCAGGCCGTTCTGCCGCACGGCCTGCGGCAGGCGCGGCTCGATGGCCTTCAGGCGGTTCTGCACGTCCACCTGCGCCAGCTCCGGATTCGTGCCGGGCTGGAAGGTGACGGTGATCGAGGCCGAGCCGGACGTATCGGTGGACGACTCGAAGTACAGCAGGTGCTTGACGCCGGACAGTTCGCGCTCGATCAGGGCCACCACGGAGTCGTTCATGGTCTGCGGCGTGGCGCCGGGATAGCTGGCGCTGATGCTGACGCTGGGCGGCGCCACCGAGGGGAAGCGCGCAATCGGCAGCTGCGGTATGGCGATCAGTCCGAACAGGACGATGAAGACCGCCACCACCCACGCGAAGACGGGGCGGTTGATGAAAAATTGAGGCATGTCGTTAGGCTTTCATGGAATTCAGGTGGTGCATCAACGGGCCTTGGCGGCAGCCGCCGTGGCCACGACGGCCGGCTTCCACGGCTGCGGCGCGGCGGTGGCGCCCGGCTGCAGGCGCTCCTGGCCTTCGACGACGACCGTGTCGCCCGCCTTCAGGCCGCCGCTGACGACATACTGGTGGTTGACGACGTCGCCCACGCTGATGGGTTTTAGACTCGCCTTGTGCGCGCCATCGAGCACCCAGGCCTGCGCCTGGCCATCGCCGGCGCGCAGCACGGCCTGCTGCGGCACCAGCACGCCATCCGCCTGCACGGCGCGGGCGATGCGGGCGCGCACGAACATGCCGGGCAGGAGCTGGCGCTGCGGGTTATCGACCAGCACGCGAATGGTGGCGTCGCCCGTGCCCGCGTCGACGCTGATGCCGGAAAACAGGATGCGTCCCGCGAGGGGATGCGGACGGCCGTCGGCACCCAGGATGGTGACGGGCAGCCTGTCCACCCCGGCCGGCCCCGACGCCTGCAGGGCCGCCAGCGCGGACGCCGGCTGGCGCACGTCGACATACACCTTGTCGATCTGCTGGATGCGCGCCATGGGCGCCGCATCGGCCAGGCCCACCAGCGCGCCTTCCGTCACCAGCTCGGAGCCGATGCGCCCGGCGATCGGCGCCTCGATGCTGGCAAAGGCCAGGTCCAGGCGGCGCCGCGCCAGGGCGGCGCGCGCCTGCGCCACGGTGGCGGCGGCCTGCTCGCGCTGGGCCTCGGCGTCGTCATAGGCCTGGCGGCTGATGGCGTCCGCCTCCACCAGCGGTTTCAAACGGTCGGCCTGGCTGCCGGCGCGCTTCGCCGTGGCCACCGCATGCTGCAGGGCGGCGGCGGCCGAATCGACTTCCGCCTGGAATGGCGCCGGATTGAGCTGGAACAGCTTCTGCCCCGCCTTCACGTCGGCGCCCTGCTCGAACTGGCGCCGCAGCACGATGCCGCCCACCTGCGGGCGGATGTCGGCCGTGCGGAAGGCGGCCACCCGGCCGGGCAGCTCGTCGCTGAGCACCACGGGCGCCGCCTGCAGCTTGAGCACCGTGACGGCGGCGGGCGGCGCGGCCCCTTCTTCCGGCGCGGGTTTGGAACAGGCGGCCAGGCCGCACAGGGCCGCGGCGATCAGCAGGTTTTTCTTGGAGAGGGAATTCGGAAGCATGGTCTTTTCTATGGCAGATCCCAACCGGCGGTCCGGTCGACAGATAGGCGCAGCATAAAAGCCTTGCGTGGATGTTCCGTCAAAGAAATGTGGAGATTCGATGGAGATGGCGAAGAATGCTAGACTATTTCGCATGAACTATCTCCACAGCTCCAGCCAGCCTTCCTTCCTTGCCACCACCCCGCCCGCCGCCCTCGTCCTGATCGCCGAGGATGAACCGCAGATCGCCCGCATCCTGGCCGGCTACCTGGAGCGCGACGGCTACCGCACGGCCTTCGCGCCCGACGGCCAGGCGGCGCTGAACCAGCACCTGGCGCTGGCGCCGGACCTGCTGCTGCTCGACGTGCAGATGCCCAGGGTCGATGGCTGGGGCGTGCTGGCGGAAGTGCGGCGGCGCGGCGAGACGCCCGTCATCATGCTGACGGCGCGCGACCAGGACGCGGACAAGCTGGCGGCCCTGCGCGTGGGCGCCGACGACTACATCATCAAGCCCTTCAATCCGGCCGAAGTGGTGGCCCGCGTGGCGGCCGTGCTGCGCCGTTCGCGCGTGCGCCACCATCCGGTCGGCGGCCAGCGCCTGCGCTGCGGCCCCATCGACATCGACCAGGAAACCTATGTCGCCAGCGTGCTGCGCAACGGCGCCGCCGTGCCCTTGAGCCTGACCCTGACGGAGTTCCGCCTGCTGGCGCACCTGGCGCGCACGCCGCGCCGCGTCTGCACGCGCCTGGAACTGCTGGAGTCGTGCATGCCAGAAAGCAACTCGATGGAACGCACGGTGGACAGCCACGTGAGCAAGCTGCGCAAGAAGCTCGAGGAAGCGGGCGTGCTGAACATGCCGGCCAGCCTGCGCGGCGTGGGCTATCGCCTGGAAAGCGACGCCTGATGCGCTTCACGGGCCTGAACCGGCAGATCGTGCTGTCGATGTCCGTGCTGATGGTCAGCAGCATCCTGCTCATCTGGATAGGCTCGTGGATTTTCTTTGCCGTCGCCTTCAAGATCGACCCGAACATGCTGTCCGAGCCGGACGACTGGTCGCCGACGACGGCGGAATGGCTGTGGATACTCTCGATTACCATCTTCGGCCTGCTGCTGGCCGCGTTTTTTGCCATCAAGCTCGCGTCGCGCATCCTCAAACCCATCAATTCCGTGATGGACAGCGTGCGCCGCGTGGCCCATGGCGACCTGTCCGCGCGGGCCTTCGCGGGCGACCGCACCCTGGGCGAGACGGCCATGCTGGTCGATGACTTCAACAGCATGGCCGAGCGCCTGCAGCGGGCGGCCAAGGAAAGCGAGACGTGGAACGCGGCCATCGCGCACGAGCTGCGCACGCCCGTGACCATCCTGCGCGGCACCCTGCAGGGCGTCGTCGACGGCGTCTTCAAGCCCGAGGAAGTGCCGTTTTCCAGCCTGCTGTCGCAGGTGGAAGACCTGGGCCGCCTGATCGAGGACTTGCGCACCCTGAGCCTGGCCGACAGCGGCTACATGCAGCTGCGCATGGCGTGGACGGACCTGACCCTGGAAATCGAGGAAGTGGGCCGCCTGCTGGCGCCGGACATGGAAGCGGCCGGCTTTTCCCTGCAGCTGCAGCTGTCCGACCATCCCGTCTGCTGCGACGCGGCGCGCATCCGGCAGATCGTCCTGGCCCTGCTCGACAACGCGCGCCGCTACGCCCATCCGGGCCTGCTGCGCGTGCGCACGCGCGTGCAGGCCGGCGAGTATTTCCTCAGCGTCGAGGATGCGGGCCCCGGCATTGCCGACGAACTGGCGCCGCACGTGTTCGAGGCCTTCCGCCGCGGCGACAGCGCGCGCGTCGACCTGAACGCGGGCAGCGGCCTGGGACTGGCCGTGGTGGAAGCCATCGCCCGCGCCCACGGCGGCAGCGCGGCCTGCACGCGCGGCAAGGCGGGCGGCAGCCTGTTTACGGTGCAGTGGCCGGTGGAGCATGGCGCGCCGCCAGCCGCCGGCTGATCAGGCGGGTGCCTGCGGCGGCGCGGCGGCATCGGCGCGCACCATGTCGACAAAGGCGCGCAGCATGGGCGGCATCTGGCGCCGGCCCGGGTAATACAGAAAGTAACGGGGCGCTGGCGGCAGGCAGCGCTCCAGCACGCACACCAGCCGCCCCGCCGCGATATCGGCGCGCGCATCGGCTTCGTACACGTAGGCGTACCCCGCGCCGTCGCGGGCCGCGCGCAGCATCAGTTCATCGTCGTCGAACACGAGCGGGCCGTCGACGGCGATGCTGACACCCTCGCCCGCCGGGCCGAATTCCCACGCATACTGGCGCCCGCTGGGGAAGCGCCGGCCGATGCACGCGTGTTCGAGCAGCGCGCGCGGGGTGGCCGGCACGCCACGGGCCGCCAGGTAGGCGGGCGACGCCACCACCACGAAGGGCTGCGGCGCGCCCACGGGCACGGCGATCATGTCGGCCGCCACGTGCTCGCCGAAGCGGATGCCCGCGTCAAATCCGTCGCGCACGATATCGATCATGCCGTCATCCGTGACCAGTTCGACCTGCACGCGCGGATAGCGGGCGACAAAACGCGCCAGCATGGGCGCCAGCAGCAGCCGGGCGGCCGGACGGGGCACGTTCAGGCGCAGCTTGCCGGCCGGTTCCTGCTGCAGGGTGCTCAGGTCCAGCAAGGCATCCATGATTTCGCGCATGGCCGGTTCCAGCCGCGCCAGCAGCTGCCGCCCCGCCTCCGTCGGCGTGACGCTGCGCGTGGTGCGGTTCAGCAGGCGCACGCCCAGGCGCTCTTCCAGCGCGCGCAGCGCATGGCTGAGCGCGGAGGCGGACACGCCCCGCTCCACGGCCGCCTTGCGGAAGCTGCGCAGGCGGGCGACGGCGGCAAAGGCCGTCAATTCATTCAGGTCAGCCATCTTGGATAATTCATGAGCCAGATTCAGCAATGCATGCAGGATAAGCCATCTTATCGCATGCAGTTCCTTCCCGCATACTCATCGCATCTTTTTTTTGAGGGGAATCGACATGGAATACAGAACATTGGGCACCTCCGGCTTGCGCGTCGCGCCCGTCGGCCTGGGCTGCATGGGCATGAGCTTTGCCTACGGCGGCGCGGACGAAGCCGCCTCGCTGCGCGTGCTGCACCGCGCCGTGGAACTGGGCGTGACCCTGATCGACACGGCGGAGGTCTACGGTCCCTACGCCAACGAGGAATTGGTGGGTCGCGCCCTGAAGCAGCTGCGCGGCAAGGTCAGCATAGCCACCAAGTTCGGCTTCAGGATCTTGCCGCACGGCCAGGGCGTGGCGCGCATGGCGGGCGTGGACAGCCGCCCCGAGCACATCGTGCAAGCCGTGGAAGCATCGCTGGCCCGGCTGGGCATCGACTGCATCGACCTGCTGTACCAGCACCGGGTGGACCCCGCCGTGCCCATCGAAGACGTGGTGGGCGCCATGGCCGGCCTGGTGCGGGCGGGCAAGGTGCGCCACCTGGGGCTGTCGGAAGTGTCGGCCGCCACCCTGCGCCGCGCCCACGCCGTGCACCCGATCGCGGCCGTGCAGTCCGAATACTCGCTGTGGAGCCGCGACGTGGAAGCGGAAGTGCTGCCCGCCTGCCGCGCACTGGGCGTCGGCTTCGTGCCCTACAGCCCGCTGGGCCGGGGTTTCCTGACGGGCCAGTTGCCTTCCAGCACCGCGCTGGCGGCCGATGACTACCGTCACGGCCTGCCCCGCTTCCAGCCGCAGGCCATGGCCGCCAACGGGCATCTCGTTGCCGAGTTGCAGCGCCTGGCCGCCGCGCGCGGCGCCACGGCGGCGCAGCTGGCCCTGGCCTGGCTGCTGGCGCAAGGCGCAGACATCGTGCCGATTCCCGGCGCCCGCAGCCTGGCGCACCTGGAAGAGAACGTGGCCGCCGCGCGGATAACCCTGAGCGGCAGCGAGCTGGCCGCCATCGGCGCCGCCATCGCGCCCGGCGCCGTGCAGGGGGCGCGCTACCCGCAGCATGAGCTTGCCATGCTTGGCCTGTAGACAATGACGCATGGGTGCGCTATACAGGCCAGGCTTCTTTTGGCCTTTGCACTTGAAATGGCGGAATCCGCTATCATTTCCAATCTGAACTATTCATTATGAAAGGGATTTACATGTCCGCACTGCTCGAAACACTGCAATGGCGCTACGCCACCAAGAAGATGGACCCGACGAAAACGGTGCCGCAAGAGAAAGTCGAGCGCATCCTGGAAGCCGTGCGCCTGACGGCCAGCTCCAGCGGGCTGCATCCCTACGAAGTGTTCGTCGTGACGAATCCGGCCCTGCGCGAGCAGATCAAGCCGCATGCGTGGAACCAGGCCCAGGTAACGGATGCCTCGCATCTGCTGGTGTTTGCCGCCTGGGACAATTACACGGCCGAACGCATCAACGCCCGCTTTGACCTCGTCAACGAGGTGCGCGGCTTCAAGAACGAAGGCTGGGAAGCCTACCGCCAGCAGATCCTGGCCACATATCCGCAGCGCGACGCGGAAACCAACTACCAGCACGCGGCGCGCCAGGCCTACATCGGCGTGGGCACGGCCCTGATCGCCGCGGCGCAGGAAAAAGTCGATTCCGTGCCGATGGAAGGCTTTGACCCGGCCAAGGTCGATGAGATCCTGGGCCTGCGCGCAAAAGGCTTGCGCTCCGTCGTCATGCTGCCGCTGGGCTACCGCGCCGACGAAGGCGACTGGCTGGTGGACCTGAAAAAAGTGCGCCCCGCGCGCGAGCAGTTCATCACCGAGCTGGCGTAAGCGCCTCGCCCGTGAGTGAAAAGCGGATGCCTTTGCCGGCAGCCGCTTTTTTTTCGTTCACGCCGCCTGCGGGAAGCGCACCGTCACCTGCAGGCCCCGCCCCGCCGCCCCTGCGGCCAGCGCGATGTCGGCCTGGTGGTGCTCGGCGATGTGGCGCACGATGGACAGGCCCAGGCCGCAGCCCCAGGCGTCGTTGCCGTCGGGGCGGAAGAAGCGGTCGAACAGGCGGCCGTGGTGCTGCAAGGGCACGCCGGGGCCGTTGTCGGACACGCGCAGCAGGGGCCGTCCGCCTTCGAGCGCCGACTGCAGGTCCACCCTGCCGCCCTGCTGCGTGTAGCGCAGGGCGTTGTCGATCAGGTTGTTCAGCAAGACCTGCAGGCCGTCGGGATCGGCCTGCACCAGCACGGGCGCGGCCCCAGCTGCCGGTTCGAGCACGCCCAGGTCGATCTCGCGGCTGTCGGCCAGCGCGCTGTGGTCGGCCACGGCCGCTTCCAGCAATTGTCCCAGATCAACTGTTTGCAGCTGGGCCGCCGTCAGCGCCGTCTCGTGGCGGGCCAGGCTGAGCAGCTGGCGCACGAGGTGCGTGCTGCGGTCCAGCCGTTCATGCAGCCGTGACAGCGCGAGCCGGCGCGCCGCCTCGCTGTCGGCCCGCTCCGCCACCTGCAGCTGCAGCTTCAGCGCCGTCAGCGGCGAGCGCAGCTCGTGGGCGGCGTCGGCGACAAAGGTGCGCTGCGCCGTCAGCGCCGCCTCGAACTGCCCCATCAAGCCATTCAGCGCCAGCGCCACGGGACGCAGCTCGGGCGGCATGTCGTCGGCCGCCAGCGGCGTCAGGGCGTCCGGCGAGCGGCCCGCCACCGATTGCGCCAGGCGCCGCAGGGGCGCCAGCGCGCGTCCCACGACGGCGACGATCAGCAGCGCCAGGATCAGCGCGAACACCAGCAGGGGCGCGCCGGCGCGCATGGTCATCTGCGCCGCCAGCTGGTTGCGCACGTCCATCGCCTGCGCCACCTGCACGTAGCGCCCGCGCCGCGTCTCGCCGTACAGCCGCCAGTCCTCGCCCTGGATCGTGACGTCCGCAAAGCCGGCCAGCGCGTAGCGCGGCAGCTGCGGCTGGCCCGCCAGCACGGGCAGGGGCTGGCCCTCCTCGTCCCACGCCTGCAGCACGAACGCTTCTTCCGGCTCTTGCGCGGCGGCCACGCCCGTCTGCGGCTCGAACTCGTCGGGCAAGGCGACGGCCAGCTGGCGCAGCTGCAGATCGGCCAGTTCATTGGTTTCTTCCAGCAGCGAACGGAACAGCGAGATACCGGCCCCGAGCACGCACAGCAGGGTGGCGGCCAGCAAGCCGAGCAGCAACTGGCGGCGGATGGTCATCATGGCGCCAGCCGCATCTTGTAGCCCACGCCGCGCACGGTCTGGATGCAGTCCGCGCCGAACTTCTTGCGCAGCTGATACACGTACACGTCGACGGTATTGCTTTCCACTTCGCTGTCCCAGCCGTACAGCTTTTCGCCCAATTGCCGTTTCGACACCACCTTGCCCGGATGGTCGAGCAAGGCGCGCAGCACGGAAAACTCGCGCGGCGGCAGCTTGATCTGTTCTCCCGCAAACGTGACGTCATGGCTGGCCAGGTCCAGGGTCAGCGCGCCATGCTCGATGACGGAGCGCGAGCGGCTGACCCGGCGCCGCAGCAGCGCGCGTATGCGGGCCAGCAGCTCATCGAGGTCGAAGGGTTTCACCAGGTAATCGTCGGCGCCGCTGTCGAGGCCTTCCACGCGGGCCCGCGTGCCGTCGCGCGCCGTGATGATCAGCACGGGCAGGTCGCCGCCGCGCGCGCGCGTGGCGCGCAGCACCTCCATGCCCTCCTTGCCGGGCAAGCCCAGGTCCAGCAGCATCAGGTCGTAGGCGAAACCGCCCAGCGCCAGCTCCGCATCCTTGCCGTCGCGCACCCAGTCCGCCGCATAGCACTCGCCGCGCAAACCTTCGACGATGCTTTCCCCGATCATCGGATCGTCTTCCACCAGCAACACACGCACCCCGACCCCTCACACTCTGAAAAATACCGTCATCTTACCTTGGCCTGGGGCAAGCCATCGGACGGCCGGCTAGATCGGGTCGTAGAACAGCTGGTCCACATAGCACCAGCCCCACGTTTCGCCCGGCTCCTTCGAGCGCATGATGGGGTGGCCCGTGGCGCGGAAGTGCCGGCTCGCATGCTGGTTCTTCGAGTCGTCGCAGCAGCCCACATGGCCGCACACCATGCAGACGCGCAAATGTACCCAGCTGTCGCCCGTTTTCAGGCATTCCTCGCAGCCGTCGCCATTGGCGCCACGGGTATGGATGTCCTGCAGATGCCGGCAAGCCTCGCTCATGCTGTTCTCCTTCAACGATGCAGGCATGGTAGCGCAAATGCGCTCAGCCCTGCGCCCACATGCGCAGCAGGTTGTGGTACGCGCCCGTCAGGCCCAGCACGGCAGCGGACGTGGCATCCTGCGCCCCGCTGCGCAGCAGCATCAGGTCGCGGTCCATCTGGAACAGCAGGCGGCGCTGCGCTTCGTCGCGCACCATGCTTTCCAGCCAAAAGAAGCTGGCATAACGGCAACCTTTGGTGACGGGATTGACGCGATGGATCTTGTCGGCCGGATACAGCAGCATGTCGCCTGCCGCCAGCTTGACGTGCTCGTCGCGCCAGCTGTCGGCCAGCACCAGCTCGCCGCCCTCGTATTCGTCGGGATGGCTGAGGAACAAGGTGCAGGACAGGTCGGTGCGCACCCGGCCGCCATCGGGCAGGTAGCGCAGGGCTACGTCCACGTGCTCGTCCAGGTAATCCTGGCGTTCGCCGTCGTAGCGGCTGAACATGGGCGGCGCGATGTGGCGCGGCAAGGCGGCGGAAAAGAACAGCTGGTTGCGGCGCAAGGCGTGCAGCACCAGCTGCTGCAAGTGCTGCGCCAGCGGTGCCTGCTGGGGCAGCTGCCCGTTGCGCTTGATGCTGCCGGGCAGACTGCCCGACGTCACCCGGCCATCCTCCCAGTCGGCGCCTGCCAGCGCTTCGCGCGCGTGCGCCAGTTCGGTGTCGTCCAGCACGGCTTTCAAATGCAGCATGATGTTGCTCTCCTATTCAGTAAATGAGGCATCGCCCGCCAGCGCGC
>NZ_RFSK01000005.1 GCF_009923995.1 Janthinobacterium sp. | reverse complement strand
CGGCGCCCGCGGGCGCCGTTTTTTCATTGCCGGAGTGCCTTACAGCTGCGGCGCGGCGGGCGCGCCCACGGGGCCCACGTCCATGCCGTCATAGCTGGCCAGCTGGTTGTCCTGCGCGAACGCCATCAGTTCGCCATTGCGCGCGTGCAGGCTGTCGACGCCGTGCACCTCGGCTTTTTCCACGTGCAGGACCCAGACCGGGGCGGCGGCCGGGTCGTCCAGCTCGGGCTGGTACAGTTCCACGGGGCGGTAGCCCTGGACCGCCAGCAGGGCGGCGGCCTGTTCCAGCGGGGCGGAAGTGGGGTTGGTGAAGTAATAACCCCACAGCAGCGGCTGGGACAAGTCCCACGGCGCGTTCTCGGCGATATTGGCAAACAGTTCGGTCACATCTTCTTTGGTCATCATGGCAGGGTGCCTTCCTTAAAATCTCAGGGTGCGATCTTAGCATCGACTGGCGTGGCGGCGAAATGCACGCATACTTTCAGGCCGTGGCCATTCGCCGCCGTCGCCAGTTCCAGCCGTGCGCCATGCAGGGCGGCGATGTCGCGCACGATGGCCAGGCCCAGGCCCGCGCCGCCGGGATTGCTCTCGAGTGCCGCGCCGACGCGGTAGAACGGCGTGAACACGCGTTCGCGTTCGGCTGGCGGAATGCCCGGGCCGCTGTCTTCCACTTCCAGTACCGTTGCACCGCCAGCGCCGTCCCGATTCCGCACGCGCAGGATCACGTTGCCGCCCGGCGGCGTGTAGCGCAGGGCATTGTCGACCAAGTTGGCCACCAGTTCGTGCAGCAGCAGGGCCTGGCCGTGCACGGGCGCCTCGTCGCGCGCTTCCAGCGACAGGTCGATATTCTTGCCGACGGCGGCCATGGCCATTTCCAGGCCCACCTGCTGCGCCACGTCGCGCAGGGGCACGGTGTCCATGGCCAGGCTGTCGCCGCCATGTTCGATGCGCGCCAGGGTCAGCAGGCGGTTGGCCAAGAGCACCGTCGAATCGGTGGTGGTGGCGATCGAGCGCACGATGTTGCGCAAGGCGGCCATGTCCTGCGGCGCCGCGCCCTGGCGGTCGCATTCGCGCAAGGCCAGTTCGGCCTGGGTCTTCAGCACCGTCAGGGGCGTGCGCAGTTGGTGCGAGGCATCCGCGATGAAGCGGCGCTGGCTGGCGATCAGCTGCTGCAGGCGCGACATGGAGCCGTTCATGGCGCTCACCAGCGGGCGCATCTCCTTGTGCACCAGCGCAGGATCGACGTCGGACAGGTCGGACAGGGCCCGCGTTTCGACTTCCGTCTTCAGGCGCATCAGGGGCTGCAGCACCAGGCGCACGGCGAACCACACGAGGGCGCCCATCGCCAGTATCATCGCCGCCTGCCAGATCAGGGTATCGAACAGGATCTGGTTCGACAGGCCGCGCCGCGCGTCCAGCGTCTCGGCCACCTGGATCAGGGCGATGCCGCGCATCGAATCGTCGTACACGGGCTGCAGCAGGGCGGCGATGCGTATCGGCTTGCCGTGGTAGTCGGCGTGGTAGAAGCGCACCAGGGCCGGATAGTTCTGCGAGCGTGGCACGTTTTTCGGCACGGGCGGCAGGTCGCCGTAGCCCGAGACCAGTTCGCCATTGATACCCGTCACCTTGTAATAGATGCGCCCGAGGGTATCGGTCTCGAAGCTGTCGAGCGCCACGTAGGGGACTTCGGCCACCACCTTGCCGCCCACGATGGAGACGCGCTCGGCCAGCGCCCGCGTCGAGGCCAGCAAGGAACGGTCATACGCCATGTCGGCCGCGTCGAGGGCGTTGCGGTACACAAAGACGGCGTCCAGCAGCACCAGCATCACCAGCGGGATGAGCAGCCAGCGCAGCAGCTGGCTGCGCAGCGTGCCCAGCGGCCGGCCTTGCGCCCAGCGCCGGCGCAGGCGCTCGATCAGGGGGCGGCGCAGGCGCTGCATTGCTGCGCTCATTTTGACGCGGCCGGCGCCATGGCGCTGCGCGGCTGCAGCAGGTAGCCGATGCCGCGCAGGGTGGTGATGACGGCGCCGTCGGGCGAGCCGCTCTCCACGCCGTTCTCCAGTTTCTTGCGCACGCGGTGGATATACAGCTCAATGGCGTCCAGGTTGGCGTCGTCGGCCAGCGCGAAGACTTCGTCGAACAGCTTTTCCTTCGACACGGCCCGCCCCGAGCGCGTGATCAGCGCTTCGAGCACGGCATGTTCGCGCGGCGTGAGCGCCAGCGCCGCGCCGCCATAGCTGAACATGCGCGTGACGGTGTCGAAGCTGAGGGCGCCGCAGGTGTGCACGAGGGCTTCGTTGCCCTGGCTGCGGCGCAGCAGGGCCTTCACGCGCGCCTCCAGTTCGGCCAGCTCGAAGGGCTTGGCCATGTAATCGTCGGCACCGAGGTTCAGGCCCTGCACTTTTTCATCCAGGCCGCCGCGCGCCGTGAGTATCATGACGGGGGTCTTGCCGCGCGTGCCGCCGCGTGCGCGCAGGCGGCGCAGCACGTCCAGGCCATCCATTTTCGGCAAGGTCAGGTCGAGCAGCACCAGGGAGTATTCCTGCGTGTGCAGCAGGGCGTCGGCATCGGCGCCGTTGTGGGCGGTCTCCACCGTCAGGTGCGCGTCGCGCAGGGCCTTGGCCAGCCAGTGCGACAGTTCCAGATGGTCTTCCACTAATAATATGCGCATGGTCTCCGCCATTCGTTGAAATGGGTGCAGTGTAAGCCTGCCGGCAGGGGAGGCGCTGAATATGTTTGTGTCATTTGTGGCTGGCCGGCGACACCTGTCAGTCTGAAAGCGAATTGAAAGGATGGCGCTCATATAGTGTGATCCTGATTCATGAAATTGATCAGGCATATCACTAATAACTATATCTAAGGGAGACACTCTACATGAAGAAAACCGCATTCTCGCTGGCCGCCATGGCTGTCCTGGCCACCGCCGGCAGCGCCCAGGCCGAATCGAACGTCACCCTGTACGGCCGCCTCGACGCCGGCGTCAGCACCACCAGCAACGCCGGTCCGAACAAGGGCTCGGTCACGCAGGTGAGTTCCGGCGGCATGAACACCTCGCGCTGGGGCATCCTGGGCAGCGAAGACCTGGGCGGCGGCCTGAAGGCCGTGTTCAACCTGGAAGGCGGCATTCTCGTCGACACGGGCGCCGCCGACGGCGCGCTGTTCAAGCGCCAGGCCAACGTGGGCCTGGAAGGCGCCTTCGGCCGCTTGGTGCTGGGCCGCTCGTTCACCACCGTGTACGACTTCGTGCTGCCGTTTGATCCGATGGCGTATGCGCCGTTCTATTCGTGGGCCACCTCGGGCAATGCCAGCGGTCCAAGCAAGTACGGCATGACCACCGCCTTCGACAACATGGTCAAGTACTCGGGCAAGACGGGCGATTTCAGCTACGGCGCGTCCTACGGCTTCGGCGAGCAGACGACGGGCACGTCGGACAGCGCCAAGCTGTCCACGGCCGTCACGTACAAGACGGGTCCCGTCAGCCTGCTGGCCACGTATGAACGCGTCAATGGCAATACCATCGTTGGCGGCGCGCGCGACAAGAATACCGTTGTTCACCTCGGTGCCATGTATGACGACGGCCCGTGGAAGGTACAGGCGGTGGCGCGCGACTACAAGCTCGATCCGGCTGCCGCCGGCAAGCCTGACGTGCGCGGTACCCTGTACTGGGGCGGCGTCAGCTACAAGACCACGCCGGTGATCACGCTGACGGGCGTGATCTACTACCAGGACGTGAAGAACGTGCCCGCCAATCTGGATGCCGATCCGATCATGTACGTGGCACGCCTGCGCTATGCCCTGTCCAAGCGCACCGACCTGTACGTGGCCGGCGCGTATGCCAAGGCCAAGCATAACCAGCTGGTCAGCCTGTCGCGCGACGATGCCGGTTTCGGCGACACGCAGCGCGGCCTGATCGCCGGCATCCAGCACCGCTTCTAAGGCATGACCATGCTGCGCTCCCTGTTCCTGTCCTTGCTTTGCCTGCTGCCCGCCTTCGCCGGGGCGCAGGCCGGCGCGCCCGCGCCGGCCGAGTGCGTGGTGCCGTCCAAGCCGGGCGGCGCCATGGACCTGACCTGCAAGCTGGCGAAAAAAGGCCTGACGCAGGAGAGCGCGGCAGCCGCCGTGGCGCCGATGCGCATCAGCTATCTGCCCGGCGGCATCGGCGCGGTGGCCTGGCATTCGATGGCGTCGCAACGCCGCCGCGCGGAGCCGAACACCCTGGTGGCATTTTCGGGCGGCTCGCTGCTCAATCTGGCGCAGGGCAAGTTCGGCAACGCCAAGGCGGGCGACGTGCGCTGGGTGGCGGCGCTGGGCGCCGACTACGGCATGATCGCCGTGCGCAGCGACTCGCCCTACAAGACGCTGGCGGACCTGATCGACGCCTTGCGCCGGCATCCGGACAAGGTGCTGATCGGCGTGTCCGGCACCATCGGCAGTCAGGACTGGCTGAAGATGGCGCTGGTGGCGCGCCACGCGGGCATCGACCCGAAAGTGCTGCGTTTCGTGGCACTGGAAGGGGGCGGCGAAGTGTTTACGGCGATGCAGGCCGATTACGTGCAGGTGGTGTCCGGCGATACGTCCGAAGCCACCCTGAACGCCAGCGCCAACCATGCGCGCGTGCTGGCCGTGCTGGCGGAAAAGCGCCTGCCGGGCGTGCTGGCCGGCGTGCCGACGGCGCGCGAGCAGGGCGTCGACGTGGTCTGGCCCATCATCCGCGGCGTGTGGATGGGGCCGCAGGTGCCCGACGCGGACTACCAGCGCTGGGTCGCCACCTTCGACCGTGCCATGGCCACGCCGCAGTTCGCCGAATGGCGCGCGCAGGCCGGCCTGTATCCATTCGCCCTGACGGGGCCAAAGCTGACCGCGTATGTCAGGAAAGCGGTCGATGAATATGCGCGGCAGGCTACCGAACTTGGCCTGATGCGCTGAGTTCGACTACATATTAAAAAATCTATTTCACAGACGGAGACAACCCATGTACACCAAGACCCTGCTTCAAGCCGCCATTGCCACCGCGTTTGCCAGCCTGGCCGGCGCCGCCTTCGCGCAAGTGCCGTCCGGCTATCCGGCCGACTACCAGAAGATCGTCGATGCGGCCAAGAAGGAAGGCAAGCTGGTGATCTACAGCGCCACCGACAGCAAGGCGGCAGCGCCCCTGATCAAGGACTTCAGCGCCCTGTATCCCGGTATTTCCGTCGAATACAACGACATGAATTCCACCGAAGTGTACAACCGCTTCATTTCCGAAGTGGCCGCCGGCGGCAACACGGCCGACGTGATGTGGTCGTCGGCGATGGACCTGCAGATGCGCCTGGCCTCGGACGGCTACGCCCTGAAATACAAGTCCGTCGAAGCGTCGAAGATCCCCGGCTGGGCCATGTGGGATGACCAGGCCTACGGCACCACGTTCGAGCCGGCCGCCATCGTCTACAACAAGCGCCTGCTCGATCCGAAGGAAGTGCCGAAGACCCACGACGACTTCGTCAAGCTGATCGCCACGCCGAAATTCAAGGACAAGGTCACGACCTACGATATCGAAAAATCCGGCGTGGGCTTCATGTTCATGGCGCAGGATGCCAAGGAATATCCGCAGTTCCTGGCGCTGGAAAACGCGTTTGGCACGGCCAAGGTGCGCGTGCAGTCGTCGACGGGCACCATGATGGAGCGTATCTCCTCCGGCGAAAACCTGATCGGCTACAACGTGCTGGGCTCCTACGCCCTGGTGCGCGCCAAGACCGACCCGTCGATCGGCGTCGTGCTGCCGAAGGACTACACCCTGATCCTGTCGCGCGTGCAGTTCATCAACAAGAACGCGAAGAACGTCAACGCGGGCAAGCTGTGGCTCGACTACGTGCTGTCGCACCGTGGCCAGACCATCATCGCCAACGGCGCCAAGCTGTTCGCCATCCGCGCCGACGTCACGGGCGAGACCACCTCGGCTGAGCTGATCAAGGAAATCGGCACGTCCAACGTCAAGCCGATTCCCGTGCACCCGATCATCCTGCAATTTTTGGGACCGGCCAAGCGCATGGCCTTCCTGAAGCAATGGAAAGAGACAGCCGGCAAAAAATAATGCCGTCTTAGCCGCCCGCGAGCCTCGCTTGCGGGCGGATGCCGCACCCTTCATTCATTGGATTCATCATGCAAACTGCCATCCTGCCGTTACCTGTCCGGTCACGCTCTCTCCTGTCGCGCCTGAACTGGCCGCGCGGCGTGGTCGTGACGATTACCCTGGTCGCCATTTTCCTGCCGCTGTTCCTGATTTTCTACCAGAGCTTTTTGAACGCGCCGTTCTTCATGCCGGTGCGCGAATTCGGCTTTGATTCCTACCGTTTCATCTTCGATGATCCCGATTTCTCCATGGCTTTCAAGAATGGCCTGATGCTGGCCTTCGGCCTGACCGTCATCGCCGTGCCGCTGGGCGGCATGCTGGCCTTCTTGATGGTGCGCACGGACTTGCCGGGCCGCGGCTGGGTGGCGCCCATGCTGCTGGTGCCGATCTTTGTCTCGCCGATGGTGATGGGCTTCGGCTACGTCGTCTCGATGGGCCCCGTGGGCTTTTACTCGACCTGGGCCAAGGAGCTGCTCGGCTTCGTGCCCTGGAATATCTACTCGTTTACCAGCATCGTCATCATCGCCGGCCTGACGCACGTGCCGCACGTCTACCTGTATGCCTCGTCGGCACTGAAAAGCCTGGGCTCGGACGTGGAAGAGGCGGCCCGCGTGGCCGGTGCCTCGCCGATCCAGGTGATGATGAACGTGTCGCTGCCGATGATCATGCCGGCCCTGGCGTATGCGGGCGTGCTGGTGTTCTTCCTCGGTTTCGAGGTGTTCGGCCTGGTGCTGGTGCTGGGCGACCCGGAAGGCCACCTGGTGCTGCCGACCTATCTGTACAAGCTGACGAACAAGCTGGGCACGCCGTCCTACCACCTGATGGCCGCCGTCGCCGTGTGCCTCGTGATGGTGACCATGCCGCTGGTGATGATACAGCGCTGGCTGCTCAAGTCGGCCAACAAATACGTGTCGATCAAGGGCAAGGGCGCGCGCAGCAAGGCGATGCCGCTGGGCCGCTGGAAGTGGCTGGCGTTCGCCCTGCTGGCGGGCTGGCTGATCTTCACCATCATCCTGCCGTTGACGGGCATCGTGCTGCGCTCCTTCGTGCAGTACTGGGGCGAGGGCGTGCACCTGGCCGACGTGCTGACCCTGCAGCATTTCCGCGACATCTTCGACCAGCCCTCGCTGGTGCGCGGCATCGTCAACACCATCCTGATCGGCGTCGTCGGCGGCGCCCTGGCCGTGGCCTGCTACAGCTTCATCGCGCTGGCCATGCACCGCAAGCAGGACGGCATCACCCGTTTGCTCGACTACAGCGTGCTGGTGCCGCGCGCCGTGCCGGGCCTGCTGGCCGGCCTGTCCTTCCTGTGGGTGTTCCTGTTCGTGCCGGCCTGGCTCGACGGCATCCTGAAGGGCATGGACAACGGCGTGGCCCTGTGGCTCAGCGGCCACGTGATTCCCGTGCTGCGCGAACTGCGCTCGACCATCTTCGCCCTGTGGCTGGCGTATTCCGTCGTGTGGATGGCCTACGGCATGCGCCTGATTTCCACCGCGCTGCTGCAGGTGGGGCCGGAACTGGAAGAGGCGGCGCGCGCCGTCGGCGCCAGCCGCGGCCAGGTGACGCGCGACGTCACCCTGCCGCTGATCAAATACGGTTTGCTGGGCGCCTGGCTGATGGTGTTCCTGATCTTCGAACGCGAATACTCGACGGGCGTGTACCTGCTCTCGCCAGGCACGGAAGTGATCGGCGCCATGCTCGTGTCGCTGTGGGCGGGCGGCTCGACCGACCTGGTGGCGGCGCTGTCCTTCATCAACATCACGCTGGTGGCCATCGGCCTGGGCATCGCGCTGCGCTTTGGCGTCAAGTTGCATAACTGAGCTGCATAACTAATAAATATACTGAGATCACATCATGAATGAATTGACCGTCAATGAGCTGCACCTGGACTATGGCACCGGCGCTTCCGCCAACCCCATCCTGAAGGGCGTTTCGATGCACCTGCAGAAGGGCGAAGTGGTCGCCCTGCTGGGGCCTTCGGGCAGCGGCAAGACCACCTTGCTGCGCGCCGTGGCCGGGCTGGAAAGCCCGAAGGCGGGCACCATCCAGATCGGTGAGCGCAATGTCTTCGACGGCGCGAAGCATTTCGAGATGCCGGCCGAGCAGCGTAACCTGGGCCTGGTGTTCCAGTCGTACGCGCTGTGGCCGCACAAGACCGTCTTCGACAACGTCGCCTACGGCCTCAAGTTGCGCAAGATGGGCAGCACGGAGATCGCGGCGCGCATCAAGGAAGTGCTGACGCAGCTGGGCCTGGGGCACCTGGGCGAGCGCTATCCGCACCAGCTGTCCGGCGGCCAGCAGCAGCGCGTGGCGATTGCCCGCGCGCTGGTGTACAACCCGCCCGTGATCCTGCTCGACGAGCCGCTGTCGAACCTGGACGCCAAGCTGCGCGAGGAAGCGCGGGCCTTCCTGCGCGAACTGATCGTGCGCCTGGGCCTGTCGGCCCTGATGGTGACGCATGACCAGGGCGAGGCGATGGCCATCTCCGACCGTATCCTGCTGCTGAATAACGGCAAGATCGAGCAGCAGGGCACGCCGCAAAGCATGTATGAAACCCCGGACACCCTGTTCACGGCGGAATTCATGGGCAGCAACAACCGCCTGCCTGGCAAGGTGGTGCAGCGCGACGGCAATCAGGTGCGCCTGCTCGTCGACGGCGCGCCCATGCTGGGCGTGGCGCGCGGCGCCAATGTGGGCGCGGAGGTGACGACGATGATCCGCGTGGAAGAGGTGAAGATCAGCGCCGCGCAGGTGGACAACGCCATCGAGATGCCGCTGCTGACCTGCATGTACCTGGGCGACCGCTGGGAATGCCTGTTCGAACGGGGCGGCGCGGACAACATCAGCCTGCGCGCCTATTCGCGCCACAAGCTGGAAGCGGGCAAGTACTGGCTGCACATGCCGGCCGATAAACTCTGGGTGTTTTAACGGTGTGGTGGTGGCCGCGCTGGCGCGCCTTCGGTGCGGCGCTGGCCGCCGGCCTGGCGGGCGCCGCCATCTGCCTGTGGCTGCACACGCCGCTGCCGTGGATGATCGGTCCCCTGTTCGCCACGGCGGGCCTGCGCCTGGCCGGACGCGAACTGGCTTGCCCCGTGCGGGTGCGCGAAGCGGGCCAGTGGGCCATCGGCACGGCGCTGGGCCTGTATTTCACGGCGCCCGTGCTGGCCGTGCTCACGGCCTACACACCATGGATTGCCGGTGCCGTGCTGTTCGCGCTGGCGCTGGGCGGCGTTGGCGCACTGCTGCTGCGGCGCCTGTCCGGCATCGACCAGGCCACCGCCTTTTTTGCCATGGCGGTGGGCGGCGCGTCGGAAATGGCGGTGCAGAGCGAACGCCATGGCGCCGACGTGGGCAAGGTGGCTGCCGCGCACAGCCTGCGCATGATGCTGGTGGTGGCGACCATTCCGTTCGGCGTGCGCTACTGGGGCAGCCATGGCCTGCAAGAAGGGCATGAAAGCTTCGTGCCCGGCGCCGCGTTCGTCGATCCGGGCGGGCTGGCGCTGCTGGTGCTCGTCACCGTATTGAGCGCTCTCGCATTCAAGCGGGCCGGCCTCCCCAACGCCTGGGTCATCGGCCCCCTGCTGGCGGCCCTGCTGCTGACGGCGTTCGGCATCCATCTGTCGCGCCTGCCCGAGTGGATGATACGCGCGGGCCAGCTGTTCATCGGCATCGCGCTGGGCACGCGCTTCAGCCCCGCCTTCCTGCATGCGGCCCCCCGCTACCTGGCCAGCGTGGCCTTGTGCAGCATCCTGATGCTGCTGCTGGCCGCCGGCTTCGGCCTGGGCCTGGCGCACTGGCTGGACCTCCATCCCGGCACGGCCATCCTGGCCACGTCGCCGGGCGGCATCGCGGAAATGTCGCTGACGGCCAAGACCCTGCATCTGGGCGTGCCCATCGTCACGGCTTTCCACGTGGCGCGCATGGTGGTGCTGGTATTGCTGATCGGGCCGCTGTTTCGCCTGTTGCAGCGCAGTTAGTTTCCCCGCACCACGATTTCCTGCACCTGGGGCTCGCGCTGGCGCACGAAGCGGGCCACGGCGTCCACCGTGACGGCGTCGATCTTGCCCGCCATGCGGCGGTCGAACGGCTGGTCGTCGAAGGCGATGTTGGCGCGGAACATGCGCGCGCCCAGGCGCGTCGCGGCGGGGATGTTCAGCGTCTGCGGAATGAAGTCGACGCTGCGCAGCCAGTTCTGCGCTTCCTCGCGCGTTTCGATCTTGCCCGGCTCGTTGCTGGCGGCGGCCAGGGTTTCCAGCACCCACTGGTTCGAGTTCTGGTACCTGGTGGAAAACGGGTAGGCCAGCATATTGTAGCGGGCGTCGTGCAGGCGCTTCGGCGTGCTGCTGCCCAGCAGGCGCACCAGTTGCTGCTGCGTATCCGGACCCGGGATCAGGATCAGCGTTTCATACATGAACACATCATCCATGAAGAAATTGCCGAGTCCCTCGTTGTACAGCGACGATTGCGCCGTGCCGCATTCGTTGAGTTCGTGCACCACCAGCCAGCGGCCCTTCGGGTGGTCGCGCCAGGCCAGCGCCATGTGCGAATAGCGCACCTGGTATTTCGACAGGTCCTGGCCGGCCCGCGCCACCAGCGCCACCTGCGCGCCTGACTTGTCGAGCGCCTGCAGGGTCTTTTGCGCCAGGTCCATCGATTTGACGAGGGTGGCAGCATCCGTCGGTTTCTCTTCGCACGAGCGCCCCGCATGGGCGGCGCCCGCCAGGGCCAGGCAGAGGACGATGACAGTCAGGCGTTTCATGGGCTTCACGCTTTCGAATGGTGGAGGATGGCCTGGCCGGCCGCATTGGGCAGGTAGGCAATAGTCTTGCCCGACAGCACCAGCACATGGCCCGTGGAGACGGCGACCACGTCGAGCACCGTGCCGGCGGCCAGCGCCAGGCCCTGCGCGGCCTTCCGGCTCAGCTTGACGGAAGCCGTGGCGGCGGACGAGGCGCTTTTGGCCGTGCTTTTGAGCACGAGGACGCTGCCGTCCGCCACGTCTTCCACCGTGTCGACGACGACTTCACCGGCGGCGGCCAGCAGCGACATGGAGCCGACGAGCACGATGGCCGACGCCATGCTGGCATGGTCGGAGGCGTTGGTGGTGTCCGAATTGGCGGCCTGGGCCAGCGGCGCCAGGGTGGCGGCGCACAGCAGGGCGGTGGCGAATAACTGTTTCATGGCATGCCTGTTTTTCATTGATGATTTACACTTTGGAATGGTGCAGCAGCGCCTTGCCCAGTTCGTTCGGGATGAAGGCGATGGCCTTGCCCGACATGACCAGCATGTGGCCGGTGGACAGCGCCACCACATTGACCACGGTGCCGGCGGCCAGCGACAGGCCCTTGGCCGCTTGCGTGCTCATCTGGATGGAAGCGCCACCCGCTTCGGACGCGCCCTTCAGCACGATGACGACGCCTTCGCCCACCGTTTCCACGCTGGCAATGACCACCTGGCCGGAAGCGACCAGCATCGACAGCGAACCGCCGACGACGACGGCGGAACCGTCGCTGAGGTTTTGCGAGCCTTTCGACAGGTTCTCCGACGCGGCGGCATGGACCATGCCGGGGGCGGCCACGGAGAGCGTCAACAGCGACAGGGACAGGCAGAGGGGCAGCAGGCGTTTCATGTGTTTCTCCTTCAAGTGTGCCAATTGGCCACGTCATCATTGTAGACTGGGGCCCATTGGTCAATGAAAACGCTACTCGTAGCGAGAAGGCATACCGAGGGTAGCGTTTTACGCTACTTTTTTAGCTGCCGAGATGATAATATTTTTACAAAGGAAGTGCATGCCGCAAACCCACGCCCTCATCGAGGCCTTGAAGCGCCTGCTGAAAGCGCGCGCCGTCACGTATGCCGAACTGGCCCAGCGCATCGGCGTGTCCGAAGCCAGCGTCAAGCGGATGTTTTCGCAGAAGCAATTTACCCTGCAGCGGCTGGACCAGATCCTGGTGGCCGTCGGCAGCGACTTCCAGCAGCTGGCGCTGGCCGTGCAGGCGGCGCAGGCCAGGCCGACGCTGATCACGGGACTGACGTATGCGCAAGAGAAGGAAATCATCGAGGATACGCGGCTGTTCGTGGTGGCCGTCTCGGCCCTGAACCTGCTGCCGCTGGAACAGATCGTCGCCACCTATGACATCAGCGAGGCGCAAGCCGTGAAATACCTGCTGCGCCTCGACAAGATCGGCTTTTTGGAACTGCTGCCGAATAACCGGGTCAAACTGCTGGTAGCGCGCACGTTTGCGTGGATACCGAACGGCCCGATTCATAGCTATTTCAAAGAGGTGGCCTATGGCGACTACCTGAATTCGCAATTCGACGGCGAGACCGAATTGCTGCGCCTGGTGAACGTGATGCTGTCGAAAAAATCCACGGCGGCCTTGCTGGAGCGGCTGCAGCAGGTGGCCCTGGAATTCTCGCAGCAGCACCAGGAAGACGCCCGCCTGCCTGGCGATGAGCGCCTGGCCATCAGCTTCCTGCTGGCGGCCCGTCCCTGGATGCCGCAGACGTTTAAGGCGCTGCTGCGGCAGTGACGACAGAGGTGGGCGACGCGGGCGGCGAGGCAGGCAGTGCAACATCGGCTATGCCGTGCGGTGCAACATTGATGCTGCGGAGACGTGCGTCGGTGTAGATGCGCATATGCGCGTAAATGCTGGAAATGGGGATATGAATTGAATTTGGGAATTTGGCGGGATGCCGGGTGATTGCTGCTGCTGTCGCGTGATGGGGGCGCGTATTCGCGCACGCTGACTCACGCTGGCTGATCCTGTCCTGCGGCAGGTGCCTGTTGCCAGCGTTACCCGCTCGCCCTTGCCCGTGCACAGTGCGCCCGGTACCAGACGTTAGCCTGGCGGCAAACGGCAAACGGCAAACGGCAAACGGCAAACGGCAAACGTCATGCTGCGGCGGCGTTCGCGGCCAGTTGGCAGTCACCAACTACCAATCTAATTTCGCGGCCTGCCGCTATCCGCTTGTTCCTGCTTGATCTGCGTCAGCAAACGCCAGACAAAAAAGCCCAGTACGGCCACGCCCAGCAGCAGTGCGGCCCACAGTGCGGCCAGCCGCCATGGCGCGCCATCGCTGGCGGCGGGGGCGGGCGCCGCACCTGCATTGGTTTGCAGCGGGCCGGCGCTGGCCGTCTTGAGCGCGCGCAATTCTTCTGCCTGGAAGCCGGGCGCCACCTGCGACAGCGGCTGCGCCACGGCTGCCGCATCGTTCCTGCCGAAGGCCAGGCGATAGGGCGGCTTGCCGCTGGCCAGCAACACGACGGTGGCCGGCGTCCAGCCCAGGCGCAAGGCGGGCGCATTGGCGGCGGACAGCGGGTGCTCGGGCGACGTCTGCATCACCCAGAGTGCCGTCTGCGTCACGGGCATGGCCAGCTCGCCCGACATCCTTTCCTTGCCATCGAGGCCGATGCGGTAAAACGTCGTGCTCAGCAGTGGATCGAAATACGCGCCCTGGGCGGGTCGCGCCGGCTGGCGCAGGTGCAGCCGGTGCCGGGGAGGCTCGCTGTTCTGACGGTACACGCCCAGGGTCACGGGCAGGACCACGTTGCTTTGCGTAAATTGCAGGGCGATGCTGTCGGCGGGAATGGCGATGGGCGTGGCATAGCGCCATTCATGCTCCTGCTTGCCGGGCGATCCCTGCAGCACGATGGCGGCGCGCGGCGCGGCCACTTCCGTTTCGCTGACGGCTTGCGCCGTGATCGCCGCAAAGGCCAGCGGCTCGCCCGCCTGCCAGCTCAGGCGCGCATAGCGGAAGGCGCGCGGCGCGAAGGCGATGCCGTCGTTGGCCAGGGTCTGCGTGTAGGCGTTGCTGAGCCAATTCAGGGTGGTGGTGCCGATGGCATCCCATTGCTTCAGGTCATCGCTCACTTCCAGCAGCACTTGCGCGCTGTAGTTGTCGGCGCGGGCCGGTGGCGTGAAGCGCAAGGCGGCGATGCGGCTGCCTTCGGCCTGCTTGCCCAGGTCGAGGATCAGGGCCTGCAGCGTGGCCGTGGCCGCTGCCGTGCCGGCGCGCGTGCTGACCGACAGCAGGCGGCCATCGTCCGCCGTGCGGATATCGATGCCTGGCACGCCGTTGCCGGACGCGCCTGTCACGGGAAAAATACGGGCAGGAATGCTGCTGCGCCGCGTGGCCGATGGCGCGGCTGGCACGCCGATGGCGTAGGCCAGGCGCTTGCCGTCGGCATCAAACAGCCGCACGTCGGCCAGGCTGGCCGAGCGGGCGTGCAGGTAGACTTCCCTGGGCAGCGGTAGCTGGACGAGGCCCGCGCCGGCGGGCACCTGCACGGACATGCTCCAGCCATAATCCTGCGGCCGATCCGGTACCTGGGGGGCTGTCGCGGCCAGCGCGGCGCCCGCCATCAGCGCGGTGCAGAAAAGAAGGGCGGCTTTCATGCGGCTCCCTGGTTCGGTTCGGCTGGCGCTTCCGCTTCGGCCTTGGGGAAGGGCGCCAGGTAGCCGATCAAGACCATCAGCAAACCCACGCCCACGAAGGAGACGATGCGCTCGATGCCGCCCACGTTCGACAGGTCGATGGCGAACAGTTTCAGCACGACGAGGCCCAGCAGCACGGCGCCCAGGCCCCACTGCTGGCGCCGTTGCTGGCGGGCCGCATGGCGCATCAGCAACAGGGCCGTGACGCTCCACACGAGCGACAGCATGGCTTGCACGAATTGCGATGCGAACAAGTCCTCGAACTGGTATGGCACGCCCAGATAGTGCGAGACCGTGCGCAACAGCATCAGGTTGAACCAGCCATACAGGAAGCAGGCGGCCACGACAGGCAAGCGCGCTTGCCACAGGGCGGGCAGCGGCACCTGGCCCGCAGGCAATAAACGGTAGCTGGCGATGGCCAGCAGGACGGCAAAGCCCGTGCTCAGGTCCAGCGGATTGAGCAGCGGCAGGTAGGGCAGGGGTGCCATGGCGCCATCGTCGACGATATTCCATGCGGCAATCAAGAGCAGCGACCATAGCGCACCGAGCGGTATCAGGGTGCGCTGGTACCACGTGGCGATGGGGGCCACGGGCCAGCCGCCCGCGCGGCAGCGGCGGATCAGCCAGGCCAGCGCCAGCATCATGGCCCAGGCCGGCAAGTAGCGGGCCCAGGCAGGGCTGGCGCCGCCTGCATGGTCCGCCAGCCAGGCGCTGACGTGCATGGCGCCCACGGGCCACAGCATCAGCCAGGGCGCGGCCGTGCGCAGCGTATGCAGCAGGCGCTGCGCACGCACGTCGAGGCGCCAGCCCGCTTGCGGCCAGGCCCGCAGCAGGTATTCGCCGGCCGCCAGCGCGCCGGCCAGGGCCAGCCAGGACAGGCCCGTCGGCAGGTAATCGCGCAGGTACAGGGCTTGCAGCAGGTTGGCGCTCCACAGACCCAGGCCGAGCCAGGCGGCGACGCCGAACCAGCGCAGCTGCGGCCAATCCAGGCGCCGCGCCACGATGGCGAACGCCGGCGTCGTGACGCACACGGCAAGCAGGTATAGCGCCAGCCAGTGCTCGCCCGCGTGCGGCTGCATGCTCGCCTCGCCGTCGACCAGGCGCAGCAGCCAGCTGGCAAGCGGCACGAGGATGGCGGCAAACCACAGCACGCCGCTCCATTGCAGGAGGGGGCGCGCCACGAGGGCGATCAGGGCATCGCCGCCGCGCGCGCGCTGCGCGGCAAACCAGGCGCTGGCGAAGGCGGCGGCGCCCAGCAGCAGGGCGCTGAGGAAGGAGCCGTCCAGCAGGCTGGCCGGATGCGCATCCCAGTCCCAGCTGCTGCGGCTCAGCAGCATCAGGCCCGCCAGCACTTGCACGGCCAGCAGCAGGGCGCGCGGCGCATGCCAGTCTTCGCGCCGCGCCAGCCACGCCAGCAGGGCAGTCACGCCCAGGGCACTGA
Source organism: Janthinobacterium sp. (assembly GCF_009923995.1). Classification (GTDB taxonomy): domain Bacteria; phylum Pseudomonadota; class Gammaproteobacteria; order Burkholderiales; family Burkholderiaceae_D; genus Janthinobacterium. The sequence continues at coordinate 155,142 of NZ_RFSK01000005.1, read as the reverse complement.
CGGTCAGCAGGTTCAGCAAGGTGGCCGCCTGCGCGCGCAGCAGGATTTCATTCCAGACACCGCCCAGTAGCCATGCCGTGGCAGCCGTCAGGAACAGCACGGACAGCCCAGCCATCAGTTCCGGGTACAGGTGGCTGCCGTGGCGGCGGAAATTGAAGGCCATCACCAGCGCGGCGGCGGCTAGCAGCAGGCAGCCGAGCCAGATGTTGGCGTGCAGGGCCGTTGCCGCATCGAGTCCCAGCATGGCGAACAGGAAGGCAAGCCAGGCGGCCGCCTGCACCAGCAGGCCGAAGGCCCAGGCCAGGGTCTGGCGCTGGCGCAAGCCGACCCAGACGATGCCCGCGCCTTCCAGCGCCCAGGCGGCGGAGGTCCAGCGGCCGTCGAGGGCGAAGGGGATGGCCAGGGTGCCGAAGACGATGCCCAGTGCCAGGAAGGCTTCGGCCAGCAGTTTGAAACCTGCGCGGCGCCACAGGGCCAGGGCCAGTCCCGTGTAGCACAGGCCGGCAATCAGGGCGGAAAAGGCGAGGCCGAATTCAAAGTGCCGCACCAGGCCGTATTGCAGGCCCATGGCCGCCAGCGGCGTGCCGAAGACGAGCGTGCCATCCACGTAGTGTGTCAGGCGCGGCGCCTGGCGCGCGCAGTAGGCGATGGCGATGCCGATGTAAAACAGCACGAACAGGACGAGGAACAGTTGCGCGGACAGGTAGTGGTCTGGCGTGTAGCGCAGCACACCCCAGGTGGTGGCGACGGCAAAGGTGAAGCCAAAGCTGAGCACATTCAGCATGCGCCATGCGCGTTTCAGGGCGATGGCGAAGACGCCCGCGTTGAGCAGCGCGTAATAGCTGAACAGGCCGATATGGCTGCCGTTGCCCGTCGACACGAGCAGGGGCACGGCAAAGCCGCCGACGATGCCGAAGACGGCCAGCCAGACGGCGTTCTGCAGCACGGCCAGCAGGCAGGTGAATGCCGTCAGGATGAACAGCAGGCCGAAGGCCAGGCCGGGCGGGATCAGTGCATACAGGCGGAAGGCGCCGAACGTGACGAGCATCAAGATCGCCAGCGCCGTGCCCTGCAGGGGCAGGCTGATGCCGGGACGCTTGACACGGATGCGCCAGGCCCAGGCCAGCAGGGCGACGTCGGCCAGCGCGATGCCGGCCAGGCGCAGCTCGATGGGCAGCGTCACTTGCGCCGAGACGTACTTGAGCAGGAAACTGACGCCGAGGAAGAGGATGAGCAGGCCCAGCTTGGCCACCAGGTTGCCCGTAAATAACCAGTTCCTGGCCTTGGCAAGGAGGCCGTCCGGGCGCGCGATCCACGACGGGGTCTGCGGCGCGGCGGGGGCTGTCGCAGGCCGCGGCGCGGCGGGCGGTGCCGTGCCTGCCACCGTGGCTGCCGGGGCAGTCACGGGCTTGTCGGATGCCACGGGGGACATGGCAGGGGCGGCAAGGGGCACATCGGCCACGTCGTCCTGCCCGGCCTGCGCCGCTGGCGTGGCTTGCGGCACAGGCGCCGGCAGCGGGACGGGTTGCGGCGCGGCGGCTGGGGGCGACATGTCCGCCACGCTGGCGGACCGGCTTTCCAGCGCCAGCAGGCGCAGCTGCACGCTGTCGACCTCCTTGCGCAGGCGGGCCGCCAGCACCTCCAGGTCCGCCACTTTCCTGCGGTACTGCAGCACTTGCAAGAAGGCGGTGACCAGCAGGCCAAATATGATCAGCGATAACAATCCAGTCATGGGACAGCTTTCCTGTGAGGCTGGGCGACGGCACCCAGGGTATGCGCACATTACCTTATTATCAAGAAACAGGCGATTTTTGTTGTGCCAGGACAGGCGTCAAGGGGTGGGGCCGGCATGGCGCGCCGCGCTGCCGCTCGTATTGACGGGGAGCAAGGGCGAGACATTAAGATTGTCGTGCGCAGGATAGTGCTGTATTTTAGCAATTCCTTAATTGCCCGTCCCCATGCCATGAGTCAAAGCAGCCAGTTTTCCTTATTGTCGCAGCGCCGATTCGGGCCCTTCTTCTGGACCCAGTTCTTTGGCGCCTTCAACGACAATCTGTTCAAGACGGCGCTGATGGTGATCCTCGCCTACGACGCGCTGAGCTGGACCACGCTCGATCCATCCACCATCACCAACCTGATTCCCGGCCTGTTCATCCTGCCCTACGTCGTGTTTTCGGCCACGGCGGGCCAGCTGGCCGACAAGTTCGAAAAGGCGGGCCTGGCCCGCTTCGTCAAATGGATGGAGCTGGCCATCATGGCCGTGGCCGCCGCAGGCTGGATGACGCATACGCTGTGGCTGCTGGTGGCCGCCGTGGTGGGCATGGGCGTGCATTCGACCCTGTTCGGCCCCGTCAAGTATGCTTATCTGCCGCAGCAGCTGAAACCCGAGGAATTGGTCGGTGGCAATGGCCTGATCGAAATGGGCACCTTCGTCGGCATATTATTGGGTGAAATCCTCGGCGCCGTGCTGATCGTGCACAAGCCGCTGGGCGTGGAACTGGTGGCGGGCGCCACCATCGCCGTGGCCGTGTTCGGCCTGATCGCCAGCTACCGCGTACCGCGCACGCCCGCGCCCGAGCCGGACTTGAAGGTGAGTCTGAACTTTGTCGCTGAATCGTTGCGCAACCTGAATTTCTCGCGCAAGAACCGTCCCGTCTTCCTGGCCATGCTGGGCAACTCCTGGTTCTGGTTCTACGGCGCCCTGATCCTGGCCCAGTTCCCCGTGTATTCGAAGGATTTCCTGCATGGCGACCACAGCGTGTTCGTGCTGCTGCTGACCGTGTTTTCCGTCGGCATCGGCACGGGCTCGCTGCTGTGCGAGCGCCTGTCCGGCCACAAGATCGAGATCGGCCTGGTGCCGTTCGGCTCCATCGGCCTGTCCCTGTTCGGCATCGACCTGTATTTCGCCAGCAATGCGTATGCGAACACGCAGGTGGTCGACGCGCTGGCGTTCGTCAGCCAGGCGGGCGTGCCGCGCATCCTGCTCGACATCGTCATGATCGGCATGTTCGGCGGTTTCTTCATCGTGCCCCTGTTCGCCCTGATCCAGACGCGCTGCGACCCGAAACACATTTCGCGCACGATCGCCGGCATGAATATTCTCAATGCCCTGTTCATGGTGGCGGCGGCCGGCGTCGCCATCGTGCTGCTGGGGCAAGGCTTCACCATACCCCAGCTGTTCCTCGTCACGGCCATCCTGAATGCGCTGGTGGCGGCCTACATCTTTTCGCTGGTGCCGGAATTTCTCATGCGCTTCCTCGCGTGGATACTCATCCAGACCGTGCACCGTGTAAAAGTGGTCGATGGCGAGCGTATTCCCGCGGAAGGCGCGGCCGTGCTGGTGTGCAACCACGTGAGTTACGTGGACGCCATCGTCATCATGGCGGCCAGCCCCCGTCCCATCCGCTTCGTCATGGACCACCGCATCTTCAAGATGCCCCTGATGGGCTGGATTTTCCGCACGGCCAAGGCCATCCCCATCGCGCCGGCCAAGGAAGATCCTTTCCTGATGGAAAAAGCGTTCATTGACATTGCGCAAGCCCTGCACGAAGGTGAACTGGTGTGCATCTTCCCCGAGGGCAAGCTGACCCGCACGGGCCAGATCAGCGAATTCAAGGGCGGCATCGCCAAGATCGTCGCGCGCAGCAAGGTGCCCGTGATTCCGCTGGCGCTGCGCGGCCTGTGGGGCCACCTGCTGAGCCACCGCAATGGCCATTTGTTCGAGCGCGCCTTCAAGGCGGGCTTGCGCTCGCGCCTGTCGCTGGCCGTCGGCATGCCCGTGCCGCCCGAGGCCGCCACGCCGGAGTTGCTGCAGCAAAAGGTGCAAGAGCTGCGGGGCAAGTGGAAGTAAGTGTCATTCCGCGCCCGTCGCCGCGCCCGCCCGCCGCGCCAGGTGCTGGCCCAGCAGGGCGGCGATGGCGGCGAAGTCGACGGGCTTCGTCAGGTGATGGTCGAAACCGGCCTGCGCCGTGCGCTGGCGCGCATCGCCCTGGCCCCAGCCCGTCAGCGCGATCATCAGCACGTCGCGGCCCTGCGCCAGGCGGCGGATCTGGCGCGCCGTTTCATAGCCGTCCATGCCCGGCATGCCCAGGTCCATGACGATCAGCTGCGGCCACGCGGCATCGATGGCGGCCAGCGCCTGCGCGCCGTCATAGGCGACCCGCACGGCATAGCCTTCCAGCTGGAACAGCGTTTGCAGCGAATCGGCCGCGTCGCGGTTGTCGTCCACGACCAGCACCTGCACGGCCCGCCCCGCGCTGGCGGGCGCCGCATCCGCCGGCGCGGCGGGCGGCCCTTCGACCATGCTGGCCGCCAGGCGCACGACGAAGCGGCTGCCCCGTCCGGGCCCGTCGCTGTGCGCTTCGATGCAGCCGCCGTGCATTTCGGCGAACTGGCGGGCCAGGCTCAGTCCGATACCGAGGCCGCTGGCCATCTGTCCCGCCTGCGTGCGGCCCTGCTCGAACATGGAAAAGATGCGGGGAATGGCTTCGGGGTCGATGCCGATGCCGTTGTCCTCGATGGTCACCTGCAGCTGGCCGCCTGCCAGCTGCGCCGCAATGTGGATGTGGCCGCCATTCGGCGTGAATTTCACGGCGTTCGAGACGATATTCGCAAAGATTTGCACCACGCGCGCATAGTCGGCGTGCAGCACGATGGTCTGCGGCGGCAAGTCCAGCGCGATGGTGATGTGGCGGCTGCTGGCGGCGGGCTGGCACAGCTCGATGACATGGGCGAGGACTTGTTGTAGCGCAATGTCCTGGCGCTGCAGCTGCACCTTGCCGCTGGTGATGCGCGCCACGTCGAGCAAGTCATCGACGAGCCGCGTCAGGTGCGTGACCTGGCGTTCGATCACGCCTTTGACCTTGCTGACCTGCTCGGATTCCGGATACAGGTGGCTGAGCAGGGCCACGGACGTCTTGATGGGAGCCAGGGGATTGCGCAGTTCATGGCCCAGGCTGGCGAGGAATTCATCCTTGCGCCGCTGCGTCTCGCGGACCTGGTACTGGCGCTGGCGCGCCCGCAGCATGGCATGGGCCGAGGTGATCAGGGTCAGCATGTGCACGGGACGTTCCAGCAGGGTCAGGTTGCCGAGGGTGGCGATGGCTTGCCGCAGGGGCAGGGAATCGAGCCCCGCGTGCGTCAGCAGGATGATGGGCAGGTCGGACCATTCCGGCTGCTGGCGGCCGAAGTCGTCGAGCACCTGGTAGGCACCCGCATGCAGCGCCTCGTCCACCGTCAGCACGCCGCCGGCGCCCAGCGCCAGCTGCTCGGCCAGTTCGCCGGGCGAGCGGCAGGCATGGCTGGCGATGGCGCCGCTGGCCAGCACCTGGACGGCGAGGGCGGCGTCCTGGCCGGCCGGCGCGTAGATCAGGATGCGCTGTTCCATGGCCAGCCCTAGGGAAATGGCGTGCCGCCAACGGTGGGCATGCCCGTCAGGATGCCGTGGAAGCCGGCCAGGGCCGGGCCGATGCGGATGCCCTGCGGGCCGATCTCGAAGCGGCGGATGCTGCGTTCATGGGGGCTGCCGCGCTTCTTGAAGACGGAAATGGCTTGCCGCACCTCGCCTTCCGTTTCGTAATAGCGCAGCATGATGACATTGTCGGCCAGGTAGCTGGCGTCGGCCGAGGTGGTCATGGCCGTGCCCAGCATGTTCTGCTGCACCCCGACGAGCAGGGTGGCCACGCCGCGCTGGCTCAGGTAATTGAGCAGCTCGTGCAGGTAAGTGCTCTGGAAGCGCTCGTCGGGCACGGCATGCATGTAGCCGTTCAGGCTATCGATGGCGATGACGCGGGCGCCCCGTTCGGCCGCGTCGACGACGGCCTGGGCGAATTCGCCGGGCGTCAGCTCGGCCGGATCGACCTGCTGCACGCTCAGCAGGCCCGTGTCGAGCATGTCCTTCAGGCGCATGCCCAGGTCGTCGGCCCGGTGCAGCAGCTTGCTGCGCGCTTCCTCGAACAGGAACATGGCGCATGGCTCGCCGCGCGCGGTGGCCGCATGCACGAACTGCGCCGCCAGGGTCGACTTGCCGCTGCCGGCGGGACCGGAAATGAGGGTGCTCATGCCTTCTTCCAGGCCGCCGCCTATCATGGCGTCGAGTTCGGCGATGCCGCTCGACAGGCGATGGTGGTTGCCGTCGCGGCGCGAGTCGGCCGCCACCAGGCGGGGATATACGACCAGGCCGCCCTCGGCGATCTTGTAGTCATGCGTGCCGCTGCGAAATGGCACGCCCCGGTATTTCACCACGCGCACGCGGCGCCGGTCGTTGCCGTAGGCCTGGTTTTGCAGTTCCAGCGAGATGACACAATGGGCCACGCTACGCACTTGCAAGCCGTCGTCGAGGGCGGAGCGGTCATCGATGAGGATGGTGGTGCAATGCCGGCTGGCTAGATATTGCTTTAATGCAATGACCTGGCGCCGGTAGCGCAGGGGGTTTTCCGCCAGCAGTTGCAGTTCGGACAGCGAATCGAGCACGAGGCGGGCGGGGTGGTGCTTCTCGATGGCGGCCAGGATGCGCTGGTTGGTCGACGCCAGCTCGATTTCCGACGGGTGGAAGATGGTGTACTGGCGCTCGGGATCGAGGATGTCGTCGCTGGGCGCGACTTCCTCGACGGCGATGCCGGCCAGGTCCCAGCCGTGCGACAGGGCGGCGGCGCGCAGTTCGATGTCCGATTCGGCCAGGGCGATGTAGAGCACCTTTTCGCCCGCGCGCGCGCCTTCGGCGAGAAACTGCAGCGCCAGGGTGGTCTTGCCCGTGCCCGGTTCGCCTTCGAGCAGGTACAGGCGCTCGGCCAGCAGGCCGCCCGCCAGCACCGTATCGAGGCCGGGCACGCCCGTCGACAGCAGGGGCGGCACGACCAAGCCAGCCCCTGCCACGGTTGTCTGCTGCGCCGGTGCCATCATCGTTGCGCCCCCTGTCATGGCAAGGTGTGGATCTGCATATTAGCGCACCGCCAGCGCCATGTCTTTTCGATACCATTGGTAAATATTCATGGCGGCGCGGCGTGCGCCGGCCTGGCGGTGTTGCACACGTGTCGGTTGCTTCAGCAAAGAAATCTTGACCCTGCTAAAGTATTCACTCATCCCAACTTTCCCGCATTGCCGTTTTATTACCATCTGCCCGGCTGCCAACTGATCCTGCCGGTGCGCCCCACGCTGTTGTTGTCGTCATTTTATTGCATCATTAATAATACAATTCGCCAGAAAGTTACTATGTTTCAATTGTAACGATGCTTGACGATTTTAGAATGATCGTTCATTCTTTGATCTGCGTTAATAAATTTATTCATTTCTAACGACACTAGCCAGCTTCTTTTTCAGAAAGTCCAAGATGCAACCAACTTTTTCCTTGACGTCGCCGCGTACGAGCGGCGCTATTGCCGTTCTGTGCGCCACTGTAATCATGGCCGGCTGCAGTAAAAAACAGGAAGCACCTCACGCGCAGCAAGCGCCGCAGGTGGTCGTGTTTACTGTTAATCCGGCCGCGTTGCCGATGAGCGCCGAATTGCCCGGCCGCACGAATGCCTACCAGGTCGCCGACGTGCGCCCGCAAGTGGGCGGCTTGATCCAGAAGCGTTTGTTCGTCGAAGGTAGCGATGTGAAAGCGGGCACGGCCCTGTATCAGATCGACCCGGCCACCTACCAGGCTGCGTACAACTCGGCCAAGGCGGCCCTGTCGAAAGCCAAGGCCAACCTGCTGACGGCCGGCCCGAAAGCGGCCCGCTACAAGGAACTGGTTGCCATCGAAGGCGTCAGCCGCCAGGAATACGATGACGCGGTGGCCGCCTTCGAACAGGCCAAGGCAGACGTCGAGTCCGCCACCGCCGCGCTGGAAACGGCCAACATCAACCTGAAATACAGCACCGTGACGGCGCCGATCAGCGGCCGCACTAGCCGCTCGACCGTGACGGCCGGCGCGCTGGTCACGGCTGGCCAGGCCGATGCCCTGACGACCGTGCAACAGCTGGACCCGATGTATGTCGACGTGACCCAGTCCAGCACGGACCTGCTGCGCCTGAAGCGCCAGATGGCCGACGGCTCGCTGAAAAAAGTGGGTGATGGCCAGGCCAAGGTCGACCTGATCCTGCCGGACGGCACCAAGTACGGCGTATCGGGCAAGCTGCAGTTCGCCGGCGTGTCCGTCGATCCGACCACCGGCAACGTGGTCTTGCGCGCGCTGTTCCCGAACCCGAAAGGCGAATTGCTGCCAGGCATGTACGTGCGCGCGCAGCTGGAAACGGGCGTGGATGAAAAAGCCATCACCGTGCCGCAAGTGGGCGTGACGCGCAACCAGAAAGGCCAGGCGACGGCCTTGATCCTGAACAAGGAAAACAAGGTCGAGCAACGCGTGCTGACCACCAGCGGCACCATCGGCAACGACTGGCTGGTGACGTCCGGCCTGGCCGCAGGCGACCGCGTGATCGTGGAAGGCTTGCAAAAAGTCAAGCCAGGCGCTCCAGCCGTTGCCGTACCGGCCAAGGCGGCTGACGCGCCTGCCGCTGCAGCCTCTGCCGCAGCATCGGCTGCCAGCGCCCACTAATCCAGGAGAATATTAATGGCCCGTTTTTTCATTGACCGCCCGATTTTTGCCTGGGTGGTCGCGATCGTCATCATGCTTGCCGGCGTGATTTCGATCCTCAGCCTGCCGATCGCGCAGTACCCGAGCATTGCCCCGCCGTCGATTTCCATCAGCGGCTCCTACCCTGGCGCCTCCGCCAAGACCGTGGAAGATGCCGTCACCCAGGTCATCGAACAAAAGATGAAGGGGATCGACGGCTTGCGCTACATGGCCTCGTCGAGCGATGCCACCGGTGGCATCAGCATCACCTTGACGTTTACCAGCGGCACCAATCCTGATATTGCTCAAGTGCAAGTACAGAACAAGCTGCAGCTGGCCACGCCACTGCTGCCGACGGCTGTCACGCAGCAGGGCCTGGTTGTCTCGAAAGCGACGAAGAACTTCCTGATGGTGTTCGGCTTCATTTCCGAAAACGGCAAGATGGACCAGACCGACTTGAGCGACTATGTGGCCGCCAACGTCGTCGATCCGCTGAGCCGTGCTGCCGGCGTGGGCGACGTGACCCTGTTCGGTTCGCAGTACGCCATGCGCATCTGGCTCAATCCGGCCAAGCTGCAAAGCTTCAACCTGACCCCGGCGGACGTGATCACGGCCGTGCAGGCGCAGAATGCGGAAGTGTCGGCCGGTGAACTGGGCGGCACGCCGTCCCTCAAGGGCCAGCAGCTGAACGCTACCGTGTCGGCGCAAAGCCGTCTGCAAACGGCGGAACAGTTCGGCGCCATCCTGCTGAAAACCACCACCGACGGCGCCATGGTGCACCTGAAGGACGTGGCTACCATGGAACTGGGCCGCGAGAACTACAACACCGTGGCCCGCTACAATGGCCATGCAGCAACCGGCGTGGCGATCAAGCTGGCAACGGGCGCCAACGCGCTCGATACGGCCAACGCGGCGAAAGCCATGCTGAGCAACCTGAGCAAGCAATTCCCTGAAGGCATGAGCTACCAGGTGGCGTTCGACACGACCCCGTTCGTGAAACTGTCCATCGAAGAAGTGGTCAAAACCCTGGTCGAGGCGATCATCCTGGTGTTCCTGGTGATGTATCTGTTCCTGCAAAACTTCCGCGCCACCCTGATCCCGACCATGGCCGTGCCGGTCGTGCTGCTGGGTACCTTCGGCATCCTGAATGCGTTTGGCTATTCGATTAACACCCTGACCATGTTCGCCATGGTGCTGGCCATCGGCCTCCTGGTCGATGATGCGATCGTGGTGGTGGAAAACGTCGAGCGCGTGATGAGCGAAGAGGGCTTGTCGCCGCTGGAAGCGACGCGCAAGTCCATGACGCAGATCACGGGCGCGCTGGTCGGTATCGCCATGGTGCTGTCGGCCGTGTTCGTGCCGATGGCCTTCTTCGGCGGTTCGACGGGCGTGATTTACCGCCAGTTCTCGATCACGATCGTGTCGTCGATGGTGCTGTCCGTCATCGTCGCGCTGGTGTTTACGCCAGCCTTGTGCGCCACCTTGCTCAAGCCGGTCGAAAAAGGCCATCACGCGACGAACAAGGGTTTCTTCGGCTGGTTCAACCGCAGCTTCGACAGCAGCAGCAACAAGTACCAGGGCTGGGTTGGCGCCATGATCACGCACCGCGCCCGCTCGATGCTGCTGTACGTGCTGTTGCTCGCTGGCCTGGTGTTCATCTTCATGCGCCTGCCGACCTCCTTCCTGCCGGAAGAAGACCAGGGCATCCTGTTTACGCAGATTCAGTTGCCGACGGGCGCCACGCAGGAGCGCACCCTGAAAGTGATCGAACAGGTCGAAGACCACTTCATGAACAGCGAGAAAGACAACGTCGCTTCCGTGTTTGCCGTGGCCGGTTTCAGCTTCGGCGGTAACGGCCAGAATACGGGTATCGCCTTCGTGCGCCTGAAAGACTGGGCGCTGCGCAAGGACGTGTCGCAGAAGGCGCCTGCCGTGGCCGGTCGCGCCATGGGCAAGTTGTTGCAGATCAAGGACGCGATGGTGTTTACCTTTGCGCCGCCTGCCGTGCTGGAACTGGGTAACGCCACCGGTTTCGACATGCAGCTGCAGGATATCGGCGGTGTCGGTCATGACGCCCTGATGGCGGCGCGTAACCAGCTGCTGGGCATGGCCTCGCAGAACCCCGTCATGGTGGGCGTGCGCCCGAACGGCCAGGAAGATACGCCGCAGTACAAGATCGACATCGACCAGCAGAAAGCCACGGCGCTGGGCTTGCAGATCTCGGAAATCAACCGCGTGCTGAGCGTGGGCTGGGGTAGTTCCTATGTCAACGACTTCCTCGACCGCGGCCGCGTGAAGAAAGTGTTCATCCAGGGCGAGGCCAGTTCGCGCATGCTGCCGGAAGACTTGAACAAGTGGTTCGTGCGCAATGCCGCCGGCGAAATGGTGCCGTTCTCGGCCTTTGCCACCGGCAAGTGGATCTATGCTTCGCCACGCCTGGAACGCTACGAAGGCTTGCCGTCGGTCGAGATCCTCGGTACGCCGGCACCAGGCCAGAGCACGGGTGCCGCCATGAACGCGATGGAAGAGATGGTGGCCAAGCTGCCGCCTGGTATCGGCATGAGCTGGACCGGCGTGTCGCTGGAAGAGCGCGAATCCGGTTCGCAGACGCCGCAGCTGTACGCGCTGTCCCTGCTGATCGTCTTCCTGTGCCTGGCCGCGCTGTATGAAAGCTGGTCGATTCCGTTCTCCGTGCTGCTGGTCGTGCCGCTGGGCGTGATCGGTGCCGTGCTGGGCACGTGGATGTTCGGCCTGTCGAACGACGTGTACTTCCAGGTGGGCTTGCTCACGGTGGTGGGCCTGTCGGCGAAGAACGCGATTCTGATCGTCGAGTTTGCCAAGGAAATGCAGGAATCGGGCATGTCGCTGCTGGACGCGACCCTGCATGCGGTGCGCCTGCGTCTGCGTCCGATCCTGATGACCTCGATCGCCTTCGGCCTGGGCGTGTTGCCACTGGCTATTTCCAGCGGCGCCGGTTCGGGCAGCCAGAACGCCATCGGTATCGGCGTGCTGGGCGGCATGCTGACGGCCACGTTCCTCGGTATCTTCTTCGTGCCGGTGTTCTTCGTGCTGGTGCGCGGCTTCTTCTCGAAGCCGGACGCGCCTGCCACGCCGGCGACGCCTGGCTCGCCAGCCGTCACGCTTTCCAAGGATGCACATTAATATGAAAAAATCGCTACTCTCCATGGCGGCACTGGCCTTGCTGGCCGGTTGCAGCCTGGCTCCCACGTACGAGCGTCCGGCAGCGCCGGCGCCCACGGCGTGGCCGACGGGCCCGTCCTACAAGGCCGACACGGCCGCTGCCGACGCCAAGCCGGTGTCGGACATCGCCTGGCGCGAGTTCTTTGCCGACGCGCGCCTGCGCCAGGTACTGGAACTGGCGCTGGCCAACAACCGCGACCTGCGCGTCTCGATCCTCAACATCGAGAAGGCGCGCGCCACGTATGGCATCGAGCGCGCCGCCCTGATCCCGACCCTGTCGGCGTCGGGCGGCCAGTCGGCCACGCGCATTCCGAAGAACACCAGCACCACGGGCCAGGAATACATCAACCGCCAGTACACGGCGAACCTGGGCGTGTCGGCGTACGAGCTGGACTTCTTCGGCCGCGTGCGCAGCCTGTCCGACAGTGCGCTGGAGCAATACCTGGGCACGGAAGAAGCACGCCGTGCGCAGCAGATCAGCCTGGTGGCCGAAGTGGCCAGCACCTATCTGAACCTGGTGGCCGACCAGCAGCGCCTGCGCGTGGCGCAGGACACCCTGAAGAGCCAGCAGTCGTCGTATGATCTGGCCGTGCGCCGCTTCAGTGCCGGCGCCACGTCCGGCCTGGACAAGTACGATGCCCAGACGAGCGTCGAATCGGCCCGTTCCGACGTCGCCGTCTACACGAGCCAGGTTGCGCTGGATCAGAACGCGCTGGTCCTGCTGGTGGGCGGTCCCGTGCCGGCCGAGCTGCTGCCGCAAGGCGAGTTCGGCGCCGTCACGACGCTGGCCGAGATTCCGGCCGGCCTGCCGTCGGACGTGCTGCAGCGCCGTCCCGACGTGCTGGCGGCGGAGCGCACCCTGCGCGCCGCCAATGCCAACATCGGCGCGGCGCGCGCGGCCTTCTTCCCGCGCATTTCGCTGACGGCGACGGCGGGTTCGGTCAGCGACAACCTGTCCGGCCTGTTCAAGGGCGGCAGCGGCACGTGGAGTTTCATTCCACAGATCAGCTTGCCGATCTTCGATGGCGGCGTGAACCGCGCCAACCTCGATATCGCCAAGGTGCAGCGTGAAATTTCCGTGGCGCAATACGAGAAGGCGATCCAGGTCGCCTTCCGCGAAGTGTCCGATGCGCTGGCCCAGCGCGGCACCATCGACGAGCGCCTACAGTCGCAGGAATCGCTGGCCGAGGCGTCGATGAAGAGCTACACCATCCACGACGCGCGCTACAAGCAGGGCGCCGAGTCCTACCTGAACGCCCTGGTGGCCCAGCGCGCGCTGTACACGGCGCAGCAAAGCCTGATCACGGCGCGCCTGGCCAAATCGACCAACCTGGTGACCTTGTACAAGGTGCTGGGCGGCGGTTGGCAGCCTGAGCAGACAGCCGTCGCGGCGGCTGGCGGCGTCCAATAATCACGGGGACGCCGACGCCGGCCTTGCCCGCGAGGGCAGGGCCGGCGCGCTACTGGAAAAGTCATGAACCAAGTTGAAAAGAAGCATCCGGATCCCGAGCGCGCCAACACGCGGCGCAAGCAGGTGCTCGATGCGGCGGAGAGCTGCTTCAGCCGCCGCGGCTTCCACGGCGCGAGCATGGCCGAGATCTCGAAGGCGGCCGGCATGAGCGCGGGCCACATCTATAATTATTTCGACAGCAAGGATGCGATCATCGCCGCCTTCGTCATGCAGAATACGGAGCGGGTGTCGAACCTGATGCAGGACCTGGCGCAGCGCGAAGACCCGCTGCAGGCCGTGATCGACAATGCGGGCGAGCATGTGCTCGAAGCGCTGGACCCGAAAACGTGGATGATGCCGCTGGAAATTTTTGCCGAAGCGTCGCGCAATCCGGCGATCGCCGAAATGCTGCAATGCTCGGACCAGCGTTCGCGCCAACTGTTCCTCTCCATCGTCCGCGATGCGCGCATCAAGCGGGGCTTGCCGGCCGACGAGGAAATGCTGCAAGGACGCCTGAACGCCCTGGTGGCCCTGTACCAGGGATTGCCGGTGCGCTTCATTCACAATCCGGACGTCAAGGTCGAACCCCTGATCGCCGGTTTTCGCATCATCCTGACGGCCTTATTGCTGAACGAATAGGGCGCTTGCCACGAACATGCAAAAAAGTTTGCGCAGTTCGATATGAATCATGCGGAAAGCATGGCAAAAACCTAAAAGCGTCTGCTATAATTCTCACCTCGTCGGGGCGTAGCGCAGCCTGGTAGCGTACATGCATGGGGTGCATGGGGTCGGAAGTTCGAATCTTCTCGCCCCGACCATTAGAATCAAAGACTTAGCAGTTTTTGTGCTGCTGAGATAAGAAGCTGTGTACACAGATGTGTACACAGCTTTTTTTGTGACTATTGTCTTCATGAGGATGTGTTACGAGAACAAGGGGCGTCTTCGTTGTAGAAGGGTATCTTGAAGTCTTTTTATTTTGCCCGAAACTTCAAACGTTAAGTGTAGAGCGGCGCACACTTTTACACCCAGATATTCTATTATTTAATGGCAAAATTGCGCGGATATTGTCACTAATCAAGGCGTAAAAGAGCCCTCTGATAGAGGGCTTCGTCTTAGGCTGTTTATGGGTCAGTAGTAGCTGCGCTTCCGCTTAATGAGGAAATATCCCAAGACAACGAAAGCAGCGCCGATGCCCCACTGGAACCACCACATCCCATAGTAAACGGTCTCCTGAGCACTTAACCGCCAGTGTGAGCTGACTGAATTCACGTAAGCAATAGCGCTCAGCAGTGGACATAGGGAAATCCAGCAGAAGACGAGCCAAAAACAAAAACCTTCCGTAAGACCAATCAAGCTGACTACCCCGATCGCCAGTCCGCTGACTCCGATGATAGCCAACGCTGTTTGGAAAACGATGCTCGTTTCAACCCCATTGGCTTTTGCAAAGATATAGCAGTTGTACAGAATGACAGCTAAGACGAATAAAACCGCCGCCATTGCAAATTTGTACATATCGTCCATTTACACCTCTTAATTAGTATTAAAATGGCAATATATATTGCCATGTGGATACTGCAAGTGGAGCATCTCCAGGCGGTAGAAATGAAAAAATCCGCCGAAGGGGTTGTGGTGGTGCATTGAGTTTTTTACGCCGCTTCGAGCGCCGCCAACCGCGCCTCCTGACCCGCAACTATAAACATAGCCAGTTCGTCATACCGGAACGCGTAGCGGTCGCCGGCTCCTTGTACGCAGCGCGCGCTTCGATTGCCGGAAATCCCACGTTAGCCAGCACAGTTGGCGTGACGACCATACCGAACGAATTCAGTGCTGCTGGCACCGCCTCGGTCGCAGGGATAGCTGGCTGCACTGTGCGCCGGCGCACTGTGGTGGGCCGCACTGAAGTCGACGCAAGCGTCGGCGGCGAGCAGATAAAGACGGTTCGGACAAGATGCTTACGGTTCGCCTAAGCCGCGATGGCTGCCCGCAGTGCTTCCATATGCATTGGATCGTCTTCTTCCAATGCCGTCATCAGATCCTTCACTGCTGCTTCGATATCGCACATGAGTTCGTTGTTCTCAGTCATGCGCTCAATATTGTTTGCGTGACTAAAATAATGCAGAGCTTTGAGGATACGCTTGGACTTCACTGCCCCAAAGATTCGATCGACTCGCTGATCTACAGTAGCGTTTTTTGTGTCGGGATACTTTGCATAGCTATATAGCTCTAAGAAGCGGCGAGCTGCATTTGGAAGCATCATCAGAACGCGGAAGTCTTTTTTATCGGGGGCTTGTTGGAAATCGTGTAGGACACTGAATAGGAAGTGGTATTCTGAACTGTATTGGCTAAGCGACTTCGGAAGATCACAGAAGGTTGAGGTGGTTGGCGAATTCCGCTTAACGAGATAGTGTTTAGACGACTTGTTGTCTGGCTTCAGCTCCTTCATCAAAGAGAAGAATTCAAAGTTGTGTGTTGAGACGAAGATCTGCTTGCAACGGGTTGTCCATTCACTTCCTGGTTTCGCCTGTTGGAAAAACGTCTCTTTGATGATGGCTGTCACTTGAAAAATGTGATTGCTGTCCAGGCTCGAAATGGGGTCGTCGATGTATACAATGATATCTTCAAAATTCTTGGTTTCGCGGAGCTGTGTAAGGAAGTAGGAGAATGCGATGGCAGTCTTCTCCCCCTCGCTCAGATGCTTAGCCGGCTTTTTGTTCGCCCGTTGAAGCTGGAAGCGTTCTTCGGTGCCGACTGAGACCACATCGATATGAACACTGTTCACACCGAGAAGGCTTTGTATCATCTTGTTCATCTCTTCTCGTCCCAACTGAGATTTGCTGATGATGGCCTTCTTCTCTTGAATGGCGGCCGCTAACTTATCTGCACGATCATTGTAGTTCGCGACAGAATCTGCCAGTTCTTTTTGGCTAGTCTCAAAGCCAGCCAATTTTTGGTTTACACAAAATTCTTGTGCGAAGTGCAGTTTGAGTGCATTGATGGCCTCAGCTTTTTCTGAGGGAAAGTTGTCGAACGATTTGTTGTTCGCATCGATCAGGTCATTAAGCTCCTTCGCCGCATCTTTTACTGCTTGGGTCGAGTTTGGAGTAACAGGCGTTAGGATTGCAGTCGAGAATGGAGCCTGTGATTTTCTGTTTAAGTCCAAGATCGCTGCTTCGATCGCGGCATTGTAATACTTGATCGTATCGGTCAGTTTTACAGCAGCAGCAGCAATCCTCGTGCGGTAAGCTGATTCGATCTCGGCATCCTTTGGTGCGGTATAGGCTATTTCGGCGCCCGCAAGTTTGATTTTTAGATTGGTCAGATCCTGTTTGTGATTACTGAGGTCTTTTGAGAAGTGAGCGATAAGGACCGCCATATGGTCCTGCTTCAATGGTCCCCCGCAAAACTCGCATTCTCCTTTACCCTCATGCAGTGGAAGGCCAGTGGCAATCCAGGCTTCCACTTTTGGATGCTGTGCCAAGTGGTCGATGGTATTTGCCATATCTGGAATCTTGACGAGCAGCGCTGGGACTTCAGCTAATAAGGAATCAAGTTTGAACGATATAGTGGCGTGAGGCAGCGTTGGTAGCTTATCGGCTTCCTGAGTTCGAGCGATTTTGAGCTTCTCTTGTACGACTGATTCGTTGAGCTTGAATTTCGCTGTATCGATGCGGGCGAGCCCAATCTGCTTTTCGAGCTGAGTTGATCCAAACGCCTCGACAATACCTATCGTCGTTTTGATCGTCGCAGCAGTCGTTGTCTTTGCCGTAGTCATTGTCTTCAAGTTAGCGGCGGCCTGTTTCGACTTAACCTCGGCTTCTTCCAGCAGCTCCTTCCTCTCCAATTCGAGATCATCGATCTCTTTCTGGGCTTTATCCGAGTCAGCACCGAGCAACAGGATCGGTTTGAACGATGAGCCTGCGAAGTTCAAATTCTCCACAATGAAGTCTGAATTGAACACCCTAACGGTCAAAGGATGGGCGGTGTAGTTGGTTTCGTTGATGGCATCGCCATCAGTGTTTAGTGTGAACCTAAAGGCAGGGAGGTCAGGGCCAAGGGCTTTACGCTCCAACGTCGACATTAGGCGGGACAGCGTTGTCTTGCCGGAGTAGTTCCAGCCATAGATCAGGTTTTTTGCTCCAAATTCGCTGGTCTCATCCGTTTTATGTGTGTAGTCATTAAAAACACCAAGTCCCTTGATTTGTTGTATATTTTTCAACATATCTTGCGCCTTTTCTGGTGGAAGCCCGCACATTGCCTTTCCCGCCAAGTTCACATATTTGGGTGGTAAGGATTTGTATAAATGTTGACCCTAGTGAGCCTTCTCGGCGCCAGAGTTAAATCTCTTTATGTTTATTTTTTAACACTTAATTTTACAACATTAATTATAATATTGAAAAATCGTAATCTTTGTTGTTTGTTCGCATTAAAGTTTTGTACTCTGGTTGCAATGCTTGTCACGATGATATACGTGGCTGGCGGTTGAATTCAATGCGAAACAATGGCGGAACCGAAAGCTAAAGTGCCGTGGTCTGGATGCCATTATTTACTAAGAAAGTTCAGGCGGGATATGAACGGAGCACTTTTGCTTCGGGCTCTCATAGAAGTTGTAAATTCTATCTGCCTCACCAGAGCGCCCGACTGACGGTGGTTAGCTAAACCAAGAAATCTCCATTTCTGCAAATTTGCAAGACTTGAGGCATTTTTTTGTCTGGATCGCAAACACAAACAATAAAGTTTGTCAGGCTATTAAATCGAGTTCCCTCCGCAGTTTTGACGGAAAGCTTGTATAAATGGCCCGTTCGATAAATGCGTCGCGACTCACCATTTCGTATCGTTTCTGAGTCCTTTTTTGTTAAGGCGGTCGGACGGCGAACAGATTTAGCAATGTATTTGTGAACCTCTAATTTTGTAGGGTAGAGATAAAGACTAGGTATCCACATCGTCCGTGGCCTTGTCCTGCCCCTGTAGCCAGCTTTGAAGATTTTCGCCTGCATCGCAACAATTTCGCGTTGTAACTGATCGACTAATTCTCCAGGGTCCATAAAGTAGAACGAATTAATAGAGTTAGCGGCATCACCTAACTTACGGTCTACCCAGTTCCTTGCCAATGGGCGGAGTTGCCTCTCCCATCCGTCTCTCCAGATTGTGATCTTACGAATCAAATCCTGTTTTTTACGCTCTTCATTCGTTGCAGTCTTCTGGGTCATGTTCCGTCTTAAAAATTTCTATTACTTGTAGCATCGTAGCATAAAAGTCAAAAAAAATGCAAAATTGAAAATTTCTATTACTGAGAAAAAAATCTGAAAAACAGTAAAAAACGCTGAAAAAATGCTGTTTTTTGATGTTTTCACAAACATGGAACCTAAAAATAGCGACCAAGTAAATAGAGTTGGTACAGGCATCTGGCCACCGTGATGTGGACAGCCTCTACACAAGAACAGCTACGGCTGTAACGTAACTTATCTGTGTGAGACACCAATGAAAATTATTCGTCCTAAAGCCCTTTTCGCAAAAATCGGGTTGTCTCGATCAACCGTTTGGCGTCTCGAAAGGGCAGGGAGCTTCCCTAAGCACCTGAAGCTATCCAGCCAAGCAATTGGATGGAACCTTGAAGAAATCGATGCATGGTTGCTGGCGCGAACTACGACATCAACGTGAATGAGGCAGCATGCGCAGCGCGTTGATCGTGTGCTGATTTAAGTAGTGATGAGGATGACGAAACGCTGTAGTGAGGTTATCTATCTGCCCGTCAGGGCATCCTCTGTAATACATGATGTAGATACACCTATACGTAACAATAGAGAGAATGATGTGTCAGGCACCGCCTTTAGCACGCCTTCCGTACCTGCATAGCGGAACCACTGGACTGCCTGGTTATCAGGAACCTGCTTTCCTCTTCAAGTCGTTCTAAACCTACTAGTAAATATGCCGTGATGTCAGCACAACGTTGCTTGTGCTGACACGCCCTCATCTCTAACTTTAAGGACCCTCATGAACTTTCCAAAAGAAACCTTGTTCAATATCGACACCGTAGAATTCTCAGTCGCAAACGCCGATGTCGACATGACGCTTTTAAAAGCGAAGACGCGTGGCGAAGTCTATTGCGACGGTGAGAAGAAGAGCAGTAAAACCAATAGGAGGCGTATAGCTGGATACCAGAAGCGTCACGCTGTGCATGTGCGTTACGAATCGATGGCGCGAGAGCTGTCTGTGGAGGGCTCAATATTTGCCTATAAGTCGGGTCAGAACGTGTATACGTCGCCTAACCTGAAGAATGGTTGTCTCAATGTTTTGCAAGATCTGAAGAAGAAGATCGGCCTAAATGCTGGCGAGGAGAAGCTGCCGGCAGCTTGGCTAGCTGGCGAGATTACCTTAAGCCGCGTAGACATAGCGGTGAATCTTGCGTTTAAGTCTGACGAGCAGTTATCACGTGTTTTGAAGCAAGTAGCTCATCAGCTTGTGGGGCATCGAGGCTCCATGCACAAGATTGGAAATAGCATTTATTGGAGCCCCCAACTGGGAACCAAGTATCAGATCGTCATGTACATGAAGCACCCTCAAATGCTTGCAAAGAGAAACAAAGATAAATCAGATGACAATGAGCACTACGACCAGTTGGTATCGGACTGCAAGGGGATGCTTCGACTTGAAATCCGATTCCGTGGTTCCTTGTTAAGAGAACTTGGTCTCGACCAGGCTTCTGCATGGGATAGTGATACCGCGCGGACCCTATTTGAAAAGTACGCAAAGCGGTTGAAGCTTTTGAATGTACTAAGCCCGGTTGTGACGAAACAAGAACTAGATTGCGTGAAACCAAAGTTGCGTGCTGTTTTGGCTCTTGCAAAGCTGGGAGGGGACCTTGAAACGGTCTATTCAAAGCGAACGCTACAGGTGCACCGCGCGGCGTTCCGAGCGCTCGGTATTGACATTGATGCCCCGCCGACAACAGGAGAGATGAGGAAGCTACGCACAATTTTATTGAGCGGAAAGCGGGTTGCTAAAGTACCCGCGTGGCTTGCTAAAAATGCTGAGAAAGTCGCTCGTAACCCAAAGTTCTAGGCACATCCTGAGATACTTGCCCCCTGATGTTGGTTGTTCGATTACTGCCTTTCTGAGTTTGTCTTGGTTTCATGAATCTTCGCGATCATAAACTTCTAAGCTCACTACACTTTTGTGCTCACGCTTGTGTACTAATTTAGAAAATTTATAGGCGGTTACTATGCTATGGATGAGGCTGCAGGTATTTACATACCTGCAGCCTCCATGCAGTCGCAAGTACTACGCTTTCCCTTGCTGATTTCTTAGCACGCACTGAGCGATGCCTTCTACCAAGCGAATGTTTTCTGGAGAAAGCTGCATTAGTACTTCAACTAGCTGGACAAGCTCACTCTTACGATGACCAACGACTATCACTGTATCTTCACCCTTATCAGCTCCCTTTCCGGGGTTTGGTAGGGTGCGTTTTCCTATCCCGTACCGCAGCCATTGGGGCGATACGCTAAGCCAATCTGCAAGAGCTAACAGCTTTGCCTGCGTTGGTATCGCATCCGCAAGTAGCCACTTGCGTACTGTTTGAGCGGCTACCTTGCTCGATGGGTAGCGCTCGTTGAACTCCTTGGCTAATTGCGTCGGACTGCTCACAGTTAGGCCTGCGCGTATGAACTCTTTCTGCAGCCGTTCGCTGAACTGGCGCCGGATTTCTTCATTGCTTGTTTCCATGACTCAGCAAGCTACCTATTGGAGGAGTAACTATGTAGAAATATTGTTCTTGCTAAAAACCAAGTAGTTACTGTAAAATTTTGTTCCATACCCCTGTAACCTGCAATTTTTGGGCAGGAATATGACGCCAGGGCGTGTATTCGAGACTTTTCTTTGGGAGTTAAAATGCAATATCAAAAGGTTCCAGATGAGCGCTGCATATCCCAAGAAATGGTGCGGAAAAATCTTTCTAAGTACAAAAATCACGAATTAGTCATGTGCCCGCACTGTGCTTACATAGGCCCGGCGGGTTTTATCCGATACGTGGCGGCTGAAGGCATAACTGCAGGACTGATTGTTCTGCTACTTGTCGCAGGTGTTGTAGCTATCGTATTTCAAGCGAGCGGGTATCCAATGTGGATCTTCTGGTTTGTTGTTTTTCCCTTGCTGGTTTACGTTACGGTAGGGCCCACAAAAGTGTATGAGTGTCCTTGCTGTGTCGGTGATATTCCGAAGCATTGATTTAAGTTAGTGGTAAGCGTTGAAGATGCAAGGTTTACCAATTGCATTTAATAGCAGTAAAAGCCGTTACTACAACTTTTAATGATCGTGATGGATGGTCTTTTACTTTGCTTCTAACCAGCCAAAACTTGGTACCTCGAACTTACCTGGAACCTCGAACTTGCCTTGTACCTGGAACCTCAAATCTAGAGGCCTATTGCGGTCAGCGGTACTCTGTGCAGCGACAGCGGCGACGTACTGCATGCGTGGCGCCTGGCCGGGCTGTGCATCTCGTTGCGCGAAACCAGAGTGCAATTCATTAAGAAAAGCTATCAAGCCAGCGATGGCACATTGAGAGCCATGTGAGGCCGAATCTCATTGTAATCCACAACCGATGCCTCCAAGACGGCCTGGACCTCGAATAGAGAGGTGGAGCAGTGGACGTTGAGGCATTCATCACGCAGCGATCAGTTGAACGTTTCGATGAAGCAGTTGTTGGTCGGCCTTCCCTGCCGGCTGAAATCGATCTTGGTATGGGGATGGTAAGCCTAGAGGTCCAGCATTTGCCCGGAAAATTCGCTGCCGTTGTCGACGAACTGGCACTTCGGCGCCGTCCGTTTTGCAATGAGGCGGTTGAGTGCCGTTACGATATCCTCACCGCGCAGGAGATTGCTGGCCGCTATGGCTAAGGCGCTTGAACAGGCGCTTTTGATGATCGCGTAGTGATTCTCTTTGTGGCTTAAGGCCCAACTGGCTGACAGGTCAGTTGGGTTTTCGTGCACAGAGCTTCTGCAAGCTTCAACGGTGTCACGTTGGAGGTACTGTTCGGGCGATCTCGATCCATCCCTGGTCAAACGTAAACGTCCGGGCATGCGCCACAGGGTCTTGAATTCGTAGTATTCGTATTTGTTCGGGGTCAGTTGCATGCTCGACGACGTACAACCAATACCTTGCGCCTCGATCTTGGGCATAGTCGAATTGGGTACGAGAAATACCCACCGGTCGATCAGCGAGTGTGCCTGTCATTGACTTAACCTCAATCCAGCGAGCAGGCTTGCCAGTGATGTCGTTCTCATACAGGTCGTACCCAGGGGTACCTGCTGGTGTCCGCATCAGAGCGGGCTCGAACTTGAGAATTTGATTGATAGCTAACTCCTCAATCCTCATCCGGGCTGCCTGATCAAGGCCGTCTGGATCTTGCCCATCTTCGTCAGGATGGGTGCCCAAATATGAGATGAACTGACGTCCTCCACCTTGACCGGGGGATCTCCTCCCGTGGGGCCCTCCACCGGATATTTCACCCCTTTCGCCTTTTTCGCCATGCCGACTTGAACCGCCCCCCTGCGAACCTCCGTTACCCGTTCCGCTTCCTGATGCAGCGTCGCTGGCACGAGGTTGACCGTGTCCGCCGCAACTACCCGCCCCCCCCTTCTCTACATCGCCGCCGTCCGGGTCAGGTGTACCAGGGGGAATCTCTGGCATATCGTCGCCATACAAATCCTTCGCGTTGCCGTAGACGTCATCGCCAGATGGCTCTGCCGCGTCTGGCTCCTCTGGCTTAGTTTCCAGTCCCGACGGCTGTCCGGTGATGCCAAGCCGAGCCGTCAATTCGGCGACGCTTGTGATTCCGAGCAACTTCAATAGATCTAGCGCGGCAGGATCGATGCCAGCTTCCTTCGCCAGTTGGTCGATGATCGGTGGCCTGAAGACGATCTTGCTCAACAAAAATGGGTTGGACTTCCAGCCAAGAGGGGCGAACATAATAAGGCTTGGGGGATGGAGTTCACCGTGTATGTCTGGCACCCAAGACATCGCATTTAGCTGGCGCACGAAAGCCGCTGGAAACTCCTTTCTATAACTGCCGTTGTGCGTCCAACTGTACGCGCCTTCGAAGATCCCGCGCCCACGCCGCTCCTCAAGATCGCCTAGACTGTCCCATATGAGGCTTGCTCGATGGACCCGCTCCTTGGCTGGGAGTGTAGGTAGCGCTTTCAGCAGGTCGTCGAACCCCTGAAGAAGCCAGTCTATGATTCGGTCGTTGATTCCGGATGTAGCCTCGTGGCCAGTTTGCCGACGTAGTTCCTGGCGCTCAATTGATGTTAGCACGCGAGGCGCCTCTATCGGACGCGGATATCGCAATGCTCCGCAGGCATCCAAAAGCTCACGCATGCTTTCGCCACGCAGACAGGCATAGGAGTCATCGACGATCAAAACGTCGGCCACTCCCGAAAATAGCTGCTTCAATCGATCTGTGGCGATATAGATGCCGGTAGGTTGGGCGAGATACCCGATACCATCACCTGCGTCTATCACCATCACGAAAGATGCTTCGCGAAGTGCGGACAGAAGCTTATCCCGCTGTGCCTTCGAGTCAGAGGCGAAAGCCGTGAGGATGCGTTCGATGTCGGCGGCATACTGGACTTTATCCACGGCTACCTTATCTTGGCGATACTTCGGCAGGACATTCCAAACGACGTCATCTACCGGGTCTGGCTCGGTGATGCCGAGAGAGATTAGAAAACTGCGCACCTCCGCAGTTGCACAGACGGCGGGATGCATCGTTGGGAAGCCAGTTTCAAAGGAACTTGGCAGAAATGCCTTTGGCTTGCCGTTTTCGCGTGCGATGACATGGGAGCCATCAGAGAGGCGAATGAGAGGAATCGTGTCGAGGCGGCGACGCAATGCCGCTTCCTGGCCGCTTAGGAACTCGTACAGTCGCAATATCCAGTCATCTGGCTGCGCCTCCAAAAAACTCTGGTTCAGTCGCGGTACTAACGTTACCGGCGTCACCTCGGCGACGCCTAGTTCTCGCATCACATATTGGCGAATCTCAGGGGCACGATCTTGCGTCATGTCTCCGGTTAGCCATGCCGTAACTTCGCTTCCAAATAGCATGGAAACCTGCTCAGGACTAAAGAGTTCGCGTAGCTCTTGGGTGCGAGCCAACTTTGCTAGAGAAGCAGGGGCATATCTACCATCAAAGGTCGGTAGAAGTGTCTCCTCAGTCAGCGCGTCGCGCACAGCGTCGAAGAGCGGCGCGAACATCGAGCCATCGGGGAACTTCTCGCGATCTAGGGGGAGGCAGCGCAAGGCGGAAATGTCGAGCATTGATTCATCGCGCAGCCAATGCATGGCCTCGACTAGTAGGTTGGCTGTCTCCGTCACCAGATGCTGATTCCATGGATCTCCTCTCGGAATGTTGTCGCGGCTGGGAGTTGTGCGGTAGGGCCCTTGAACGAGAAAACCCAGATTGGTTGAAACCACTGTTGGGAAGAACACTACGAGAGGCGACGCTGTTACTGGTTGTACCGACCAACGGGCCGATCCGGACTCGATTGCGTGTAGTGAAAAAGCAATCTCGACTCGACCAACTTTTTCTTGGTTAACTGTGAACACGTCACGGTGAAATACCAACCAGTTCTGATCAATCTCCTGCAGGCCACTTTCCTGACCGATCACAGTGATCCGTTGAACGTTATGACCGAGGGACTCAGGGGGGCTACGCAAATAAACGCCTGATGCCCCTCCGTCTACATCCCAATTGATCTCGTCGATTTGCCTCAAAAATAGAAGGGCGCTTGGGCCTAGGCGTTTGAAGCCTTCTGTGATTTCCTGAATTGCAGTCTCGTCTCCAGATTTCAGCGGCAAGATAATCTGCGTTTCGTCACGTTTGCGCGCGCGGAAGACTTCCCGTTTCGGCAGAACGTAATTCTCAACGGCGAAGTCTTCCGCGCCGGAATGAATCTCGGGTCGGTCGGTGAACGTGTAGACGGACTTGAAACCGATGCCAAATCGGCCAATCGAAAATTTGTCCTTGGTGCTTTCAGCGATGCCACACACGCCCCGTACGTCCGCTTCGTCAAACGGGCGTCCAAAGTGCGTGAGAGCTAGGCTATAGGCTGTTAGATTAAAGTTGACCCCCCTGGCTCCCATCGACGTCCCACGCCGACTGAGAGCGTCCTCGGCGTTCTGAAGCAATTCGAAGATAAAATGCGTTCGATCATCGTAGCGATCCGCCAGCAGCATGGGGCCAATCCGTCCTATTTCGGTGCCATACCGCTGCCGATTCTCCTGGCAAATTGCCTCGTAGTTCGATGTCACTGTTGCTTCCTTTGTTGGTTCACTTCTTGCAGCCGTGAAAAAGCAAGAATGTGAGGGCAAATACACATATTCCTGTGTTACGTTTTGCCAAGTTTGTATAATCTTGCCCTATTGTGACAAGTTGTACCAGTAACCACCCCTTTATTGCAATGCCGACAGGTGAAAAAATGAGCGACCATCCAGCCGAGATCCTTACAATTGACGAGGTCGCTGTATACCTGAAGGTCGGCAAACGCACGGTTTATCGACTCGCGTCGAGTGGAAGGGTTCCGGCATTCAAGCTTGGTGGTACGTGGCGGTTCCGTCGAGCGGAACTTGATCAGTGGATAGCCAGCCAGATAGGCGAGGCGACGGACTCCGCCGACGAAGGGGCGGGCAAATGACGAACTCTTTCCCCGACCTCCAGAGCAAGGCGAATTCGCGGCAACGGGAAGCCATCCTGGCCACCGAGGGCCCGGTGCTGATCATTGCGGGCCCTGGCTCCGGTAAGACCTTTACGCTCGTGGAGCGAATCGTATATCTCATCACGCATAATGGCGTGGCTCCCGAGTCGCTGTTCGTCGTGACATTCACCGACAAAGCGGCTCGCGAACTGACTACTCGCATCTCGAACCGTTTAAGCGAGTTGGGCATTATGTTCAACCTCAACGAGATGTATCTGGGTACCTTTCACTCGATCTGTCTGCGCATCCTGGAGGACTTTCGAGAGTTCACCCGGCTCAAGCGCAGCTTCACGTTGTTCGACCAGTTTGACCAGCAATACTTCCTGTATCAGCGCATCAAGTACTTCCGCGAATTGCCCGACGCCCAGCTCGTCATTGGTGACGACCAGTTGGGCCGCTGGGCGCAGTCGGAGAACCTGCTCAAGTGGCTCAACAAAGTCAGCGAGGAAGCGCTCGATCTCGCCACCCTGGCAGCTGCCCCTGAATTGGAAATCCGCGCGTTGGCCACGTGCTTTGCTAAGTATCAGGAGCTGCTGCACGAGAACAACTCGCTTGACTTCTCGGGCATCCAGTACGAGGCGCTGCAACTGTTGGAAAGGCGCCCCGATGTGCTGGCGCAATTGCGCGAGAAGGTGACCTACCTGATGGTTGACGAGTACCAAGACACCAACACCATTCAGGAGCGCATCCTGCTGCTGCTGGCGGGCGAGAAGCGCAATTTGTGCGTAGTCGGTGACGATGATCAAGGGTTGTACCGCTTTCGCGGGGCCACCATTCGCAATATCCTGGAGTTCCCCGCGCTGTTCGACGAAGGTCTGTGCAAGTGTGTTACGCTCTCCGTCAACTATCGGTCGCACCCGGATATCATCCGTTTCTATAACGAATGGATGCGTGAGCAGTCGTGGGACGATGGTACGCGCGTCTTCCGCTTCACCAAGCAGATTGTCCCGCGCGAGGATGTCTTTCCCGACGTGCCCACGGCTGTGCGGCTGGCCGCCACTGACAACAAGGACGAAACCACTAACTGGCATGCCGAGGTACTGGCCTTCCTCAACGGCCTAAAAGTATCCGGCAACCTATCGGACTGGAACCAGGTCGCCTTCCTGTTCCGCTCAGTCAAGAACGACAAAGTGGTCGCGCTGGCACGCTTTCTCGAAGCCGAGGGCGTTCCGGTGTTTTCACCGCGCTCGAATATGTTCTTCGAGCGCGAGGAAATCCGCCTGATGATTGGTGCGCTGATCTTCCTGTTCCCGCAGTTCCCCAAGGTGAGGGCTTGGGCTGAAGGCGTCACGCTGCCAATCTGGGATTACTACGACCAGCAGTGCTTCGCAGCCTTTATTACGGAACTGCGCAAACCTGAGAACAAGCCCCTGCTGGATTGGGCGCGCCCTCTGGCCAAGCGCCACGCAGTGCTGACTCAGAATACCGACTACTCGTTCTCCGGCCTGTTTTATCAGCTGCTCCAGTTTCCGCTGTTCGGGCGCTTCCTCGCCGAGGATGCCGTGCAGGGCGTGGACAAGGGCCGCGCTTCGCGCAATCTCGGAACCTTCTCCAAGCTGCTTACCAAGTTCGAGTACTTGCATTTTGTCAGCGTGCTCAACCCCGAATGGCTGGAAAAGAACATCCGCGACCTGTTTAACCAGTTCCTGCGTTTTCTGGTGGATGGCGGCATCGGCGAATACGAGGACGAGGCGGAGTACGCGCCCAAAGGCTGTGTGTCCTTCCTCACTATCCACCAGTCCAAAGGGTTAGAGTTTCCTGTTGTCGTCTGCGGCTCACTCGAGGCGGTACCGCGCAAGCAATACAGCGCACTGGACGTGCTACTGGAAGATGGTGGCTACCTCTCGAAGGAGCGCTTTGAGCCGCTTGACCTTATCAAGAACTTCGACTTCTGGCGCCTGTTCTACACAGCCTTTTCCCGCTCACAAAATTTGTTGGTGCTGGCCGCTCAAGAAAAGCAGGGGCGGGGAAGGTCGCCGTCCAAATACTTCGAGCGCATGTTCTACGAACTTCCAAGTTGGCGAGACGTTGACCTCGCCGTCCTCACTTACGCGCCGGTCAAGCAGATCAACCTTAAGCGTGAATACTCATTCACCTCGCACATCACAGTTTTCGAAAACTGCGCTGAACAATACCGTTTTTTTAAGGAACTGGAGTTCGCCGCGATCCGCGAGAGCCCGATGCTTTTCGGTACCTTGGTGCATCAAACTATCGAGGATATACACAAGGCAGTCTTACGCGGCGAGGAGGGCAGCATCAGTGTTGACACCATTAAAGATTGGTTCTCGGCTAACTACGCCCTGCTTTCCAAAAAGGAGCGTGTATACCTCGCTCCCAGCTCCCAGCAGGCGGCGCTGCTACACGTAATGCGCTACCACGAGCGCGAGAATGGAAATTGGGATCGGATCAAAGAAGCCGAGGTCGAGATATCCCTAATAAAGGATCAATACATACTTAAGGGCAGCGTCGACCTCATCCGGGGCGAAAACGACACGGTCGAGATTATCGACTTCAAGTCGGAGAAGAAGCCCGACATGGAAAAGGATCGCAGCAGAATCCAGCAGTACCAGCATCAGTTGGAAGTGTATGCCCATCTGGTCGAGGAACGTACCGGCCAAAGAGTTAGCCGTATGCATCTGTACTACACCGGTGAGGATGGCGGAAATCCTTATATTTCCTTCACCAAGGACGACCGCGCTATCGGGAAAACCATTGCACGCTTCGATGAAATCGTGGCGCGTATCGAGCGGCACGACTACCAGATTGCGGCCCGCCCGGCCAAGCTGTGCCAGAACTGTGACATGCGCGCTTACTGCGACAACAAGAATTGGATATTCAGGGAAAACGACAAATGAAAAACACCAATACCCCTATGCAGGAAAGTCTGCAACTGACTACGCCCAACGGCGGGACGACTAACGTCGAGAAGTACGAGTTCGAGCCGATCAAGGGCTTTCCGATGCTCAATTGGCGGGGCAAGCGTCCGTTCACTTCAACACAATACTACCCAGCGCAATTGAAGGAAATCCATGGTGAGGAAGTTGACGGTTGGCGTAACAAAATCTTTTGGGGCGACAACCTGCAGGTGATGAGTCATCTGCTGAAGGAATTTAGAGGCAAAGTTGATTTGATCTACATCGACCCCCCGTTCGATTCGAAAGCAGATTATAGAAAACAGGTTTCACTTCGTGGAAACAAGGCAAGAGGAGATCAAGCTGCATTTGAGGAAAAACAGTATGGGGATATCTGGACGAACGACGAGTATCTCCAGTTCCTATATGAAAGACTTCTCCTACTGAGAGAGCTACTTAGCCCAACTGGTGCTATTTTTCTTCACTGCGACTGGCATAAAAATCATCATATCCGTTGTCTGCTTGACGAAATTTTCGGTCAGGTAAACTTCTGCAATGAGATCGCACGAATTAAGTCAAACCCGAAAAACTCGGATTTGACTGCGTTCGGCAATATTCATGACACTGTACTTTTCTATCGAAAGGGTGGGGACAACTACGCCTGGACACCGCTCCGTGAAGAAAAAGATTCAGAAGACTTAGTTCGCATCTTTGAAAAGGTGGATGGCACAGGTCGCAGATTTACGACGGTGGCTTTGCACGCACCTGGAGAGCGAGCAGGGCAGACCGGTCAGCCATGGCGCGGCTTGCCACCACCACGTGGGCGACACTGGGCATACGTTCATTCGCAACTTGATCACTTTGATACTCAGGGAAAGATTGAATGGTCGTCCTCCGGTAATCCACGATTAATTCGGTATGCAGACGAAGATGAAGGGAATCGCGTACAAGATGTATGGACCATGAAAGACCCTCAGTACGTTGACTATCCTACAGAGAAGACAGAAACCCTTTTGGAACGAATCATCTTGGCTTGTTCCCGGCCGGGTGAACTTGTTCTCGATTGCTTCATGGGATCAGGAACTACGCAAGCTGTCGCGATGCAACTGGGTCGTCGCTTCATTGGTGCCGACATCAACCTTGGCGCGATCCAGACGACCACCAAGCGTCTCCTCGGCATTGCCGAGGAATTGCGACAGAAATCACTCAGTGGCGAGACGAAGTCCTTCACTGGGTTCGAGTTGCACAACGTCAATCACTATGACATTTTCCGGAACCCAGTCCAAGCGAAGGAGCTGCTGATCGAGGCGTTGGAGGTGCAGAAGCTGGAATTCAACACCGTGTTCGATGGTGAGAAGGACGGGCGTATGGTTAAGATAATGCCAGTCAACCGCATTGCCACGCGCGCAGACTTGAACGAGCTGATCCACAACTTTGACCAGAAAACGTGGCAGCGCCGTCATAACGAAAACCCGAATCGCGCAGTCGAGAAGATCACCCTTGTCTGTATGGGCCACGAGCCAGATTTGGCAGCGCAACTGATTCTGGTTGCGAAGCCCTTCAAGATCGATGTAAAGGTGGTCGATATCCTGCGAGATAAGGCCGATCTGGAGTTCAGGCGTGACTCTGAGGCAAAGGTTGCTATAAAGGAGGGTGAGCTGGTCATCGTCAATTTCTACCCGATGAATCTGTTACAGAAGCTCTCTCTCCAGAAAGAGGTAGTGGACGACTGGAGGGAGCTTACGGAAAGCGTGCTGATCGACTGGAACTACGATGGAGCAGTGTTGCAACCGACAGTGCTAGATATTCCGAGCAAGGGCGACCTGGTAAGGGGCATTTACAACGTGCCGGACAACGCGGGTACCATCCGCGTGAAGATCACTGACCTGCTTTCGGAATCGTGGGAAGGGAGCGTTGGCAATGGCGACTAAGCGTGCAATGACAAAGGCCGGCGCCAAGGGGGCGAGCACGTCGGGCGCGTCGCTCGACTTCGCCTTCTTTCGTTTTCTATGGCGGTTCTATCAAGACAACCGAGGGAAGATTCGGCAGAATTACAAAGAGCTCACCCGAAAGTTTCTCGACTTCAATAATCCTGAGAGTAATCCCAAAGCTTTCCTGCGCCAGCCGCAGTTTGAGGCACTGGAGACCTACGTCTTCCTTAAGGAGTTCCTCGGAAATGCAAAGGTCGAGGAAATCTTCAAGGCATGGTACGAGCGCAGCGGCAAGTTCGAGGGCCGCAAATTCGGATCCTTCCTCGGTAACGCCAGGCAGGAGATGTTCGAGTTCGGCGAAAGTGATGAGCTTGAATTGAACTCATACAAAGTGTTGTTCGAGAAGATGCGCAAGAATTCCCGTGTCTACCCAAACTATATCTTCGCATTGACGATGGGCACTGGCAAAACCATCCTAATGGCAACCTGTATCTTCTACGAATTTCTACTGGGTAACAAATTCGAGAAAGACGCGCGCTATTGCCACAACGCGCTCGTGTTCGCGCCTGACAAAACGGTCCTGCATTCACTGAAGGAGATCGAATCGTTCGATCTCACTCGTGTGGTGCCGCCGGAGTATGTCAACTTTCTGACCACGCATTTGCGCTTTCACTATCTTGAAGAAGCAGGCACGTCGCTGGATGCTCTGGATCGCTCGCGCTTCAATATCATCGTCTCTAATACACAGAAGATCATTCTCAAGCGCCAGCGCAAGGAGAGGTCTTCCGTTGACAAACTTTTCGGCGCGACCGGCGAAACTCTCGGGGCTACCGGTGTTTATGCAGACGCAGCTGATCTTTATAACTTCGATCAACCAGAAGAGGAAGGCGAACTGACCACCAACCAACGCTTCGAGAAACTGCGTCGCCTTGAACAGCTAGGTATCTACGTGGATGAGGCTCATCACGCGTTTGGGAAGGCGCTTGCCAAAGACATGGGCGTTGGCGCGAAGGCGAGCGACACCAGCCTCCGGACAACCATCGACATTCTTGCAGCAAGCCTCAACGCTGCAGGAACGCGCGTAGTGGCGTGCTACAACTATACCGGTACGCCGTACGTCGGGCGTGAAGTGTTGCCGGAGGTGGTTTACGCCTATGGCTTGAAAGAGGCTATCGATAAGGCGTTTCTTAAGAAAGTCTTATTGCACGGCTACGGAAATTCTCGTACGGACGAGTTCGTGGACATCGCCATCGAGCGCTTTCTCATAGAGGCTGGGGGCCTGCGTCCCGAGGGCTTGTTGCCAAAGCTAGCTTTCTTCGCAGCCACCATCGATGAGTTGACTGGTGAGTTGAAGCCCGCAGTCGAGCGGGCGCTGATGAAGTATGGCATTCCTACTTCTCGCATCCTAGTGAACGTCGGCGACGAAAAGCTCACCACCAATGATGACATCCGCGAGTTCAATCGCCTCGACACTGAAGCGTCGGAGAAGCAATTTATTCTGTTGGTCAACAAAGGGCGCGAAGGGTGGAACTGTCGCTCGCTCTTTGGTGTGGGCATGTTCCGCGAACCGAAGTCGCGCGTTTTTGTTCTTCAAGCTACGATGCGCTGCCTACGGTCCATTGGCCAAGCCCAGCACACCGGTCATGTATTCCTTTCAAATGCCAATCTCGATATCCTCAACGAGGAGCTTCAGCAGAACTTCCACATCAGTGTTGATGACCTGCAGAAGATCGCCAGCGACAAGGAGCGCATCGAGGTGCGCGTCGTTGCGCCTCCTGTCAAAATCAAACTTGTGCGGGTGCGCAAGCAGTACGAGATGCGTGAGAAATTAGTACTTCCCGGGCAATCTCTCGGTCTTGATCGGTCGGATAAGGTCGCCTGGAACAATATGGTTGAGAAGTACCGCCTAATTGAAACTCAACAGGACGGGCTCAACCTTGCAGATGCCGCGCGAGCACCGACCAGTCGCACTTTCGATCTGACCACTCGCCGTGAAAAGCAGGCGTTTTCGCGCATGACCATGATCGCGGAGGTTTCTCGCTACCTCAACCGCCGCCCTTTGGAAATCGAAGACTTACTTGATTCGACCACGGAAGGCACTGAGGAACTGGTGGCGATGGCCAATGAGTTTAACGAGTTGCTCTACGACGAGATCATTCCCCGACTCTTCCGCCTGATGTTCGATTTGGACGAGGCGCAGCAAACTGAGGAGCACGAAGTTGATCTCATCAAGCTGCCACCTAGTGGCTACTACGAGGTAACAGCGGCGAAAGACAAGATCGTCCGCATGGCTGATGTTAATGACGCCGAGCGCGGAAAAAGCTTCCACCTCGACACGTATTGCTTCGATTCGGGGTCTGAACGATTGCTTTTTTGGGACCTACTCCGTGAACAGCGCGTCAAGAAAATCTACTTCACAGGAATGCTGACACATGGTCAGTCAGATTTCTTCATTCAGTATATCGATCCGGACTCGCAGACCGTGCGCAGCTACTATCCCGATTTCGTTTTTCTGCGTGCGGAACCGGATGGCAGCGAAAAATACGTTATCGTTGAGGTCAAAGCCGACAACCAAATCAACGATGCGGTGGTCCAAGCCAAAAAGGACTTCGCTCACCAAATCGCTGTGGCAAGCGGCATGGAATACCGTCTCATGAAGTCAACTGACGCGGACAATCGGCACTACCGGGTGCTGATGTAAGTCGACTTCAAGCCCCACGTCCCGTACTTTTCAGGGGCGTGGATTTTGAAAGCTTGGCGCAATGACGATGGCACAATTGAACCGTGGCATATAGGTTAAAACGGCACTGTCGGCCTAACTTTTTAGCGAAGGTCCAATATCAAATGCATTTCGCGTCCAAAGTCGATAGCATGAAACTCCCCGCCTGCCTATTCCAGCATGCTGCGCACCACCGCGCAGCTATTATCCGGTGCGGTCAATAAATCCTGATCTGCATGCAATTTGACCGGGTGCAATGCATGCGGCAATCTCATTCACAGCGCTAGCCTTGCAGGTGCGCCAACCATACGTCCTCGGTACATAATGCGTCTCCCTCAAACCACATCAAGCCAATCTCTAACCAAATCAGCAGATCCATCACTTCTTCCTCGGGACGTGCCGGCAACAGTATCGCAAGGTGTGGCCCTGGTGTTGCGTTCAACCGCATGCGATAGTCGAACAGCTGGCCGATCGCCATCCGGACGTGCGCGACTTCGATTGAACTTTTGACCTCGATCAGCAAGTCAATCTCATCGTTGTATTTCTTGACTAGCACATCGAACATGCATTCGGGGGCGCGTCCCTCCAGCAAGGTGTAGCCAGACAATTTGGAGCGCACCAGATTGGTCAGTCGGTTGTGGATACGCCGTTGCATAACCGACCCCGCTTTCCTGATCGACTCGACGTCAGCTTCATCCTTCAGCGGCAAAGTGACATTGTCTTCGGTCTGTTTCGATTGCAGCA
The DNA here is from genome assembly GCF_009923995.1 of Janthinobacterium sp. Classification (GTDB taxonomy): domain Bacteria; phylum Pseudomonadota; class Gammaproteobacteria; order Burkholderiales; family Burkholderiaceae_D; genus Janthinobacterium. Next base: position 120,948 of record NZ_RFSK01000005.1, on the reverse strand, counting down.
GTTGTTTCGTCGCGGTGCGGGTTTCGGTCGTTATGAAATCGGGCGAATCACGTCCGACCTGATCGAGATCGGCGGCATCGTTGATGCCGCCGACGCCGTACAGTCCCACCATTGCTAGGTACTGTTCATCCAACCCGGAATCTTTCACCTTCAACGTATCGAGCAAGTTCTTAACCCAGGCGTTCCCATTAATCAGCGGAAATTTTATTTCCGGATCCAGTATGAAAAATGCTGGCGTCAAGAAATATTCCGGTCGCATCCTTTGCTCTTCATGGTTTGCCTTTGATATTCCTGGCAGGTCCTGAATGGCTTGAATAATCCTCAGCCGGTGGCCGCTATTGGTGGCCTGCAACGCGGCGCGGTACATCGGCAACAAGCGCGAATGATTCGCTTCGATCCAGGTGCTGACGCTATTCCTATATGCCTTGTAGAAATTGGTAAAACCGGTGTGTTGCAGAATCAGGCGCCCGACAAGCTCGCTATCGAGTCGATTTGAAACCTCGGCAGCGACATCGTTTAGTGACAAAGAAGAATAATTTTCTTCAAAAATATCACCGAGCGCGGGGATTTTCGTGCTTTGAATGTAGGCGGCATCATCGTCTTCATAGCTGCTGGTAATCCACGATAATTTCGATAGTCCGTATAGCTGACGAGGCGTGACAGTGTCCTGGCTAAGCAAGTAAGTCCCCAGTATGCGGGCCATTTGATTCGTGCGTCTCTGTCGCTCAGTCCACTTTTCAGACATGTTCTTGTTATTCCCAGGGCAAAAGATACGAAATTGAAAGCGTTTTTCATTACAGTTGAAACACCCGATTCTATCTTAATGCCGAGAAGTAATATGCTCGCTGATACGATTATTTCTGCGAAACGGCTTTGTTGCACAAATAAATTGAGAGCGTAATACCCTTTTTCCCAAACGAAGTTATGCCATGGTCACCGTCTTCGGTGTGCCGAGTTGGGTGAATCCGTTGAGAATTGCGGTGCGCACTTGCAACTCGGCGACCTAACGGTCAAAATCGCGTACCATCACTCGTTCTCCTAGGGAAGCGCTGATTAATTCAATTTACAAAACTCGTCGCCTTAAAAATCAAATACTTATATACGAGGTTTCATCGAAAAGTCGAATTAATCAGTGGTCCCCTAGTAGCTTGAAGCAGCGTATTTTGGTTTCCACCGGGCTGCGCCGATGGTAGCCGGTCCACTTCTTCCATATCCGACGACCAAGGCGCCGCATGGCATGTAGTATCGCGTTGCGCTCCTCAGCCCCCGCCGACGGTCTTTCCAGGGTTTGCCGTTTTTGCGTGTCGGAATAATGGCATGTGCGCTACGTAGGGCAATGGCCTCATGGCAGGACTTGGTGTCGTAGGCGCCATCGCCGCTGACGCCAGCGATAGCTTCGCTTGCGCCAATCTGGTCGGGCAAGCACGGTAGCGTCGGCGCATCGTCGGTGGCGTTGGCCGTCACTTCAATAGTCCGGATTTCCAAGGTCGTGGCATCAATTCCAAGGTGCACCTTACGACATTGACGGCGGTAGTCGGCACCATGTTTCCTCGTTTTCCACTCCCCCTCACCCAACATCTTGATGTCGGTACCGTCGACTAGTAAGTGTAATCCCGTCATCGTCGGGTTCGCTGTAATCTTCACGGCGAGATGCTTTTGTCGGCGGCTCACGGTGCTGAAGTCGGGAACTTCCCAGTCGAGGCCCGCTAGCTTGAGCAATCTTTGCACCATGCCCGTCGCCTGCCGTAGTGCCAGATTGAACAACACCTTGATGGTCAGGCAAAATTGAATCGCCGCCTCGCTGTACTTCCGGCTGCGCCCACGTTTGCCACTGCAACTGCCGTGCCAGCACATGTCCTGGTTCAACCAAATGAGCAGCGAAACATGTGTCTTCTACGCCGCGTTGTACTCCCTCCAGTTGGTCGTTCGATACATCGGTTTGCTCGGTACACTCATGCCGATAGTCTACCTGGAGCGCGATTCCGGCGCGCCTCGGGCATTTGTGTAACAAAGCCGTTTACGTCAGGTCAAGTCTCGATCAATACAGCTAAGATTCGTACCAGTGTGGCGGAATAAGTTTTTTGCCATCCCGCCAGACATCCACTTCGTAGACTTCATCGACTCCACCATAGATTTCATCTCTCGCATGGTCCAGCACAATGCACTGCCACTTTCCCCGTTGTGCTCGCACTGAATTAGCCAACGTTTTGAAGATGCCGATGACTGCTTGTACATCCTCATCGTCATACTGCGACTGGTCATCGCTTTGCGTGTTGCGGTTCGTTTTTGGGAAATATACCTGGCTGGGCTGATCAAAGACGGCAAAGCTGGGCACACAGGATTCTGGTAGTTCGTTGAAATACTCGTGCAGCGCACAAACGAAAGCGATATGGAAGGATAGCCAATTCGATGCGCTGCCCACTTCGGCAAGAAAATGCCAATGGCCATCGTTACTCATTACCTTAAGGCTCAGGTCTTTCACCGAGAACTGCGGAGATGTGCGCTTGTATTTCTCCTCTACATCGAGGGTATCAAGACGCACCAAGGCTTTTTGTGCGATGATCTTCAGCGCTGCGTCAAGTCGGCGTTGGACGCCTTGCGGATCCATCTGCTTCAGTAGTTCTTGTTCCTCATTTTCCATGGCAGCGATCGCCTGGGCCATATCTCCGCCGGGGACAAGGTTCTGAAACATGTCTGCAGAAGCCTTGAGGTGCCCGAGGAAGAAAAACATGCTCTGACGTCTATCGAACAGTTCCCTAGTGGCGCGGTTTTGCGCGAGTGTCCTGTCCATGCGGCTATTGAGGGCCTTGCGGCGGTCAAGCGCCGTTTCGAGCTGGCGCGTCAAGGATACTTGCTCACGTTCGAATGAAGTGGGAATCTCCTTCGTGCGATTGGCTTCTGCTTCGACCACTTGGAATGCGGCCGCGATCTTTTTGATTTCATCGCGACTTTTGTCGTGCTTCGCCTCTCCACACAACGGGCAATCCTGCGCTTCCCGTGCTATGTCATCGAACCATTGGGAGATTTGCAGTCGATCGGCACGGCGTCTCGCCGTGCCGCCATATCCGGTCAGCCCTGCTTTGAGTTGATTTATGTCGTTGAGGCGTTTGCGAACGAGGCTGATCTCATCGCTGAGCTTGTCATCTTCCCTCTCAAGTCGAAGCATTTCCTGTACGTCCTGATCGACCCGCTGCGCAGTCGGGGTCGGGTGGTCCGGCTTGGCAGCAAGGATGTCCTTAGCCATACGGATCAGGTCGTCGGGAAGAGGTGCTTCAGGCAAATCATAGGTTTCATCAACCAGTCCATAGCTTTTAGCGACCTGAAAGTGGCCCATCATGTTAGCGATCCAGTTGTCAGAGACGCTCCTGGTCTTCTGGAATTCTCGGCGAAGCTGGTTGAGCTTAGCCTGCACCACGCTTAGTCGTTGCCTCGCCATCAAGACTTCGAGTGTTTCTGCACCGAGAATGTAGGGTAGCCAATTTTTCAGTCGTTCCCGGTGCTCGTGGGCATGGGTCTTGTAAAAAAGGATGTTTTGATTTGCCACTACTTCCTGGCTTTGGAAGACTAAGGCCATCAGGTCCCGGAAGCCGAGCCGCTCCTGATAGGGGCGAGGGTCGTCGGCGCCACTTAATCGAAAGTAGGGAGTGCCTGCCAGCGAATTCAGGATATGCTTCACACTATCGAGCTTTTCGTTTGGCGCGACGATGGTTGGTGGGATACTGAGAGCTTGGCCTCGCATCAGATAAAACTCGTCCGATGGTTCGCGACCGCTCGGCCCATTTCGAGCGACCAGAATTTGCTCGTTCTCGGTTTCCAGAAGAAGTCCGTACCAAGCGGAGTGATCACGGATGGTGTCGATGGGAATTTGGCACTCGCTAGAGGCCAAGCAATAGTCGATGATCGGGATGATTGCCGACTTGCCTGTGCGGGATCCACCAGTGATGACGTTGACAGCACCCTTCTTGAATTTTATAGAATGTAGGCCATGAGTCTGGATCTTCGGCCAGATGATGAGCTTGACTAGTTGAAGCTGCATTACAACACCACTTTCAGATATGCGGCGATGGTTGGAAGGTCATGTGCGGCAAACCAGGCGCCCAATATACGTGCCTTGTCGCCTTCACGCTTGAGTGTGCTACGCAAATTGCGGCCGCGACTTGCGGTTGGAGCTGGACGCGGATATAGCTTGCCGCTTTCGGCATCCCAGATCAACAATCCCGCGCAGATGGCGGCATCGATAGCCGCCATCGTCTGAGGGCGACGACGACGTATCCGGTCCTGCAGGCCGAGTAGTAGATCCATCTGCTTCTTGTCCTCGAAACCAAGGGCGTATGACTGCAAGCTCTTGCGACGCAAGCTAACGGTCTCGCTGAGCTGGGGACTTGCGAGAATTGGCCCGGCTATAAAGTGGAGTAATCCGACTGGGGCATCGCCATCTGCTCGGGATTGGCAATAGCCTAGCGTGAATTGCCAAAGCTGGTAAGCGCCAATTAGCGGAGTATTCCACGTGCGCACTTCTTCGGCGAGCAAGGAGTGATCATCTGCCTCTGGCTTTTCGGGGGTTGGCTCACTCATCGCTTGAATTCCGCTTCCCAATCTTCATGCCAGCCGAGGTTTGGCTTGTCGGCTAGAGCGTGGTAGGTTCCTGCAATGGTGGACGGCGGAGGCTTCACGTTGCGAATTGTCTCCTGGTGACTCTGGCACTGAACAAACAAGACCATGCCTCGTGCCTCTTTGTCGAGTGTGCCGTTGACAAGCTTCACCTCCTTCTGCTTGTTTTTCCAAAACCTTCGTAGATTTTCCTCGAACTGACTTGCCAACTCTTCGTCGATTAGCTCGTCTTCGATCCACTTGTCGCGATTGGTTTTTGCTTTGAGGAAGTCCGTTACAGCTTCGATGAGGTCGTCATTATCAGCCTTCAGAAATTCAATCTGGCGTAGATAGGTAGGGCGACTCTTGATGTGTTTGTCGATCTCGTCCGAAGATAGTGGAGAGTATGTGGTGAAGTCCAGTAAGTCGAAGCAACGGGCCCGGGAAAAGAGCACGGCGCACTCGTGCGCGAACTCGTCAAATGTGATTATGGCTGCCTGGTTTTGGCTGATGCGCGTCATCACTAATTTGACTAACCAGCCATTTAGGTGATGAACGACCGCATCGAGCTGGTTCAGTGCGACCAGTTTCGTGCGCAGTCCTTGCTCGACATCCGCATACCCGGCGAGATCTCCGGTTTCAAGTTGGAATTTGACGATCACATCAAGCAGGATGTCTGGATAGTCGAGCACCACGTTTTTGTAATATGGCCAGATAGCGTGAGACTCATCCAGGTTCGCAAATTCGGGATCCGCGTCCAGCAGCGCCTGATTCGCTTGATCTCGAGTTGCACATGCGTCAAAGACCTCTGCTAGGCCCAGTTGACCTGACTTGTTCCGATACAGTACAAAGGTGGTTAATTTGACATCGAACTCACCGGCCCTAACGCTGTCCACCCAATTGGAAAGTGTTTTCCAAAGATTGACTGATTTGTCCGTGACAGGATTGCTGTTGATGGAGGACTTGTCCTCTTCAGCAATAATTTCGCCTGTCGGTAGCAAGGTCGCGACATCCCCGTGCACTTCAATGCAGACTGTGCAGCCAGGACCCGCTTTGAGCAAGTGGCAAAGCGCTCGAGGGAACTGCATGGCATAACCCAACAATTGACCTGATGCGTTTTGGCTCACTTTATATTTGCCTCTTTTTCATTTTTTAGCCGGGTGTGGCGCCCTGTACTCCGAACGTGCGTGTTGATTAATTGTAACTTATCTTGCAAGTCATCGTAAACTATCTAAGTAGCTGCATTGAGGAATGAGGGCTCTTCCTGCCCTTGTCATGGTAAGTGTTGCCTTGATAAGGGCAGGAGACGTTACTTTAGGAGGGGGAGTCGTCAAATAAGTCCGGTTCTTCAATTACACTATCTATTGTTTTCGCAGCCAGAATTTCCTCCAATTTACTTGACCAGAGTAGAAGTGCGGCTTTGCGTTCTGCATAGTAAGGATGATGGTTGTAGACGGCAAACATTCCCCCAAGCTGATGGTTTAGCAGTTTCTCAATAACGTGAGGAGCTACGCCTAATCCGCTCAGTTTTGTACTAAAGGTATGCCGAAGCACGTGAGGGGATAAGTCTTTCAATCCGAGTTCATCTCGATTGCGTGCTACTGCTCTATTGATTGCGCGTTCACTTATCGGCACATCTTCTTCAAGGACTGGTGAGGGAACTAGATACTTGCTATCACCGGAGTAGCTCTTAAGTAGCTTGAAGAGTTCGATTGCCATGGGCGCAAGATGAACAACGTGTTCCTTTCCGTTTTTTGAAAGCGAAACGGGGATGATCCAGCGTTCCTTTAGGAAGTCGATTTGCGCCCATTCCCCATAGATAATTTCGCATCGACGTTGCCCCGTTGTCAGTAAGATTTTCAATGCAATCTTGAGGGACTCGCTAAAGTTTGCTTTTTCGATTCCATGCCAAAATTTCCATATCTCCTGATAGGTAAGGAAATATTCCTTGGGCTTTTCCTGACCGCCGATGCTTGTTCTTGTGATGTTAGAGCAAGGATTGTTTTCAAGATAGCCACGCGTTTGAGCAAAACTGAACATCTGTTTTGTGATTGAGCCAGTTCGATTTGCCATCACCGGAGACCCCCGGGCGACAACGGCCTCCAGCATTTCAACAATGTCGCGTCTGGACACATCCTTTGCCTTCTTCTTGCCAAGCACGCTAACTACGTTCTTGTTAAGTATTTCTTCTGCATACAGTGGACGCTTGCGGGTCACTCGGATTTCCTTCTTCATGAAGTCTTCTACCAGTTCGGCTACTGTAAGCGATCTACGCTCCGTTACTTCTAGAACTCGTTTTTCTTCGATCGGATTAGTGCCTAGGGCGAGCTTGTTGCGAGCGTTGCGATGAAGTTCTCGGGCGTCAGCTAACGAAAGGTCGGGGTAGTTGCCGAAGTCCATACGGTGCTGTTTACCCTCTATCCGGAATCGATACTGAAAAGTGATCGTGCCAGTCGCCGTTACGCGGACGCTCAAGCCTCCTGCGTCTGCAACTTCATAGCGGGCGTCTCGTGCCTTTAGGTTTCGCAGTAGCTTATCGTTCAGTGCCATACCATGATCCTCATCATTGTGTACACTTTAATGTACACAGAGTTCATGGCAGCAGTTGAAACAGGCTGAACATCCGTGATACAAAAATGTCTTTTAACTTATTGAATATAAAGGGAATTATAGCACACAAAAAAGTGGATGAATTTCGTTGAGTTGATTGAATACTTGCATGGGGTGCATGGGGTCGGAAGTTCGAATCTTCTCGCCCCGACCATTAGATTCAAGGATTCAGGCCACTCTGCGGAGTGGCCTTTTTCTTTTCTCCGTCCGGTCACGCCTGCCGCGCGCCGGCTGTCGCCTGACCTGCACCGCGTTCCATTCCCCGTTTCTTCCCGTCCATCCCCCGATTTTCGTCCTTCATCGCCGTAATCAACCTGGCAACATGGCTTTCGCCTATCATGTGCTGGCACGTGCACAATTATTATGTTTTCCCTTCATTCAACAACCATGAGGTGTCCATGATTCGCTATGCCCTGCCTGCCCTGTTGTTTGCCAGCGTACTGCCGGCCCACGCCCAAGCCCCAGTCAACGATACGCCGCTGATCGAGCGGGCGAAGATCTTTGGCAATCCCAGCAAGTCCGGCGGGCGCATCAGTCCTGACGGCAAGTGGCTGTCGTGGATCGCGCCGCGCGACGGCGTGCTCAATGTGTGGGTGGCGCCGTCCAGCGACCTGGCGCAGGCGCGTCCGCTGACGGATGAAAAGGTACGGCCCATCCGCAGCAGCTTCTGGTCGCCCGATTCGACGACCTTGCTGTACATCCAGGACAAGGGCGGGGATGAAAATTTCCTGCTGTACGGCGTGAATGTGGCCACCGGCAAGCAGATCAATTACACGCCCTTCGAGAAGACCCGCGTGCGCGTGATCCAGATCAGCAGCAAGGTCAAGGACCGTATCTTGATCGGCATCAATAACCGTGACGCGCGCTGGCATGACGTCTACAGCCTGGACCTGGCCAGCGGCAAGCTGACCCTGGTGGAGCAGAACGACGGCTATGGCGGCTACCTGGCCGATGAACTGCTCAATCTGCGCATCGCCAGCAAGGCGCGGGCCGACGGCGGCATGCAGTATTTCCGCATCACGGACGGCAAGGTCGAGAGCGCGCCGCTGGCGGAAGTGGGGCTGGAAGATTCGCAGACGACGGCGCCGCTGGCCTTTACGGTCGACGGCAAGACCCTGTACTGGACCGATTCGCGCGGCCGGAATACCTCGGCGCTGCTGGCGCAGGACGTCGCCAGCGGCAAGACCACGGTGGTGGCGCAAGACCCGCGCGCCGACATTGCCGATGCGCTGTACGACACGCGCACGGGCCGCGTGCAAGCCTATTCCGTCGACTACCTGCAGCAGGAATACCTGCCGCTGACGGACGAGCTGAAGGCCGACCTGGCCTTCCTGAAAAAGCATACCAAGGGCCAGTTCAACGTGACGTCGCGCACGGAAGCGGACGACAAGTGGCTCGTCGGCGTCGACGCCGTCACGGCGCCTGCGTCAAGCTGGCTGTATGACCGCAAGAGCAAGAAGCTCACGCAGCTGTACGTCACGCGGCCGGAACTGGTCGGCGCGCCGCTGGTGCCCATGTATCCGCAGGAAATCAAGGCGCGCGATGGCCTGACGCTGGTGTCCTACCTGACCCTGCCGCAGGCATCGAAGGCGAACGCCAGCGGCAAGGCCACCCGCGCCGTGCCGATGGTGCTGCTGGTGCACGGCGGCCCCTGGGCGCGCGACACCTACGGCTACAACGGTTATCACCAGTGGCTGGCCAACCGGGGCTACGCCGTGCTGTCGGTGAACTACCGGGGGTCGACGGGTTTCGGCAAGCAGTTCATCTCGGCCGGCGACCTGCAGTGGGGCCGCAAGATGCATGACGACCTGCTCGACGCGGTGCAATGGGCCGTGAAGAGCGGCGTGACGACGGCCGACAAGGTGGCCATCATGGGCGGCTCGTACGGCGGCTACGCCACCCTGGCCGGCATGGCGTTCACGCCCACCACCTTCGCCTGCGGCGTCGATATCGTCGGCCCGTCCAACCTGTTCACCTTGCTGCAAACCATCCCGCCCTACTGGGAAGCGGGCAAGCAGCAGTTCTACAAGCGCATGGGCGATCCGACCACGGAAGAGGGCAAGGCGCTGCTGAAGGAGCGCTCGCCGCTGAACTTCGCGCAGAACATCCAGCGCCCGCTGCTGATCGGCCAGGGAGCGAATGACCCGCGCGTCAACGTGGCCGAGTCGGACCAGATCGTGGCAGCCATGGCGGCCAAGAATATTCCCGTCACCTACGTGCTGTTCCCCGACGAAGGCCATGGTTTCGCCCGGCCCGTCAACAACATCGCCTTCAATGCGGTGACGGAAAACTTCCTCGGCAAATGCCTCGATGGCCGCGCCGAACCGATCGGCACCACCTTGAAGGCGTCCACCGCGCAAGTCAAGCATGGCGCCGAGTTTGCCCCGGGACTGGCGGAGGCCATGCGCTAGAGGTGACGTTGCACGGGCTTGTACGGACCGGACCTGAGCCGTGAACCGGGCCCGGCCGGCAACGCCCGGATACTGCCGGTATCTGGTCCGACGGCCATGCTGCAGCAGCAGGCGGCATGGCAGCAGGCCAGGGCGGACCGCCGGACCGGGAAGCACTTCCGCTCCGGCGATTTTTTTTTGCCTGATGCCTACGTCAGCGTCAGGTGCGGGGCAGCGTCCAGCGCCGCCACCACCTGCAGCAAGGTATCGCCAAAACCGCCCCGCGCCCGGGCCTGGCGGCGCGCGCTGGTGACGACGCGCGGCGCGGCGCTCCAGGCGATGTGCGCGCCAGTGGCCTGCAGCGCGGCCACCATGGCCACGTCTTCGCTGCAGGCCAGGGGCGCGAAGCCGCCGGCGCGCAGGTAGGCGCTGGCGCGCACGCCGAAATTGGCGCCGTGGACATGCCGGTGGCCGTCCGCGTCCGTGTATGTCTGCGCGAAATGCGCGCGCAGGGCGCCGGCCCTGCTACCGTGGGGCGACCAGTCCTCCACCGCCACCGTGCCGCAGACGGCATCGGCGTCCAGTGCCAGCTGGGTGCTCAGCCAGGTGGGCGAGACGCGCGTGTCGGCATCGGTGAAGGCCAGCCAGCGTGCGCCCCGCTGCAGCAGCAGCCGGGCGCCGGCGGCGCGCGCGGCGCCCACGTTGTGCGCCTCGATGGCGATGCAGTCGAGGCGCCAGCGCAGGTCCGCCTGCATGGCGTGCGCCAGCACGATGCGCTGCGACTGGTCGCGGCAGGCGTCAAGGACGATGACGATGCACACCGCTTCGCCCCGCAGGCGGGGGCAGGTGGCGGCGGCGCGCAGGGCGTCGAGGCAGGCGCCCAGGCAGGCTTCCTCGTCATGCACGGGCACCACCACGCCGATCATGCGAAGCCCTCGCGCTGCGCCACCGAGCGCGCATCGTTCGACCAGATTCCCAGCAGGAAGTCGGTCTCCTCGTGCCGCAGCACGCGGTGCAGGCCGGGCGCATCCTGGAAGGCGGCATGCGCGCGCACGGTCGAGAGAATGCGCTGCGCGAACGGCGCACGCCAGTGGCACAGGACGATGCTGCCGCCCGGCGCCAGGCTGGCGACGCTGTGCTCGACCACGCGGGCCAGCTCCTGCGGCGACAGGTAATACGCAAGCTCGCTGAGGACGACCAGGTCGAATTTTTCTGCGCCGGGCGCGATGCGCGGCCAGTCCTGCGGCAGGCGGTGCTGCACGAGGCTGACGTTGGCCTCGCATGCCGCATCGAGCAGGCGCTGGCGCGCCAGCCGCAACGCTTCGGCCGACAGGTCGGCGGCCAGCACGCGGTCGCAGCGGCGCGCCAGCTCCACCGTCAGCTCGCCGTTGCCGCAGCCCGGTTCATACGCGTGGCGGTAGCGCCGCTGCGGCAGGCTGGCCAGCAACAGGGCGCGCTTGCGCTCCTCATACCAGCGCTGGCGCACCAGCCACGGATCGGCATCCTGGCAATACAGCTGCTCGAAATAGGCGCCGCGCTGGTCGTCCGGGGTGGCCGCCGCGTTCATAAAAAATATACCTCCCAGGCGTGCAGCAGCCGCTCCAGGGCGTCGCCGGCCACGATGGCGGGCTGGCCCGTCGACGGGTCGTCCTGCATCTGGCTGGCGAAGCAGCGCAAGGCATCGCGCTTGCGCCGCAGCCCGTCCGCCGACAGCGGCAGGCGGCGCGCGCGGTGCCACGGGATGCGGGCATCGCCCGGCGCGGCCCAGTGCCAGCCCCAGACGGGCATTTCCACCAGGGCGGCGCCGCTGGCCGAGCATGCCGAAGCGCAGGCCCAGCCGCACGCTTCATGGTCCGGGTGGCCGTCCAGGCGCCAGGTGGTCAGCACCCGGTCGCCGTGACGCAGCTGCGCGGCCAGGGTGGCGCTCAGCTGCGGCGTCATGCCCGCCACGCCGCCATCGGGCAGGCCCAGGCGCAGCCAGGCCGGCGCCGCCAGTCCCAGCGCTTGCAGCGCCCGCGCGGATTCCTGCGGACGCACGCGGCGCAGGCGCTCCCGCGGCCACAGCGGCGAGCCGGGATGGCTGGCGTCGCCGTCCGTGACGGCGACGAGCAGCAGCTCGCTGCCCTGCGCCGCCAGCAGCTGCAGCAGGCCGCCGCAGGCGAGGATTTCATCGTCGGGATGGGGCGCGACGATGACGGCGCGCGTCCCCGGCGGCACCAGTTCGTCCGCGCCGATGAGGGGCACGTCGTGCATGCCGGCCCAGGCGCGCCAGACGTGGTCCGGCGTGCCGCTGCCTTCGAGGGTGCGCGCATGCGCGTCGGGATGGGCGAACATGTCAGAGCGCCCAGGGATGGTCTTCGGCACCGGCGACGATGCCGCCCAGCACGGCCTGGTCGCGTTCGGCATGGCTCTGGCGCAGGAACACGGGCAGGTCGGCCGCCAGGCGGGCAAAGCGCGCATCACGGCACAGCGGACCGGCGCCCAGGGCGCGCGTGGCCAGGTGCAGCACCAGGGTCGCCGCGTCTTCCACCGCCAGGCGCAGGCGCAGGGCCAGGCCCATGGCATCGCGCTGCGGATGGCGGTCGATTTCCGCCGCGCCTTCGCGCAGCAGGGCGCCGGCGGCGCGCAGCGCGCAGTCGATCTGGCCCAGTTGCGCCAGGCGCACGGGATCGGGGGCGGCGTGCTGGGCGCGCGCATGCAGGTGGCTGGCGATGGCGCAGGCGGCGCCATACCAGGCGGCCGCGATGCCGGCGCCGCCGTGCCAGAAGCCGGGCCGCTCCAGGTAGGCGCCCGGCGCGCCGACGGGAAAGACGCGCGCGGCGGAAAACGTCACGTCGACGCTGGCGCAGGCCGCCATGCCCACCGCGTGCCAGCCTTCGTCCGTGACGTGCACGCCGGGCTGCGCCAAGGCCACGGAGGCCAGGCAAGCCTGGCCATCGTCATTCCAGCAGCTGATCAAGGCATGGCTGAGGCTACTTGCCCCGGAACACCAGGCCTTGCGTCCATCGAGCAGGTAGCGCCCGTCGGCCATCTGCTGCAGCTTCACGCGCGCGCCGGGCATTTCCGCGCACCAGACGCCCCAGCTGCTACCGGCTGGCGCGCCGGGACCGTCGATTTCCGCCAGGATGGCCAGCGCATCGGTATGGCCTTCGTACAGCTTGAGCAGGGAGAGGTCGATGGCGGCCACGGCGGCCAGCGCCTGCCAGCGCTGCAGGGTGGCGCCATGGCCGGGCAGCGGCAAGCGGTCCAGCCCCGCGTCGAGCAGGCGCCGCAAGCCAGCGGCAGGGGAGAAATCATCCTCGTGCGGCCGCAGCAGGGCGTTCAGGGCGAGGCTGGACGGCAGGGAAAAGGCGGTGGACGACATGGCGAGCTCCTGTTTTTTCAACAGGATAGCTTTCTACTTTTGCAATGTATGTTCGCTTCTGCACATTCGCGATGCAAGAATGGCGAATGCCGGGGACGCGAGAGGAGGCCGCAGGGCCGGGCGATCCTGCGGCAGTGGCGGCGCTTACTGTTTTACATACAATGTGTCGGGCACGTAGTCGCTGCCGTTCCAGACGACGGTGTAGAGCTTGTTATTGCTCAACACCATGCCGCCGGCGATGGTGTATGCCTTGTGCATGCCATCGTCGTCGACGCAGGTGGAGCCGCTTTCATGGTCGGTGCACCGTTGCTGTTGGTCATTATGTATCACGTATTCCACGCCCGGCCCCGCCACGTTGAAGGTGTAGGCGGGGATGGACAGGGTGAGCTTGTCGATGCGCACGCTGGCTGCGACGTCGCTGCCGCTCAACTTGATCACGATGTCGGCCACGCCGTCCGGCACCGCGCCGATCTTCGCGCTCAGGGTTTCCGTGGCCAGCACGGGGCCGCTGCAGCCGGCCTTGAGGTAGGTCTCGGTGGCGGGCGTCAGTTCGAGTGCGCCGCTGCCATCGGCTTGCAGCGCGACGACCAGGACCTGGCGCTCATGGCCGTCGCATGGGGTTTGCCAGGTGCCCACATAGGCCGCCAGGGCGGGCGCATTGCTGATCGTGCCTGCCATGGAATTGCGTGCTTCGCTGCCCTCACCGCCGCAGCCAGCCAGGAGTGCGCTGCCGGAAGTCAACAATATTGCCACTGTTTTTTTCATGCCACATCCCTTTATGTCGGCAAGCATGCGTGCCGTAGGCGCGGGCCCAGTATAGAAGGAGGGATGGGGCGCAATTCTCACCGAATGTCTTCGCGGCTTGATTCTAATCAATATTTTTTTGGCATTGCCCGTATGCCGCCTTGCCGGCCATCGGGGCGGGGGCAGCCAGGCTGGCCGCGCCTGCCGCCGGCCTCGCGCGGCAGGCGCGCGGTTTAGAACTCTTCCCAGTCGTCGCCGGCCGGCGTCTTGGCCGGCGCGCGTTCGGCGGCGGCTGGCCTGGCGGCGGCCAGGCGCTTGCCGGCGGCGGGTGTTTTTACCGGCTGCATGCGCGGCGGCGCGGCGGGCGCCACTGGCGCCACCGCGGGCGCGGCCACCTGGCGCGCCTGTTCGCCCAGCTTGAACACGCTGACCACGTCCGCCAGGTGGCTGGCCTGGTCTTGCAGGCTTTCGGCGGCCGCCGCCGCTTCCTCGACGAGGGCGGCGTTTTGCTGCGTCACGCCATCCATCTGCGCCAGCGCCTGGTTGACCTGGGCGATGCCGTCGCTTTGCTCGGTGGTGGCGACGCTGATGTCGGCTATGATGGCGGTAACCTTGCGCACGCTGTCGACCACCTGTTCCATGGTGGCGCCCGCTTCATCGACGAGCTTGCTGCCGGCCGCCACCTTGCCGACGGAGTCGTCGATCAGCAGCTTGATTTCCTTGGCCGCAGCGGCCGAGCGCTGCGCCAGGTTGCGCACTTCCGTCGCGACGACGGCGAAGCCGCGTCCCTGTTCGCCCGCGCGCGCCGCTTCCACGGCCGCGTTCAGGGCCAGGATATTCGTCTGGAAGGCGATGCCGTCGATGACGCTGATGATGTCGACGATCTTGTTCGACGAGTCATTGATCGAGGTCATGGTTTCGATCACCTTGCCCACCACTTCGCCGCTCTTCTGGGCCACGCTCGAGGCGGAGGCGGCCAGCTGGTTCGCCTGGCGCGCATGGTCGGCGTTTTCCTTCACCGTGCCCGTCAGTTCTTCCACGGAGGCGGCCGTTTCTTCCAGGGAACTGGCTTGCTGTTCCGTGCGGGCCGACAGGTCGTTATTGCCTTGCGCAATTTCCGCGCTGGCCCGTGCCACGTTGTCGGCGCTGGCCTGCACTTGCAGCAGCACGGCGTGGATCTTTTCCACGAACTGGTTGAAACCCTTGCCGATGACGGCCAGCTCGTCCGTGCCCTTGACTTCCAGCTTGACGCGCAGGTCCGCGTCGCCGCTGGACAGGTCCGTCATGGTGCGGCCCAGGGTGCGCAGGGGGCGCGTCAGCTGGTTGACGACGAGGATCAGGATGCCGGCCGTGGCCGCCGCGCACAGCAGGGCGACGATGAGGGTGTAGGTCATCAGTTCGCGGGCCGAGGCGGTGGCCACGCTTTTCGGGAAGTTCAGCTCCACGCTCCATGGCGCGATGTCGGGGTGGATCTGCAGCGGCTGCAGCAGGTGGATGTAGCCCTTGTCATCCTCGTATTCATACGGCTGGCCCTGGCGCACCTTTTCCAGGCCTGCGGCCGGCACGTCGTCGGCCTTCTTGCCCAGGCGCTCGGGCACGGGGTGGCTGGCGTACAGGCCGCCGTTCGAGATCAGGGCCAGCTTGCCGCCCTCGATGACTTTCAGGCCGGCGAGGATCGTCGCCAGGCGCGTGAGCATGAAGTCGGCGCTGGCCGTGCCCTTGAAGCTGCCGTCGATCATGATGGGCGCGACCAGCGAGGCCATCAGCACATTCTTGCCGTCGACGGGGTAGATGTACGGTTCCGTAAAATACGTCTTGCCCGTGCGCTTGGGCACGTCATACCAGTCGTTGGCGCCCGGTTTCGGGTCGAAGACGATGGGTTCGACCTGCAGCTTGCCGCCGGCGCCCCGCGTCCAGTAGGGCATGAAGCGGCCGCTGGCGTCGTAATTCGGCTTCTGGTTGGCGAATTCCGCATCCTTGCCGTCGAGCGCGTTCGGCTCCCAGGTCACGGCCGAACCGAGCAAGTCTTCCGAGCTGGTCAGGGTGGCCTTCGTCAGTTCGTTGATCTGCTCGCGCTGCAGGGGCAGGTTCGCGCTTTTCGTGCCGCGCATGGCGCCGGCCAGGCTGGAGACGCTGGACAGGTTGCTGGCGATGCGCGCCTGCAGGGCGCCGGCCACTTCGCGCGCCGACGTGCGCGCCAGGTCCAGGGCGGCCGCCTCGGCGCTGGCGCTGCTCTTGTAGCCGATCACGGCGGCCGTGACGCCCAGGCTGAGGACGGCCAGCGCGGTGGCGGCGACGCAGATTTTACTGTTCAGTGAGAGTTGCATGATGCTGTTCCTTGGTAGGGAGGGATATCGGTGTCATGGGCGGCGCGGCTAGCGTGCTCAGAAAGTCTTGCTGACGGCCAGCACGAAGGTGGCCGCGGCCGGGTTCGAGGTGTCGAACTGCCCCGCGGCATTCGGGATGCCCAGCGTGTAATGGTCGTAGGCGTCGGTGGCGCCCCAGGCGCGCGTCACGGCGCCGCTCAGGCTCCAGCCGCCGTCGAAGGTGCGCGTGACGCCGGCCTTGGCGTCGCGCCAGTTCCACATGGCGTTGCCGGCGCCCGCCACCCGGCCATTTCCGGCGTGCAAGTTCAAGGTCCAGGCATGGCCCAGGTCGACATTCGCGCCCACGTCCAGGTAGCCCGTGCCGCGCGCATTGACGATGCCGAAGAAGTCCGGCGTGACCGTGCGGTTGTACTTGGCGTACAGCATCTTGTAGCTGAGGCCCAGCGACAGCTCGCCATAGTCGTACCTGACGCCCGTGGCGCGGTAGACGGCGCCCGGATACTTGTAGTAATACGCCAGCACGCTGTAGCCCAGCTCGCCTACCGTGCCGCTGTAGCCGCCGTAGATATCCCACTCGACGGTGGCATCCTGGATGTAGCGGTCGCTGACGGTGGACGCCCACGTGCCCAGCGACCAGCCGCCGGGCTGCGCATAGTCCAGGCCCGCCTGCAGGGCGGGCTTGCCCCAGGTCTGGCGAAAGCCGCGCGAGATGTATTGCGAGGCGAGGGTGGCATTGGCGCTGACGGTGGCGGCGGCATCGCCGGCTGGCGCCGTTTGCGCGTGCGCGGCCGGGGCGGCCAGCGCAGCGCAGCCCAGCAGGGTAATGAAAAGGGGATACATGATCGGTCGCATGGCAGTCGGCTCCGTATTTGCTGGCAGCGGCTGTCGCAGCGCGCTGTCCTGATGGTTGCAACGGCGGAAAGGACTTGGGTCGGGGCCGGAAGGTGATGCCGTCATGCACGCCAGGCGGCCGGCAGGCGGCCGCGAGAACATGCACACATTCTCACCAAACGTAACTGAAAGGATAGAGGCTGGGACTAGCGCAAGTCAATAAAGTTGCGACACGGAAATTGTAAGTTGTTGTTTAGTTGCACTTTTTCATGCGCTTGTCACAATCGGCGCGCCTCGGCAGGCGGCCTGGCGCAAGGCAGCCAGCAGGCCGGGCAGGGCGGCGAGCAGGACGGCCAGGTCCGCTTCCACCAGGTCCGCCTGCGCTTCCACGGCGCCCGAAGGCTGGCCCCACACCACTTTGGCGTCCAGCCGGGCGCTGGCGTCGAGGCCGGCAACGCTGACGATCAGGGCGACTTCTTCCGGCTGGTCGTCGGGAACATTGTCAAGAAGGCAGGAAATGCCGAAGTGGTACGCGAGGAAGGCTTCGGCCGTGCCGCTGGAAAAGGCGAACACGGAGGCCAGCAACTGCGGCGCGCCTGCGGTGAGCTGTGGCAGCTCCGCGCGGAACAGGGGCAGCAAGGTATTTTCCAGCTGGATGACCAGCGGGTGGGTATGGCTCAGGACGGTCATGGCAGGATGAAATCAATGGCGGCGCGCGATGGTAGCAGTTTTCGCCGCCGCCGTGGCCCGCCGTCGGTGCGGCTGTCATTGGTCCTACCAGTGGCCTCAGTCGTCGTGGGCCACGCGCGCGCGCACGAAGTCGATATGGCTTTGCATGGCCGTGCGCGCCTCTTCCGGCTGCTGCGCGCAGATGGCTTCGCACAGCGTGCGGTGCTGCGACAGCAGTTGCAGCGAAGTGGCGTCGTCCTGCTGGCGCAAGCCCGTGCCGTTGAGCGTGATGTGTTCGCGCAGCATGCCGATGATGCTGGTGTGCAAGTGCAGGAACATGGTGTTGTGCGACGCTTGCGCGATGGTTTCATGCAGGCGCGCATCGGCCTGTGCCTCGCCGTGCTTGTCGTCGTCCGCGCGCGTGCGCTCCAGTTCCACCAGCAGATCCATGATTTGCGCGCGCTCGCCCGCGCTGGCCCGCTGCGCGGCAAAGTAGGCCGTCGCCCCTTCCAGCACGCGGCGAAATTCCAGGATGTCGTCGCGCAGGGCGGGGTGGTCGGCCACCAGCTGGCTCCACGGCGAGGCCATGCCCGTACGTAATTGATCCGTGACAAACACGCCGGCCCCGCGCCGGCTGCGCACGAGGCCGCGCGCGGCCAGGCGCTGCACCGCTTCGCGCACGGTATTGCGCGACACCCCGTATTGCTGCGCCAGCAGGCGCTCGGCCGGCAGCTGCGCGCCCGCCGGCAGGCTGCCGTCCAGCAAGGCCGTTTCCAGCCTGCGCATCACCGTCTCGACCCTGCCCCGCGTTTGCATGCCTGTCGCCATCGTCCCGCCTGTTGTTTTAAAGTGGTCCGAGCAATTTGAAGTGCCTCCCGGAAGCTGGAATTATGCGTGAACCAGTCATTCTTAACAACACACAGCGGCGCCGCAGCAGCACGCAGGGCGCCGGGAGACACCGTCATGCAGCCAGACCCGCGCCAGCCACGCCACATACCGCGCCGCTATCCACCCGCACCGCTTCAGGTGTACCTGTTCGCCACCTGCCTGGTCGACCTGTTCGTGCCGCAGGCGGGACTCGATGCCGTGCGCCTGCTGGAGCGGGAAGGCTTGCTGGTGCATTACCCACGCGGCCAGAGCTGCTGCGGCCAGCCCGCCTACAGCAGCGGCAATCCCGAACAGGCGCGCGCCGTGGCCCGCGCCCAGCTCGACCTGTTTGCGCAGCCCTGGCCCGTGATCGTGCCGTCCGGTTCCTGCGCCGGCATGATGCGCCACCACTGGCCGCAGCTGTTTCAGGACGACCCCGTGGCCGGCCCCAGGGCGGTCGAGCTGGCCGAACGCGTGTATGAGCTGAGCGAATTTCTCGTCTGCGTGCTGCAGCTCGACCTGGCCGGCATGGCCGCTTCCGCCCAGGCGGATGAAAGCGTGGTGCTGCATA
The DNA here is from genome assembly GCF_009923995.1 of Janthinobacterium sp. Taxonomy (GTDB): domain Bacteria; phylum Pseudomonadota; class Gammaproteobacteria; order Burkholderiales; family Burkholderiaceae_D; genus Janthinobacterium. The sequence goes on along the minus strand of NZ_RFSK01000005.1, from coordinate 101,985 downwards.
CCTCGTGCGGCGCGCGCCGCGAAATGGGCACGCGGGGGCACGGCGTGGCCCTGGTCGACGCCTTGCCCGGCGTGACGCGCATCGAGCACCAGCGCGAATCGGAATGCTGCGGCTTCGGCGGCACGTTTTCACTGAAACACCCGGATATTTCCGGCGCCATGGTCAGCGACAAGATCGCCTCAGCCTGCGCCACGGGCTGCGACCGGCTCGTCTCGGCCGACTGCGGCTGCCTGCTCAATATCGGCCATGCGGCCCGGCACCAGGGCGCGCCGCTGCCCGTCGAGCACCTGGCCAGCTTCCTGTGGCGCCGCACGGGAGGTGCGGCATGAGCGCCGCCTTGAGCGCCCGCGAACGCATGCTGGGACGCCTGCGCGCGGCAAAGCCTTCCGCCCCAGAGGCGGTGGATGCCATCGATGCCGCCATCGACCGCCACTACCAGGCGCGCCGCGCCGCGGCACCGCTGCCGGCGCGAGACAGGATGGCGGCCATGCAGGCCGCCTTGCGCGCCGCGCATGCGGAAGTTGACTGCGTGTCTGGCGACGCCTGGCCCGCCCTGCTGGCGCAGCGCCTCGGCGCGCACGGCGTGCGTCGCCTGCTGTTCGATACCGCCAGCGCCGAGGGACAGGCCTTGCGCGCCACCTTGCCGGCTGGCGTGGAGGCGCTGGCGTTCGGGCGTCCGCTGGCCCAGTGGAAGGGCGAATTGTTCGACACCATCGACGCGGGCTTCACGGTCGCCCGTTCCGGCATCGCCGCCACGGGCACCCTCGTCATCGCGCCCGACGCGGCCGCACCGCGCACGGTGTCGCTGGCACCGCCCCTGCACGTCTGCCTCGTGTATGCGAGCACCCTGCACGTGGACCTGCACGCGGCGGCGCGCGCCGAGCGCTGGGCCGATGGCATGCCATCGAATCTGGTGCTGGTATCGGGTCCTTCGAAAACGTCGGATATCCAGCAGACGCTGGCCTATGGCGCGCACGGCCCGCGCTGGCTGTGGGTGCTGCTCGTCGATGATTTGACTGCCCAGGAAGGAGGCCGGCCATGAACGCCAAGCCCATGCAATTCGTCAAGCCGGCGGACTTCCATGCGCGCGCCCGCGCCGCGCTGGACGACCCGAAACTGCGCCAGAGCTTTCGCGGCGCCATGGATTTTTTGCAGGACAAGCGCAGCGCCCAGTTCCCCGACGGCGACGAGCTGGAACGCCTGCGCGACATCGGCGAAGCCGTGCGCCGGCACGCGCTGGCGCGCCTGCCCGACTTGCTGGTACAGCTGGAAGACAGGCTGACGGCGGCCGGCGTGCAGGTGCACTGGGCCGAGGATGGCGAGCAGGCCAACGCCATCATCCACGCCATCGCGAGGAGCAAGCAGGCGACGCGCTTCATCAAGGGCAAGTCGATGGCCAGCGAGGAAATCGAGCTCAATCACTACCTGGAAGCGCGCGGCATGTCCTGCCTGGAGTCGGACATGGGCGAATACATCGTGCAGCTGGCCGGCGAAAAGCCGTCGCACATCGTCATGCCGGCCATACACAAGACGAAGGCGGACATCGCCGGCCTGTTCGCCGAGCACATCCCCGACGCGCCCTACACGGAAGACGTCGACAGCCTGATCCGGACGGGGCGGCGCGCGCTGCGCCAGGCCTTCGTCGAGGCGGACATCGGTCTGTCCGGCGTGAACTTCGCGGCGGCCGACACGGGCACCCTGTGGCTGGTGGAAAACGAGGGCAATGGCCGGCTGACGACGTCCGTGCCGGAGGTGCACATCGCCATCATGGGCATGGAAAAAGTGGTGGCCAAGCTGGAGCACATCGTGCCGCTGGCCAGTTTGCTCACGCGTTCGGCCACGGGGCAGGCCATCACCACGTATTTCAACCTGATTTCCGGCCCGCGCCGTGATGGGGAAATGGATGGCCCGCGCGAGGTGCACCTGGTCCTGCTCGACAACGGCCGCAGCCAGGCCTACGCGGACGAGCAGCTGCGCGCCACCCTGCAATGCATCCGCTGCGGCGCCTGCATGAACCACTGCCCCGTCTACACGCGCATCGGCGGCCACGCCTATGGCACCACGTATCCGGGGCCGATCGGCAAGATCATCTCGCCCCACCTGCTGGGGCTCGATGCGACGGCCGACCTGGCGACGGCGTCGAGCCTGTGCGGCGCCTGCGGCGAAGTGTGCCCCGTGCGCATCCCGATCCCGCAATTGCTGGTGCGCCTGCGCACGGAAGCGAACCGCAATCCGCAGGAACAGGTGGCGCATCCGCTGCGCGGGCAGGGCGCCAAATTCAGCCGCGGCGAAAGCCTGGTCTGGCGCTTCTGGAGCGGCGCCTTTGCGCGCCCCGCCAGCTACCGCCTGTTCCGCTGGGCCGCCACGCGGCTGCGCGCGCTCACGCCGGGCAGGCAGCTGGGCTGGACGCAGCACCGCAAGCCCCTCGTCCCGGCGCCGCGCAGCCTGGCCGACCTGCTCGATGCAAGGGGGCAGGCGGAATAGCCAGGCCCCGCAAGCCCGTAAAAAACACGCTGCACACAATTACATCAAAAGCCGTTTTTTCACTCAACCCGCATCCACCGGAGGAGACCCGACATGCACACCTGGACCCAACTTTACACACCGCTCGGCAGCTTGTGGCTGTCGTCGCTGGCGGCAGCCGTTCCCATCATTTTCTTCTTCATCGCCCTGGCGGCGCTGCGCATCAAGGGCCACGTGGCGGCCGCCGTCACCCTGGCGCTGGCGCTGGCCGTGGCCATCTTCGCGTATGGCATGCCCGTGCCGCAGGCGCTGGCGGCGGCCGGCTACGGCTTCGCGTATGGCCTGTGGCCCATCGCCTGGATCATCGTCACGGCCGTCTTCCTGTATAAAATTGTCGTCAAGACGGGGCAGATCGAGATCATCCGCGCTTCCGTGCTGTCGGTCACGGACGACCAGCGCCTGCAGGTGCTGCTGATCGGTTTTGCCTTCGGCGCCTTCCTGGAAGGGGCGGCCGGTTTCGGCGCGCCCGTGGCCATCACCTCGGCGCTGCTGGTGGGTCTGGGCTTCAACCCCCTGTATGCGGCGGGCCTGTGCCTGATCGCCAATACGGCGCCCGTGGCCTTCGGCGCCATGGGCATCCCCATCATCGTGGCGGGGCAGGTGACGGGCATCGACCCGTTCCTGATCGGCGCCATGGCGGGCCGCCAGCTGCCCCTGCTGTCGCTGCTGGTGCCGTTCTGGCTGGTGTTCATGATGGACGGTTTTCGGGGCGTGCGCGAAGTGTGGCCGGCCGCGCTGGTGACGGGTTTCAGCTTTGCCGTGACCCAGTACTTCACGTCCAACCATATCGGCCCCGAGCTGCCGGACATCACCTCGGCTCTCGTCAGCCTGGTGTCGCTGACCCTGTTCCTGAAGGTGTGGCAGCCGAAGAATGCGAAAGTGGCCCATGCCGTCGGCGGCGGGACGGCCGCGCTGTCCGGTTTTGGCGGCGGCAGTGGCAATGGGACCGTGCGCGGCGGCGGCAGTCGCGCCGCCTCGCCGTACACGACGGCGCAGACCATGCGCGCCTGGGCGCCGTTCGGCCTGCTGACGGCCATCGTCACCGTGTGGAGCCTGCCCGGCTTCAAGGCCCTGTTTGCGGCCGGCGGCGCGTTGTCCAGCCTGGTCATCAAGATCCACGTACCCTATCTGGACCAGCTGGTGATCAAGACCATGCCCATCGTGGCCGCGCCGAAGGCGTATGAGGCCGTGTTCAAGCTCGACCTGCTGTCGGCCGTGGGCACGGCGATCCTGCTGACGGCCGTGCTGTCGATGCTGATGCTGCGCATGAAGCCGCGCGACGGCTGGAAGGCCTTCGTGGAAACCGTGGTGGAATTGCGCCGTCCCGTGCTGTCGATCGGCCTCGTGCTGGCGTTCGCCTTCGTGGCCAATTACTCGGGCATGTCGTCCACCCTGGCCCTGCTGCTGGCCGGCAGCGGCGCCGCCTTCCCGTTCTTTTCGCCGTTCCTCGGCTGGCTGGGCGTCTTCCTGACGGGGTCCGACACTTCGTCGAACGCCTTGTTCTGCTCCCTGCAAAACACGACGGCGCACCAGATCGGCGTGTCCGACACCCTGCTGGTGGCGGCCAATACGACGGGCGGCGTGACGGCGAAGATGATCTCGCCCCAGTCGATCGCCGTCGCCTGCGCGGCGACGGGCCTGGTGGGCAAGGAGTCGGACCTGTTCCGCTTCACCCTGAAGCACAGCCTGCTGTTTGCCATCATCATCGGCGTGATCACCATGCTGCAGGCGTACTTGTTGACGGGCATGATTCCGCACTGAGGCCAGTGCGTAGAAGTACGTAGTAAAACTAGATGATTTTTCCGTAAAACGTGCAGAGGGTCATGAAAATGACCTGACGCACTGCAGCATGCCGAGGATGGCCTGGCGCAATGCCGGGTCGGCGGCGATGCCTTCCGCATCGAGTCCCGATCCCAGCAGGGGCAGGCTGATGCAGGCGTCGTCGATCAGGCGTGCCGACATGGTGCCCACCGTTTCGCGCAGGGCCGCCTGCGCATGCGTGGCGCGCGGCGAGGCGTTCAGCAGCACCAGCGGCTTGTCGATGAACGATTCATTTCCCACCATCCAGTCCAGCGCATTTTTCATGGGGCCGCTCACGCCGTGCGCGTATTCGGGGCTGGCCAGCATCAGCACGTCGGCCGCCAGGATGGCGTCGCGCAGGGCCGTCACGCCAGGCAGGCTGTCGGCGTCGAGGTCGGGATTGAACAGCGGCAGGGTACCGAGCCCCTGATAGATGCGGATGTCGAATGACGCCGGGGCAAGCTTGGCGATGGCGCGCAGCAGGGCGGTGTTCAGGGAGGCGGCGCGCAGGCTGCCGGCGATGGCGAGGATGGAGAGAGGTGTGTGCATCCCGCCTGTATAGCCCATCCCGTGCTCAAGCGCAAGGCGAGCAGGATGGCGCTATCGATATTGCAACAGCCGGTGACGGGCTGCGATGAGTGGCCGGGTACTGCGGCACTCTTAACGGCTCAGGCCGCTCATCCAGCTCGGTTGGGGGTTGGCGCGGGCCAGTTCGCGCATGCGGTATTCCAGGTCGTAGCGGTCGGTCGATTCGGCCAGGTAGGCTTCTTCATAGGCGCGTTCGCGGTGGTCGCTGTTTTGCGCCAGCCATGTGCCGAGGCGTTTCGCGGCGTGCACGAGGGTGGCGACGATATTGTTGTTTTGCGTGGTGTGATAGGTAAATGCGGTAGACATGGCAAACTCCTGTGAGTGGCGTGCCGCGATATGCTGCACTGCAACATAAGTATACCAATCCCAAGATATAAGGCTACTTTTGATTTCAAATGTCAGCTATTCATTTTTGAAATAACAGGCGCGAAAGCTGCGCATTGCGGGGCTTTCGGGCATAATGCGGGCGCCGTACCGTAGTTTTACTACAAGACGTTTTTGCCAGGACGTTGTTTTCAGACGCGGCCCGCAGCCGTGCTGTACGCAAAAACTACGTTCCGGCGAGAAATGCCCGGCCGTGCGCCTGTCGCGCCAGGCATGGCGCCATGCCTGCTGCGCATTATTGATGGCAGTCATGGCCTGCGCTGATGTCTGGCGCAAGTGCTTGCGCGTTCCGGTGCCGCCTCGATGGCAGCGCTGCCTGCCTGGCAAGACAAAACTTGGATTTGAAAAATGGAGAAGGTATGGAATACGTAAAGCAAGGCCAGGGCGTACAGTCCGCACGGGCCGGCACGCAAAACAATACGGGCGCCCTGATCATTGTCACGGTGCTGTTTTTCATGTGGGGGTTGTTGACCTCGCTCAATGATGTGCTGATTCCCCATCTGCGCTCGATCTACACCCTGACCTACGTCCAGGCGATGCTGGTGCAGTTCTGCTTCTTTGGCGCCTACGCCATCGTTTCCCTGCCGGCCGGCATGCTGATCAAGCGCATCGGCTACCAGCGCGGCGTCGTCGCGGGCCTGCTGATCGCCGCCGCCGGCTGCGCCATGTTCTATCCCGCCTCCACGGGCAGCTACGCGCTGTTCCTGCTGTCCTTTTTCATCCTCGCGGCCGGCATCACCGTGCTGCAGGTGGCCGCCAATCCCTACGTGACGGAACTGGGCGACCCGCAGACGGCGTCGAGCCGCCTGACCCTGACGCAGGCCTTCAATGCGCTGGGCACCACCGTGGCGCCGGCGCTGGGCGGCATGCTGATCCTGTCGGGTACGGTCCTGACGGTGCAGCAGTTCGACCTGCTGCCGGCCGCCGAACAGTTGGCCTACCGCGCCAAGGAAGCGGCCGCCGTGCAGGGCCCTTACCTGGCGCTGGCCGCCACCCTGGTGATCCTGGCCGTGCTGTTCGCGCTGGCAAAATTGCCGAAGATTTCGCATGCGGACGATGCGGCCAGCCTGGCGCAGGCCGCGCACAAGGTGTCGATCTGGTCGCACCGCCACCTGGTGCTGGGCGCCCTGGCCATCTTCCTGTACGTGGGCGGTGAAGTGAGCATCGGCAGCTTCCTGATCAACTTCATGGGCGAGAGCCATATCGCGGGCCTGAGCCACGCCGATGCCGCCTATTTCGTCAGCTATTACTGGGGGGGCGCCATGCTGGGCCGCTTCGTCGGCTTTGCCGTCATGCGCTATGTCAGCCCGGGCAAGACCCTGGCCTTCAATGCCGCCGTCGTCATCGCGCTGATCCTCGTCGCCGTGTTCTCCAGTGGCCACACGGCCATGTGGTCGCTGATCGCCGTCGGCCTGTTCAATTCCATCATGTTCCCGACCATCTTCAGCATGGCCTTGAACAAGCTGGGCGCGCAGACGGGCCAGGGCTCGGGCATCCTGTGCATGGCCATCGTCGGCGGCGCCATCGTGCCGTTCATCCAGGGCTTCCTGGCCGACCACATCAACCTGCAGCTGTCCTTCCTCGTGCCGGCCCTGTGCTACACGTTTATTTTGTACTTCGGCTGGAAGTACGCCAGCATGTACAACGACGACGCCAAATAAGCCGCGCTGTCGCGATCAAGCAAAAGGGTGGCCTCGGCCACCCTTTTTTACGTCAGTGCGCGAACGGCGTGCCCAGCACGTCCTGGCACACTTCGAGCCAGGCGCGCGCCGCATGCGACAGGTAGCGCCCGCTCCAGATATGCGCCACCTGCCACGCCACTTCCGGCTCGACGATGCGTACCGCCTCCAGCGGCTCGCCGGCCAGCCGGTGGATGAACGGCTCCGGCAGCAGGGCCACGCCCAGGCCGGCCGAGGCCATCGCCACCAGCCAGTCCCATTGTCCGCTCTGCGCGGCGATCGTCGGCGTGAAACCCGCCTGCGCGAAATGCTGGCGCAGGCTGCGCGTGAGGGCAAACTCGTCTTTCAGCAGCACCAGCGGCAGCCCGGCCAGCGCCTTGAAGGGCAGGGTCGTGCGGTTTTTCTGGAACGTGCCCGGCTCGGCCAGCGCCCAGATCGGGTAGCTGGCGACGGCCACCGTCACGAGATCGAGCTCCGGGTCGGCCGGCAGCACGGTCATGCCGATTTCCAGCTCGCCCCCCGCCACCTTGCGCTCGATCTGCTGGCCCGTGTCTTCCTGCAGGGTCAGGCTGATGTTCGGGTGGCGCGCGCGGAAGGCCTTCAACACGGGCGTAAACAAGACATTGATCATGGGCGGGATGCCCACCGTCAGGCTGCCGCGCTGCAGCGCCTGCGTATCGCGCACTTCCAGCGTCAGCTGGCGCATATTGGCCAGCATTTCCTGGCCGTGCTGGTAGACGATGCGGCCCGTGTCCGTCAGGGTCAGCTTGCGCCCGTCGCGCACGAGCAGTTGGGCGCCCACCTCGTCTTCCAGCTGGCGCACCATCTTGCTGATGGTGGACTGGGTCAGGTGCAGCGATTCGGCCGCCTGCGTAAAGCTCGACAGGCGCACGGTTTCCACGAAATAGCGCAGGGAACGGATATCCAAGATGGGTGCTCGGCGTTGGCAAAACATGAAAATATCGACTGGATGTAGCGAAATTAATTCATGCCATGCATATAGCCGGGATTTTATACTGAATCCACTTATGGGGCTGGTGTATGACAGCCATCCAGTTTGAGAATATTAAGAAGATCAGGAGCATCACGATGTACGAGGACCGTATCCGCCACCCAGGCTTGCTCAGCAAAATCATGAGCGCCGATGAGGCAGCCAAATTGTTCCACAACGGCATGCGTGTCGGCATGAGCGGCTTTACCCGTGCCGGCGACGCCAAGGCCCTGCCGCGCGCCCTGGCCGAGCGCGCCCTGCAAGATCCATTGAGCCTGACCCTGATCACGGGCGCCTCGCTGGGCAATGGCAGCGACGGCCTGATGGCCGAGGCGGGCGTGCTGGCGCGCCGCATGCCGTTCCAGGTCGATCCCGTCTTGCGCGGCAAGATCAACAACGGTGACGTCATGTTCATCGACCAGCATCTGTCGGAAACGGCCGAGCAGCTGCGTTCGGGCAACCTGGCGGCCGTCGATATCGCCGTCATCGAAGCGACGGCCATCACGGCCGCGGGCGCCATCATCCCGACCATGTCGGTGGGCAACTCCGCCGCCTTTGCCCAGCAGGCCACGCAAGTCATCATCGAAATCAACCTGTCCACGCCGCTGGCGCTGGAAGGCTTGCACGACATTTATATTCCGCAAACCCTGCCGGGCCGGGAACCGATTCCCCTCACGCGCGTCGACCAGCGCCTGGGCAGCACGGCCATCGCCATCGACCCGGCCCGCATCGCCGCCATCGTCATCACGGACAGTCCCGACAGCCCGTCGAACGCCTTGCCGCCCGATGCGGAAACGCAGGCCATCGCCGGTCACGTGATCGCCTTCCTGGAGGGCGAAGTGGCGGCCGGGCGCATGGGGCCGGAATTGCTGCCCCTGCAGGCGGGCATCGGCACCATCGCCAACGCCGTGCTGCACGGCCTGATCGGTTCGCCTTTCCGCAACATGACGATGTATTCGGAAGTGCTGCAGGACAGCGCCATCGAGCTGCTCGATTCGGGCCAGCTGGCGTTCGCCTCGGCCTCGTCGATCACCCTGTCGGCGCCCGTGCACCAGAAGCTGATGGACAATATCGACCACTACCGCTCGAAGATCGTGCTGCGCCCGCAAGAGATCAGCAACCACCCGGAAATCGTGCGCCGCCTGGGCATCATCGCCCTGAACACGGCGCTCGAGTTCGATATCTACGGCAACGTCAATTCCACGCACGTGTGCGGCACGCACATGATGAACGGCATCGGCGGCTCGGGCGACTTTGCGCGCAACGGGCAAGTGTCGATGTTCGTGTCGAAATCGGCGGCCAAGAGCGGGCGCATTTCCAGCGTCGTGCCGATGGTGTCGCATGTGGACCATACGGAGCACGACGTCGACGTGCTGGTGACGGAATGGGGGTATGCGGACTTGCGCGGACTGGCGCCGCGCGAGCGGGCGCCCTTGATCATCAAGCGCTGCACCCATCCCGATTACCGCGCCCAACTGCGTGCGTATTACGATGCAGCATGCCAGCGCGGCGGGCACACGCCGCATATCCTGCAAGAGGCGCTGGCGTGGCATACGCGCTACCAGGAAACGCAGAGCATGCTGGCAGCGGGATAACGGGTCTGCATCGATAAATGCGAGGCAGGGCGAGGGCAGGGCGGTGCGGTACCGTGCCTGCCCTTTTGCGTTTTCTTAGTACATGTGCAGCGCCTTGGCGCCCAGGCCCAGCAGGGCAAACGTGGTGGTGGCCTGGATGCCCATGAACCACAGGAAGTGGGTGTGCATGTGCTTGCGGATGTCGCCCAGTTCCGTGCGCAGGACGTGGCAGTCGCCGCGCAGGTCGCCGCGAAACTGCGTCAGGTCGGCGCGCAGCAGCTGCGATTCGTCGCGCAACTCCGTGCGCACGTTGTCGAGGCCATCGCCAAGACGCTGTTCGAGCGTCTTGAACCATTGCCGGTCATGTTCCCGGTCCGTTTCCAGTTTTGTCAGCCGCGCTTCCATACGGACAGCATTGTGCGCGCTTTGCTGTTTGTCAAGCCGGTCCGTGGCATAGGCTTCGTTCATCTCACGCTCCTTCGCGCCAGCCGTGCTGCACCAGCGCAGGCGGCTTCACTCCACTGTCCGCCTTTTCCGCCGGTGCGGTTTGCGCTGGATCAAACGTCAGGCAGCCGGCGCAAAGCGCAGGCGGATGCCTGCCGTGACGACGGCCAGCAAGTCGTCAATATGCGCGTTCATTTCCGGGTGCGGCGTCCACGGGTCGCCCGCATCCATGACGATGCGCAGCGACACGAGGCCGTGCAGCGATTGCCAGAAAATCTGCGTCATGGCATGCAGGGCGGCCTCGTCGTGGCGCACCTGGCCTGCCTGCGCCAGCTCGCCGAACAGGTGCAGCGCGTAGGCATACGGGTCTTGCTCGATATTGCCGTGCTCGACTTCGACGGCGTCGATTTCCGCGTGTGGGCGCAACTCCATGAAGATCAGCGAGTACTCGTCGGGGTGCTGGAAACCATACTCGATGTAGGCGCGCCCGACGAGGCTGATGCGTTCCCACGGGTCGGTGCTGCCGGCGCAGGCATCGCGCATGGCGCGTACCAGTTCCAGCAAGTCCTTGTCCATGGCCTGGGCGATCAGGGTGGCCTTGTCGCGGAACAGCGCGTACACGACGGTGGTGGAAAATCCGGCCGCTTCGGCCACCTTGCGGATGGAGACGGCGCGCGCGCCGCCCTTCTTGATGAGATCCTTGACGACGTCGATGATGTGCTCGCGCCGCGCCTGAGCCTCGCGTAACTTTCTTTCCTGAATATTAGTTAACTTCTTGTCCACGACTCTTTCCTGGCGACTCTATGAAAGCAAGAATTATAGGGCTGCCGTGCATTGCCAATGTGTCTGGCATTGTTACAAATCAGATTTTTGTCCAGTAGATGCGACAGCTGGCCGATTTTTCGTGCTTTTGCCCGGTGCTTTGCCATCGATGCCCCGGATTGGTGCACAAATCTGGCTGCCAGGCTTTGCGAACGGGGCCAAAGGGCGGAAAATAGCGGGATAGCTTACACTGCGTTTAGCGCAACGGCGCTCGCCCACGAGGCGGCGCCGGAACACTTACCTAGGACGGAATCAATACATGACCATTAAAATCAGCCAGAACTTCGACTCGGGCGCCATCGATGTGGTGAGCGCCACCAGTGCCGGCGCCATCGACCTGAACTTGCGCAAGGACAGCCACGCCGACATCCACCAGTGGTTCCACTTCCGCCTGCAGGGCGCCCGTGGCCAGGCGTGCACCATGCGCTTCCTGAACGCGGGCCAGGCCACCTATCCGGCCGGCTATGAAGGCTACCAGGCCGTGGCCAGCTATGACAGCGAAAACTGGTTCCGCGTGCCGACCTCGTTTGATGGCCAGGTCATGACGATTTCGCACACGCCGGAACTCGACAGCGTCTACTACGCTTATTTCGAGCCGTATTCGTGGGAACGCCACCTGCGCCTGCTGGGCGAAGTGGCCGAGCATCCGCTGGCGCGCGTGTCCGACCTGGGCAGCACGGTCGACGGCCGCGACATGAACATGGTGACCATCGGCAACCCGCAGGCGGAAAAGAAGATCTGGGTCATCGCGCGCCAGCATCCGGGTGAATCGATGGCCGAATGGTTCGTCGAAGGTTTGATCGACTCCCTGCTGGACGACGCCAACCCGATCGCGCGCAAGCTGCTGCAGCGCGCCGTGTTCCACATCGTGCCGAACATGAATCCGGACGGCTCCATCCGCGGCAACCTGCGCACGAATGCGGCTGGCGCCAACCTGAACCGCGAATGGATGACGCCATCGCTGGCGTCCAGCCCGGAAGTACTGTGCGTGAAAAACAAGATCCACGAAACGGGCGTCGACATGTTCTTCGACATCCACGGCGATGAAGCGCTGCCGTACAACTTTGTGGCCGGCAACGAAATGCTGGAAAACTTTACGCCAGAGCAAGCGGCACACCAGAAGGCCTTCATCGAGCGCTACAAGCAGGCCAGCCCCGACTTCCAGGACAAGTTCGGCTACGCAGCCAGCAAGTACAAGTCGGACATGCTGACCCTCGCGTCGAAATACATCGGCCACCACTTCGGCTGCCTGGCGCTGACCCTGGAAATGCCGTTCAAGGAAAACGCCGACTTGCCGGATCCGGCCGTCGGCTGGAATGGCGCGCGCAGCGCGGCCCTGGGCGCGGCCATGCTGCAGCCTATCCTGCTGTCGCTGGACTGATCGGCGTTGTTCATGGGTATCGAGATCGAGCGTAAATTCCTGCTGGCCGGCGACGCCTGGCGCGGCCTGGGGCAGGCGGTGCTGCTGCGCCAGGGCTATCTGTCGTCGGCGCGCGAGCGCGTGGTGCGCGTGCGCATCGAAGGCGAACAGGCGATGCTGACCATCAAGGGCGCCAACGTGGGCGCCTCGCGCGGCGAGTGGGAGTATCCGATCCCGCTGGCCGATGCCGTCGAGCTGCTCGACGGCCTGTGCGAACAGCCGCTGATCGAAAAGGTCCGCCACCGCATCGAACACGCGGGCATGGTATGGGAAGTCGACGAGTTCCTGGGCGCTAATGCCGGCCTGGTGGTGGCCGAGATCGAACTGGCCTCGGAAGACCAGCTATTCGAGAAGCCGGAATGGGTCGGCGCGGAAGTGTCGGGCGACGCGCGCTACTACAACGCGAATCTGATCCGCCACCCGTTTTCACAGTGGTGAAGAGGCGTCAAAAAGCTTGTTGAAATGAAAAAGGCGAAACCTCGGTTTCGCCTTTTTCGTTTTTGAACGTCTTGTCATCAACGTATCGACACCTCTTCAAACCGTATCAGGTTTGAAGAGCGTGTCATCACATCAATGGAAATGTTCCGTGCCTTGCGGCGTATCTTCCGGCATTTCCGCATGCGCCAGCTCGCCGACGGGATCGGCAAACAGGGGTGCGCCGCAGTCGTCGCAGTATTCGCCGACGAAGCGTTCCGCATGGCGTTTGATCTGCGTCACGCCGGCCGCGTTCAGGTGCTCGATAATCTCATCGACGGGCGTCTTCTGCTTGTCCAGCGCGGCGATGCCGACCTGGATCAGGCCTTCGATCGGCGTGCCATCCTCGTCTTCCTGGCCGTACAAAGGCCAGACGATGCCATAGATGACGTCCGGTGCCTGGCGCAGCGTGAAGGCGATGCGGTATTCGTCCACCTGGCCGTCGGCAGCTTCCTCGCCGAAGCCGGCGATGACGGCGCGCAGCTCCGATGGCTCGATGGCCAGGGTGTGCGTCAGGTAGTGCACGGCGGCGCGCACGGAGACGGGGCGGATCAGCTTGTCCGCTTCGCGGCAAGCCACGTAGTACGCTTCCGGCAGCAGCAGTTCCAGGCCGCAGCCGGGCAGCAGGCGGGCGATGGTCGGCGTGGCCTGCGTGCGCCATTGTTCCAGGGCGGCGCTGCGCTCGGCGATGAAGTCGAGCTGGCTGGCCGGCGCCTGCCAGCGGAACAGCGGTGCGCCGGTCGGCGCCACCACGGCCACCAGCAGGTAGCGCGTGTCGGCCAGGAAGGGCGCCGTTTCCGCGTCTTTGCCTGAGGGCTTGACGGCCGTGCCCTTCAGCGCGGCTTGCGCCAGCTTTTGTGTCTTGGCATAGGTTTCGACGTGGCTGCGTGGCAACTGGTCGATCGAGTACAGGGTCGGTGCCATGGCCATCTTCGTGCCGTCGGCCAGCAGGTGGGCGGCAAAGTGCGCCGACAAGACACCGTGGGCGTCGCCGGCCATGGGGCCGGAGGCGATGGAAAAGCGCGTCCACGCGAGGATGGGCACGGCGACCAGCAGGGCGTCGTAGCGCACGTCTTCATGCGTGATGACGGTCGATTCGCTGACGGCTTCAACGCAGTCCATCAGCACGTCGTAGGCGTTCAAGTCTTCCTTGAACAGGCTGCCCAGGGTGTTGTCGATGGTGTCCTGGTGGCCGGTTTTGAGTAATTTCTGGAGCTGCGTATCCAGGCTGTGTTCCCAGGACCGCTCTTCGAGACGGCTGGCTGCCTGTACGATCGCCTGGGCAAAGGTGACCAGGCGCTGGCTGTCGGCAGTCAGTTTATGGGATGAATCTTTGGAAGGACGACGCATAGCGGGATAAGAGTCTCGGAAAGTGGAAAAAATGGATCAGTCAAACAATGATAAACCCTTATAACCGTATTGTAGAGGATTCGGCCACACGCAATACGTAAGCTGGCTGTAGATCATGCCGATTGCCGCAATTTCAAGTAAAAACGGCTGGCCGGGACGAAAAAAAGCGCCGGTCGGAACCGGCGCTTTTATCTTACCTCACGGCTGGGACGATTACTCGGCCAGCAGCTGGCGCAGCACGAATGGCAGGATACCGCCGTGCTTGTAGTAGTCGACTTCGATCGGCGTATCGATGCGCAGCAGCACTTTGACTTCTTGCGAGCTGCCGTCGGCGCGGTGGATCACCAGGGTCGCCAGTTGCTGTGGCTTGATTTCGCCTTCGAGGCCTTTCAGGTCGAAGGTTTCCTTGCCGGTGATGCCCAGCGTCTGCACGCTGTCGTCGCCGATGAATTGCAGCGGCAGCACGCCCATGCCCACCAGGTTCGAGCGGTGGATGCGTTCGAACGAACGGGTAATCACGGCTTTCACGCCCAGCAGTTGCGTACCTTTTGCCGCCCAGTCGCGCGACGAGCCCGTACCGTACTCTTCGCCGCCGAAGACCATGGTTGGCGTGCCTTCGGCAACGTACTTCATGGCTGCGTCGTAGATCGACATTTCTTCGCCGGAAGGCTGGTGGATCGTGATGCCGCCTTCGACCGCGGAGCCGTCTGCCTTGGCAGGGATCATGCGGTTCTTGATGCGCACGTTGGCGAACGTGCCGCGCATCATGATTTCATGGTTGCCGCGACGCGAGCCGTAGGAGTTGAAGTCCGCTTTCAGGACGCCGTTTTCCTTCAGCCACTTGCCTGCAGGACCGTTTTCCTGGATCGAGCCGGCTGGCGAGATGTGGTCGGTGGTGATGGAATCGCCGAACACGCCCAGCGCGCGCGCGCCTTCGATGCCGGTGGCCACGGCCGCTGGCGTCATCGAGAAGTTGTCGAAGAACGGTGGTTCCGCGATGTAGGTCGATTTCGGCCAGTTGTAGACTTGACCGGACACGGTGGTGACTTTTTCCCACAGCTTGCCTGGCGCGCCCTTGACGTCCGCATAGTTATCCTTGAACACCTTGGCGTTCATGGCGAACTTCATCATGGCCGACACTTCAGCCGACGAAGGCCAGATGTCGCCCAGGTAGATGTCCTTGCCGCCCTTGCCCTTGCCGACTGGCTCGGTCATCAGGTCGCGCGTCATGTTGCCGGCGATGGCGTAGGCGACGACCAGCGGTGGCGAAGCGAGGAAGTTCGAGCGGATGTTCGGGTGAATACGCGCTTCGAAGTTACGGTTGCCCGACAGCACGGCCGACGCGACGATGTCGTTGGTGGCGATGGCGGCGTTCAGTTCCGGCGTCAGGTCGCCGGCATTGCCGATACAGGTGGTGCAGCCGTAGGCGGTCACGCCGAAGCCCAGTTTTTCCAGGTATGGCAGCAGGCCGGCGGCGGTCAGGTACTCGGTGACGACGCGCGAGCCAGGAGCCAGCGAGGTCTTGATGTGCGGCGCGACCTTCAGGCCCGCTTCCACGGCTTTCTTGGCCAGCAGGCCGGCAGCCAGCATCACGCTCGGGTTCGAGGTGTTGGTGCACGAGGTGATGGCGGCGATCAGCACGTCGCCGTTCGATACTTTCACGCCATTCGTCGTTTCATACACGGCAGCCAGGTCGGCCGGGTTCTTGTTGAAGCCGTTTTCCGAGGTTGGCTTGGCGAACAGTTCCGCGAAGTTGGCCTTGACGTTGCCGATTTCGATACGGTCTTGCGGGCGTTTCGGGCCGGCCAGCGACGGGGCGACCGATGCCAGGTCCAGTTCCACCACGCGGGTGTAGTCGATCTCGCCCGCTTTTGGCACGCCGAACAGGTTTTGCGCCTTGAAGTAGCCTTCGAACGCGGCGATTTCAGCCTTGCTGCGGCCGGTGCCCTTGAAGTAATCGATGGTCGCTTCGTCGACAGGGAAGAAGCCCATGGTCGCGCCGTATTCCGGTGCCATGTTGGCGATCGTCGCGCGGTCCGTCAGGGTCAGCGATTCCGTGCCTTCGCCGAAGAATTCGACGAACTTGCCGACGACTTTTTCCTTGCGCAGCAGTTCGGTGATGGTCAGCACCAGGTCGGTGGCGGTGCAGCCTTCGCGCAGCGCGCCCGACAGGTTCACGCCGATGACGTCAGGCGTCAGGAAGTAGACCGGTTGGCCCAGCATGCCGGCTTCCGCCTCGATGCCGCCCACGCCCCAGCCGACCACGCCGATGCCGTTGATCATGGTGGTGTGCGAGTCGGTGCCGACCAGGGTGTCAGGGTAGTACACGTCGCCGGCTTTCTTGCCGGTGGTGTGCACGCCGCGTGCCAGGTATTCCAGGTTGACCTGGTGAACGATGCCGAAGCCTGGTGGCACGACGCCGAAGGTGTCGAAGGCTTGCATGCCCCATTTCATGAACTGGTAGCGCTCGTTGTTACGCGAGAATTCCAGTTTCATGTTCAGGTCCAGGGCTTTCTTTTCGCGGTAGTGATCGATGGTCACCGAGTGGTCGACCACCAGGTCGACCGGTACCAGCGGTTCGATCTTCTTGGCGTTGATGCCCATCTTGGCGGCCACGTTGCGCATGGCGGCCAGGTCGGCCAGCAGCGGTACGCCGGTGAAGTCCTGCAGCACGACGCGCGCCACTACGAACGGGATCTCGTCGGTGCGCTCGGCGGTCGGGCCCCAGCTCGCCAATTGCTTGACGTGTTCTTCGGTGACTTTTTTGCCGTCGCAGTTGCGCAGTACCGATTCGAGCACGATACGAATCGACACTGGCAGGCGGGAGACATTGATGCCCAGGCTTTTTTCCAGCGCAGGCAGGGAATACAGCTTGCCCTTCTTGCTGTCCGAAATATTAAAGTCCTTGAGCGTGTTCAGAGTGTTGCGGGACATGACCTCTCCTTGTTGGGTATCGTCTATTTATTGATTATTCAGGGTACAAAACATGACCGGGCCCCCAGAGAGGCCCTTGCTACGCACATCAGCCGCCGGCGGCTGGCAGCACGCCCAGCGATGGTGCGGCTTCCACCACTGCCGCCGGCTTGGCTTGCTCCGCATCCTTGCATTCATTGGCCAGCTGGCGGCCCTGCTTGGAATCGAGCAGCATGCCCTTGGCCGGGATGCCGATCCAGACGAGACCATACAAGCGGTTCTCGAAGCGGTTGGCGCCGGTGGTGGTGCCAACACGGCTCAGGCGGTGCAGGCGCTTCTTCCAGCGCAGGGCGATGTGTTTGTCATCAGTCGCATTGGTGTAGATGGTAATTTTATTACCAAGTTCACAATTGAAATCCGTGGAGGCCGAGCCTGCCGTATCCGGTTCGTCCGCTTCTTCCTTGTCGAGCACCGACATGGCCAGCGGATGGGCTTCCTTGGCGGCAGCCTTGGTCTTGGTGGCCTTGGCTTTCGGCTTGGCCTTGGCTGTCTTGACCGCCTTGGCGTTTGCCGCTTCCTTCGTATCCGTGGCGGCGAAGCTGGCCGGGGCCAGCGTCAGTGTCAGGGCGCCCAGCGCGACGCTGCAGGCAATTGCTAGTTTGGAGATGGACATCGTGTAATTCCTGTCAGTTTTCAGTGATGCTGGAAGAGGGCGTATTCAATAATGCAGCGGCCGCCTCGGGCAGGCCCAGGCCCGCCAGTTTGGCGCGTTGCAAAACGGTCCAATAATATCGGTAGCTGGCGCGGTCATGCAAGCGGCCATTTTGGGCGATCGGGCCCCAGTTGGCGCGCAGCGCCTCATTCAGGATATTGCTGGCCTCATTGACCTCGGACAGGCGCGGCGTGAAGGCCTTGATGATGGGCTTGATCTGGTCCGGGTGGATGCTCCACATGCGCGTGTAACCGAACTCGGCCGTCGCGCGCTGGGCATCGTTGGCCACCACGGCCGAATCGCGCACGTCGGTCGTCACGTTATGCGACGGTACCTTGCCGTGGGCGTGGCAGGCGGCCGCCACTTCCAGCTTGGCGCGCACCACCAGCGGATGCGTGAACTGGCCCGGCGTGCGCATGGCGGCAGCGGGAATGGCGCCGTAATGGGCGGAAACGAAATCCATGATGCCGAACGACAGGCATTCGACCTGCGGCAGGGCGGCGATGGCGTAGGCGTCGCGCAGCGCGCCGTGCGTTTCGATCAGGATGTGCACGGGCAGGTTGTCGCGGCCGGCGCGGCGCGCGTGCAGGTTGATCAGGTCGATGGCCAGCATGGCATCCTGCACGCCGCCCACCTTGGGCACGGCGATGTAGGCCAGGCGGTCGGCGGCGGCGCAGATGATTTCCACGTCGCGCGTGAAAAACGGGCTGTCGACGTCGTGCACGCGCACGCCGATGCGGTTGAACTGGTTCTCCTCGCTGGCCAGCAGGCCGGCGATCATGTGGGCGTGGGCTTCTTCATTGCCGGCGCTGGCGCCGTCTTCGCAGTCGAACGTGATGTCGAACAGGGGGCCAAGCTCTTGTTGCAAAGCAATCGATTTACGCATCAGCTTTTCAGAGCCGGCGTAGTGGTCGCAAGCGGCGAGCAACAGCGGCTGGCGTTTGCCTTGGAATAAAACCTCGGAAGGGTGCATGCTTAAGGCATTTCTGCAGGTAAAAACTACTGGATAAAACAGCCGCGCCGCGACGTGCGCGGGGCGGCCTTCGGTGGGCGGCGCAAGCTACGCCGCGCCGCCTGGACTGGGCTTAGGCCAGCAGGTGTTTCACGCCTTCGCGCTCTTCGGTCAGCTCTTTCAGGGTCAGGTTGATGCGCTCTTGCGAGAATGCATCAATTTCCAGGCCTTGAACGATGGTGTACTCGCCGTTCTCGGTGGTGACCGGGAAACCGAACACGGTACCTTCAGGAATGCCATACGAGCCATCCGATGGCACGCCCATGGTGGTCCACTTGCCGTTCGTGCCCAGCATCCAGTCATGGATGTGGTCGATGGCGGCGTTCGCTGCCGACGCTGCCGACGACAGGCCGCGCGCTTCGATGATGGCCGCGCCGCGCTTGCCGACGGTTGGCAGGAACACGTTGGCGTTCCATTCCTGGTCGTTGATCAGGTCCTTGACAGCCTTGCCGTTCACGGTGGCGAAGCGGTAGTCGGCGTACATGGTTGGCGAGTGGTTGCCCCACACGGTCAGCTTCTCGATGTCTTTCACGGCGGTGCCGGTCTTGGCAGCCACTTGCGACAGGGCGCGGTTGTGGTCCAGGCGCAGCATGGCGGTGAAGTTTTTCGCTGGCAGCGATGGTGCCGATTTCATGGCGATGTAGGCGTTGGTGTTGGCAGGGTTGCCGACGACCAGCACTTTGACGTTGCGCGAAGCGACGGCGTCGAGCGCCTTGCCTTGCACGGTGAAGATCTGCGCATTCGCTTCCAGCAGGTCCTTGCGTTCCATGCCCGGGCCGCGTGGACGCGCGCCCACCAGCACGGCGACGTCGACATCCTTGAATGCGGTCAGCGGGTCGGAGTGGGCCGTCATTTCCGTCAGCAGCGGGAAGGCGCAGTCGTCGATTTCCATCATCACGCCCTTGAGCGCCTTCTGGGCTTTTTCGTCCGGGATTTCAAGCAGTTGCAAGATGACAGGCTGGTCTTTGCCGAGCATGTCGCCATTGGCGATGCGGAACAACAGGGCGTAGCCGATCTGGCCGGC
Source organism: Janthinobacterium sp. (assembly GCF_009923995.1). Taxonomy (GTDB): domain Bacteria; phylum Pseudomonadota; class Gammaproteobacteria; order Burkholderiales; family Burkholderiaceae_D; genus Janthinobacterium. Next base: position 82,275 of record NZ_RFSK01000005.1, on the reverse strand, counting down.
GGCGCCGGTCACTGCAACACGCATTGGGGTTTTAGCCATGATGAATCTCCAAAAATGGGAAAGAAAACGGGCTTGAAGCTGGGCTTACGCTTATCCGGAAAAACTATAATGATACCAAAACCGGCCCGCGCCACCGAATTGCTGGTGTACGCTGCCGTCACGCTTGTGCTGCACGAGGCCAGAGTGGCTGGCCGACAACATAAAACGCTGGCTCACAAGTTTTATCGAGGGCAGTTTAGGCCTCCGATCTGCATCTGTCAATCATATCTTATGTCTTATATAAGACAGATAACCACGTGGGTTTTACTGGACGCGGGCAGTGATTTGTGTTGAAATGTCGGACTATGAATTCCGCCTCGTCCAATCTGACCAACAATGCCACTGCTGCAAGCGGGGCGGTCAGTCCGACCGCGGGCGCCCCGGCCACTCCAGCGGCCGCGCCGGCCGGCACCTCTGCCGCACCTGCCGCCAGCGTCAATACCACTGCGGCGGCCGCGCCCGTCGTCAGTGCATCGCCCACCTTCAGTCCCCTGTACCAGCAGATCAAGGCGCTCATCACGCAGAGCCTGCAGTCGGGCGAGTGGAAGCCGGGCGAGCTGATACCCAGCGAAGTCGAGCTGGCGGGCCGTTTCAAGGTCAGCCAGGGCACGGTGCGCAAGGCCATCGATGAACTGGCCGCCGAGAACCTCGTCATGCGCCGGCAGGGCAAGGGCACCTTCGTCTCCACCCACCACGAGGCGCGCGCGCATTTCCGCTTCCTGCGCCTGGTGCCGGACGAAGGGGTGCCGCATTATCCGGAAAGCAAATTTATCGAGGTCAAGCGCGTGCGCGCGCCGGCCGACGTGGCGCGCCTGATGGACCTGAAGTCCGGCGATGCCGTCATCTTCATCAAGCGCGTGCAGTATTTCGACGGCATCCCCACCATTGTCGAGGAGCTGTGGCTGCCCGGCCTGATCTTCAAGGGACTCACGGCCGAGCGCCTGGTGGAGTACAAGGGCCCCATGTATGGCCTGTTTGAAACGGAATTTGGCACGCGCATGATCCGCGCGTCCGAGCAGATCCGCGCCGTCTGCGCCGATGCGGGCGCCGCGCAGCTGTTGAACATCGACCTCGGCACGCCCTTGCTCAGTTCCGAGCGCGTGTCGTTTACCTACGGCGACAAGCCGGTCGAACTGCGCCGGGGCTTGTACCTGACGAGTCGCCATCACTATCAGAATGAACTCAGCTGAAGCAGCGGGGCGCCCGCGGGCGCCCGAACAGGCTGCAAGGCTGAAGTGCATCGCTTGAACGTGCCTGCCGCAAGGCGGGCATGGGAGACAGCAGAACGCGCAGGTAAAGCATGGCCAGCCCCGGCGGGCTGTGCTTTACCGGCGATTCTGTAATTAAATTACGTGAACTACGGAAAGTAGCGCGGTATTTTGTAGTAAAAAACCATTTTGGTTATATGTAACAATAGATATTGGTATGGGTTGCGAAAATCGGCGAAAATCGCGGCTTCAATATTTAGTTGAAATTCAAAGGGGAGGTTTTTGTTATGTCTGAAGCCGTAAGAGAAGTACCAAAAAAAGAACGGCCGCAATTCCGTAACATCCATGTTACCGAATTGTCGAACTACCGCATGGCTGTCGGCGCCATCGTCTCGATCCTGCATCGCATCAGCGGTTTCATCATTTTCGCCCTGCTGCCGTGCATCCTGTACATGCTGGAACTGAGCCTGCGTTCCGAAATGTCCTTCGCCTACTTCCAGGGCATCGCCTCGCACTGGTTCGTCAAGCTGATCACCCTGGGTCTGGTCTGGGCCTTCCTGCACCACTTCTGCGCCGGTATCCGCCACCTGTTCATGGATGTGCACGTCGCCATCGAAAAAGACTCGGCACGCAAGACCGCCAGCTCGGTGCTGGTGGTGAGCCTGGTGTTGACGGCATTGGTCGCTTTGAAACTGTTTGGAGTATTTTAATAATGGCAGACAATAATATCGGACCGAAACGCCTCGTCGTCGGTGCCCATTACGGCTTGCGCGATTGGCTGGCGCAACGCGTCACCGCCATCGTCATGGTGGCCTACGTTGCCATCCTGCTGATTTCTTTCCTGACCGGCAGCAACTTCAGCTATGAAGGCTGGGCTGGTCTGTTCGCGCAGCAATGGTTTAAATTGTTCAGCCTGGTGACCTTCCTGGCGCTGTTCTACCACGCATGGGTCGGCGTACGCGACATCTGGATGGACTACGTGAAAAGCGCTGGCCTCCGTCTGACCCTGCAAATTGCCACCATGCTGTGGTTGATCGCTTGTGCCGGCTGGACGGTACAGATACTCTGGAGTGTGTAATCGTGGCAGCATATAAATCTGCAATCCCTACCCGCCGCTTTGATGCGGTAATCGTTGGCGCCGGCGGTTCCGGCATGCGCGCGTCCTTGCAGCTGGCTGAAGCCGGCCTGAACGTCGCAGTACTCTCGAAAGTTTTCCCGACCCGCTCGCACACCGTGGCGGCGCAGGGCGGTATCGGCGCGTCGCTCGGCAACATGGCCGAAGACAACTGGTTCTGGCACATGTTCGACACCGTCAAGGGTGGCGACTATCTGGGCGACCAGGATGCCATCGAATTCATGTGCCGCGAAGCACCGAAAGTCGTCTACGAGCTGGAACACTTCGGCATGCCATTCGACCGCAACCCGGACGGCACCATCTACCAGCGTCCGTTCGGCGGCCACACGGCCCACTTCGGCGAAAAGCCCGTGCAGCGCGCCTGCGCGGCCGCCGACCGTACCGGTCACGCCCTGCTGCACACCCTGTACCAGCGCAACGTGCGCGCCCGTACGCATTTCTTCGTCGAATGGATGGCACTCGACCTGATCCGTGACGCCGACGGCGACGTGATCGGTGTTGTCGCGCTGGAAATGGAAACCGGCGAATGCATGATCCTGGAAGCAAAAACGACGGTCATGGCAACGGGCGGCGCAGGCCGCATCTTCGCCGCGTCGACGAATGCCTTCATCAACACCGGCGACGGCATGGGCATGGCGGCACGCGCCGGCCTGCCGCTGCAGGACATGGAATTCTGGCAGTTCCACCCGACCGGCGTGGCCGGCGCGGGCGTATTGATCACTGAAGGCGTGCGCGGCGAAGGCGGCATCCTGATCAATAGCGAAGGCGAACGCTTCATGGAGCGCTATGCGCCGACCCTGAAGGATCTGGCGCCGCGCGACTTCGTGTCGCGTTCGATGGACCAGGAAATCAAGGAAGGCCGCGGCTGCGGTCCGAACAAGGACCACGTGATGCTGGACCTGCGCCATATCGGCGCCGACACCATCGCCAAGCGCCTGCCCTCGATCCTGGAAATCGGCCACAAGTTCGCCAACGTCGACGCCACCAAGGAACCGATTCCTGTCGTGCCGACGATTCACTACCAGATGGGCGGTATCCCGACGAACATCCACGGCCAGGTCGTCACCCCGACCGGTCCGGATAATTCGGCGAAAGTCGTCAACGGCCTGTACGCCATCGGCGAATGCGCCTGCGTCTCCGTGCACGGCGCCAACCGCCTGGGCACGAACTCGCTGCTGGACCTGGTGGTCTTCGGCCGCGCGGCCGGCAACCACATCGTCAACAGCGGCCTGAAAGCCAAGGAAAACAAGCCTTTGCCAGCCGACGCCGCCGATTTCGCCATGGGCCGCCTGCAGCGCCTGGAAAACTCGACCGGCACGGAAACCGTGCAAGGCGTGGCGAACGACATCCGTGCCACGATGCAGAAGTACTGCGGCGTGTTCCGTACGGACGAAATGCTGAACAAGGGCGTCGAGGAAATCATGAAGCTGGACGAGCGCCGCAAGCACGTCTCGTTCAAGGACAAGTCGATGGTCTTCAACACGGCCCGCGTGGAAGCGCTGGAACTGGACAACCTGATCGAAACGGCGAAAGCGACCATCGTCTCGGCAGCAGCCCGCAAGGAATCGCGCGGCGCCCACGCCCAGGACGACCACCCGCAACGCGACGACGACAACTGGATGAAGCACACGCTGTGGTATTCGGAAGGCAACCGACTGGAATACAAGCCAGTCGTGACCAAGCCGCTGACGGTAGATACCTTCAAACCGAAACCACGTACTTTCTAAGGCTATACCATGGCACGCACTCTCAAATTTAAAATCTACCGCTACGATCCCGACCAGGATGCCAAGCCGTACATGCAAGACCTGACGGTCGAACTGAAAGATACCGACAAGATGCTGCTCGACGCACTGCAGCGCATCAAGGCGGACGTCGATGACTCGCTGGCCCTGCGCCGCTCGTGCCGCGAAGGCGTGTGCGGTTCGGACGCGATGAACATCAACGGCAAGAACGGTCTGGCCTGCACCACCAACCTGAACGAGCTGAGCGAGCCTATCGTGCTGCGCCCCCTGCCAGGCCTGCCGGTCATCCGCGACCTGATCGTCGACATGACGCAATTCTTCAAGCAGTACGATTCGATCAAGCCGTTCCTGATCAACGACTCGATCCCGCCTGAAAAAGAGCGCCTGCAGTCGCCGGAACAGCGCGAAGAGCTCGATGGCCTGTACGAGTGCATCCTGTGCGCCTGCTGCTCCACGTCGTGCCCGTCGTTCTGGTGGAATCCGGACAAATTCGTCGGTCCTGCCGGCCTGCTGCAAGCCTACCGCTTCATCGCCGATTCGCGCGACGAAGCCACGGGCGCGCGTCTGGACAACCTGGAAGATCCGTACCGTCTGTTCCGCTGCCACTCGATCATGAACTGTGTCGACGTCTGCCCGAAAGGGTTGAACCCGAACAAGGCGATTGGCAAGATCAAGGAATTGATGGTCCGCCGCGCGATCTGATCCGTCAAATCGCGTCCGCCGGGCGCCGTTTCCGGGAAGGGAGTATGCTCCCTTTCTGCCGGGCGGCGCCTGCAAAGCAGCACCGTGCCGCAAGGCACACGTAAAGTGGTAAACCAAATGACAGAATCAATTTTGTCCTCGCATCAGGCCGACCCGGCCAACCGCGCCCGCCTGCGCTGGCGTTCACGCCGTGGCCTGCTGGAAAACGACATTATCCTGACCCGTTTTCTCGATGCGTATGAAACCGAATTGACCGATGAAGAAGTTGACGCGCTGACGCGTTTGCTGGATTTGTCGGACAATGCGTTAATGGATCTGGTACTGGCCCGTAAAGAGCCGGAAGGCGAAGTCGATCTGCCGCATGTGCGCGCACTGCTGCAACGACTGCGCATTGCCTAGACGCCTGGGCGATATATTGCAAGCGGTGCGAGTGGCGCGCTGTAGCACTGCCGAATTGCGGTGCGAATTGCAGCCAGAATTTTTGATTTTAATTTCGACTCACTCCCGAGAAGGAAGAGCCCATGAATATCTCTGACACAAAAGCTACCCTGTCGTTCTCCGATGGCAGCCCATCGCTTGAATTTCCAATCTACAAAGGCACGGTTGGCCCGGACGTCATCGACATCCGCAAACTGTACGCCGGTAGCGGCAAGTTCACCTACGACCCAGGCTTTATGTCGACCGCCTCGTGCAATTCGTCGATCACCTACATCGATGGCGACAAGGGCGAACTGCTGTACCGCGGTTACCCGATCGAACAGTTGGCCGTCAACGCCGACTTCATGGAATCGTGCTACCTGCTGCTGAACGGCGAACTGCCGAACGCGGCGCAGAAAGCCAAGTTCGTCGACACCGTGACCAAGCACACGATGGTGCACGAGCAGATGCAATTCTTCTTCCGTGGCTTCCGCCGCGACGCGCATCCGATGTCGATCCTGGTCGGCACCGTCGGCGCGCTGGCGTCGTTCTACCATGATTCGCTGGACATCAACGACCCGCGTCACCGCGAAGTGTCGGCCATCCGCCTGATCGCCAAGATGCCGACCCTGGTCGCCATGACCTACAAGTACTCGATCGGCCAGCCGTTCACGTACCCGCGCAACGACCTGTCGTACAGCGCCAACTTCATGCACATGATGTTCGCCAACCCGTGCGAAGACTACAAGGTCAACGACGTGCTGGTGCGCGCCCTGGACCGCATCCTGATCCTGCACGCAGACCACGAGCAAAACGCTTCGACATCGACCGTCCGCCTGGCCGGTTCGTCGGGCGCCAACCCGTTCGCCTGTATCGCTGCCGGCATCGCCTGCCTGTGGGGCCCTGCCCACGGCGGCGCCAACGAAGCGGCACTGAACATGCTGAAGGAAATCGGCACCGTCGAGAACATCCCTGCCTTCATCGAGCAAGTCAAGGACAAGAACTCCGGCGTCAAGCTGATGGGCTTTGGCCACCGCGTGTACAAGAACTTCGACCCGCGCGCCAAGCTGATGCGTGAAACCTGCTACGAAGTGCTGAACGAACTGGGCCTGCAAGACGACCCATTGTTCAAGCTGGCGATGGAACTGGAAAAGATTGCACTGAACGACGAATACTTCGTCTCGCGCAAACTGTACCCGAACGTCGACTTCTACTCGGGCATCGTGCAATCGGCGCTGGGCATCCCCGTGTCGCTGTTCACCGGTATCTTCGCCATGGCCCGCACCATCGGCTGGATCGCCCAGTGGAACGAAATGATCGCCGATCCAGAGCAAAAAATCGGCCGTCCACGTCAGCTGTTCGTCGGTTCGACGACCCGCGAAGTGCTGCCTCTGGACAAGCGCGCTTAAGTTAGCGCGTAGTGTTCCTGCCGGGCCTGCGGGCCCGGCGCACGAAAGCGAGCCTGCGGGCTCGCTTTTTTTATGCGTGCCGGCATCACCGGTTACAGGCCAGGCGGCCGGGCTGGTATGCTCGGGGCCCGGTCAACCAAGAAGCAGAACGTGATGAACGAAGAAACATGCGCGCCCAGCGGCGTGGCCCTGGGCGATACGGGGTTCGGCTATACCCTGTCGCTGATCGGCGGCAAATACAAGATGCTGATCCTGTATGCGCTGGCGGGAAACACCGTGCTGCGGCATAACGAGCTCAAGCGCCATCTCGGCGGCATCGCCTTCAAGACCCTCAGCGTCGTGCTGAAGGAGCTGGAAGCCGATGCCTTGATCGTGCGCAAGGAATACCCGCAGGTGCCGCCCAAGGTGGAGTATTTCCTCTCCAGCAAGGGTGCATCGCTGATTCCCGTGCTCAACACCCTGTGCGAATGGGGCGAGCGGCACCAGCCAGGCTGATCCGCATGCGCGAATGCATGCCAGGGGTTTCTTGGTTTTAGGTTGCTTACTTTTCTTACTGTATGGGTAGTAAATGTGCGTACTTGTGAAAAGTACTCACTGTGGCTATGCTGTTTCTGCCTCTGGAGGCGCGAGCGCGCGCCTGGGGGCAGGGTACCGGCTTGCCTGCTTTCCTGCGAATGCGGGCCCGGTGCGCCCATCCCATATTCAGGAAAGCAGCCTCATGAAAACCCTCGTTATCGTCTTCCATCCCTCCCTCGCCACCTCGGTGGCCAACAAGCGCTGGCTGCAGGAGCTGGCGCAGTATCCCGACCGCTACACCATCCACAATGTGCATGCGGCTTATCCCGACGGAAACATCGATGTGGCGCGCGAACAGGCGCTGGTGGAAGCGCACGCCAATGTGGTCTTGCAGTTCCCCGTGTACTGGTTCAACTGTCCGCCCTTGCTGAAGAAGTGGCTCGATGACGTGCTGGCGTACGGCTGGGCCTACGGCTCGGGCGGCGACGCCTTCAAGGGCCGCAAGGTGGCGCTGGCGGTCACGGCGGGCATCCGCCAGGAGGATTTCACGCCGGAAGGCAAGTGGCACGTCACCCTGGCGCAGCTGCTGGCGCCGTTCGATGTCACCCTGGCGTACATCGGTGCCGACAATCGCCGCTTCTTTGCCTTCTATGGCGCGGAAGACGGGCCGAAGGAGGTGGGCTATGCCGAGCGGCTGGCGCGCAGCGCGCAAGACTATGAGCGTTTCCTGTCGGCCCTGTAAATCAGGCGTGTCCTACTGGAGCGCCGCTTCCAGCTGGCGCAGATCGACGTGCCGGCCTTCCAGCGGCACGCTGGCGTCATCATAAGGCTGGGGCAGGACGATGCAGCGCGGCGCATTGTGCTTGAGGATGCCGCCCCAGTGGGCGACCCTGGCGCCCGCCTGGCGGCGGATCGCCTCGACCGTGGCGCCGCTGGCGAGGATGCGGGCTTGCGGAAAGGCGTGCTGCAGCACGCCCAGGCCAAAATACGCTTGCGGTTCGGCCGTGCTGATATAGATGGTGGTCAGGCGCTTGCCGCTGGCGGCGATGGTGTGCGCTAACTGCGCCGCATCGTCGCGCAGGAACTGGGCATTGACGAGGATGGCATCGGCTACGCCGCTCAGCAGCAGAGAAGTCGACGGCGCGCGGCCCAGCACATCCAGATGAAAGGTTTCCAGCGTGCGGAAAGGGCGGGCGGCGCAAGCAAGCATATTATTCTTTCGTTATTAGATACTTTTCCGCATAGTATCCTTTCGACCAGGCGGGGGAAATAGGGTAGATTGCAATACTTAGTTGCATGAATCGGATGAATCAAGGGAGGGCCGCATGGACCGCATCACCGCCGCACAAGTGTTTGTCGCTATCGCCGAGCGCGGCAGCATGGTCGCCGCCAGCGAGGCGCTCGACATGTCGCGTGCCATGGTGACACGCTACCTGGCCGAGATGGAGCAGTGGGCGGGGGCGCGCCTGCTGCATCGCACCACGCGCCGTTTGAGCCTGACGGATGCGGGCGACGCCACCCTGGCGCGCTGCCGGCAGATGCTGGAGGTGGCGGACGCCATGGCCGTGGCGGCACCGGAAGGGGCCGACACGCCGCAGGGATTGTTGCGCATTACGTGCTCGCAATCGCTGGCGCAGACGGCGCTGGCAGGCGCAGTGACCGCTTACCTGCAGCGTTATCCCCGCGCCGCCGTCGACCTGCAGATGGAAAACCGCGCCGTCAACCTGGTGGAGCAGCGTATCGACCTGGCGATCCGCATCACGAACGCGCTCGAACCGAACCTGATCGCGCGCCAGCTGGCCAGCTGCGCCTCGGTGGTGTGCGCCGCACCATCGTACCTGGCGGCGCACGGTACGCCGCGCCGGGTGGAAGACCTGGCCCTGCACAATTGCCTCACTTATACGTATTTTGGCAAGAGCCTGTGGCAGTTCACGCACCAGGGGGAAGTGCTCACTGTGCCCGTCAGCGGGCGCCTGTCGGCGAATGAGTCGCTGGTGCTGCTGGTGGCGACGGCGGCGGGGGCGGGCATCGCCATGCAGCCCCGCTATTCGGCCGCGCCGCTGATCGCCAGCGGGCAGCTGGTGGAACTGCTGCCCGCCTACGCGCCGCAGGACATGGGCATCTACGGCATCTATACGTCGCGCCAGCACATGTCGCCCTTGCTGCGCACCATGCTGGACTTTCTGGTGGAGTGGTTTGCCCGCGATCCGAAATGGCTGGCGGCCATCGCCGCCCCGCAGTTGTCAGGCAGACCACTTGCGCGCCAGCGCCGCGCCGGGGCCGAGGGCGGAATCGCGTAAGCGCAACAGTACGGCCCTCCCGGCCCGGGAAAATCAACAACACAGCTTACATTTGCTTGCCAAATAAAATTCAACTAGCGGTTGTTGCGTTACAATACCGCGTGCTATTCTAAATGACGGTATGCAGAATGCTGGTGCAATAAAAAAGCCCTTCCCCACAACTTGATGTGCAATCCGCTAACCGGTCAGGCCGTGTCGCGGAAGGTTAGATTAACCCGCTAATTCCTCGCGAAACGCGAAGAAAGGTGAGCAATATATGCAGCAATTAACGACCAACTCCTACCTGTTTGGTGGGAATGCTCCGTACGTGGAAGACCTGTACGAGGCATATCTGAACAACCCAGGCTCGGTACCCGATAACTGGCGTTCCTACTTCGACGCGATGCAGCACGTGCCTGCCGTCGATGGCACCAACAAGCCTGACGTGGCGCATGCCTCCGTCGTCGCCTCGTTCGCCGAGCGCGCAAAAGCAGGCCCGATCCGCACAGTCACCGCTTCCTTCGATGCCGAAATGGGCCGCAAGCGCGTCGCCGCTACCCAGCTGATCGCCGCTTACCGCTACCTGGGCACGCACTGGGCCAACCTGGACCCGCTGCAGCGCCAGGAACGTCCGATGATCCCGGAACTGGAGCCGAGCTTCTACGGCTTCACCGATGCGGACATGGACACCGTGTTCAACATCAGCAACACCTATTTTGGCCCCGAGACCGCCACCCTGCGCGATCTGCTGAACTACCTGCGCGACACCTACACGCGCTCGATCGGTGCCGAATTCATGTACATCTCCGACCCGGCCGAAAAGCGCTGGCTGCAGGAGAAACTGGAATCGATCCGCTCCACCCCGAATTTCACCCCAGAGAAAAAAATCCACATCCTCGACCGCCTGACCGCGGCTGAAGGCCTGGAACGCTATCTGCACACCCGTTACGTGGGCCAGAAGCGCTTCTCCCTGGAAGGCGGCGAAACCTTCATCGCCTCGATGGATGAAACCATCCAGCGCGCCGGCGAAAAAGGCGTGCAGGAAATCGTCATCGGCATGGCCCACCGCGGCCGTCTGAACGTGCTGGTGAACACCCTGGGCAAGGCGCCACAGGAACTGTTCGAAGAATTCGAAGGCAAGCATGGCGACGACCTGCCGGCCGGCGACGTGAAGTACCATCAAGGCTTCTCGTCGGACATCTCCACCGCAGGCGGCCCGGTCCACCTGTCGCTGGCGTTCAACCCGTCGCACCTGGAAATCGTCAACCCTGTGGTCGAAGGTTCCGTCAAGGCCCGCATGGACCGCCGCGGCGACGTGCACGGAGCGCAAGTGCTGCCTATCCTGGTGCACGGCGATGCCGCTTTCGCCGGCCAGGGCGTGGTCATGGAAACGCTGAATCTGGCGCAGACCCGCGGCTACGGCACGGGCGGCACGGTGCATATCGTGATCAACAACCAGATCGGTTTCACCACCTCGGACCCGCGCGACTCGCGCTCGACCCTGTACTGCTCGGACGTCGTCAAGATGATCGAAGCACCGGTCCTGCACATCAACGCCGATGATCCGGAAGCCGTGGTACTGGCGACGCAGATCGCGCTCGACTACCGCATGGAATTCAAGAAGGACATCGTCCTCGACATCATCTGCTACCGCAAGCTGGGTCACAACGAGCAGGATACGCCGGCACTGACGCAGCCGCTGATGTACAAGCGCATCGGCCAGCATCCGGGCACCCGCAAGCTGTACGCGGACAAGCTGGTGGCGCAAGGCGTGATCCCTGCCGATGGCGGCGACAAGATGGTAGCCGCCTTCCGCGACGCCATGGACGCCGGCAAGCACACCGTCGATCCGGTCATCTCGAACTTCAAGAACAAGTATGCCGTCGACTGGCTGCCGTTCCTGAACAAGAAATGGACCGACTCGGCCGACACGGCCGTGCCGATGACGGAACTGAAACGCCTGGCCGCGCGCATCACCACCGTGCCGGAAGAGTTCAAGGTCCACTCGCTGGTCGAGAAGGTCCTGGGCGACCGCGCCACCATGGGCCGCGGCGAAATGAACCTGGACTGGGGCATGGGCGAACACCTGGCCTACGCTTCGCTGGTATCGTCCGGCTACGCCATCCGTCTGACGGGCCAGGATGCGGGCCGCGGCACCTTCGTGCACCGCCACGCCGTGCTGCATGACCAGAACCGCGAGCGCTGGGATGCCGGTACCTACATTCCGCTGCAAAACGTGTCGGACAACCAGGCACCGTTCACCGTCATCGACTCGGTGCTGTCCGAAGAAGCCGTACTGGCCTTCGAATACGGCTACTCGACCGCTGAACCGAACACCCTGACGATCTGGGAAGCCCAGTTCGGCGACTTCGCCAACGGCGCGCAAGTGGTGATCGACCAGTTCATCAGCTCCGGCGAAGTGAAGTGGGGCCGCGCTTCGGGCCTGGTCATGATGCTGCCGCACGGTTACGAAGGCCAGGGTCCCGAGCACTCGTCCGCGCGTCCGGAACGCTTCCTGCAGCTGTGCGCAGACAACAACATGCAAGTGGTGCAGCCGACGACGGCTTCGCAGATCTTCCACCTGCTGCGCCGCCAGATGGTGCGCCAGTTCCGCAAGCCGCTGGTCATCCTGACGCCGAAGTCGCTGCTGCGCAACAAGGACGCCGGTTCGCCGCTGACCGAGCTGGCCAAGGGCGGTTTCCAGACCGTCATCGGCGAAGTCGACGAGAAAATCGATGCCAAGAAAGTCAAGCGCGTCATCGCCTGCTCGGGCAAGGTCTACTACGACCTGGTCAACGCACGCAAGACCCGCGGCCAGACCGACACGGCCATCGTGCGCCTGGAACAGCTGTATCCGTTCCCGCACAAGTCGTTTGCTGCTGAACTGAAGAAGTTCCCGAACCTGGTCGAAGTCGTCTGGGCACAGGACGAGCCGCAAAACCAGGGCGCTTGGTTCCAGATCCAGCACAACATCTTCGAAGGCCTGGAATCGGGTCAGCGTCTGGCCTACGCCGGCCGTCCTGCTTCGGCGTCGCCTGCTGTCGGTTACTATGACAAGCACTACGCCCAGCAAAAAGACCTGCTGGAAACAGCGTTCTCGAAGCTGAAGGGCTTTATCCTTACCAAGTAAGTAAGGATAACGGGCGCCGTGCGATGTGCATTGCGCCTGATCAACTAGATGATGACGGAGCGCCGCTCTTGCTACGCAGGGGCGGCGCCGCAATAACAAAATAAACGGAGTTTTACATGGCACAAATCGAAGTCAAAGTTCCCCAGTTGTCGGAATCGGTTGCTGAAGCAACCCTGCTGGCGTGGCACAAGAAAGTCGGCGAACCAGTCGCGCGCGACGAAAACATGATCGATATCGAAACCGACAAAGTGGTCCTGGAACTGCCTGCGCCGGCCGCTGGCGTGATCATCCAGATCATCAAGGATAACGGCGCCACCGTCGTTGCCGGCGAAGTCATCGCCATCATCGACACCGACGGTTCGGCCAAGGTCAGCCCGATGGAAGTGTCGGCCGTTGCCGCGCCAGCCCTGGCTGCCGCTGCCCAGGACGCCGCCACCGCATCGGCACCTGCCGCTGCCACCAAGGGTGACGTGGCCATGCCTGCCGCCGCCAAGATCCTGTCCGAAAAAGGCCTGTCCGCTGGCGACGTCGCCGGTTCGGGCAAGGATGGCCGCGTGACCAAGGGCGACGCCCTGGCCGCTTCCGCCAAGCCTGCCGTTGCGCCACTGGCGCCAGCCGCTGCCAAGCCAGCACTGCAGCAAGTGGCCGCACCTGCCGCCGCCAACCTGGGCGACCGTCCGGAAGAGCGCGTGCCGATGAGCCGCCTGCGCGCACGTATCGCCGAGCGCCTGCTGCAGTCGCAATCGACGAACGCCATCCTGACCACGTTCAATGAAGTGAACATGCAGCCGGTCATCGACCTGCGCAACAAGTACAAGGACAAGTTCGAGAAAGAGCACGGCGTCAAGCTGGGCTTCATGTCCTTCTTCGTCAAGGCCGCCGTCGCCGCCCTGAAAAAGTTCCCGATCATCAACGCTTCCGTTGACGGCAACGACATCGTCTACCACGGCTACTTCGACATCGGCATCGCCGTCGGTTCGCCGCGCGGCCTGGTCGTGCCTATCATCCGCAACGCGGACCAGCTGTCGATCGCCGACATCGAGAAAAAAATCGGTGAATTCGGCGCGAAAGCCAAGGAAGGCAAGCTGACCCTGGACGACCTGACGGGCGGTACCTTCTCGATCTCGAACGGCGGCACCTTCGGTTCCATGCTGTCGACCCCGATCATCAACCCGCCACAATCGGCCATCCTGGGCGTGCATGCGACCAAGGACCGCGCCGTCGTCGAAAACGGCCAGATCGTGGTGCGTCCGATGAACTACCTGGCCATGTCCTACGACCACCGCATCATCGACGGCCGCGAAGCCGTCCTGGGCCTGGTGGCGATGAAAGAAGCGCTGGAAGATCCTGCACGCCTGCTGCTGGACCTGTAAGCACCGTAGTCCCCCGGCGTAGCCGCCGGGGCAATGTAGTTGCTACCCCTGCCAGAAGACGCAGCTGGCTGATCTCAATGAAAGAGGATTCCCATGAACGTCTCTGAAGAAATCAAGCGTCTGCACGAGCTGCACCTGGCGGGCGCCCTGAGCGAGGCGGAATTCGCGCAAGCGAAAGCCAAGCTCTTGAGCAATATCAACCTGGACAAGGCGGACAGCCCCTCCGGCTCCGCGCCTTCGAACGACCTGGTGCAGGAATTCAACCGCCTGCGCCGTTCGCGCAACGACCGCTGGCTTGGCGGCGTATGCGGCGGCCTGGGGCAGGCTTCCGGCATGGAGTCGTGGATCTGGCGCCTGGTGTTCGTCCTGTTTACATTGACCTTCGGCTTCGGCGTGGCGATTTACCTTCTATTGTGGATTTTCGTACCAGACGAAGAGATTGGAATAACAAAACATGAGTACTAAACAATTTGACGTAGTTGTCATCGGTGCGGGCCCTGGCGGCTACATCGCCGCCATCCGCGCAGCGCAGCTGGGCTTTTCCGTCGCTTGCGTCGACGAGTGGTCGAACGCCAAGGGCGGCGCCGCGCCTGGCGGTACCTGCACCAACGTGGGCTGCATCCCGTCGAAAGCGCTGCTGCAATCGTCCGAGCATTTCGAACACGCGGGCCACAGCTTTGCCGAGCACGGCATCGACGTCGCCGGCCTGAAGCTGAACCTGGGCCAGATGCTCAAGCGCAAGGACACCGTCGTCAAGCAAAACAACGACGGCATCCTGTATCTGTTCAAGAAGAACAAGATCGCCTTCTTCCACGGCCGTGCCGCTTTCGCTGCTGCCGCCGCCGGCGCGTATGAAATCAGCGTGACGGGCGAAGCCAACGAAACCCTGAGCGCCAAGCACGTGGTCATCGCCACGGGTTCGAACGCGCGCGAACTGCCGGGCGCACCATTCGACGAGAAACTGATCCTGTCGAACACGGGCGCACTGGCCATCGACGCCGTTCCAGCCAAGCTGGGCGTCATCGGTGCCGGCGTGATCGGCCTGGAAATGGGCAGCGTCTGGCGCCGCCTGGGTGCCGACGTCACCGTGCTGGAAGGCCTGCCGGTCTTCCTGGGCGCCGTGGACGAGCAGATCGCCAAGGAAGCGTCGAAGTTGTTCACCAAGCAAGGCTTGAAGATCAACCTCGGCTGCAAGATCGGCGCGATCACGCCAGGCAAGAAAGACGTCACCGTGGAATTCGTGGACGCCAAGGGCGAAGCGCAAAAAGCCGTGTTCGACAAGCTGATCATCTCGATCGGCCGCACGCCGAACACGAATGGCCTGGGCGCCGACAAGGTCGGCCTGCAGCTGGACGAACGCGGCTTCATCGCCGTCGACGGCGACTGCAAGACCAACCTGCCGAACGTGTGGGCAGTGGGCGACGTCGTGCGCGGCCCGATGCTGGCGCACAAGGCGGAAGAAGAAGGCGTTGCCGTGGCCGAGCGTATCGCCGGCCAGCACGGTCACACCAACTTCAACACCATCCCTTGGGTCATCTACACCTCGCCGGAAATCGCGTGGGTCGGCAAGACCGAGCAAACCCTGAAGGCCGAAGGCATCGCCTACAAGGCCGGCACCTTCCCGTTCATGGCCAACGGCCGTGCGCGCGCGCTGGGCGACACCTCGGGCATGGTGAAATTCCTGGCCGATGCGACCACCGATGAAATCCTCGGCGTGCACATCGTCGGCCCGATGGCGTCCGAACTGATTTCCGAAGCCGTCGTGGCGATGGAATTCAAGGCGTCGGCCGAAGACATCGCGCGCATCTGCCACGCTCACCCATCCCTGTCCGAAGCGACCAAGGAAGCGGCACTGGCGGTAGACAAGCGTACGCTGAACTTCTAAGCGCTACAGTACCTCGCAGCGGGCCGGCAAAGCAGTTTCTGCCTTGCCGGCCCGTTTGCGCTATGTCAAGAATCCCTGTTGAATCGAATCCCATGAACGTTGAAGAGTTTTACCAGCACGCGTTGCAGAAGCGTGATTTCAAGGCCGATGCCGCCCAGCGGCGCGCGGTCGACCGCCTGCAGCTGTGCTATGACGAGTGGGTGGCCTACAAGGGCGCGCGCTCGAGCACCTTCAAGCGCCTGATCAACCGTCCCGCCGTGCCGAAGGGCGTGTACATGTGGGGCGGGGTGGGGCGCGGCAAGTCGTTCCTGATGGATAGCTTCTATTCGGTGGTGCCCGTGGTGCGCAAGACGCGCCTGCACTTCCATGAATTCATGCGCGGCGTGCACCAGCAGCTCGATGAATTGAAGGGCGTGGCCGACCCGCTCGACGAAGTGGCCAAGCGCATCGCCAAGAAATACCGCCTCATCTGTTTCGATGAATTCCACGTCTCGGACATCGCCGACGCGATGATCCTGTACAACCTGCTGTCGGCCCTGTTCGACAACGGCGTGTCCTTCATCATGACTTCGAATTACGACCCCGACCTGCTGTACCCGGACGGCCTGCACCGCGACCGCATGCTGCCGACCATCGCGCTGTTGAAGGAAAAGCTCGACGTGATGAACGTCGACGCGGGCGTGGACTACCGCGGCCGGGCGCTGGAGCAGGTGGAAAGCTACTACACGCCGCTGGGCGCGGCCACCGACAAGGCCCTGCGCGACGCCTACGCGCGCATCGCCGAGACGGCCGACGAAGATGCGCGCATCCGCATCGAGAGCCGCGAAATCCACTGCCTGCGCCGCGCCGGCGGCATCATCTGGTTCGACTTCGCCACCCTGTGCGGCGGCCCCCGCTCGCAAAATGATTACCTGGAAATCGCCAGCCGCTTCCATACAGTGATATTGTCCGGGATACCGGCCATGTCGGCGGCGCAGTCGTCCGAGGCACGCCGCTTCACGTGGCTGATCGACGTCTTCTATGACCAGAAGGTCAAGCTGATCATGTCGGCCGAAGTGCCGCCCGAGCAGTTGTACACGAACGGCATGCTGGCCAACGAGTTTCACCGTACCGTTTCGCGTATCATCGAGATGCAATCGCGCGAATACATGGAAAAAGAACAGCGCGGCGCGGCCGACGCGATCGTTTGAGGCAGGAAGAATGAAGATCATGGCAAAAACATTATGGAAGCTGGCAGCGGGCGCGGGCCTGGCCTTGGCCCTGGCCGCCTGTGCCCACCAGGGCAGCGTCGCACTGGATGAAGTGGGCGCGCCGCAAGTGCCTGCCACGCTTTCCGTCGAGGAAGCGGACGCCAAGCTGAAACAGGCGGCCGGCGAACGCGAGGCGGCGGAAAACGAGTATGCCGCGCGCGAGCAGGAGTGCTACAGCAAGTTTTTCGTGAATAACTGCCTCGACAAGGCCAAGGAAAAGCGCCGCCTGACCCTGGTGCGCCTGCGCGCCATCGAAGCGGAAGCGAATCATTTCAAGCGTGCCGAATCCGTGCGCCTGCGCGATCTGGACCTGGCCAGGACGCAGGAAACGGCCCGCCTGGACGCGGAACAGCGCGCCGCCGCCACGCCCAAGCCCGTGAAGGTGGTGGCGCCGGAACCGGTAGCGCCCAAGCCGCAAGGCAAGAGCGTGGCCGAGCGCGAGGCCGAGTATGCGGCAAAAATGAAAAAACAGGCCGCCGACGACGCGGCCGAGGCGCCGCGCCGGGCGGCCCGCGAAGCGGCCTTTGCGCGCAAGCAGGCCGAGGCCGTGGAGCGCCAGAAGCGCGTGGCGAAGCGCCTGGCCGAGCGCCAGGCCGACGCGGATGCCAAGGCCGCCAAGGCCGCGGCGGCAGCGGCCAGCACGCCAGCCCCGGCCGTACCACCCGCAAATTGAGCCGCGCCGCGCGGGCAGGCCGGAAATGGCGTGCCCTAAGCCGCGCGGCAGGTTAAACTATGCACTCGCCGGTGATCCCGGCGCAGATGGCTGCCTGCGCATGCTGCGCGCGCCTGTTGAACAACACTGCCTGGAATGCAACACATGAGCGATGCACAGCATATAGAGCGGCGCCTGATTGAACTGAACGTGGAACACCGTGACCTCGACGCCGTCATCGAGTTGCTGATACTCGATGGCCACCATGACGAACTGCAATTGCGCCGCCTGAAAAAGCGCAAACTGCAGCTGAAGGATCACATTACATTGCTGAAAATGCAACTCGTGCCCGACGTTCCAGCCTGAAGGACGCCAGTAGCGTCCAGCCCTGCCTTCACTTTAAGTATATTTTGACCGATCACAATTTAATGCCAGCCAGCCAGGACGGCCAGCCACCCGAGGCCGCGGCCGAACCGCAGGCTGCGCCTGGCAAGCACGATGCCGACATCGAACGCCTGTTTGGCGCCGGCGGCCCGCTCGGTCCCGCCGTGGGCAGCTACAAGCCGCGCCGTTCGCAGACCGAGATGGCAAAAGCCATCGCCAGCGCCATCGACAGCCAGACCACCCTGATCGCCGAGGCGGGCACGGGCACGGGCAAGACCTTTGCCTACCTGGTGCCGGCCCTGATGTGGGGCGGCAAGACCATCGTCTCCACCGGCACGAAGAACTTGCAGGATCAGCTGTTTCTGCGCGACATCCCCACCGTGCGCGCCGCGCTGCAGGCGCCCGTCTCCGTGGCCCTGCTCAAGGGCCGCTCGAACTACGTCTGCCATTACCACCTGGAACGCACCTTGCAGAACGGGCGCATGACGTCGCGCGACGACGTGGGCCACCTCCGTGAGATCTCGCGTTTCATCAAGATGACCAGCTCCGGCGACAAGGCGGAACTGGCCAAGGTGCCGGAAAATGCCATGATCTGGAATCTGGTGACGTCCACGCGCGACACCTGCATGGGCGCCGAATGCCAGTATTACCAGGACTGCTTCGTCATGAAGGCCCGCAAGGAAGCCCAGCAGGCCGACGTGGTGGTGGTCAACCACCACCTGTTCTTCGCCGACGTGGCCCTGAAGGACACGGGCGTGGCCGAATTGCTGCCCTCGGCTAACACCATCATCTTCGACGAAGCGCACCAGCTGCCCGACACGGCCACTTTGTTCTTTGGCAATACCGTGTCGACGTCGCAGATCCTGGAACTGTGCCGCGACGTGCTGGCCGAAGGCCTGGCGCACGCGCGCGGCATCGACTGGGCCAAGACCGTCACGGTGGTGGAAAAGGCGGCGCGCGACCTGCGCTTGACGTTCCCGCAGGATATCGTGCGCCTGTCCCTGCCGCAGATCGCCCCGTCCAGCGATTTCTTCCCCGCGCTCGACACCCTCAAGGACGAACTCGATGGCATGGTGGCCGTGCTGGAAACCCAGGCGGAACGGGCGGAAACGCTGGAACAGTGCCGCGTGCGCGGCGTCGAGCTGGCGCAGCAGCTGAGCGGCTGGAAGTTCGACCCGAAAGCCAAGGTGGCGGCCGGTGAAGAGGCCGTGTTCTGGGTGGAAGCGTTTTCCAGTTCCCTGCAATTGCATAAAACGCCATTGTCGATCGCGCCCATCTTCAACAACCAGCGCGAAGGCACGCCGCGCAGCTGGATCTTCACGTCGGCGACCCTGGCCGTGAAGAACGATTTCAAGCATTTTTCGGAACAGATGGGCTTGACGGGCGAACCGTCGCATACGTGGCCGAGCCCGTTCGACTATGGGCAGCAGGGCTTGCTGTTCGTGCCGCAGAACTTGCCGCAGCCCAATTCGCTGGGCTACACGGATGCCGTCATCGACTGCGCCTTGCCCATCATCGAGGCGGCGGGCGGGCGCACCTTCTTCCTGTGCACCACCTTGCGCGCCGTCAAGCGGGCCGCCGAGCGCCTTGCCGACGAATTTAAAAAGCGGGGGCTGGACTTCCCCCTGTTCGTGCAGGGCGACCGCGGCCGCACGGAATTGCTGGACCAGTTCCGCGCGGCCGGCAATGGCGTGCTGATCGGCAGCCAGAGCTTCTGGGAAGGCGTCGACGTGCGCGGCGATGCCTTGTCGCTGGTCATCATCGACAAGCTGCCGTTCGCGCCGCCCGACGACCCGGTGCTGGCGGCGCGCATCGAAGTGATGGAAAAGCAGGGCAAGAACGGTTTCATGCACCACTCGCTGCCGGAAGCCATCATCAACCTGAAGCAGGGCGCGGGCCGCCTGATCCGTGACGAGGGCGACCGCGGCGTGCTGATGATCTGCGATCCCCGCCTCATTTCCAAGCCATATGGCAAGCGCATCTGGCAAAGCCTGCCGCCGTTCAAGCGTACGCGCGACACCGCCGAAGTGGTGGAATTCTTCCGCAACCTGCCCGCCCGGGCGCAGTAAGCTTCCCGCCCGGCGCTGGCGTGCCGGGCATTTCCCCTTTGCAATCAATGGCATGGCGCGCGGGCGCCGTGCGCTGCCTGCGCGCCGGCCATGCCAGCTTGCGGCACGATTGCGCCATATTCTGGCGTGAGCGGGAATGTCCTGGACGCCAGACACATCTTTGCGCCAGCGCAAACAGGCCGTTGCCCAGCGGTTTACAGTGACCTCATGCCTTGTGGGAGCAAGGCGCGGCGGTGGCAGGCCGCACGGGGAACAGGGGGATGCCATGGATATCCGCTACGGCTGTTTCTTGAGCTATGCACACGGCCAATATGCGTTCATGAACAAGTTCAAGAATGACCTCATCGAGGCCCTGGCCTGCTATCTGGAGCCGCACCTGGACCGCGAGGAAGTCCTGTTCATCGACAGCGAGCAGCTGGGCGGCGGCGACGACATCGACCTGCGCGTGGCGCGCGCCATGTGCCAGAGCGTGTGCATGATCGTGCTGTACACGCCGAAATACGAAGCGCACGGTTACACGCGGCGGGAATTTGCTGCCATGCAACTGATCGAGCAGGAGCGCCGCGCCTGGTATGAATTGCCCAGCCATCTGATCATTCCCATCATCATGACGCGCCATCCCGATGGCTTGCCGCAGCAGATCACGGAGTGGGGCCTGTACGTCGACTTTTCCGGCTACACCCTGGCCAGCGGCGACCTGAAATCGAATCCGCAATACCTGCCCGACATCGACCGCATCGTGCAGCGCATCGCCACGCATTACCACCTGCTCAAGCGGTCCACGCCGCCGGGCCACGATTGCAGCCGCTTCGTGCTGCCCGGGATTCCGCCGGAATGGCGCGCCGTTCCGCCTCCTCACTTTCCACGTTAATCACGTTAAAGGTACCGTTATGGAAAGCCAACGCCTCTCCCTGCCGCCTTTGAGCGCCCCTGGCGAAGTCGTCACCTTCTATTCCTACAAGGGCGGCACGGGCCGCACCATGGCGCTGTCGAATATCGCCGTGCTGTTGGCGCGGCGCGAAAACGCCAGCGTGCCGGTGCTGATGCTGGACTGGGACATGGAGGCGCCCGGCCTGCACCATTATTTCGAGCAGCACGAGGAACGCCCGGGCGTGCTGGAATTCTTCGAGGCTTGCCGCCAGCAGCTCGAGCGCATCGGCCTGGAGACGGCCGGCCAGCGCGGCGCGGGCGAGGGCGCGGACGACGCGGCCCTGGCGCAGCGCGTGCTCGACGCCATCGACTGGCAGCAGTACGTGGTGCGCGTCGACCAGGGCAGTCCCCTGTACCTGATGCGTGCGGGGCGCTTCGATGCCAGCTACAGCGAGCGCCTGGCGCAGATGCGCTGGGATCACCTGTTCGACACCTGCCCGGCCCTGTTCCGCTGCTTCGCCGATACCCTGGCCCAGCATTTCCGCTACGTGCTGGTCGATTCGCGCACGGGGCGCACGGACAGCGCCGGCATCTGCACCACCCTGCTGCCGAAAAAGCTGGTGGTGGTCTTCACGCCGAACCGGCAAAGCCTGGAAGGCGTCGACGCGCTCGTCACGCGGGCCATCGAATACCGCCGCAGCCACGAAGACGAGCAGCGCCCGCTGCTCGTGTATCCCTTGCCCTCGCGCATAGAAATGGGCGACGGGGCGCAGCGCGCCGAGTGGCGCCGCGGCGACGCGCACAAGGGCATCGCCGGCTTCCAACCCATGTTCGAGCGCCTGCTGCGTGCCTCCTACGGCTTGCCGCAGATCGCCCTCGACAGCTATTTCGACGAAGTGCAGCTGCAGCAGACGAAAACCTTTGCCTACGGCGAGCAGCTGGCCGTGCGCATCGACCAGGGCGGCGACCGCTTTTCCCTCACGCGCACCTTCGAAGCCTTCCTGCACTGGCTGACGGGCGGCTATTTCCCCTGGCAGTCGAGCCGCGAAATCGCCTTGCTGGCCGCCATCGGCGAGGCGCGCCAGGCGCTGCAGCTGGAACCGGGCCGCGCCGTGGCCCTGCCGCTGGCGCGCGACCTGGCCCGTTTGGGCGAGCTGTACCGCAAGGATGGCCGCAGCACGCAGGCCCTCGATGCCTTTCGGCAAAGCGTCGAGATCCGCGTGCGCCTGCTGGGCGAGGAGCATCCCGACAGCCTGGCCGGCAAGAGCGGCATGGCGCGCCTGCTGCGCCAGGTGGGCAAGCTCGACGAAGCCCGCTTCCTCGAGGAAGACGTGGCCGACGTGCGCGAACGGTTGCAGGGCGCCGACCATCCCGATACCCTGGCCGCGCGGGCGTGCCTGGCGCAGACCCTGGCACAGCAGGGCGAGCTGGCGGCCGCGCTGCTGCTGCAGGATTACGTGCTGGACAGTTATTCACGCCTGCTGGGCGAGGAGCACCCGATGACCCTGGGAGCGATGGACAGTCGCGCCGCCACGTTGTTGCGCATGGGGCGTCTGGCGCAGGCGCAGCAGGTGCTGGTCAGGGTGGTGGCGGCGCGCGCCCGCCTGCTCGGCGCCGAGCATGGTGACACCTTGCGCAGCAAGCTGGCCCTGGCGCAGGCGCTGGGGCGCGATGGCGACCTGGACGGCGCGCGGCGCCTGCTCGACGCCGTGCTGCAGGCCCAGGGGCGGCGCCTGGGCGTGGACCACGCGGCGACCCTGGCCACGCGCGACTTGCTGGCCGACATCATGGCCGGGCAGGGTGACTGGGCCGGCGCGCGCCAGCTGCATGAAGACCAGGTCGCGGCACGCGAGCGCACGCAGGGACTCGACCATCCGGAAACCCTGATGAGCCAGCGCAAGCTGGCCGAGGCGCTGCTGCGGCGCGGCGAGCTCGATGCGGCGCGCAGCGTGCAGGAGCAGGTGCTGGAAGTGCATGCGCGCCTGCTGGGCGAGGACCACCTCGATACCCTGCACAGCAAGAAACAGCTGGCCGGCACCCTGCTGCAGCAGGGCGACAGCGCCGCGGCGCGCCTGCTGGAGGACGACGTGCTCAGCGGCAGTGACCGTCTCCTGAATGCGCCCGTCACGGGACATGCCGACAGCGTGCTCGACGGCGCGCGCCACCTGCAGGAAACCATACTCGCGGGCCGCGCCAACGGCCACGACGGGGCGGAACCGGACACCCTGGCCAGCATGATCGGCATGTTGCAAGGCATGATAGAGCGCGAGCAGTATGCGCAGGCGGGCGAACTGGCCGAGCATTTGAAATCGTGCCTGCTGCGCCCAGGCGTGCCGGGCAAGCTGCGCAAGCGGGGCATGGCCCAGCTCAAAAGAATGTACAAATTGCAAGGCGACCTCGATGCCTTGCTGGCCTTGCAGGAAGACGAGGTGCAGGCGCTGGAGGGGGCGCTGTCGGAGGCGCGCATCGAGCAGCGCTGAGGCGGCGCGCCATGCCGGCTCGCCGGCAGAAAAAATGCTGCCGAAGGGCGTGCCACACGCGCAGTGTTGGCAATGCTTCAGGTAAAATCGCGTTATGAGAATTCTTATCAGTAACGACGACGGCTACCTTGCGCCTGGCCTTGCCGCACTGGCCGACGCGCTGGCGCCCATCGCCGAAATCGTGGTGGTGGCGCCCGACAGCAACCGCTCGGGCGCTTCCAATTCCCTGTCCCTGGACCGGCCCCTGTCCGTACACAAGGCCGCCAACGGCTTTTATTTTGTCAACGGCACGCCCACGGACTGCGTGCACGTGGCGCTGACGGGCATGCTCATCGAGCGTCCCGACCTGGTGGTGTCCGGCATCAATAACGGCCCCAACATGGGCGACGACACCCTGTATTCGGGCACCGTGGCCGCCGCGACGGAAGGCTATCTGTTCGGCATTCCCGCCATCGCCTTTTCCCAGTCCGAATTCGGCTGGGCCAACCTGGATGCGGCCGCCCGCGTGGCGCGCGAGATCGTCGAGCGCCGCTACGATGCCTTGCAAAAACCGTATCTGCTGAACGTGAACATCCCGGCGATTCCCTACGAGCAAATGCAAGGCGTGGCGGCCACGCGCCTGGGCAAGCGCCATTCGGCCGAGCCGGTGATCCGCGCGCTCGATCCCCGTGGCCGGGAAATCTTCTGGATCGGCCCCGCCGGGGCTGCCAAGGAAGGCGGCCCCGGCACGGATTTTCATGCGGTCGCGCAAGGACAGGTCTCGATTACCCCGCTGCAGATTGACCTGACGCATACCACCCAACTCGCTGCACTGGCAAAAGGCCTGGCATGACCGACAAGCCGCGTACCTTCCCCCTCACCCTCGATTCGCTGGCCGGCAAGCCCGCCAGGCAGGGCGGGGGACAGTCGCTGGCCCAGTCCAGGATTGCCACGCCGCAGACGGCCACGCAGAATGCGGCGCAAAACGCGGCCCGCGGCGGGGTGCCGCACCATGCTGCCACGCCGCCCATCGCGCCGTCGCGCGCGCAGGCCATCGCCAATGAGCGGGCGCAGCCGGCGATAGCGGCGGCGCCACGGCAAAACCCGCTCGTGTCGGATGCCGTGCGGCGCGCCATGGTGGCCCGCATCGCCAGGCAGGGCGTGAAGGACCAGGTGGTGCTCGACGCCATGCAGGCCGTGCCGCGCCACATGTTCATGGACGAGGCTTTGGCCTCGCAGGCGTATATCGACGCTTCGCTGCCCATCGGCCACCACCAGACCATTTCCCAGCCGTACATCGTTGCGCGCATGATCGAGGTGATGCGCAACGGCGGGGCGCTGCAGCGCGTGCTGGAAATCGGCACCGGCTGCGGCTACCAGGCCACGGTGCTGTCGCTGGTGGCGAAAGAGGTGTATTCGATCGAGCGCATCCGGCCCCTGCACGAGCTGGCGAAGGCCAATCTGCGGCCGCTGCGCGTGTCGAATCTGCGCTTGCAGTACGGAGATGGTATGCTTGGCCTGCCGCAGGCGGCGCCCTTTGACGGGATCATCCTTGCCGCAGCCGGCCTGGAGGTCCCGCAAGCCCTGCTGGAACAGCTGACGCCAGGCGGGCGTCTGGTCGCGCCAGTCGGTGCTAAATTGCAACACTTACAACTCATTACCCGGGTGGGGAAAACGGAATGGACCAGCCAAACCCTGGAAGATTGCCATTTCGTGCCTTTGCGCCCGGGCACCATATGATCCCCGGATCAGCTAGCAAGCAGGACATACAATTACATGCGAATGATTAAGAAAAGTAACATACTGATATGCAGCGTCACGCTGGCCGCCCTGTTGAGCGGTTGCGGCACGACCGGCGTGCAGGCGCCGGTGGTGGAACGCCAGCCATCGAGCAGCAGCGCCGCCGCCAGCGACCCGCGCGACCGCGATCCCGCCTTCTATACGGTCAAGCGCGGCGATACGCTGCTGCGCATCGCCCTGGAACACGGCCAGAACTACCGCGACCTGGTGGCGTGGAATGACTTGAGCAATCCGAACGACATCAAGGTGGACCAGGTGCTGCGCGTGCTGCCGCCGAACGGCGACGCGGGCGGCGCGCAAACGTCGGCCATCGTCATGCCGCCCGTGACGGAAGTCAAGCCGGCCGCGCCCGTCGTGCCGAAGAAGACGGGACCGCGCGGCGAGAAGCGCGCGTATTCCGATGCCACCCTGGCCGAGCTGCGCGCCGATGGCAGCGGCGACGCCAAGCCTGCCGCGGCGCCTGCCCCGGCAGCGGCCGTCGCCGCCGCACCGGCCGCCGCCGCGGCTGCCCCTGCGGCATCGGCGCCTGGCGATGACAAGATCAGCTGGATGTGGCCGTCCGAGGGCAAGGTCATCGGCACTTTCGACGAAGGCAAGAACAAGGGCGTCGACATCGCCGGCAAGGCGGGCCAGCAGGTCGTGGCCGCCGGCGCAGGAAAAGTCATGTATGCCGGGAGCGGAATCCGTGGTTATGGTAATCTTGTTATCGTGAAGCACAGTAACAGCTTGCTGTCGGCGTATGCGCATAACCGCAGCATCCTGGTGAAGGAAGGGCAGAACGTCAACAAAGGCCAGGCCATCGCCGAGATGGGCGATTCCGATGCCGACCGCGTGAAGCTGCACTTTGAAATCCGCCAGCAAGGCAAGCCTGTCGATCCTTCGAAATTCCTGCCTAACCGTTAGGTAAAGCAATGACACACGCGCCGCACGACCCGCTGGACGATGACCCGGAACCGCCGGAAGAGGGGGCGGACGATGTCGTGACGGACGATGCGGGCGAACTCGACGGTATTGATGCCGTCGAGGCGGGCGAAGGGGGCGAAGTGGCCAGCGTCAGCGTGCTGGTCGAAAGTGTCGATGAACTGAAGAAAGTGCTGGCGGCCGAACTGTCGACCGATACCACGCAGCATTACCTGAACCAGATCGGCACGCGGCCCCTGCTGACGGCGGCGCAGGAAGTGCATTACGCCACCCTGGCCAAGCAGGGCAACTTCGAAGCCCGGCAAACCATGATCGAGCACAACCTGCGCCTCGTCGTGTCGATCGCCAAGCATTACATCAACCGCGGCGTGGTGCTGCTCGACATGATCGAGGAAGGCAACATCGGCCTGATGCGCGCAATCGACAAGTTCGAGCCCGAGCGCGGTTTCCGTTTCTCCACCTATGCGACGTGGTGGATACGCCAGAGCATCGAGCGCGCCATCATGAACCAGGCGCGCACGGTGCGCCTGCCCGTGCACATGGTGCGCGAGCTGAACCAGATCCTGCGCGGCAAATACCACCTGGAAGCCCAGCACCACGACGGCAAGGATGCCACCGCGGAAGACATCGCCCACCTGGTGGGGCGGCCCGTGGAAGAGGTACAGGATATCCTCGCCCTGTCCGAGCACGCGACCTCGCTCGACGCGCCGCTCGACAACGACCCGCAGTCGTCCCTGATGGACATGTTGCCCGGCGCCAGCGAAGACAGCCCCGACGCGCGCGCGGAACACCATGAAATGACGGTGCTCGTGCGCGACTGGCTGACCAAGCTGCCCGACAAGCAGCGCGTGGTCATCATGCGCCGTTTCGGACTGGACAACGACGATCCCGCCACCCTGGAAACCCTGGCCGAGGAAATGGGCGTGACGCGCGAGCGCGTGCGCCAGATCCAGCAGGAAGCCTTGATCAAGCTCAAGCGGGCTATGGCGGCGCGCGGCGTCGTGCGTGACTCCCTGCTGTAGCAAGTCTGATAAAACGCGCATGGCGGCGTTGCATGGCCTCGCCGTACTGGCGTACTGTCTTCGGCCACGCGCCTTGCCCTGCGCATTTTCTCAGGCTTGCTGGCCGGTGCGGGCTTGAGCGGCTTTTGCCGGTCGCGATCTGCTATCATACGCCCCGCTCGCGGCGCCTGACCTTTCCCCCATTGTTTGCAAGTTCCAGCGCGGCCCTGCGTCCTGGCCCACTCTTACCTATTGATCGCTATGCAAGAAAATATCATCGAAATCAAATCGCTCGACATGGACGCCCGTGGCGTTGGCCATATTGAGAACGAAGACGGCTCGCCGGGCAAGGTCGTGTTTGTCGAGGGCGCGCTGCCGGGCGAGCGCGTCAGCTTCGTGACGTTCAAGAAAAAGAAGAACTGGGAAATGGCCCGCATGACGTCGCTGCACCGCGAATCGTCGATGCGCGTCACGCCCAAGTGCAAGCATTTCGACAACTGCGGCGGCTGCTCCATGCAGCACCTGGAGCCGTCGGCGCAGGTGGCGATCAAGCAGCGCGTACTGGAAGACAACTTGTGGCACATCGGCAAGGTGCGTCCGCAAAGCATCATGCGTCCCATGTATGGCCCGACGTGGGGCTACCGCTACCGCGCGCGCCTGTCCGTGCGCCACGTCAAGAAGAAGGACGCCGTGCTGGTGGGCTTCCATGAAAAGAAATCCGCCTTCGTGGCCGACATGGACAGCTGTGAAATCCTGCCGCCGCACATCTCCGCCATGCTGCTGCCGCTGCGCGCGCTGATCGCGTCGCTGTCCATCTTCGACCAGATGCCGCAGATCGAGCTGGCCGTCGGCGAAGACGTCACGGCCATGGTCTTGCGCATCATGGCGCCCCTGACGGCCGACGATGAAACGAAGCTGAAAGCGTTTGCCGACGAGTACGGCGTGCAATGGTGGCTGCAGGTGAAGGGGCCGGAAACGGCCGTGCCGTTCTATCCGCTGGACAAGCAGCTGCATTACCTGCTGCCGGAATTCGGCGTCAAGATGCCGTTCAAGCCTGTTGATTTTACGCAAGTGAACCACCACATCAACCGCGTGCTGGTGTCGAAAGCCCTGCGCCTGCTGGAAGTGCAGCCGACGGACCGCGTGGCCGACCTGTTCTGCGGCCTGGGCAATTTCACCTTGCCGCTGGCCACGCAGGGCAGCACGGTGGTGGGCATCGAAGGCAGCACCACGCTGACGGAGCGGGCGCTGGAAAACGCGCTGGCCAATGGCCTGGCGGAAAAAACCTCCTTCTCCACGCGCAACCTGTTCGAAGTGACGACGGACGACCTGATCGCGCTGGGCAAGTTCGACCGCATGCTGATCGACCCGCCCCGCGATGGCGCCATGGCCCTGTGCCAGGCCCTGGTCGGCCTGGCGCAAGTGCGCCCGGACATGCTGCCCAAACGCATCGTCTACGTGTCCTGCAGCCCCTCGACCCTGGCGCGCGACGCCGGCATCCTGGCGCTGGAAGCGGGTTACGTACTGAGCAAGGCCGGCGTGGTGAACATGTTCCCGCATACGTCCCACGTGGAATCGATGGCGGTATTTGACCTGGCCTGATGGCGCACCTGAGAGCACGCCTATGGCTGCGTGCCTTGCCTGAACGTTTTTCAGGCGCGTAGCGCGCGGGTTGAAGTATAAGACACGGCGGCACCCGCCGTTGCTCAGTGCAGCAAGGCAACAAGCCACCGCAATACCACTTACACTGTTGTATAAAATTGGTCTGTTTTTTCCGGATCAAGCGCTTTTCTTCCTCTTCCCCCTGCATTTTTTTCGTTCTCCAGTAGGACAACACGCCGTCCGCATAAGCTGCTGTGCTTTTTGCGCGAAGTGGTATTGGTCGGTCTGATGCCACTTCAAAACCACTTGACCGCCTATTTTTTCAGCAGCATGCTGTTCTTGCAACTGCAAAAAAACGATAACACAGGGTAGCTTTTATTGAAGCAGAGTGGTCTTTCCGCAAACCTGAACAGGAGACAGCGTGGAAAATTTAATACTCAGAAAAACGATCAGGAACATGATGGTATGCCTGGCCAGCGGCGGTGTGCTGGCGGCATGCGGCGGTGGTGGCGATGCCAGCGCGCCGGCCAGTTCGCAATTGCTGGCCGTCAGCACGGTGGCTTGCATACCGTGGCAAGAGGGCGGCACGTATAACGCGGGCACGGTGGTCACCTACCTGGGCGCCAATTACACGGCCCTGGTGACGCAGACCGATCACGTGGGGTCCGGCTGGAATCCCGTTTCCACGCCGAGCCTGTGGAGCGCGGGCGGCGCCTGCGACGGCGGCACCACGCCGACTCCAACGCCGACGCCCACCCCGACGCCGACACCGACGCCGACGCCGACACCGAATCCCACCCCGACGCCTACGCCGACCCCGGCACCGACACCCACGGGCAGCACCTGCGCGCTGGCCTGGGCCTCGGGCACGGCTTACAGCGCGGGCGCCGTCGTCAGCTTTGCCGGCACCAATTACCGTGCCAACTACTGGACCCTGGGCGACAATCCGTCGACCAACAACGGCGCCGCCGGCACGGGCAAGCCATGGACCAGCCAGGAACTGTGCAGCATAACGCCGACGCCGACGCCAACGCCAACGCCAACGCCGACGCCAACGCCAACGCCAACGCCAACGCCAACGCCAACGCCAACGCCGACACCGACCCCAACGGGCCGCGAAGTCGGTTCCTACTTCGCGCAGTGGGGCGTGTATGGCCGCGACTATGAAGTGGCGAACGTGCACACGAGCGGCGTGGCCGACAAGTTGACCTTCATCAACTACGCCTTCGGCAACATCTATCCGAAAAACGGCGGCTACGAATGCGGCATGATCACCAAGGCCGAGCCGGGCGCGACGAATCCGAATGCGCCGGATGCCGGCACGGGCGGCGATGCCGAGGCCGACTACATCCGCACGCCGAAGCGCACCGTCGATGGCCAGGCCATTCCGTGGGATGCTCCCCTGTCGGGCAACTTCCTGCAGCTGAAAAAGCTCAAGGCGGCGCACCCGAACCTGAAACTGTTCATCTCGCTGGGCGGCTGGAGCTGGTCGAAGAATTTCTCGGTGGGATCTGCCACCGATGCGCTGCGCAAGCAGATGGTCAGCTCCTGCATCGACCTGTACATCAAGGGCAACCTGCCGCTCTCGCAAGGGCGCGGTGGTCCGGGTTCGGCGGCCAACATCTTTGACGGCATCGACATCGACTGGGAATACCCGGTCGGCGGCGGCCAGCCGTACAACACGGTCAGCCCGAATGACAAGCGCAACTTCACCTTGCTGATGGCGGAATTCCGCAGCCAGCTCGATGCGCTGGGCGCCGCCAACGGCAAGCGCTACCTGCTGACGGCCGCCGTCGGCGCGGGCAAGGACAAGATCGACAACACGGAACCGGCCCTGTACTCGCAGTACATGGACTGGATCAACCTGATGACCTACGACTTCCACGGCGGCTGGG
The DNA here is from genome assembly GCF_009923995.1 of Janthinobacterium sp. GTDB lineage: Bacteria > Pseudomonadota > Gammaproteobacteria > Burkholderiales > Burkholderiaceae_D > Janthinobacterium. Next base: position 51,534 of record NZ_RFSK01000005.1, on the reverse strand, counting down.
AAAACAGCACCAACTTCAACGCCCAGCTGTTTGCCGACCCTGCCGATCCGTCGACGGGCATGGCGCGCGAATACGTGGGTGACAAGGCGGTGCAGTACATGATCGCCGCCGGCGTGCCGCGTGACAAGCTGCTGCTGGGCATTCCATTCTATGGCCGCGGCTGGACAGGCGTGGCGCCGGGGCCGAATGGCGATGGCCTGTACCAGACGGCCACGGGCACGGCGCCCGGCACGTACGAGTCGGGCATCGATGACTACAAGGTCCTGGTGGCCAAGTCCGGCACGCGCTACTACCATCCCGTCACCAAGCAGCTGTACCTGTACACGGGGGCGGGCGGCCAGTGGTGGAGCTATGACGATCCGACCGTCATCGGCACCAAGGTGAAATACGTCAAGGACCAGGGCTTGCGCGGCGCGTTCTCGTGGGAACTCGACGGTGACGCGAATGGCGTGCTGGCAACGGAAGTGTGGAAAGTGCGGTAATGTTGATGTAGCGTAAGACGCGGCCGGGCAGCCCTGCTGTCCGGCCGTCTATTTATATAAAAACACGGGAGGCGGGCGATGGCGGCGGTATCGACATTCGGAGTCAAGCAGCAGGAACAGGAGCTAAGCCGCGAATGGCGCAGCTGGATCGCGGAAAACCTCATGCTGGGCAGCCACCCGTCGGCGCTGATGCCGGTGCTGCAGCAGGCCGGCATCGCGGAGCCCCTGGCGCGCCGCGAAGTGGAGCTGGCCCTGCAAAGTCCCTACCTGGCCGGCGCCGTGCGCCTGTCGAACCGGCTGGCCAAGCGCGACTGGGTGATCGACATCCAGCGCCGGCTGAACCAGCTGCGTACCCCCGAGATTCCCCGCCGCGACAAGCTGTCCGCGCAGGCATTCCTGGAAGAATACTATTCCCTCAACCAGCCCGTCATCATCACGGGCATGATGGATGACTGGCCCGCCATGGCCAGGTGGAGTCCCGCCTACTTCCGCGACCATTTCGCGCAGCGCGAAGTGGAAGTGCAGTTCGGCCGCGAAGCGGACGCCCAGTACGAAATGAACAGCGTGGCGCACAAGCGCAAGATGGCCTTCGGCGACTACGCCAGCCTCGTCGAGGGCAGCGGCGCGACCAACGATTTCTACATGACGGCGAACAACAATTCGCAGAACCGGCAAGCTTTGCGCGAGCTGTGGGACGATATCGGCCAGCTGCCCGAATACCTGAAGCAGGAGGGCGCTCCCACGGGCTTCCTGTGGTTCGGCCCGGCCGGCACGGTGACGCCCTTCCACCACGACCTGACGAACAATTTCATGGCGCAAGTGGCGGGGCGCAAGCGCCTGCGCATCATGGCCGCCTGCGAAGTGGCGCGCGTGTACAACCAGCGCCACTGCTTCACGCCCGTCGACGGGCGCGCCATCGACGTGCAGCGCTACCCGTTGATGGCCGACGTGCAGGTGCGCGAATGCGTGCTGGCGCCGGGCGAGATCCTGTTCTTGCCCGTCGGCTGCTGGCATTTCGTCGAAGCGCTCGATGTTTCCATGACGGTGGCGTTCACCAACTTCAAATGGGATAACGATTTTTACACCAAGTATCCATCGAATCACGACTTTTGATCGTCGTGCGCATTGCCGCGAACGCGCAGGGAACAGCCGCCGAACAGGCGGCTTTTTTCATGCTTTGGCGCCCTTCGTGCCGAAGATATTTCCATAAAATAATTGATTTAAATCATTTCAATGCAAATATTTTGATATGAATGACCATGATGTTTCATTATCCAGATGGTCATGGCGGGCGGATAATTTTATGGCTGATGCGCCGCCGGGCACCTGATGTAGACGTGCCGGTGCGCGCCGGCACCGACAACCATCTGGAGGCGGCAGGGCATGAACACGCAGCAAACCACACAAGCACGAATGCAGTTGCAACAAACACCAGCAGGCAGCGCCGGGCTGCAGCTCGACACGCGGCTGACCCGCGAAGCGGCCGAACTGCTGGCCAGGGCGGACATCCACTTGAACGGGCGCGCCGCCTGGGACATGCAGCTGCGCAAGCCGGGCGTGCCGGAGCGGGCCTTCGCCAGCGGCAACCTGGGCCTGGGCGAGGCCTACATGGACGGCGACTGGGATGCGAAGCAGCTCGATGAATTCTTTTGCCACTTGCTGCGCGCCCGGGTGGCCGACGACGTGCGCCCCATGCGCATGGCCTTCCACGCGCTGTATGCACGCCTGTTCAACCTGCAGACGGAGCGCCGCGCCTGGATGGTGGGCAAGGAGCACTACGACCTGGGCAACACCTTCTATGCGGCCATGCTGGACCCGCGCATGACCTATACCTGCGGCTACTGGAAGGATGCGGCCAACCTGGCCGAGGCGCAGGAAGCCAAGCTCGATTTGATCTGCCGCAAGCTGCGCCTGGAGCCGGGCATGCGCGTGCTCGACATCGGCTGCGGCTGGGGCAGTTTCATGCGCTATGCGGCCGAAAAATACCAGGTGCAGTGCGTCGGCGTGACGATCTCGAAAGAGCAGGCCGCCTACGCGCGCGCCATGCCGGGCGGCGCGCAGCTGGACTTCCGCCTGCAGGATTACCGCGACACGGATGAAAAATTCGACCGCATCGTCAGCATCGGCATGTTCGAGCACGTGGGCCACAAGAACCACCGCACCTTCATGGAAGTGGCGCACCGCTGCCTGGAAGACGACGGCCTGTTCCTGCTGCACACGATCGGCAAGAACAAGCGCCACTCCACGTGCGACCCGTGGATCGACAAATACATCTTCCCGAATGGCGACCTGCCGTCGATCGGGCAGATCGGCGACGCCATGGACGACCTGTTCGTGGCCGAGGACCTGCACAATTTCGGCGCCGACTACGACAAGACCCTGATGGCCTGGCACGCGAACTTCGAGCAGGCCTGGCCGCAGTTTGCCGCCCAGCTGGGCGAGCGCTTCCACCGCATGTGGTCGTACTACCTGCTGTCCTGCGCCGGCGCCTTCCGTGCGCGCGACCTGCAGCTGTGGCAATGGGTGCTGTCCAAGCAGGGCGTGCTCGGTGGCTACGAGCGGGTCAGCTGATATCATGGCTTGATGGATATCAATCAAGCACGCACCTTCCTGGAAGTGGCCTCCTGCGGCAGTTTCATCATGGCGGCCGAACGCATGCACCTGACGCAGACGGCCGTCAGTGCCCGCATCCGCACCCTGGAACAGCAGCTGGGGCGCCAGCTCTTCGTGCGCAACAAGGCGGGCGCGCGCCTGACGTCGGCCGGCGAACGCTTCATGCGCCACGCGGCCACGATGGTGCAGGTGTGGGAGCGGGCGCGCCACCAGGTGGCGCTGCCGCCGGGGCGCGACGATGCCGTCAGCATCGGCTGCGAACTGAGCCTGTGGCAGCCGCTGCTGGGCGACTGGCTCATACGCATGAGCCGCGACTGCCCCGAGATCGCCCTGCGCGCGGAAGTCGACAGCCCCGCGCGCCTGCTCGATGCCGTGCACGACGGTTCGCTGGACCTGGCCGTGCTGTACAACCCACCCCAGCGCCCGGGCCTCGTCAGCGAACTGCTGGCCGAGGAAAAGCTCGTGATGGTGACCTCGTGCGAAGACGGGCAGATGCATGCCGATGCGTATGTGTACGTGGACTGGGGGCCGGCGTTTGCCGCCAACCACCAGGCGGCCTATCCGGAGCTGAGCAGCCCGCCCGTCTCCATCTCGCTGGGACCGCTGGCCCTCGTGTATCTGCTGGAGGTGGGCGGCGCCAGTTATTTTCGCATCGGCTCGGCCCAGCCCTACCTCGATGCGGGCCTCCTGCACCGCGTGCGCGACGCGCCCGAATTCTCGCACTCCGCCTACGCCGTGTATGCGGCGCAGCGCGACAACCCCACCCTGGACCGCGCCCGCGCCTGCCTGCTCGACGTGGCCGAGAAGGTCAGGTAGATGCTGCAGACGTAAAAAAGCCGACCCGAGGGTCGGCTTTTTGATTCTTAATCGCAGTGCATAAAACGTTCAGGGCGAGGCACTGCAATGCGGCCTTGGGCGTTTTTGCGTTAGCGCTTAGTCGCGGCTGCCGCCGGCGAAGCCCAGCAGGGACAACAGGCTGGTGAAGATGTTGTACACGTCCAGGTAGATGCGCAGGGTGGCCGAGATGTAGTTGGTCTCGCCGCCGTTGATGATTTGCTGCACGTCATACAGGATGTAGGCCGAGAAGATGGCGATGGCGACCATGGAGATCACGATCGACAGTGCCGACAGGCCCAGGAAGATGTTCGCCACCGATGCCAGGATCAGCACGATCACGCCGGCGAACAGCCACTTGCCCATCGCGGAAAAATCGCGCTTCGATACCGTGGCGATCGTCGCCATCACGGCCAGGATGGTGGCCGTGCCGCCGAACGCCGTCATGATCAGCATGCCGCCGTTCGAGTAGCCGAGCGTGCGCGTCAGGATAGGCGTGAGCATCAGGCCCATGAAGAAGGTAAAGCCCAGCAGGACGGCGACGCCCAGGCCCGAGTTCTTGGTTTTCTCGATCGCGTACATGAAGCCGAATGCGACGACCATGAAGATGATGAAGCCCATGCCGCCGGTGAGCATCGGCAAATGCATCTGCACGCCGATGAAGGCGCCCAGCACGGTCGGTATCATGGACAGTGCCAGCAGCCAGTAAGTGTTGCGCAAGACCTGGTGGCGGACTTGCTGCATGCCCCCCGACAGGTCAAAGGTGCGTTGCATGTTCTGATTCATAGTGCCTCCGTGTTGTCAATTCAAATTACTACTTTGCCCAAGGATAGCATGGACCCCGGTTTTTACAAAAAAACCAGCTTAAGATTTAATTAAACACAGGCAAGGGCAGAAGAAGCCCCCAGCCTGTCTGGGTGATATGGGGTGGAGTATGGTAAAATCAAAGGTTGATTGAGTTATCAATTTACCGTTTTAAACCTTTCTTTTTATTGGAGTTTTCACACATGGCAATCGAACGCACCCTGTCGATCATCAAACCAGACGCAGTTGCAAAAAACGTAATCGGTCAAATCTACACCCGTTTTGAAAACGCTGGCTTGAAAATCATCGCTGCGCGCATGACCCAACTGACCCGCGAACAAGCTGAAGGCTTCTACGCAGCGCACAAAGAGCGCGGCTTCTTCAAGGATCTGGTTGACTTCATGGTTTCCGGTCCAGTCATGATCCAAGCCCTGGAAGGCGAAAACGCCGTTCTGGCCCACCGTGACCTGATGGGCGCGACCGATCCGAAGAAAGCAGAAAAAGGCACGATCCGCGCCGATTTCGCCGATTCGATCGACGCCAACGCCGTACACGGCTCCGACGCTGTCGAAGCTGCTAAAGTGGAAATCGCTTACTTCTTCCCAGAACTGAAGGCTTAATTGCCTTAGATAACGTTATTTCCTGGCGTTATCTGTGAAATAACTTATCACCCCCTGTTCCCGCTGCGCTGTGGAGTTTTCGCTCCGGATGCGCGCGGGGACGGATTTTTAGAATAGACATGATCATGAATACGACGACCCTCACCAACTTGCTGGACCTCGATCCCGCGCAACTCATCGCCTACTGCGCCGAGTTGGGAGAGAAACCGTTTCGTGCGAAACAATTGCAACGTTGGATACACCAGTTCGGCGCTTCCGATTTCGACGCCATGACGGACCTGGCCAAGTCGCTGCGCGACAAGCTGGCCACGCGCGCCGAAGTGCGCGCCCCGGCCATCATCAGCGACCACACCTCGACGGACGGCACGCGCAAGTGGCTCGTCGACGTGGGCAATGGCAATGCCGTGGAAACCGTGTTCATTCCGGAAGATAACCGCGGCACCCTGTGCATCTCGACCCAGGCCGGCTGCGCCGTGAACTGCCGTTTCTGCTCGACGGGCAAGCAAGGCTTCAACCGCAACCTCAGCGTCGGCGAAATCATCGGCCAGCTGTGGATGGCGGAATTCGAATTGCGCCGCACCAAGGGCATCGAACCGGGCCCGAAAGGGGAGCGCCAGATCACCAACGTGGTGATGATGGGCATGGGCGAGCCCCTGCTGAACTTCGAGCCGACCGTCACGGCCCTGAAATTGATGCTCGACGACAACGCCTACGGCCTGTCGCGCCGCCGCGTCACCCTGTCGACCTCGGGCGTGGTGCCGATGATGGACAAGCTGTCGCAGGAAGTGCCGGTGGCCCTGGCCGTCTCGCTGCACGCCTCGAACGACACCTTGCGCGATGGTTTGATTCCGCTCAACAAGAAATACCCGCTGAAGGAATTGATGGCGGCCTGCAAGCGCTACCTGGAATTCGCCCCGCGCGACTTCATTACGTTCGAATACTGCATGCTCGACGGCGTCAACGACAGCGACGAGCACGCGCGCGAACTGCTGGCGCTGGTGCAAGACCGCGAGTTCGGCGTGAACTGCAAGTTCAACCTGATCCCGTTCAATCCCTTCCCCGAGTCGGGCCTGTTCCGCTCGAAAAACCCGCGCATCAAGGCCTTTGCCCAGGTGCTCATGGATGGCGGCATCATCACCACCGTGCGCAAGACGCGCGGCGACGATATCGATGCGGCCTGCGGCCAGCTGGCCGGCGAAGTCAAGGACCGCACGCGGGTGCAGGAACGCATGGAAAAAATGACGGAGTATCAACAGAAATTCGGCGCCAATTTCGGCAAGATCGTGGAGATCCGCTCCTGATGGGGGAAGGCATGGCTTACCATCGCTCGCTCGCTGTGGCCGCTGTTAGCCTGGCTGTGCTGCTGGTCGGCTGTGCCTCTTCCACGCCGGACGCCGGCGCCAGGTCCGCGCGCCAGGATGCGCAGGCCAGCGCCCCGCAGCGTGCCGCGCTGCGCCTGCAGCTGGCCAGCGCGTATTATGCGCAAGGCCAGCTGGACGTGGCCCTGGCGGAAGTGGAGCAGGCCGTGCAGCTGGCGCCGGACGATGCGCAAGCGTATGGCATGCGTGCCCTGATCCTCGCGGCCCAGCGGCAAACTTTGCCTGCCGAGAAAGATTTCCTTTACGCTTTGCGCCTGGCGCCCCACAATCCTGAGTTGAGCAATAATTACGGTCTGTTTTTGTGCCAGACGGGACGCGCCGCGCAATCGCTGGCGTATTTCGATGCGGCCCTGGCCGACGCGGCGTATGTATCGCCGGAAAAAGCGCTCAATAACGGGGGCGCCTGCAGCCTGGCCCTGCAAGATTACCCGCGTGCGGGCGCATATTTGTTGCGCGCCGTACGCATCGCACCGGACGTGGCAGTGACGAACGCCGGCCTAGTGCGCGTGTATTACCAACAGCAAGACTACCGGCAAGCGGCCTATTATTTGCAGCGGCTCGGTAAGATAGCGACAATGGGGAGCCAGACGGCCGATGTGCTGTGGCTCGGGATCAAGGTGCAGCATAAGCTCGGGGATGCGGGTGCGGAAGCTGGCCTGGGGGCGCATTTGCGCAACCACCATTCCGGCTCGCCCGAATATGCTGCTTATCAAAATGGGGCGTTTGATGAGTGAGACAGGGATACCAATGAATTCAGAGTGGGCAGAAACGCCTCGGCAGCAGCCCCAGGGCAATCTGGCGTCGGCTGGCGCGCAGTTGAAGGCGCAGCGCGAAGCGCTGGGCTGGCCGGTGGAGCAGGTGGCGGACCAGCTCAAGCTGGCGCCGCGCCAGGTGATCGCGCTGGAAGAGGGCGACATGGCGGCCTTGCCGAACTTGGCCGTCGTGCGCGGTTTCGTGCGCGCCTATGCCAAGGTGGTGCGTCTCGACGCGGCACCGCTGGTGGCCATGATCGAAGTCCACCCGGCGCCGGCGCAGGACCCGGCCGCGCCCGTGCGGCGTGAAATTTCCGCCACGTTTTCCGAATCGCGCTTCCCGTCGATGACGCAGCGTTCGTCGAGCCAAGCACCCCTCTGGATCGCCGGCGTCGTGGCCGTCGTGGCCGTTGCCTTCGGCGCGTACAAGCTCGGCTATGTGCCGGCCAGCCTGCTGTCCTCGCATGCCGAGAAGGAAGCCGTGCATGCGGACGTGGGTCCCGTGGAAACGACCCTGATCAAGCCGGGCCAGGACTTGACGCCCGTGCAGACGCCGTCCGTGCCGCTCATTTCCGTGCCGCCGCCGCCAGGCAACGACACGCAGACGGGCGCACCGGCCGCTTCCGCCATCGCCTCGGCGCCGGCCGCCGCCGCAGTGCCGCCGGCCGCGGCACCGGCCGCGACTGCGCCGGCAGCGGCCACGCCGGCCGCCGTCACGCCGCCTGCCGCCGCTGCGGCCGTTGGCGCGAATGCGCTGGTGCTGAAGGTGGAGCAGGATTCGTGGGTCGAGATCCGCCGTCCCGGCACCACGCCGCTGATTTCGCGCATGGTCAAGGCGGGCAGCACGGAAACGTTCGATATCACGGGTCCGGCCACCCTGGTGGTGGGCAAGCCGGGTGTTGTGCAGGCAACCTTGCGCGGCGCCAAGCTGGACTTGCCGACCGTCGCGGGCGGCACGATTTCGCGCGTGAGCATTAAGTAATTATCAAACAAGCATCAATCAGGCATTGAAATTAGTCGGTTAAGCAAGTAGTTTAAATAAGCAAACTCAGAAGATAATATTATGGCGACTTCGAAAACAGCGATCGGCTCCGGCCCTTCCGATCGGCGCGACAGCCGCAAGGTGCTGATCGCGCACGGCCAGCGCCAGATCTGGGTGGGCGGCGACGCCCCCGTGGTGGTGCAGTCGATGACGAATACGGATACGGCCGATGCCATCGGCACGGCGATCCAGATCAAGGAACTGGCGCGTGCCGGTTCGGAACTGGTGCGCCTGACGGTGGACCGCCCGGAAGCGGCTGCGGCCGTGCCCTACATCCGCGAGCAGCTCGACAAGATGGACATCGACGTGCCGCTGGTGGGCGATTTCCACTATAACGGCCATACCCTGCTCAACGATTATCCCGATTGCGCGCGCGCGCTGTCGAAGTACCGCATCAATCCGGGCAACGTGGGCAAGGGCGCCAAGCGCGATACGCAATTTGCGCAAATGATAGAAGCGGCGTGCCGCTACGACAAGCCGGTGCGCATCGGCGTGAACTGGGGCAGCCTGGACCAGGCCTTGTTGGCGCGCATCATGGACGAGAACGCGGGCCGCGCCGAACCATGGCCGGCGCAAGCCGTCATGTACGAGGCGTTGGTGACGTCGGCGATTGAAAACGCCGTGCGCGCCGAAGAGCTGGGCCTGGGCCGCGACAAGATCATCCTGTCCTGTAAGGTGTCCGGCGTGCAGGACCTGATCGCCGTGTACCGCGAACTGGCGCAGCGCTGCGACTATCCGCTGCACCTGGGCCTGACGGAAGCGGGCATGGGCAGCAAGGGCATCGTCGCGTCCACGGCGGCCCTGGCCGTGCTGTTGCAGGAAGGCATCGGCGACACCATCCGCATTTCGCTCACCCCGGAACCGGGCGGCGACCGCACGCGTGAAGTCATCGTCGGCCAGGAAATCTTGCAAACCATGGGCTTGCGCAAGTTCGCGCCCATGGTGATCGCCTGCCCTGGCTGCGGGCGCACGACGTCGACCACCTTCCAGGAGCTGGCCGACAACATCCAGACCTACCTGCGCGAGCAGATGCCGGAATGGAAGAAAGCGTATCCGGGCGTGGAAGCGATGAACGTGGCCGTCATGGGCTGCATCGTCAACGGTCCGGGCGAATCGAAGCATGCGAACATCGGCATCAGCCTGCCCGGCACGGGCGAATCGCCGGCCGCGCCCGTGTTTGTCGACGGCGAAAAAGTCGTCACCCTGCGCGGCGAGCGCATCGTCGAGGAATTCCAGGACATCGTCTTGAATTATGTTAAAAGCCATTATGGCAAAGCCGCACCGGTTGCCGCGTAATCGGTCGGGTAGGTCGGATTAGCGGGGCCGCCGAGGCGTTACGCGCGTCATCCGACAATCAAGTTAAAGCAAAGAAGAATACTATGTCCGAAAATAAGAAATTCGATAAAATTACCGCGGTGAAAGGCATGAATGACGTGCTGCCCGCCGACGCCCCGCTGTGGGAATTGTTTGAAAACACGGCGCAGTCCGTGCTGCAAAGCTATGGCTTTCAGCAAATCCGCACGCCGATCGTGGAAGAGACGAAACTGTTCGCGCGCGCCATCGGCGCCGTGACCGATATCGTGGAAAAGGAAATGTATTCGTTCACCGATTCGATGAACGGCGACAACCTGACCCTGCGTCCCGAAGGCACGGCCGGCGTGGTACGCGCCGTCGTCGAGCATAACCTCGTCTACGAAGGCCCGAAACGCCTGTGGTACAAGGGCCAGATGTTCCGTCACGAGCGTCCGCAGAAGGGCCGCTACCGCCAGTTCCACCAGTTCGGCGTGGAAGCCATCGGCTTCACGGGCCCGGACATCGACGCGGAAATCATCATGCTGTCGCGCCGCCTGTGGGATGACCTGGGCCTGGAAGGCATCCGCCTGGAACTGAACTCGATCGGCGACGCGGCCGAGCGCCTGCGCCACCGCGCCGACCTGATCGCCTACCTGGAAAGCCACAGCGAGCTGCTCGACGAAGAAGCCAAGCGCCGCCTGCACAGCAATCCGCTGCGCATCCTCGACACCAAGAACCCTGCCATGCAGGACCTGGTCAATGGCGCGCCGAAGCTGCTGGACTACCTGGGCGAGGAATCGCTGGCCCACTTCCACGGCGTGCAGAAGATCCTGAATCACAACAATATTCCGTTCACCATCAATCCACGCCTGGTGCGCGGCCTCGATTACTACAACCGCACCGTGTTCGAGTGGGTCAGCGACAAGCTGGGCGCACAGGGCACGGTCTGCGCCGGCGGCCGCTACGACGGCATGGTGGAAATGTTCGGCGGCAAGCCGACGCCCGCCGTCGGTTTCGGCATGGGCGTGGAACGCCTGGTGCTGCTGATGAAGGACGCGGCCGAGCCGGAAGCCCCGGCCCAGTGCGACGTCTACCTGGTGCACCAGGGCGAGCAGGCAGGCTTGCAAGCCTTCGTGCTGGCCGAGCGGATTCGCGATGCGGGCCTGGACGTTGTGCTACATTGCGCAGCGAGCAACGGCGGCGGCAGCTTCAAGACGCAAATGAAGAAGGCCGATGCCAGCGGCGCGGCGTTTGCCGTGATCCTGGGCGACGATGAAATCGCCAACCATGTCGCCACGGTGAAAGCCATGCGCGAAGCCGATGCGGGCGCGCAGCAGAATACGGTGCCGTTCGACGATGTCGTCGACTACGTGGTGGACCAGATCATCGGCGACCACGATTGCGGCCACGACCATGGCCCAGGCGGCCACGTGCATCACCACCACTGATTTGAAGCAAGACCGTTCCACCCTCGATCAACTACTCATTAAAACTGACGACCCATGGCATACGATCACGAAGAACAAGAACAACTGGCAACCCTCAAGGCCTGGTGGCAGCGCAATGGCAATCTGACCTCCTGGGTCCTGATCGTGGCGCTGGCAGGCTACAGCGGCTGGGCCGGCTGGCAGTACTACCAGCGCACGCAGGCGGCGCAAGCGGGCCAGCTGTACGATGAACTGCAAAACGCCATCACCGCCAAGGATACGGCCAAGGTGATGCGCGCCGCCGGCGACATGCAGTCGCGCTTCAGCGGCACGGCGTATGCGCAGATGAGCGCCCTGGCCGCGGCCAAGGTGGCGTTCGACGCGAACGACCTGAAAACGGCGAAGGCCCAGCTGCAATGGGTGGCCGAGCATGGCACGGAAGAGTACAAGGCCATCGCCAAGCTGCGCCTGGCCGGCGTTCTGCTGGATGAGAAAGCCTACGACGAAGCGCTGAAGGTACTGGCGACGGCGACCGTGCCGCAATTTGCCGGCGCCGTGGCCGACCGCAAGGGCGACATCCTGGTGGCGCAAAACAAGCTGGCCGATGCCCGCACCGCCTACCTGGCCGCGATAGCCGCGACGGACAAGAATAATCCAGGCCGTCAATTGATCCAGGTCAAACTGGAAGCGATCGGCGGTACGGTACCGGAAGACAAGGCCAAGGCTGACAAGGCTGCCGCCTGACAGGAACACTGATGGTGCGGCCGCGCGGCGTTTTTGCCGCCGGCCTTGCCCTTACAAGTACAAGAAAAAGGTTGGATAACACTTATGCGTGTCACTGAAAAGCTGGTAGCTGCAAGCCTGTTGGCCCTGATGGCCGGTTGCTCTTCCTGGAATCCGTTCGCCTCGAAAGATCCGAAAACCGAGCCAGCCAAGCTGGTCGAGTTAAAATCGAGCCTTGCCGTGCGCGACGCCTGGAAATATTCGATCGGCAAGGCGGGCGTGTATGCGTTCTCGCCGGCGCTGGCGGGCAGCAGCGTGTACGTGGTCAGCGCCGATGGCGCGCTGGCGCGCCTCGATGCAGCCAGCGGCCGTGAAGCGTGGCGCATCAAGGCGGGCAGCGACATCACGTCGGGTGCCGGCAGCGACGGCAGCGTCGTGGCCGTGGGCGCCGCCAAGGGCGCCGTGCTGGCCTTCGATGCCGATGGCAAGCAATTGTGGAAGGCGCAGGCGTCCAGCGAAGTGCTGACGCCGCCAGTGGTGGGGCAGGGCGTGGTGGTGGTGCGCAGCGTGGACAACCGCATCGTCGGCCTGGACGCCAAGACGGGCGAGCGCAAGTGGACCGTGCAGCGCGCCACGCCGGCACTGACCCTGCGCAATGCACCGGGCATGGTGCTGGGCGGCGCGAACGTCTACGTGGCCCAGCCGGGCGGCAAACTGCTGGCACTGACGGCGGCCACCGGTGTGGTACGCTGGGAGATCATCGTCAGCGAACCGCGCGGCGCCACCGAACTGGAGCGCGTCTCCGACATCGCCGGCACGCCGGTGGTGTTCGAAGGCGAAGTGTGCACCGTCACGTACCAGGGCAAGGCGGGCTGCTTCGACGCCGCCACGGGCGTGCCGCGCTGGACCAAGCCGATCTCGTCCGACGTGGGCGTGGCCGTCGACCAGCGTTTCGTGTTTACCGCCGATGACCAGGGCGCCGTGGTGGCGTTCAGCCGCGAAGGCGGCCAGAGCGCCTGGAAGAATGACGCGCTGGCACGCCGCCGCCTGTCGACGCCGGCCTCCTTCGGCCGCAGCGTCGCCGTCGGCGACTATCAGGGTTATATCCACTTCCTGTCACGGGAAGATGGCGCATTAATAGGTCGGATCAGCACCGACGGCAGCCCGATTGTTGCGGCTCCCGTTGTTGCCGGTTCGAATTTGATTTTTCAAACCCAATCAGGGACAGTGACCGCTCTCGCGGTCGAGTAATGTAATGAAGCCGGTAATTGCACTTGTTGGTCGACCCAATGTTGGGAAATCGACCTTATTCAATCGTCTGACCCGCTCGCGCGATGCGCTGGTGGCGGATTTGCCTGGGTTGACGCGCGATCGTCACTATGGCGAAGGCCGTGTCGGCGAACGTCCCTTCCTCGTCATCGATACGGGTGGTTTCGAACCCGTCGCCAAGGAAGGCATCATGCACCAGATGGCACTGCAGACGAAGCAGGCCGTGGCCGAGGCCGACGTGGTGGTGTTCATCGTGGATGGCCGCCAGGGCCTGACCCCGCATGACAAGACCATCGTCGACTTCCTGCGCAAGAGCGGCCGCCCGGTCTTGCTGGTGGTTAACAAAAGCGAAGGCATGCGCTATACGGCCGTCGTGTCCGAATTCTATGAATTGGGCATGGGCGATCCGTATGCGATCTCGTCGGCGCACGGCGACGGCGTCAACGACCTCGTTGAAGTGATGCTGGACCTGGCCTTCGCGCAGCGTCCGGATGAGCCCGAAGAGCTGGAAAAGACGGACCGCGGCATCAAGATCGCCCTCGTCGGCCGTCCGAACGTGGGCAAGTCGACCCTGATCAATACCCTGCTGGGCGAAGAGCGCGTGATCGCCTTCGACATGCCGGGCACGACGCGCGATTCGATCGAGATTCCGTTCGAGCGCGATGGCCAGCAATACACGCTGATCGACACGGCCGGCATCCGCCGCCGCGGCAAGGTATTCGAAGCGATCGAGAAATTCTCGGTGGTAAAAACCCTGCAGTCGATTTCCGAAGCCAACGTGGTCGTGCTGATGCTCGACGCGCAGCAGGATATTTCCGAGCAGGACGCGCATATCGCCGGCTTCATCCTGGAATCGGGCCGCGCACTGGTCGTGGCCGTGAACAAATGGGATGGCTTGCAATCGCACCAGCGCGACGAAATCAAGATCGATATCGACCGCAAGCTCGATTTCCTGTCGTTCGCGCAGATGCATTTCATTTCGGCGCTGAAGGGCACCAACATCGGTCCGCTGATGAAGTCGCTTAACGCGGCCTATGCGGCAGCCATGTGCGACCTGTCGACGCCGAAGCTGACGCGCGCCCTGATCGAGGCCGTGGAGAAGCAGGAACCGCGCCGCAAGGGCTCGATCCGTCCGAAGCTGCGTTATGCCCACCAGGGCGGCATGAACCCGCCTGTGATCGTGATTCACGGCAATGCGCTCGACGCCGTGGGCGATCCGTACAAGCGCTATCTGGAAAAACATTTCCGCGATACGTTTGCATTGGTCGGTACGCCGCTGCGCATCGAGTTGCGCACGGGTAAAAACCCGTTTGCGCGCACGCCAAGCAAGTAAAATTAAGTGCATATTAAGGCGCCGCAGAGATAATGCGGCGCCGACAGCAAATAAATAGGGCCATTTGCACGGAAATAATAAAGTGTTAATGCGCCATGCGCGACAGCGATCGCAAAAACAGGTTACAGTAGCTGCGATGCATCTTTCTCTCTTTGAAAGGTGTGAGAGCACTTGAAATCAAGCGAGTCGCCTCCAATTCTTACACAACAACATAAACAACGGAGCTGTTATGAGCAACAAAGGGCAACTGTTACAAGACCCATTCCTCAATGCATTACGCAAAGAGCATGTTCCTGTCTCGATTTATCTGGTCAATGGCATTAAATTGCAGGGCCATATCGAATCGTTCGATCAATATGTCGTATTGCTGCGCAATACGGTCACGCAGATGGTCTACAAGCATGCCATCTCGACGGTGGTGCCGGCCCGTGCCGTCAATCTCAATATTGAATCTGAAGCGGAGTAAAGCGTTGAGCTTGACGGCCCAGCGCCTTTCACTCCCCATCGCCCCCGTCCGCGCCAGCGGCGCTGATGCGTTTGCATCGGCGTCGGCGTCCGCCTCAACGTATCCGATGCCATCATGCGCGCGGCACTAGTCGGGGTTGACTTCGGTCACAGCGACTTTGCCGCCAGCATGGAGGAACTCATGCTGTTGTCGCGTTCCGCCGGTGCGGACCCGATTTCCACCATCACGGCCAAGCGTTCCAGTCCGGATTCCGCGTATTTTGTCGGCAGCGGCAAGGCCGATGAAATTGGCGACGCCGTCGTCAACGATGGCCTGGAAATCGTCATCTTCAACCATGCCCTGTCACCTGCCCAGCAGCGCAATCTGGAAAAGCGCCTGAATGTGCGCGTGCTCGACCGTACCAGCCTGATTCTCGACATCTTCGCGCAGCGCGCCAAGAGCCACGAAGGCAAGCTGCAGGTCGAGCTGGCCCAGTTGCAGCATCTGGCCACGCGCCTGATCCGCGGCTGGACTCACCTGGAACGGCAAAAGGGCGGTATCGGCTTGCGCGGTCCCGGCGAGACGCAGCTCGAGACCGACCGCCGGCTGATCGGCGAGCGTGTCAAGTCCCTGCGCGCGCGCCTGGAAAAGCTGCACAAGCAGCGCGAAACGCAGCGCCGCGCGCGCGGCCGCAATCACACATTCTCGGTGTCCCTGGTCGGCTATACCAATGCCGGCAAGTCGACCCTGTTCAATGCCGTGACCAAGGCCGGCGTGTATGTCGCCGACCAGCTGTTCGCCACCCTGGACACCACCTCGCGCCGGGTTTACCTGGGCCAGGAAGTGGGCAATGTGGTGATCTCCGACACGGTCGGCTTCGTGCGCGAGCTGCCGCACCAGCTGGTGGCCGCCTTCCGCGCCACGCTCGAAGAGACCATCCATGCCGATCTGCTGCTGCACGTCGTCGACGCCGCGTCGCCGGTGCGCATGGAGCAGATCGAGCAGGTCAACCTGGTCCTGAAAGAGATCGGCGCCGATCATATCCCGCAAATCCTTGTGTGGAACAAGATCGATGCGGCAGGGCTGGAACCTTCGGTGGAACGCGATGAATATGCTACGATCAGTCGCGTGTTCGTCAGTGCGCAGAAGGGCAGCGGTCTCGACCTGCTGCGCGACGCCATTGTCGAAATGGCCAGGAAGGCGCCCGGTTCGGCCCACCTGTATCTGAACGATGAGGCACAGCAGGAAGATCAGTTTGACGGTCAGCACGACCAGCACGATGGCGCCGCCCCGGACCAGGACGAAGAGCCTGGCGAGGACGATAGGTTTTCCACCCACTCCCAAGTCGGAACACGATAGTTATGCTTGTCTCCCTACTCAAAAAAACAGGCTTGAAGTTGTCCCTGAACGATCCCCGCTGGGGCAATCGCAAGGACGACGGCAAGAAAGCCCAAGAAGGCAAAAAGCCCGGCGAAGGTCCGCCGGACCTCGACCAGCTGTGGCGCGATTTCAATCAGCGCCTGAATGCCTTTTTCGGACAGAAGAACCGTCCCGATAACGGCGGCAATGGCGGCAACAATAGCGGCGGCCCGCGCCCCGACATGAAGGGCGCCGGCATCACGGCCGGCGTCGTCGGCGTGATCGCCGTGCTGATCTGGCTCGCCAGCGGCGCCTTCATCGTGCAGGAGGGGCAGAGCGGCGTCGTGCTCACGTTCGGCAAATACAGCCACACCACGCCGGCCGGTTTCAACTGGCGCTGGCCGTACCCGTTCCAGACCGACGAAACCGTCAACGTGTCGCAGGTGCGCACGGTGGAAGTGGGTTATCGCACGTCGCTGCGCAACAAGCAGGCCAGCGAATCGCTGATGCTGACGGACGATGAAAACATCATCGATATCCAGTTCGCGGTGCAGTACACCCTGAAAGACCCGGTGGCCTGGCTGTTCAGCGTGCGCGACCAGGAAGATACCTTGCGCCAGGTCGCCGAAACGGCGATCCGCGAAGTGGTCGGCCGCAGCAAGATGGACTTCGTCCTGTATGAAGGACGCGAGAAGGTCGCCTACGAAACGCAGCAGCTGATGCAGCAGATCCTCGACCGCTACAACGTCGGCGTCGTCATCACCAACGTGACGATGCAGGCCGTGCAGCCGCCGGAGCAGGTGCAAGCCGCCTTCGACGATGCCGTCAAGGCCGGCCAGGACCGTGAACGCCAGAAGAATGAAGGCCAGGCCTACGCCAACGACGTCATTCCGAAAGCGCGCGGCGCCGCATTCCGTTTGATCCAGGAAGCCGAGGCGTATCGTTCCATGGTGACCGAGAACGCCGCGGGTAACGCGTCGCGCTTCAAGCAGGTGCTGGTCGAGTACCAGAAGGCGCCGGCCGTCACGCGTGACCGCATGTACCTGGAAACCATGCAGCAGGTGTTCAGCAGTGCCAGCAAGGTCATGGTCGATGCCAAGACGGGCAGCAACCTGCTGTATCTGCCGCTCGACAAGTTGATCGCCCAGCAGGCGGCGTCGGACGCCTCGGCCGCGGCAGCGCGCGCAGCGGCGGCCGCACCCGCAGCCAATACCGTAATGCCACAGGAAGCCATGCAGACAGTAGAAGTCAATTCGCGTCGCGAGAGCCGCTCTTCGCGTGAACGGGAGAGCCGTTAATGAACCGTATCGTTGCCGCCCTGATCGCGGGCTTTATCGCGATCATGCTCCTGTCCTCGACCGTGTTCGTCGTCGATCAGCGTAAATACGCCATCGTCTTCGCCCTGGGCGAGGTCAAGGAAGTGATCAGCACCCCGGGCTTGTACTTCAAGCTGCCGCCGCCATTCCAGAACGTCATGTACCTGGACAAGCGCGTGCTGACCATCGACACGCCGGAGCCGGAGCGCTTCATCACGGCCGAGAAGAAGAACATCCTCGTCGATGCCTTCGTCAAATGGCGCATCACCGATCCGAAGCTGTATTTCCGCAGCTTCGGCGGCGATGAGGGCCGTGCCCGCAACCGCATGTCGCAAATCGTCAAGGCCGCCCTGAACGATGAAATCACCAAGCGCACCGTGCGCGAAGTGATCTCGGGCCAGCGCGGCAAGGTGATGGAGGCGATCCAGGCCAAGGTCTCGGCGGAAGCCAAGTCCATCGGCGTGGGCATCGTCGACGTGCGCCTGAAGCGCGTCGACTACGTCGAGCAGATCAACAACTCCGTGTACGACCGCATGAAGTCCGAGCGCGTGCGCGTTGCCAACGAACTGCGGTCGACCGGTTCGGCCGACTCCGAGAAAATCCGCGCCGACGCCGACAAGCAGCGCACGGTGATCCTGGCCGAAGCCTACCGCGAAGCCGAAAAGACCCGCGGCGAGGGCGATGCCCAGGCGTCGCAGATCTATGCGGAAGCCTTCGGCAAGAATCCGGAGTTCTACAAGTTTTACCGTAGCCTGGAAGCCTACCGCGCCACCTTCAAGGACAAGGGCGACGTGATGGTGGTCGATCCAAGCTCGGAATTCTTCAAGTACTTCAAGGGCAGCGGCGCAGCCGCTCCGGCCAAGAAGTAAGGCAGCAGCACGCTGCTTCCGTCCGCAAGGGCGGGGGCGGTACCAGCGGGGCCGGCGTCTGACGCCGGCCCCGTTTTTTTGTGCCTGCCATGCTGTTGCGGGAAGGCGTAAAATGGGGTGTTTTTCGCCTTGCGCGGCACCGATTCGGACAACTTATCCCTAAAGGCCCGTGTTTTCGCGTAAAATATCAGGTTCGGCCTCTTGCCTGGCGCGCCCGCCGCTGCCTCGCATGATGCATTTTTCAACTTTCTTCCGTATCTCGCTCCCTCATGCCGAATTGGCTTTTGCCCGAAAATATTGCCGATGTTCTGCCGTCGGAAGCGCGCAAGATCGAAGAGCTGCGTCGCCTCATGCTGGATAATTTCCGTCTGTACGGATATGAACTGGTCATGCCGCCGCTGCTCGAGTATCTGGAATCGCTGATGACCGGCGCTGGCAAGGATACCGACCTGCGCACGTTCAAGCTGGTCGACCAGCTGTCCGGCCGCATGCTCGGCCTGCGCGCCGACATGACCACCCAGGTGGCGCGCATCGACGCCCACCTGCTGAACCGTGCCACCGTGACGCGCCTGTGCTACGCCGGCAGCGTGCTGCATACCCGTCCGTCGGGCCTGCACGCCACGCGCGAGCCGCTGCAGATCGGCGCCGAGATCTATGGCCACGCCGGCCTGGAAGCGGACGCCGAGATCCAGGAACTGGCGCTCGCCTCGCTGGCACTGGCCGGTTTCGACAGCGTGCGCCTGGATTTGTCGCACGTGGGCCTGTTGCGCGCTATCATTGCGCAAGACGCCGCCGCCGTGCGCGACGAGGCTGCGCTGTACACCCTGCTGCGCGCGAAGGATGCGCCGGGCCTGCGCGCCCTGACGGCCAGCTATGACGCCGTGACGCGCGATGCGCTGCTGGCCCTGCCGAACCTGTATGGCGACATCGACGTGCTGGCGCGCGCGCGCGAAGTGCTGCCGCCGCTGCCGGGCGTGCTCAAGGCGCTGGCCGAACTGGCCGCGCTGGCAGGATCTGCGCTGGGCCGCGCCGAAGTGGCGATCGACCTGGCCGACCTGCGCGGCTACCAATATGAAAGCGGCGCGATGTTTGCGCTGTATGTACCTGGCTTGCCGAACGCGGTTGCGCGCGGCGGCCGTTATGACCACGTCGGCGAAGCGTTCGGCCGGGCACGTCCCGCGACCGGCTTCTCGCTCGATTTGCGCGAACTGGCGCGCCTGCTCCCCACGGCGGAACGGAAGCATTCGATCCGCGCCCCATGGGGCAGCGCGCCAGAATTGAAGGAAAAAATCGCCGAGTTGCGCAAGGCGGGCGAGGTCGTGATCCAGAGTATGCCGGGTCACAGTAATGAACAAGACGAGTTCGAGTGCGATCGCGTGCTGGTACTTGCCGATAATGGTAGTAGCTGGATTCTTAAAAACTTAGGTTGAGTGATGTCAAAGAAAATTATGGCAAAGAACGTTGTTGTCATCGGCACCCAATGGGGCGATGAAGGTAAAGGCAAGATCGTCGATTGGCTGACCGATCACGCCCAGGGCGTGGTGCGCTTCCAGGGCGGCCACAATGCAGGCCACACGCTGGTCATCGGCGGCGTGAAAACCGCGCTGCAGCTGATCCCGTCGGGCATCATGCGTCCAGGCGTCGCCTGCTACATCGGTAACGGCGTGGTCGTTTCCGTGCCGGACGTGCTGCGCGAAATCGACAAGCTCGAAGCCGTTGGCGTCGAAGTCGCCTCGCGCCTGAAAGTGTCGGACGCCGCACCGGTGATCCTGCCTTACCACTCGGCGCTCGACCTGGCCCGTGAAGCTGCGCGCGGCGCGGCCAAGATCGGCACCACGGGCAAGGGCATCGGCCCGGCCTACGAAGACAAGGTGGCGCGCCGCGCCATCCGCGTCGCCGACCTGCTCAACGAGACCCGTTTCGCCGAAAAACTGGCGGAAAACCTCGATTACCACAACTTCGTGCTGGAGCACTACCTGAAGGCTCCGCGCATCGATTACCAGAAGACCCTCGACGACGCGCTGGCCTATGTGCCGCGTCTGCGCCCGATGGTCACCGACGTGTCGAGCGCGCTGTACAAGGCGCACAAGGCCGGCGCCAACCTGCTGTTCGAAGGCGCGCAAGGTTCCCTGCTGGACGTCGACCACGGCACCTACCCGTTCGTCACCTCGTCGAACTGCGTGGCCGGCAATGCCGCCGCCGGTTCGGGCGTGGGTCCTGGCATGCTGCACTACATCATGGGCATCACCAAGGCCTACACGACGCGCGTCGGCTCCGGTCCGTTCCCTTCGGAACTGCCAACGGATGCGGGCGTCGGCCACCATCTGGCGCAAGTGGGCCATGAATTCGGCACCGTGACGGGCCGTGCCCGCCGCTGCGGCTGGTTCGACGCCGCCTTGCTGCGCCGCTCCGTGCAGATCAACGGCGTGACGGGCATGTGCCTGACCAAGCTGGACGTGCTGGACGGCATCGAAACCCTGAAGCTGTGCACCGGCTACACCATCGACGGCGTGGCCACGGACATCTTCCCGTCGGGCGCCGAAGAAGCCGCCCGCTGCGTACCGGTGTACGAAGAGATGCCAGGCTGGACGGAAAGCACCGTCGGCGCGAAATCGCTGGCGGCCCTGCCTGCCACGGCACGCGCCTACATCAAGCGCATCGAAGAACTGGTCGGCGTACCGGTGGACATGGTTTCGACCGGTCCGGATCGTGAAGAAACGATCGTGCTGCGCCACCCATTCGAATAAGCTGCTGGACACAATCCGCCGCAAGGCGGATTTTTTTAATCAAGCCAATAATAAGATTCCACTATCATGACTACCCCACAATCGAACGATCAACATCTCTGGGTCAACTGGGAAGAGTACCACCGCCTGATCGAGCGCCTCGCGCTCAAGGTCTACGAATCGGGCTGGAAATTCGACCAGGTATTGTGCCTGGCGCGCGGCGGCGTGCGTCCTGGCGACGTGTTCTCGCGCATTTTTGACCTGCCGCTGGCCATCCTGTCGACCAGCTCCTACCGCGAAGACGCGGGCACCGTGCGCGGCGACCTCGATATCGCCAAGTACATGACGATGACCAAGGGCCCGCTGGCCGGCCGCATCCTGCTGGTCGACGACCTGGCCGATTCGGGCGTCACCCTGGACAAGGTCACGCGTCACCTGAAGGAAAACTTCCCTGACGTGACCGAAGTCAAGTCGGCCGTGATCTGGCTGAAAGGCTGCTCCGTCGTGCGTCCCGACTACTTCCTGGACGAACTGCCGCACAACCCATGGATTCACCAGCCATTCGAAGACTACGATGGCCTGCGCCCGCACCAGCTGGCGGCGTGGATCAAGAAGGGCGAAGCAGGCAAGTAATTCGCTTGCACTCTTGCTAAAAAAAGACGATCGTGTATCGTCTTTTTTTTCGACCAAGGAATTGCCATGACCATCCTGCACACGGCGCGCCTGCGCCTCGAACCTGTCACCGACAAGCATTACGACGCCATGCACGCCATGAACTCGGATACCGAAGTGATGACCTACCTCAACGCGGGCCAGCCGGAGACGGAGGAACATACACGTGCCGCCGTTGCCCGCATCATGGGGCGCTGGGCCGAGTGGGGTTATTCGTGGTGGGCCCTGATCCGTACCGAGGACGAGGTGCTGGTGGGGCTGGCCTGCCTGCAGCATATCGGCGGCGACAAGGAGAAACCGCACGAAATCGGCTGGCGCCTGGCGCGCGCCGGCTGGGGCAAGGGTTATGCGAGCGAGGCGGCCAATGTCATCGTCGCGCATGCCTTCGACGTCGTCGGCGCACCCGAAGTGGTGGCGGTGGCGCATCCCGACAACGCCGCCTCGATCAAGGTCATGACGCGCCTGGGCATGCAGTACGTCGGCATGGAGCGCCACTACGACATCGACAGCGTGGTGTACCGCCTGGCGCGCCCATGACGGCAAGCGTGAAGCCCCTGAAGCTGGGCTGCAGCTACGGCGTGCGGTTTTCACCGGATGGCGCTCGCCTGGCCGTGCTGGGCCGCGACCTGGTCCTGTGGGACGTGGCATCGCGCCAGAAACTGTGGCGCCGCAAATTCATCGCGCATTGCTCCAGCATGGCGTTTTCGCCCGACGGCAGCCGGATTGCCATCAAGAGCACGACGGGCCAGATGGCCGTGGTCGATGCCGCATCGGGGAATTTACTGCTCAACTTCCAGAATAAAAAGGATGGCGAGGGCTGTGCTCCCGCATGGTCGCCCTGCGGCCGGTATCTGGCCGACGGTGGCTGGGACGGCCGCCTGCGGGTGCGCGACGCGCAGACGGGCGAGGTGCTCTTCATGCAGGAGCACGCGCGCGAGATGCTGCGCAGCGTTTGCGCCATCGACGGCGGACGGCGTTTGCTGGTGCAGCATGGCGTCAAATCGGCGGAGGAAGGGCTGGTGCAGCCGCCCGACTACTGCAGCCTGTGGGACTGGCCGTTACAGGCGGGCGGCGGCCGCGTGGTGCTGTCGCTGCCTGGCATCATGTCATGCGCGCCATCGCCCGATGGCGAGCGCCTGGCCGTGCTGCACCACGCCGGCGGCGAAGAGTACCTGTCCGTGCATGCGATCGACGATGGGCGCCGCCTGGCCACGGTGCCCGTGGAGGCGGGCGGCGGCACGGGCAATGCCCTGCGCTGGCTGCCCGACGGCAGCGCGCTGGGGCGCATCGGCAAGGGCAAGCTGCTGTTCTACGGCTGGCCCGGTCTCGACGTGCTGGCGCAGGAAGATTTTACGTATCCCTGCGCGCTGGACTTTCTGCCTGCCTCGCCACTGGCCGCCATCGGCTCGTGGGAGGCGGGCATGCTGACACATCTGAAACTTCACAAGGAAACCGCATGATCACCTGTTATTTGCGCTACATCATCGATCCATACAAACTGAAGGAATTCGAAGCCTACGGCAAGCTGTGGATACCGCTCGTCGAACGCTTCGGCGGCCAGCACCACGGCTACTTTTTGCCGTCCGAGGGCGCCAGCAACGTGGCGCTGGCCATGTTCTCGTTTCCCAGTCTGACCCTGTACGAGCAGTACCGCAGCGATTCCATGCAGGACGCCGAATGCCAGGCCGCCTTCCGCTACGCGGAAGAGACGCGCTGCATCGTCAGCTACGAGCGCAGTTTCTTCCGGCCCGTGTTTGCCTGATACGCTTCAGTCGCGCTGCGGCGCACCGAGGGGGAAGAGGTGGCGGTACGGGCGTGCCTCTTCCACCGCGCGCGCGAACGACGGGCGGGCCAGCAGGCGCGCGCGGTAGGCGCGCAGCAGGGGCAGGGTGGCGGGAATCGGCTGCGTCCAGTCCGCATAGAACAGCGAGGGGGCGGCGGCGCAGTCGGCCAGCGTAAAGTGTTCGCCCGTGGCCCAGGTCCTGCCGGCCAGGCGGGTTTCCAGCCAGGCGTAGGCGAGGTCCAGCTTTTCTCCGGCATGCGCGCGGCCTTCGCGCGTCTTTGCCGGGTCGCCCGTCAGGGCGGCGCCGACGGCATGCTGCACGGGCGTCATGACGTGCAGGTCGAAGTAGCGGTCGAGAAAACGCACGTCCAGCGCCTGCATCGGGTCGTCCGGCAGCAGGGGCAGCGGGCCGGGATGGGCCAGTTGCAGGTATTCGATGATGATGCTCGTCTCGGCGACGTTGCGCTCGCCGTCCACCAGCAGCGGAAACTTGCGTAGCGGCCAGCGCTCCAGCCACTGCTGCAGGTGTTGCGGCATGTCCGGCGCCAGGCAGCGGAAATCGAAGGGCAGGGCGTTCTCGTACAGGGCGATGAGCACCTTCTGCGTGTACGAGGAAAAAGGATGGCCGTAGAGGATGAGCGACACGATGGAATCTCCCGTTATTTTGCAAGGTTGGCAACACGCGCGTGCTGCAACGATAGTGCAATGCCGGGCGCAATGCAAGCGGTCCTGGCAGGGCGTCAGCGCCTTGCCGTTGCGGCCGCGCATCCTGGCGGCCGTTATTGCGCGCAGTTTCCCGCGCCCCGTGTTTGCGCGCGGGTGGCGGACTCAGTCCGCATGGAATTCGCTGGCCGAGACGAACAGGTCCCACGACGCGATGAACAGGGCGGCCACCACGGGGCCGATGACGAAGCCGTTCAGACCGAACAGGGCCATGCCGCCCACGGTCGACAGCAGCACCACATAGTCGGGCATCTTGGTATCCTTGCCCACCAGAACGGGGCGCAGCACATTGTCGACCAGGCCGATGACGAAGACGCCGAAGGCGGCCAGGCCCGCGCCCTGCCAGATGGCGCCCGTGGCCAGGAAGTAGATGGCCACCGGCGCCCAGACGAGGGCGGCACCGACGGCCGGCAGCAGCGAAAGGAAGGCCATCAGCACGGCCCACAGCAGGGGTGCCGGCACGTCGAGGAACCAGAATGCCAGGCCGCCCAGGGCGCCTTGGGCGATCGCCACGAGGATGTTGCCCTTCACCGTGGCGCGGATCACCGTGGTGAAATTGGTGAACAGGCGCTGCTTGTACTTGCGGCTCAGCGGCACGGCATCGCGGATGCGGGCCGACAGGGTCGAGCCGTCGCGCATGAGGAAAAACAGCAGGTACAGCATGATGCACAGGCTGGTCAGGAATTCGAAGGTGTACAGGCCCACATTGATGGCTTTCACGGCCACCACCTGGCTCACCTGCTTGGCGCCCTCGGCCAGCTTGTCCTGCAGGCTCGCCAGGCTGGACAGGTTGAAGCGCTCAAGCAGGTTGATCAGCCATTGCGGCAGCACGGCCATGATTTTATTGAAGAACATGCCGACCGTGACTTCACCCGAACGCACCATCTCCACCACGCCCGCCGCCTGGTTCACCAGCGACACGGAAATGAGCGACAGCGGCAGGATGACGATGACGATAATCAGCAGCAAGGTCAGCAGCGAAGCCAGCCCGGCGCGCCCTCGCGTCTTGCGCAGCAGCCAGCGGTAGACGGGCGCGAACAGGATGGCCAGCACCACGCCCCAGAAGATGGCGCCCGCATACGGCGCCAGTATCCAGCCGAAGCCGATGGTGACGATGCTCAGCAGGAGCAAGAACACTTTCTGGTGCAGCGTGAGGGTGGGCATGGGCGGTAGCGGAATGATAATGGTTGAGTTACCTCATCATAAGCGAGGCCTGGGCGCCCGGGCTACACAATTGTGGCGTTGCGTGCGCCATGCCACCATTGTCATGGCATCTGCGGCACGCTGCTGATGGAGCGGCTGAAAAAATCAGAACCGGATCGGGCAAGGCGCCGCCGTTCCCTCGCCAAAACCGGCGTAGCCAGATCGCGCGCTGAGGTTCAGCGACATGCTGCCCTTGTCCGGTAAATAGATGCAGTATTCGCCGCTCGCCGTGATGATGCGGTAAATGCGCCTGGGGTCGTTTGGTGCGCTGAACAGCTCGATGCGGGCCGCTTCGAACCACTTCGGCTTGACCGCCGCATGCGCTTCCGCGAAGCCTTTCGCCAGGCGCGACTGCGGCGTATCGGGCGGCGCCGTGAACTCCTGCGGATGCTCGGCGCGCAGCTGGCGGTCGATGGCGCCGACCGCCTGCAGCGCCTGTTGCGCCAGGGTGGACGTGCCGGAGGCGGGCGTCGCTGGCGCGGTCGTGACGGCATGCTCTTCAGGCCTGTCTGGCGGTGACACTGTTGCGGCGGGCGAAGCGGCCTTGGGCGGTGACGCATCCGGCGGGCTAGCCGGTGCCACACGCGCAGCCGGCAGGGGCCTGGGCGCAGGCGTGACAGGGGGGACGGGCTCCTGCGCTGGCGGCAGCGACGGCATCAATGTTAGCCAGACCCGGCCGTCGTGTGGCACGTCTTGCCGTGCCGGCCGCGTGGCTAGCCAGAACACCGCCACATGCAGGACGGCAATGGCTGCCACGTACCAGCCTTGGCGGCGTCGGTGGATGAGAAAGTCATGCTGCGCAGGGTTGATACTCATCAGTTCCATGCTTCTCCGGATTGCGATGCCACCAGTATGCAAAGTTGCAACAGCGGTGTAAACAGCTTTCGGGCAGAAGGCGGATGGCGCTCCCGAAGGTAGCGGAAAATGCATCCAGGCGGTGATTTTGCTAAGCTGCCATACCGGCTCCCGCCATACACGACAGGAATTGCATGACCGACGAACGCTATTTCTATGAACCTGCGCAGGGCCACGGCCTGCCGCACGATCCCTTCAACGCGATTGTCGGGCCGCGCCCCATCGGCTGGATCGCCACGCGCAGCGGCGCAGGCGTGCTCAATCTGGCGCCCTACAGTTTTTTCAACGCCTTCAATTACACGCCGCCGCTGATCGGCTTTGCCAGCATCGGGCGCAAGGATACCCTGCGCAATATCGAGGAGAACGGCGAATTCGTGTGGAACCTGGCGACGCGGCCGCTGGCCGATGCCATGAATGCCAGCTGCGCGCCGGCGCCGCCCGAGGTCGATGAATTCGTGCTGGCCGGGCTGACGCCGGCCGCCTCGCGCCTCGTCGCGGTGCCGCGCGTGGCCGAAAGCCCCGTGTCCTTCGAATGCCGGCGCACGCAGATCATCGAGCTGCAGGGCGTGAACGGGGAGGGCGTCGGCAGCTGGCTGGTGCTGGGCGAAGTGGTGGGCGTGCATATCGCGCGCCACCTGCTCAAGGACGGCGTGTACGACACGGCGGCCGCTGCGCCGATACTGCGCGGCGGCGGACCGGCCGATTATTTTGAAATTGCCGCGGACAGCCTGTTCCGGATGCGCCGTCCGGCCTATCCCTGAGCCGGCGCGCTACTTCTGCATGATGGGATCGCGCCCCAGGGTGCGTGCCAGCGCGCCGCCGTCGCCGCGCCAGAATTCGCGGTCGGCCAGGCGCACCCGTTCGGCCGCATGCTGCATGTGTTCCATGGCCGCCTGGCGCGCCAGCTGCGGGTCGCCGGCGGCGATGGCCTGCACGATCTTTTCGTGTTCGCGCCGCACCTCGGCGGAAAAGTCGGCGCGCCGCGCCTCGTTCGCGCGCGTCACCTTGACGGCCGAGCGGATCGGGTCGGCGAACATGGCGACGAACTTCGGCCAGTAGGGATTGCCCGTCGCCTCGGCGATGCACAGGTGCAGGCGCACGTCTTCTTCCACGCCGTCGACACCGGCCGCCACCGCTTCCTCGATGCGCCGCAGCGCGTGCTCGATGTCCGCCAGCTGGCCCGGCGTGCGCCGCACGGCCGCCAGCGCGGCGATCTCCGCTTCCAGTCCCTGGCGCACCTCGATCAGGTTCAGCAGCGATTGCACCGACTGCTCCGTCAGCGCGTCACCCCGTTCGCCGCCCTTCGCGCCATCCTGCGCGCACACGAAGGTGCCGCTGCCCTTGCGTGTGACGAGGATGCCTTCCGCCTGCAGCAGGGCGATGGCTTCGCGCAGCACCGTGCGGCTGACGCCGAAATGTTCGGCCATCGCCTGTTCCGACGGCAGGCGCGTGCCGCCGGCCAGGCCATCGTGCTGGATCTGCTGGCGCAGGCGGGCCGCCACCCGCGCACCCAGGGTGCCGGTGGTGAAGCTGCCCGCGGCGGGCTCCGGCGCGGGAAGGGTGAAGCTGAACGTGCGGTCCATCGGGTGCATCCTTGCGCTAACGGTTTTCAAAGGGGATTGCCTGCTTGCCATTATATGGAATATACAGCTTGACACACATAAAACACACACATAATATACATCCATACAAATTTTAGACAAGTTGCCAGCCACCTCCGGTGGACCATAAAAACCCGGCACGGTCGATCCCCCAGCGATCAGGAGACAAGCATGGAAGTGTCACAAGCAATGCCGGGCCAGCCGGCAGGCGCCGCCGCAAGCCAGAAACTCATTGATGACGCCGTCTACCGCAAGGTGACGTGGCGCATCATCCCATTCCTTATGCTGTGCTACATCGTCGCCTACCTGGACCGCGTCAACGTGGGTTTTGCCAAGCTGCAAATGCTGGCCGACCTGCAGTTTTCCGAAACCGTGTACGGCCTGGGTGCCGGCGTGTTCTTCCTCGGCTACTTCCTGTTCGAAGTGCCCAGCAACGTGATGCTGCACAAGATCGGCGCCCGTGTGTGGATCGCCCGCATCATGATCACCTGGGCCATCATCTCGGGCGCCTTCATGTTCGTCACCACGCCGACCATGTTCTACATCATGCGCTTCCTGCTCGGCATCGCCGAAGCGGGCTTCTTCCCTGGCATCATCCTGTACCTGACCTACTGGTATCCGTCCGAGCGCCGCGCGCGCATGGTGTGCACCTTCATGGCCGCCATTCCCGTGGCGGGCCTGATCGGCGGCCCCCTGTCGGGCTGGATCATGGAAACCTTCGCCGGCTGGCATGGCTACGCGGGCTGGCAATGGATGTTCGTGCTCGAAGCGATTCCCGCCGCGCTGATGGGCGTGGCCGTGCTGCTGTACCTCGATAACAGCATCCGCGCCGCGAAGTGGCTGACGGAAGACGAAAAGTGCCTGCTCGAACAGCGCATCGCCACGGAAGCGAAGGGCAAGGTCTCGCATCCGTCGATCCGCGCCATGTTCGCCGATCCGCGCATCTGGGTCATGGCCCTGATCTATTTCTGCTGCGTGATGGGCCAGTACTCGCTGACCTTCTGGCTGCCCAGCCTGATCAAGGCGGCTGGCGTGACGGGCGTGCTCAATATCGGCCTGTTTACGGCGATTCCGTATTCGGTGGCCGTGGCGTCCATGATCCTGCTGGGGCGCAGCTCGGACAAGTACCGCGAACGCCGCTGGCACATGGCCATCCCACTGGTGGTGGGCGCCGCCGCCATCGTCTGCAGCGCGCTGGCCGGCGCCCACAACACGGGCTGGGCCATCTTCTTCCTGACGATTGCCGCCGGCGGCATCCTGGCTGCCTCGCCCATGTTCTGGAGCCTGCCGACGGCCTTCCTTGGCGGTGTCTCCGCCGCCGCCGGCATCGCCGCCATCAATTCGGTGGGCAACCTGGCCGGCTTCGCCGCGCCCTACATGATCGGTTCGATCAAGGATCTGACGCAGTCGACGGACATCGCCATCTACCTGCTGGCGGCCATCCTGGTGATCGGCGCGGCCATCATCATGCGCGTGCCGGCCAAACTGGTGAACAAGTAAACAAGTGGAGCAAATAATGAGCGCAAGAATCGAAAAAGTGGGCGTGGTCGGGCTGGGCGCCATGGGCATGGGCATCGCGCAGTCGCTGCTGCGCGGCGGCTTCGAAGTGCATGCCTGCGACGTGCGCCCCGACACCGTGCAGCAACTGGTGGACAAGGGCGCCCATGCGGCGCAATCGCCCGCCGCGCTGGCGGCCCAGGTGCAAGCCCTGCTGATCGTCGTCGTCAATGCGCAGCAGACGGAAACCGTGCTGTTTGGCGAGCATGGCGCGGCGGCCAGCCTGGCGCCGGGCAGCGTGGTGATCGCCTGCGCCACCGTGGCGCCCGAATTTGCCGAAGCGCTGGGGGCGCGCCTGGCGGCCATGAACCTGCGCTTCATCGACGCGCCCATTTCCGGCGGAGCGGCCAAGGCGGCCGCCGGCGAGATGTCCGTCATGGCGGCCGGCGCGCCCGATGCGTTCGCGGCCTGCGCCGGCGTCTTTGACGCCATCTGCGCCAAGCTGTACCGCCTGGGCGAACAGCCGGGGCAAGGCTCGAAAGTCAAGATGATCAACCAGCTGCTGGCTGGCGTGCACATCGCAGCCGCCGCCGAAGCGATGGCGCTGGGCCTGCGCGCCGGCTGCGACGCCGATGCCCTGTACGAAGTCATTTCAAACAGCGCCGGCAGTTCCTGGATGTTCCAGAACCGGGTGCCGCACATTTTGAAGGGCGACTACACGCCGCTGTCGGCCGTGAACATCTTCGTCAAGGACTTGGGCATCGTGCTCGATTACGCGAAAAAAAGCGTGTTTCCATTGCCCCTGTCGGCCACGGCGCACCAGATGTTCATGCAGGCGTCGGCGGCAGGCTTTGGCGGCGAGGACGACTCTGCCGTCATCAAGACTTTCCCGGGCATCGACTTGCCGGCGAAAGCGTAACTGAATCAGGAAGGAACAATCATGACCGTACTACTGGGATGTATCGCCGACGACTTCACGGGTGGCACCGACCTGGCCGGCATGCTGGTCAAGGCTGGCATGCGCACCGTGCAGCTGATCGGCGTGCCGCAAGGGCCGCCGCCGGCCGACGTCGATGCCGTCGTCATCGCGCTCAAGTCGCGCACGACGGCGCCGCAGGAAGCGGTGGCCGAGTCGCTGGCCGCCTTGCGCTGGCTGCAGCAGGCAGGCTGCCGCCAGTTCTACTTCAAGTACTGCTCCACCTTCGACTCCACGCCGCGCGGCAATATCGGCCCCGTGGCCGAGGCGCTGATGCAGGCGCTCGATACGGACTTCACGATCGCCTGCCCCGCCTTCCCCGCCAACGGGCGCACCATCTACAAGGGCAACCTGTTCGTCGGCGACGTGCCGCTGGCCGAATCGGGCATGCGCGAGCATCCCCTGACGCCGATGACGGATTCGAACCTGGTGCGCGTGCTGCAGCAGCAGGTGCAAGGCAAGGTGGGCCTGGCTGATTTCTCCGTGGTGGAGAAGGGCGCGGCCGCCATCGCCCAGCGCTTTACGGACTTACGCGGCCAGGGCTGCCATTTTTCGGTCGTCGATGCCGTCTCGAACCGCGACCTGGAAGCCATCGGCGCCGCCTGCGCCGACTTGAAGCTGATCACAGGCGGCTCCGGCATCGCGCTGGGGCTGCCGCAGAATTTCCGCCAGCGGGGCCAGCTGGCGCCATCGCCCGCGGGCCAGGCGGGGCGCCTGCCGCCGCCGGCCGGCTGGCGCGCCGTGATCTCCGGCAGCTGCTCCGTGGCCACGCAGCAGCAGGTGGCGCACCTGCGCGAAGTGGCGCCTGCCTTTCACGTCGACCCCTTGCAGCTGGCGGCCGGTGGCGAAGTGGTGGACGCCGTGGTGCAACAGGCGCTGTCCTGGGCGGCCGGGCACCTGGCGCAAGGCCCGGTGCTGGTGTATGCCACGGCCACCCCGGACGCCGTGCGCGCCGTACAGGCGCAGCTGGGCGTGGAGCGGGCCGGCGCCCTCGTCGAGGAAACCCTGGCCGCCATCGCGCAAGGCCTGGTGCGCCTGGGCGTGGGCCAGCTGATCGTCGCCGGCGGCGAAACGTCGGGCGCGGTGGTCAAGGCGCTGGGCGTGGCGGGCCTGCGCATCGGCCCCGAGATCGACCCCGGTGTGCCCTGGACGCAAGCCTTGCCCGCGCTGGGCGACGATGGCGCGGCCCCTCTGGCGCTGGCGCTCAAGTCCGGCAATTTCGGCACGGTGGATTTCTTCAGCAAGGCCTGGCAGGTGCTGGCATGAGTACCGCGACGCCTGCCATCCACGTCGCACCCGAGGAAATGCGCCAGCGCGAGCAGATCGTCGACTTCGGCAAGTCCCTGTACGAGCGTGGCCTGACGGCCGGCAGCAGCGGCAACCTGAGCGTGCGCCTGTCCGACGGCTGGCTGCTCACGCCCACGAATGCCAGCCTGGGGCGGCTTGATCCCGCGCAATTGTCCAAGCTCGACTGGGACGGCAACTTGATCAGCGGCGCGCCGCCGTCCAAGGAAGCGTTCCTGCACCGCGCCATGTACGCGGAGCGGGGCGGCGCCGGTGCCATCGTGCATTTGCACTCGACGCATTCGGCCGCCGTGTCCTGCATGTGCGGCTTGAACCATGACGATTGCATTCCGCCGCTGACGCCGTATTTTGTGATGAAGGTGGGGCGCCTGCCGCTCGTGCCCTACCACCGTCCGGGCGACCCGGCGCTGGCGGGCGCCATCGGCGCCATGGCGCGCAAGCATTCGGCCGTCCTGCTGGCCAATCACGGCCCCGTCGTCTCGGGCAGCAGCCTGGAAGCGGCAGTGTATGCGGCCGAGGAGCTGGAAGAGACGGCCAAGCTGTTCCTGCTGCTGCGCGATGTTCCCACGCGCCCTCTCGACGCGGCGCAGATCGCCGACCTGAAACACACGTTCAAACTCGATGTCTAAGCAACCCAGGAGACACGCATGCCCCGCTTTGCCGCCAATCTGACCATGATGTTCAACGAAGTGCCTTTCCCGCAGCGCTTTGCCGCCGCCGCGCAAGCGGGTTTCCAGGGCGTCGAATTCCTGTTCCCCTACGACCATGCGCCGCAGGAAGTGGCCGGCTGGCTGCGCGAGCACGGCTTGACGAATGTGCTGTTCAACCTGCCGCCGGGCGACTGGGCGGCCGGCGAGCGGGGCATCGCCTCGCTGCCGGGCCGCGAAGAAGAGTTCCGTGCTGGCGTGGCGCGCGCCATCGAATATGCGCTGGCGCTGGGTACCCCGCGCGTGCACATGATGGCGGGCCTGGTGCCTGCCGGCGCCGACCTGGCCCTGCACCGCGCCACCTACCTGGCGAACCTGCAGTACGCGGCCAAGGCCGTGGGCGCGCATGGCATCGAAATGTTGATCGAACCGATCAACGGCCGCGACATGCCCGGCTACTTCCTCGTCACGCAGGCGCAGGGCCATGCGTTGCGGCTGGAATCGGGCGCGCCGAACGTCAAGGTGCAGATGGACTTTTACCACACGCAGATCGTCGAAGGCGATATCGCCATGACGTTCAGGAACAACTTCGACGGCATCGGCCACGTGCAGATCGCCAGCGTCCCGGCGCGCAATGAGCCGGACGATGGCGAAGTCAATTACCCGTATTTATTCAGCCTGCTCGATGAACTGGGCTATGACGGCTGGATCGGCTGCGAATACCGTCCGCGCGGGCGTACCGAGGATGGCCTCGGCTGGCTCGCCGCTTACAACAACAAACAAGGAGCATGAAGATGAAAGTACTCATTACCGGCGGCGCCGGTTTCCTGGGCCAGCGCCTGGCGCGCCAGTTGCTGGCGCAAGGTCGGCTGACGGACAGCGGCGGCCAAATGCAGACGATCACCGAGCTGGTGCTGGTCGACGTGGTGGCCGCGCACGACTTCGGCGACGCGCGCGTGACAGTCGTCACGGGCGACATCGCCGACGGCGCCCTGATGCGCGCCACCATCGACGCGCGGACGGCGTCGATCTTCCACCTGGCGGCCATCGTCAGCGGCCAGGCGGAAGCCGATTTCGACCTGGGCATGCGCATCAACCTGGACGCGTCGCGTTTGCTGCTCGATATCTGCCGCGAACTGGGACACAAGCCGAAAGTGGTGTTTACCAGCTCCGTGGCCGTGTATGGCGGCCAGCTGCCGGCCGTGGTGCAGGACACGACCGCCCTGAATCCGCAATCGTCGTACGGCGCGCAAAAGGCCATCGGCGAATTGCTGCTCAACGATTACAGCCGGCGCGGCTTCGTCGATGGCCGCGTGCTGCGCCTGCCGACCATCAGCGTGCGTCCCGGCAAACCGAACAAGGCGGCGTCGTCCTTCGCCAGCGGCATCATCCGCGAACCGCTGAACGGCGAAGCGGCCGTCTGCCCCGTGTCCACCGACCTGCGCCTGTGGTTGCTGTCACCGCGCGGCGCCATCGCCTCCCTGATCGCCGGCCATGAACTGGCGGGCGAGGCCTTCGGTGCCAGCCGCACGGTGAACTTGCCGGGCCTGAGCGTGAGCGTGGGCGAGATGATCGCCGCCCTCGAACAGGTGGCCGGCAGCGACGTGACGGCCCGCATCAGCTACGCGCCCGATCCCGCCATCGAGCGCATCGTCAAGAGCTGGCCCGGCGCCTGGGATACGGCCCGCGCTGCAGCGCTGGGCCTGACGGCCGACGCGGATTTCGCCAGCATCATTCGCGCGTATCTCGAGGACGTCAAGGCAGCCTGCTAGGATGCCTTGCCGATGTCGTCCAGGCACTCGCCCGCCTCGCGGATGCGCGCGCCGAACGGTTTGCTTTCCAGCGCCGTGATGGCGTGAGCCAGTACTTGCGAGAGGGGGAACGGCAGGTCGGCATCGAGGCTGGCGGCGGCGCCGGCCGTCGCTTGCCAGCAGCGCTGGATCGCCGGCAGCATGGCGCGCCCCTGCGCCGTCAGTTGTATCAGTCTCTGGCGCCCGTCTTCGGGGCCGGCGGAGGCGAAGACCAGGCCTTCCTTGATCATCAGCGCCACCGTTTGCGTGGCGGCCGGCTGCGTGATGCCGGCGGCCGCGGCAATGCTGCCGATGCTGGCCGCGTCCTGCGCCATCAGCACGCGCATCACGGGCGTGTAGCGGGGACGGTAGCGCAGGCCCGCTTCTTCATAGGCGGCGCCGACGGCGCCGTCGAGCAATTCGATCAAATGGCGCAGCTGCGTGCCCAGCGAAGATTTTTTCATGTGGAAATAATATCAGTGCTTATATATACGCAGTGAAGTTTTTATGTTGCCGTGCCGGACGGCATGCAAAAAGCCGCGTCGGCCTGGGGCCGCGCGGCTTTTTGCATGCGTTGCGGGCCGCCGGCCCCGCGCTTACTTGCCCAGGATCGAGGCCACGTTGTCCGTACCGGGGGCGCCGAACAGCTGCTGCTTGAGGATGTGCAGCTGGTCGCGCACCTGCGCCGCCTTTTCGAATTCCAGGTTCTTGGCGTGGTCGACCATCAGTTTTTCCAGGCGCTTGATTTCCTTGCTGACCTGTTTCTCGCTCATGGACTCGAACTTCGCCGCTTCCTGCGCCACCTGCAGGGTTTCGCGCGCTTCCTGCGGGCTGTAGACGCCGTCGATCATTTCGCGGATCGATTTCTTCACGCCGATCGGCACGATGTTGTTGGCCGTATTGAAGGCGATCTGCTTGGCGCGGCGGCGTTCCGTCTCGTCGATGGCCCGGCGCATGGAGTCCGTGATGCGGTCGCCATACAAAATCGCCGTGCCGTTCAGGTTACGTGCGGCGCGGCCGATGGTCTGGATCAGGCTGCGCTCGGAGCGCAAGAAGCCTTCCTTGTCCGCGTCGAGGATGGCGACCAGCGACACTTCCGGCAAGTCCAGGCCTTCGCGCAGCAGGTTGATCCCCACCAGCACGTCGAAGGTGCCCAGGCGCAGGTCGCGCAGGATTTCCACGCGCTCCACCGTCTCGATATCGCTGTGCAGGTAGCGCACCTTGATGCCATGGTCGCCCAGGTATTCCGTCAACTGCTCCGACATGCGCTTGGTGAGGGTGGTCACCAGCACGCGCTCGTCCTTCTTGATGCGTTCGACGATTTCCGACATCAGGTCGTCCACCTGGCTGCTGGCCGGGCGCACGATGATCTGCGGGTCGACCAGGCCCGTGGGGCGCACCACCTGCTCGACCACCTGGTCGGAATGGTTCTTTTCGTATTCGGCCGGGGTGGCCGAGACGAACACGGTCTGGCGCATCTTCTGTTCGAATTCCTCGAATTTCAAGGGCCGGTTGTCCAGCGCCGACGGCAGGCGGAAGCCGTAGTCGACCAGATTCGTCTTGCGCGAGCGGTCGCCGTTGTACATGGCGCTCAGCTGGCCCGTCAGCACGTGCGATTCGTCGAGGAACATCAGGGCGTCGGGCGGCAGGTAGTCGACCAGGGTCGGCGGCGGCTCGCCCGGCAGCGCGCCGGACAGGTGGCGCGAGTAGTTCTCGATGCCCTTGGTGAAACCGATTTCCGCCATCATTTCCAGATCGAAGCGGGTGCGCTGTTCCAGCCGCTGCTCTTCGATCAGTTTATTTTCCTTGCGGAAAAACTCGAGGCGTTCGCGCAGCTCGTCCTTGATGGTTTCCACGGCGCGCAGCACGGTGGAGCGGGGCGTCACGTAGTGCGAGCCCGGGTACACGGTGAAGCGGGGGATCTTTTGCCGCACGCGGCCCGTCAGCGGGTCGAACAGCTGGATCGATTCGATCTCGTCGTCGAACATTTCCAGGCGCACGGCCAGTTCCGCATGCTCGGCGGGGAAGATGTCGATGGTGTCGCCGCGCACGCGGAAGGTGCCGCGGCCGAAATCGACTTCGTTGCGCGTGTACTGCATCTGGATCAGGCGCGCGATGACGTCGCGCTGGCTGACCCGGTCCTTGACGCGC
The DNA here is from genome assembly GCF_009923995.1 of Janthinobacterium sp. GTDB lineage: Bacteria > Pseudomonadota > Gammaproteobacteria > Burkholderiales > Burkholderiaceae_D > Janthinobacterium. The sequence goes on along the minus strand of NZ_RFSK01000005.1, from coordinate 15,045 downwards.
AGCGTCAAAATCATCTGGTGGTATTCGTTCGGGTTGCCGATGCCGTAGATGGCCGAGACGGTGGCGACGATGATGACGTCGCGCCGCTCCATCAGCGACTTGGTGCACGACAGGCGCATCTGCTCGATATGTTCGTTGATCGACGAATCCTTCTCGATGAACAGGTCGCGCTGGGGCACGTAGGCTTCCGGCTGGTAGTAATCGTAGTAGCTGACGAAGTATTCGACGGCGTTCTGCGGGAAAAAGTCGCGAAATTCGCTGTACAGCTGCGCCGCCAGGGTCTTGTTCGGGGCGAAGACGATGGCGGGCCGGCCCATGCGCGCGATGACGTTGGCCATGGTGTAGGTCTTGCCCGAACCGGTCACGCCCAGCAGGGTCTGGAAGGCCAGGCCATCGGCAATCCCCTCGGATAACTGGGCGATCGCCGTGGGCTGGTCACCGGCCGGAGGGAAGGGCTGGTGCAGCTTGAAGGGGGAGTCCGGGAAAGAGATAATTGCGCTTTCCGCCTCGCTGGCGGTAGATAATTCGGGCATGTGAATCAGACCTTTGTTAGAATAGTGCTCTGCTGGCGGCCCTGGCGTTGTATTCGGGGCGCTGTCTACAACTCCGCTGTGAACCTGCTTCCAATCGAATCCAATCTTATCATGACGAACCCAACTGTTTCTGCCAGTCTGTTTAGCGCCATCGAGATGGCCCCACGCGACCCGATCCTGGGCATCACCGAAGCATTTAACGCGGACCAGAATCCCGCCAAGATCAATCTGGGCGTCGGCGTCTATTATGACGACAACGGCAAGGTGCCTCTGTTAGCTTGCGTACGCAAGGCGGAAGCCATCCTGATCGAACAGGCTGCCCCGCGCACCTACCTGCCGATCGAAGGCCTGGCCGCCTACGACAAGGCAGTGCAAGAACTCGTATTTGGCGCCGATAGCGCCGTAATTCAAGAGCGCCGCGCCGTCACCGTGCAAGCCATCGGCGGCACGGGCGCGCTGAAGATCGGCGCCGACTTCCTGCAGCGCTTCGCGCCGGGCGCGCAAGTCTACATCAGCGACCCAAGCTGGGAAAACCACCGCGCGCTGTTCGAGAACGCCGGTTTCGTCGTGAATAACTACACCTACTACGATGCCGCCACCCATGGCGTGAACTTCGACGGCATGCTGGCCAGCCTGGATGCCATGCCGGCCGGCTCCATCGTCGTGCTGCACGCCTGCTGCCACAACCCGACGGGCGCGGACCTGAGCGTGGCCCAGTGGGACCAGATCATCAGCGTCGTGACGTCGCGCGGCCTGGTGCCGTTCCTGGACATGGCCTACCAGGGCTTCGCCAACGGCATCGCCGAAGACGGCGCCGTGGTGCGCCGCTTCGCCGACGCGGGCGGCCCGCTGCTGGTGTCGAACTCGTTCTCCAAATCGTTCTCGCTGTACGGCGAGCGCGTGGGCGCCCTGAGCGTCGTCGCTGCCAGCGCCGATGAGGCGGCACGCCTGCTGTCGCAATTGAAGCGCGTCGTGCGCACCAACTACTCGAACCCGCCTACGCACGGCGGCAAGGTGGTCGCCACCGTGCTGGCCACGCCGGAACTGCGCCAGCTGTGGGAAGAGGAGCTGGCCGGCATGCGCGTGCGCATCCGCGAAATGCGCAACGCCTTCGTGGAAAAGCTGAAAGCCAAGGCGCCAGGCCATGATTTCGAATTCGTGCGCCAGCAGATCGGCATGTTCTCGTACTCCGGTCTCACCAAGGAGCAGGTGGCGTCCTTGCGCGAGCAGTCGATCTACGCCGTCGACACGGGCCGTATCTGCGTGGCAGCATTGAATTCGCGCAATATCGACATCGTTATTGACGCGATCGCCAAAGTGCTTTAAGATCTTGCTTCTTCGGCGCTGCATGCAAGTGCGGCGCTGATGGCAGTAGAAAGTCGGTGATGGCCGTATGCGGCGAGATGCAGTTTGAGTCTTGCAAATATGGAATAAGCGACATATAATATTGCCTCTTTTCCCTGATAGCTCAGTTGGTAGAGCGACGGACTGTTAATCCGCAGGTCCCTGGTTCGAGTCCAGGTCGGGGAGCCAGAATTCGAAAGGCCACGTTGAAAAACGTGGCCTTTTTTGTTGCGTGCCATCGGCGTGGATGCCGGGGCATGGATGAGAATTTCCCTATGGAAATCTAGACAATTGAAAATTTGCCCTATATAATGCGGCCTCTTTTCCCTGATAGCTCAGTTGGTAGAGCGACGGACTGTTAATCCGCAGGTCCCTGGTTCGAGTCCAGGTCGGGGAGCCAGAATTCGGAAGGCCATGTTGAAAAACATGGCCTTTTTTGTTTTCCGCCGCCGCCGGCAGGGCCGGCCGGTGCGATATCGCGTTTTGCGCTATCCTGACCGTATCACTTCAGGAGCGCCACCCCATGACTTGTACCTCTGCCTTGCGCCATATTGTCCTGTGCGACTTTCTTGACGGCATCACGTCCACCAAGCACGCCGAGCTCGTCTACGAGTTCTCGCAGCTGAAACACCGCATACCCGGCGTGCAGCAATTCGAATGGGGGCCGAATGTCAGTCCGGAAGGCCTCGAGGATGGCTTCACCGATTGCTTTACCCTGACTTTCGACCATGCCGGAGCGCGCGACGCTTACCTGACCCATCCGGCGCACCTGGCCTTCGTCGAACTTCTCAAGCCATGGCTGGGGCGCGTGCTGGTCTTTGACTATCACCCGCAGACCCATCCGGGTTGAGCATGCTCAAGCGACGCCATATGGAAAAAAATACATATTTTGCGGCGGAAATCTGGACATCTGCAACCTAGCCCTATAAAATGCGGCCTCTTTTCCCTGATAGCTCAGTTGGTAGAGCGACGGACTGTTAATCCGCAGGTCCCTGGTTCGAGTCCAGGTCGGGGAGCCAGAACATGTAGTAGCAAAAAGCCCAGCCTTTACCGGTTGGGCTTTTTGCATTTTCGGGCCGGCTCGTCTGCGCAGGGCCGATTGCGGCACGCTTATTGATCAATCGCACAGGTCGTCAAGTCCAAGGCGATAAGCTTGTACAAGCGAGTGTTGGCCGCGGCGCCAGTATCCCAGCCCGCCTTGTCATGCGCTCGCAGCGCCGGAGGGGACGTCATTCCCGTCAGTTCCGATTTCCTGGGAGGCTCAAATGGCAGAAACGACAGGTGCTGGACGGCCAACGGTCGTGTTGGTGCATGGTGGTTTTGTGGATGGCTCTGGCTGGGAAGGCGTGTACATGGCGCTGCGCCAGGATGGCTGTCACGTGTCCATCGTGCAAAACCCTACGCTATCGCTGGCCGACGATGTTGCGGCCACCCTGAGGGTCATCCGCGCGGCTCCGGGACCCGTAGTCCTCGTCGGGCATTCCTACGGCGGCGCCGTGGTCACGGCCATGGGGAACGACCCTCAGGTCGAGGCACTGGTCTACATTGCGGCATTCGTGCCGGACCAGGGCGAGTCTGTCGAGACGCTGCTGCGCAATGCGCCGCCTGATGCGCCGGTCCCGCCGATCCTGCCGCCGCAGGATGGTTTCCTGCTGCTTGAGCAGAAGAAGTTTGCGGCAGCGTTCGCGGCCGATGTTCCCAGGCACAAGGCAAACTTCATGGCGGCGGCGCAGGTGCCGTGGGGGCTTGCCGCATTGACGGGCGTGGTTGCGGTGCCAGCCTGGAGGAGCAAGCCCAGCTGGTATCTGGTTGCCACCGAGGACAAGATGATTTCACCCGTGGCGCAACGCCAGATGGCGCGGCGTGCCGGCTCGACGGTGGCCGAAGCCGCCGGCAGCCATGCCATCTACATATCCCGGCCGCACGCAACGGCGTCCTTGATCATGAAAGCCCTGGCCGGTATTGCCGCGGTGCGGGATCGGTAAGCCAAAAAGCGGCAGGCCGGCGCGTCCGTCCCCAGTTGGCGCGTCCGTGGATGCCGGGACGTGCCAGTGCCTTGCTCTCCAGAGTGCGGGCCGGGTGGCCGCCTGGATAGGGGGCATCGCCGCCGGATGGCTGGTTTTCTTGATCTGGATAAATCATCCATTGTTAACTTGAAAATATTATTTGTATTTTAATTTCTCATCCCTAAGCTGATCGTTGCAAGAAAAATAAATTTCTTGAACAAAATAAAAAGGATGGGATTATGCGTAAGTTGACGGTATTGGCCGGTGTGGCGGCCCTGATTCTGGCCGCGCCTATGGCGCACGCTAACTTGTTGAGCAACGGCGGCCTCGAATCGAGCACGTTTGACGGCCCCTTCGCGCAGCTGAACAGCGGCGCGCATCTGGGTGCCTGGAGCGTTGACAGCGGCAGTGTCGACATCGTCAATCGCTACTGGCAGCATGCGGAGGGGCGCTACAGCCTGGATTTGAATGGCAATACTGGCGGACGCATTTCGCAGTCCTTCGGCACCGTGGTCGGACAGCTGTATAACGTCAGTTTCAGCCTGGCGGGCAATGCCGAAGGCGGCGGTAGCCTCAAACTGCTGGATGCGGGCGTGACAGGCGTGCACACCTTCAGTTTCGACAGCACGGGCAGGTCGCCGTCGAACATGGGCTGGGTGACAGAAGGTTTCAGCTTTGTTGCCACCAATGCCAGCAGTACCTTGTACTTTCAGGGCTACAGCAAGAATAGCGCCTGGGGTGCGGCACTGGACAATGTGTCGGTAACCGCCGCCGTGCCCGAGCCTGCGAACTATGCCATGCTGGCTGCCGGCCTGGGTCTGATGGGCCTGGTGGCGCGCCGGCGTCGCGCGCGCAGGGGCTAGAAGCCTGCCCCTGCAGATGCGTGCGCCTGCCGCAGGCAGGGGCGCCGCGACGGGTTTCTGCGGCCCGCGCTGCGAGCGCCCTCCGTAGCGCATGCCATTGCACGAAAAAGCCCGGTCCATGCACCGGGCTTTTATTTGTTTGCGACGCGCCGGGCGATGCGGTCTCCCTTGCCGTGCGCAGGGCCTCAAGCGCCCGATCGCCACCCCGTATTTCTCCCTGCAGCTGTTCCCCGACGCGGACAAGATGTCTTGCCGGTTTTGCCGTGACATCCCCCTGACATGCCGTGCCATATCTCGCATGCGCGCCGTTCGCGCGTGGCTTGCGGTTGCTGTGCCGTGGGCAGGCAGGCGAAGGCGGCAAGCGGCAAGGTGGGCTTCGGTGCGTGGCGGATGGGTGCGCATTAAACGGGTATGCTTGTCTGTCATGCCGCCAATTCATAAGCGAATTTGCAATCGTCTCGGGCCAGCCGCCATGCTGTTGCGGGCCATGACTGCCTCCCCAGGGGCAGGACGGGATCATGCGATGCGGCACACAACCGGGTGAATGGATGGTGTTCGCGTAGTAATACTACATTGGCAAACAATTTATTTCTGTAGGATAATAACGGCACGGATTGCATTTGCTCAAATGTGATTTAACGCAATCATCGTAGTCAATAAAATAGCAAGTCTTGCGGGAGTCTCGTCTCATGAATCATCCAGGCAACGCACCATCCGGGCCACCAGCAGCACCGTCCACCACCACGCGCATCAGCCGCCGCCACGCCCTGATCGGCCTGGCCGCCTTGCTGGCGCAGGCTGGCTTCTGGAGCAATCCACTGTCGGCCGCCATGCAGGCGCCGGCCAGCGCACCCGCTGCCGGCCTGGCGCCGGGCAGCATGCTGTTCTATACCCTGTCGCAAACCATCACGGGGCACCGCGACCTGTCGGCAGCCACGGCGGCACGCATCGAACAGGCCATGCGCATCAACGTGCCCGGCTTCGTCGAACAGTTGCCGCGCCTGGGCGCGCTGCTCGTCACGGGACAGGAAGCCAGGACCTTGCTGGCGGCCGCCACCGCCGCCGGCGCCGGCCTGCGCGAGCTGGCGCTGGCCATCGTCGCCGCCTGGTACACGGGCACGGTCGCCGGCAACGCGGCGCAGGGCACGAAGTCCGTCGTCGTCGCGTATGCGGAAGCGTTGATGTACCGCACGGTGGCCGATGGCCAGGTCGTGCCCACGTATTGCAATTACGGCCCCCTGTGGTGGCTGAAGGCGCCGCCGGCCGTGGGCGTTGCCGCGCCCGTGGCACCGAAGCCCGTGCCCGCGCCGGCCACCACCGGCACTCCCGAACCGAAAGGCAAGCAAGCAAAATGAAATCCCCCCAATTCAAGAGTAATGGCGACGTCGTCGCCGATGTCGTCATTGTCGGTTCCGGCGTCGTCGGCGCCATGATGGCCGACCAGTTGGCCGCGCAAGGCCATTCCGTGATCATGCTGGAAGCGGGCCTGCGCATCGAGCGGGGGCAGGCCGTGGAAAACTGGCGCAACATGCCGTTCGAAAACCGCGTCGGCTCGGACTTCCAGGGCCTGTATCCGCAGGCGGAGAACGCGCCCGCGCCCCTGTACTTCCCGAAGAATAACTATGTGGAACTGTCCGGCCCCAGCGGTAGCAGTTTCCAGCAGGGATATCTGCGCACGGTGGGCGGCACCACCTGGCACTGGGCCGCGTCGTGCTGGCGCCACCTGCCGTCCGACATGCGCATGAAAAGCGATTACGGGGTAGGGCGCGACTGGGCCATTTCCTACGATGAGCTGGAACCGTACTATTGCCGCGCCGAGCAGGAAATGGGCGTGGCCGGCCCCAACGATCCGGCGCTGCAGTCGCCCAGCGAGCGCAGCAAGCCTTACCCGATGGACATGGTGCCCTGGGGCTATGGTGACAAGCGCTTCGCCGAAGTGGTCAACCCGCACGGCTACCGTTCCGTGCCGATCCCGCAGGGCCGTTCGACGCGCCCGTGGCAGGGCCGCCCGACTTGCTGCGGCAATAATAATTGCCAGCCCATCTGCCCCATCGGCGCCATGTACAACGGCATCCACCACGTGGAGCGGGCCGAACTGAAAGGGGCGGGCGTGCTGGCCGAAGCCGTCGTCTACCGCATCGACACGGACCAGAACAACCGCGTGACGGCCGTGCACTGGTACGACGCGAAGAAGCAGTCGCACATGGCGACGGGCAAGGCTTTCGTCATCGCCTGCAACGGCATCGAGACGCCCCGCTTGCTGTTGCTGGCGGCCAACCAGAACAATCCGAACGGCATCGCCAACAGTTCCGACCAGGTGGGCCGCAACATGATGGACCATTCCGGTTTCCACTGTACCTTCCTCGCCAACGAGCCGATCTGGACGGGCCGTGGCCCCGCGCAGAGCAGCTGCCTGGTGGGGCCGCGTGACGGCGCCTTCCGTGGCCAGTATTCGGCCAACAAGATGATCCTGAACAACATCACGCGCGTGGGACCGGCGACGCAGCAGTCGCTCAAGCTGGGCCTGGTGGGCAAGGACCTCGATGATGAAATCCGCCGCCGCGCCGCGTTTGGCGTGGACCTGTCGATCAGCCTGGAGCCGCTGCCGGAAGCGCACAACCGCTTGACATTGAGCAAGACGCGCAAGGACCCGCTGGGCCTGGCCTGTCCTGACATTTATTACGACGTGGGCGACTACGTGCGCAATGGCGCCAAGGCCGCGCATGCGCAGCTGGAGCACATCGGCAAGCTGTTCGGCGCCGTGGAATTCAACATCACCAGCAGCCTGAACGCGAACAACCACATCATGGGCGGCGTCATCATGGGCTCGAACCGCGCCGATTCCGTCGTCGACGGCAACTGCCGCGCCCACGACCACGCCAACCTGTGGCTGCCGGGCGGCGGCGCCATGCCGTCGGCCAGCGTCGTCAACACCACCCTCAGCATGGCCGCGCTCGGCTTGCGCGCGGCCGACGACATCGCCCGCACCCTGGCACGGGAGGCCGCATGATGCGCCGCCTGTCCTTCGCTCTCGGCCTGGCCTTGCTGGCCGGCGGCGCCATCGCTGCCGTGCCAGCCTCGGCGCCACCCGTCACCCTGACGCCGGACCGTCCCGCCGCGCCGGCGGCCGCCACGCCCGATGCGCGCCTGGAGCGGGGCCGCTACCTGGCCATCGCAGCCGACTGCATGGCTTGCCATACGGCGGCCGGCGGCAAGCCGTACGCGGGCGGCTACGCCATCGATTCGCCGCTGGGCACGATCTACGCGACGAATATCACGCCGTCGAAAAAGGGCGGCATCGGCCACTACAGCGAGGCCGACTTTGCCCGCGCGCTGCGCGAAGGCGTGCGCGCCGACGGCAGCCATCTGTACCCGGCCATGCCCTACACCAGCTATGCGCGGCTGACGGACGCGGACGTGGGCGACCTGTATTACTACTTCATGCAGGCGGTCAAGCCCGTCGACGAGCCGGCGCGCCAGACGGCCCTGCCATTCCCCTTCAATGTGCGCCTGTCCATGCTGGGCTGGAACACCTTGTTCCTCGACAATAAACGCTACGTGCCGGACCCGGCAAAGAGTGCGCAGATCAACCGGGGCGCTTATCTTGCCGAAGGCCTGGCGCACTGCAGCGCCTGCCATACGCCGCGCAACGCGCTGATGGCGGAAATCGGCAGCCAGACCCTGGCGGGCGCATCGCTCGGTTCCTGGCATGCACCGAACATCACGTCCGACAAGGTCAGCGGCATCGGCGCGTGGACGGATGCGGAGCTCGCCGCCTACCTGAAGACGGGCCACGTGGAAGGCAAGGGACAGGCGGCCGGCGGCATGGCCGAAGCCATCCAGAACAGCCTGCAATTCCTGCGCGACGACGACGTGGCCGCCATCGTGGCGTACCTGCGCACCGTGCCGCCCGTGCGTGCGCCCGGGCAAACCAGGGCTGCTTTCAGCCATGGCAGCGCGGCCAGCGAAGAAGCGGCACGGCGCGGCATGGCCGGTTCCACCGAGCATCAATCGCTCAACAGCGGCGCCGTGCTGTTTTCCGGCTACTGCGCCAGCTGCCACTCGGCCAGCGGCGCCGGCAGCACGGGCCAGGCCTATCCGGCCCTGTTCCACAACACGGCGACGGGCGGCACCACGCCGGCCAACCTGGTGTCGGCCATCCTGTTCGGCGTCGAGCGCAAGATCGAAGGGGAAGAGCACGAAGCCTTCATGCCCCGTTTCGACCAGCGTTCCTACGTGCAGCCATTGACGGATGAGCAGATCGCCTCGATCGCCAATTACGTGCTGAAGCAGTATGGCAATCCGGACGTATCCGTCACGCCCGCCTACGTGGCGCAGGCGCGCAGCGGCGGCGACAAGCCCTTGCTGGCGCGCATGCAACCCTTCATGCTGCCCGCTGGCGTGGCGGGCGCGCTGCTGCTGATCGCGCTGCTGGTGTGGCTGCGCCGGCGGCACGCGGCAGCGGCAAAGCGGGCGTGAATCTGAACCTCAGGCGCAACTTGCAGTAAAATGCAGGCTGAAAAATGGTTACGAGCAATCGTAGCCATTTTTTATTCTTGCCCGGCCCCGGCTACCGCCCATTTGAAAATCACTATGTCCGAATCGACCACTTCGCATGCCCTGCATCACCAGTTCCTCCGTTTTGCCGCCGTCGGTGCTTCCGGCACGGCCGTGCAGTATGCCGTGCTGTGGAGCGGCGTGGAATGGGCGGGCATCAGCGCCGCCGCCGCTTCCGGCATCGGCTATATCTTCGGCTCGCTGGTCAACTATGTGCTCAATTACTTTTTCACGTTCAAGAGCGACAAGGGCCATGGCGAGGCGGCCAGCAAGTATTTCACCCTGCTGGGCATAGGCTGGTGCATCAATACGGGGCTGATGTGGCTGCTGGTGCACCAGCTGGGCTGGTATTACTGGCTGGCCCAGGTGCTGGCGACGGGCATCGGCCTGATGTGGAATTTTGCAGGCAGCCGCTGGTGGGCCTTCAAGCCGGCCAGCGTGCCGGGAAAGTAGTCGTATTGCAATAAAAAGAGCGCACTGGCCACACGCAGGCGCCCGGTTCTACCAAAACAAGGGGTTAATCATGCAGTTCCTGGAACGCTATTTCAAACTGAAGGACAACGGGACCACCGTGCGCACGGAGCTGCTGGCCGGCCTGACCACGTTCCTGACGATGGCCTACATCATCTTCGTCAACCCGTCCATCCTCGGCGACGCGGGCATGCCGAAAGATTCCGTCTTCGTCGCCACCTGCCTGGCGGCCGCCATCGGCACCCTGATCATGGGCCTGTACGCGAACTATCCGATCGCCCTGGCGCCGGGCATGGGCCTGAACGCGTATTTCTCGTACACGGTCGTCAAGGGCATGGGCATGAGCTGGGAAGTGGCGCTGGGCGCCGTCTTCATTTCCGGCTGCCTGTTCATCCTGGTGAGCCTGTTCAAGGTGCGCGAGATGATCATCAACAGCATCCCGCCCGCGCTGCGCACGGCCATCACGGTCGGCATCGGCCTGTTCCTGGCCATCATTTCCCTGAAAAGCGCGGGCGTGGTGGTGTCCAATCCCGCCACCATCATCGCCCTGGGCGACCTGCACCAGGCGGCGCCCATCCTGGCCATCGTCGGTTTCTTCATCATCGTCGCCCTGGACCGCCTGAAAGTGCCGGGCGCCATCCTGATCGGCATCCTCACCATCACCATCGCCAGCTTCTTCTTTGGCGGCAACCAGTTCAACGGCATCGTTTCCGCGCCGCCCGCCATCGAGCCGACCCTGTTCAAGCTCGACATCATGGGCGCACTGTCGTTCGGCATCGTCAACGTGGTGCTGGTGTTTTTCCTGGTGGAATTGTTCGATGCGACGGGCACCCTGATGGGCGTGGCCAACCGCGCCGGCTTGCTGAAGGACGGCAAGATGGAGCGCATGAACAAGGCCTTGCTGGCCGACAGCACGGCAATCGCCGCCGGCGCCTGCCTGGGCACGTCCAGCACCACGGCCTTCGTGGAAAGCGCCGCCGGCGTGCAGGCCGGTGGCCGCACGGGCTTGACGGCCGTGGCCGTTGCGCTGCTGTTCCTGGGCAGCCTGTTCTTCGCTCCGCTGGCACACACGGTGCCGCCGTATGCGACGGCGCCCGCGCTGCTGTACGTGGCCTGCCTGATGCTGCGCGAACTGACTTTCATCGACTGGGATGACAGCACGGAAAGTATCCCGGCCGCCATCACGGCCCTGATGATGCCGTTTACGTATTCGGTGGCCAGCGGCGTGGCCTTCGGCTTCATTACCTATGCCGTATTGAAACTGTTGACGGGCAAGGGCAAGCAAGTGTCCGTGGTGGCCTACATCATCGCCGCCATCTTCCTGTTCAAGTTCATTTACCTGGGCGAATAAGCCGTGCCTCGGCGGCAATCCCATTGCCGCAGAAAACAAAGGCCTCCCGTGCACCCGCAGGGAGGCCTTTTCTTTGGGCCGGGCCTTTTACATCAGCAGCGCCGCCACCAGGTCTTTTTTGTCGGGACCCGCGCTGCCGTCGAAACGCAAGGCCGCTTCCACGTGCGTCAGGTGCTCCACCATCAGGTGCGCGGCCAGGTCCGCGTCGCCGCTGCGCGCCGCCTCGAGAAAGCGGCCATGTTCGTCGCACGAGCAGGCCGCATCGTGGCCGGATTGGTACAGCATGGTGATCAAGGAACTGCGTCCCACCAGTTCGCGCACGATATCGCGCAGGACGGCGTTGCCGGCGATGTCGGCCAGCAGCACGTGGAAGTCGCCCAGCAGCTGCGAGCGCAGCGGCGTGGCCTGGGCCAGCGCCTGGCGTTCCGCTTTCAGGTGCCGTTCCAGCATGCGGTAGTCGGCCGGCCTGGCCCGCGCGACGAAGGTGCGCGCCAGGGCCGCCTCGATGATGCGCCGCGCCGCGAAGATGTCGCGCGCTTCCGCTTCCGTGGGCTGGCTGACGAAGGCGCCCTTGTCGGGCACCATGCGTATCAATTTATCCTTGGACAGGATCAGCAGGGCGGCGCGGATCTTCGTGCGGCTGACGCCATACAAGCGGCACAGCGCCTCTTCGCGCAGCCGGGTTCCAGGCGGCAACTGGCGCGCCACGATGGCGGCGGCCATATGTTCGGCAATTTCGGCCGAGCTGTCGCCGCTGCCGGGCTTGTCCATCACGGGTGCGCTTGATTCGGTCATGTCAGCTTGAGAGCAAAAAGCCAGGGGCAAGGCCAGGCCTTGCAAGTGCGTACCGGTGCGGCGGCGCGTTTGACGCCCCGCTGCCGGCATGCCGGTTTGCGCCTTCCGTGTGGGGATGGCCCGGCTATTCTACTATCTTGCGTGGCGCCGCGCAGACGGACTCAGGCGCTTTCCGCCACCTTGCTCCGTTTGGCGTAAGCCTGCGGCAAACCCCGTGCCCGCGCGCCATGCCGCTGCAACTGCTGCAACTGCTGCCGGCCTGCCGCACGCACGCCGTGGCACAGGACATGCCCCCGCATCCCGTCACGGCAGGCAGCCGTCGGCGGCCGGTTTTTTCGGTGTAGGCAGATTGCAACTGGACATGGGCATTATGGACGTATATAATTCGGCCTCCTTTCCCTGATAGCTCAGTTGGTAGAGCGACGGACTGTTAATCCGCAGGTCCCTGGTTCGAGTCCAGGTCGGGGAGCCAGAACAAGCAGCAGCTAAGGGCCACGTGGCAACACGTGGCCCTTTTGTTTTGTGCGCCCGCTTGTCGCTGTTTCGCTTTCTTTCAGCAATGGTCCATGGCACGCGCTACCGTCCTGCTGGTGGCAGGGGCCGGCTGCGTGGCTGGCTTTCCCGGATCAGGGATCGACGAACACGTCGAAGCGGATATTGAGCGGGCTGCCCCAGGAAATTTCCACCCACGCCAGGAAGCCGCCGTTGTATGGGGCGATGTTGTACACCGCCATGCGGGCGGCACCGATGAAGCGGTGCTGCGGGTCCGTGCTGTATTCGCTGATATTGAGGAACACGCGCGAATTGGCATTCACGCTGCCATTGACGAAATTCACGGCGTGGAAAACGCCGTTGGCGCGCCACGTGTAATACGTGGTGAAGGCATTACCGCTCAGGTTCAGATCCTTTGCGGCCGTACCTTTCGCCGTTTTGCTTTCCTGCTGGACGGGCAAGTCGGCGAGTTCTTGTTCGGCAAGATTGCTGCCGGTCCTGTCTTCTACTTTCATTTCCATGATGCACTCCTGATCGATAGTTTGGACACCGCGCCTGACGTCGTGCGGCAAGACGCCCTATCTGTTGCCGCGGCTGCTAGTGACGCGTCCTGGCTGATAAGGTAGCCGTCTGCTCCGAAGGGGGAGACGTTCATTCTAGGCCCGTGGCGCGGCAAAAAGGCCCGCACGGACGGCGAAAGACGGCGTGAATTTGCGCTGGCGCAAAGAGCGTGCGGGCAAGCGTTCGTGTATTTTCCGTCAGGATATTTTTATGGGCGGAGCGCGCAGACGCGGGCGGACAATGGCACAATAGGTCGCCTGTCCAGCCCATGCCCCAGACCATGCCGATACTCAACCTGAGCGCCGAAAACGATATCTATTACGAACTGATCGACGGCGATCCCGCCAAGCCCTGGCTGGTCTTCCTGCACGAGGGACTGGGCTGCTGCGCGATGTGGAAGGATTTTCCCCTGCAGCTATGCCAGGCCACGGGTTGCCGCGGCCTGCTGTATGACCGCCTCGGCTATGGCCTGTCCTCGCCGCTGGCGGCCCGCCGCCAGATCCATTACCTGCATGACTACGCCCTGTGCGAGCTGCCGCAAGTGCTCGCCGCCGTGCTGCCGGGACAGGACCATTTTCTTGTCGGCCACTCCGATGGCGGCAGCATCGCCCTGATCTATGCGGCGCAGCAGCCGCCCCGCTTGCGCGGCATCATCACGGAGGCGGCGCACGTGTTCGTGGAAAGCATGACGCTCGACGGCATCCGCACGGCCGATGCCGCCTTCGGCGCGGGCAAGCTGCGCGCGCTGGCGAAGTACCACGGCGAAAAGACGCCAGCCATCTTCAAGGCCTGGGCCGACACCTGGCTCAGCTATGGCTTCCAGTTCTGGAATATCGAATACCTGCTGCCGTCCGTCGAATGCCCCGCGCTGGTGGTGCAGGGCACGGCAGACCAGTATGGCAGTGCGGCCCAGGTCGATGCCATCGTCGCGCAGGCGCTCAACGCCATGCCGGCCATGGTCGAGCAGTGCGGCCATACGCCGCACCAGGAGCAGCCGCCAGCCCTGCTGGCGCTGATGGAAGGTTTTTTAAGGGGGCGCATGGACGCGCCCCATCCCCCGAGGACAGCATGATTTCCCACCTGGACCACCTGGTGCTGACGACCCGCGACAAGGCCGCCTGCATCGATTTCTATACGCGCGTGCTGGGCATGCAGCTGGACACCTTCGACGCCGGACGCCATGCGTTCAAGTTCGGCGCGCAAAAGATCAATCTGCACGAGTACGGCAAGGAATTCCTGCCCAAGGCCGCACTGCCGACGCCCGGCTCGCTGGACCTGTGCTTCATCGCCGCCGTGCCCCTCGATGTCGTGATCGCCCATCTGTCCGGCCTGGGCGTGGCCATCGAGGAAGGGCCGGTGGCCCGCACGGGCGCCAACTGGCCCATCCGTTCCATCTACCTGCGCGATCCGGACGGCAACCTGATCGAAGTGTCCGAGCGCGCCTGAGCCTGGCGGAGCCGCCGTTCGCGCCGCCCCCGTTCAGCGGCAGGCGGAATCGCTGTCCCAGCGGCCCGAGCAGATGCGCGAGCGGCACAGCATGCCTTCGATCATGCCCAGCTGCTTGCAGCGCTGCAGCAGGCTAGCCGTGTCCTCCTCCCCCTGGCGCAGCACCACGTCGCGCACGGGGGACGCCGTGCTTTCTTGTCGATGTGCATGCGCGACCATGGCCGTCAGCAAGGCGACGTCGCTGTCGCCCGGCGGCGCCGCTGCCGGCCGGGACGCCGGCGCGCGCGCGGCCGCCTGGCGCAGGGGCGGCGCCGCCTTGCGCGGTACGCTGGCGCTCGTCGCCGTGGCCACGGTCACGGCCGGCGCCGCCGGCGAGGCGGGCAGGGCGTCATTGACGATGGTGGCGGCCTGCACGCTGTGCTCGGTGGGCGGCGGTGCCGGAACGGGCAGGGACGGGGCCGGCGCTGCCGCGCGGGCGGGGGGCGGTTCGCGTGCGGCCAGCGGCGGCGCGGGCGGGCCGGCCACTTCATGGACGAGCACGGCTACGACGAGCGCCGCCAGGCCGACGGCCGCGCTCTGCCGCCAGCCCGTCGACGAGCAGCGCGAAATCGATCTCGTGCCCCTGC
>NZ_RFSK01000040.1 GCF_009923995.1 Janthinobacterium sp. | reverse complement strand
CCTGATGCGCCACGCCGACGTCACCGCCGCGACCCGCGCGCTGCTCGGTGCCTGATCAGCCGCTCAAGCTGTTTTTCGACGGCGGCTGCCGCCCCAATCCTGGCCTGATGGAAACTGCCGTCGCCGCGCGCGGGCGCGTCTGGCACCGCGCCGCCATCGGCCACGGCCCTTCCTTTCGTCGATAACATTGCCAGCAACCAGCGCGGCGACGCCCGCTACGCGACGGCCGCCACGAATGCGGGCGTGCGCGTGCTGATCGGCATGCTCGACATCTGGAAACCATTGACGGAAATCGTTGATGCGGGCGTGAGCGCACCGGCCGTGGACGGTTTCCCCGCCGTCGTGCCTTCCGCCTGGACGGGCGTGCCCAACGATGGCACGCCGGGCGGCACCATCGTCAATGCCAGCGTGCACAACGCGAATATCGATTTCGTCGTGAAAGCCACCACCAGCCGCACGCCGGCACAGGAACTGGCCGCCTACCTGGACGACCGCCGCGGCAAGGGCTACAGCATCACCGACGGCATGGGCCCGCTGACGGACGCCTGGCGCAGCGCGGCGCGCCAGACCACCAGCATCACGTCCATCGCGCCGGACGCGACGAGCGTGCTGTACAACGACAGCGGCACGAACACGGGCGTGGCCGGCAGCGGCAATGCCGAATTCGGCAACGTGGTTGGCCTCGTCAATGCCATGGGCAACAATGGCTCGACGGAACCGGCCAAGCGCTTCTACAAATATGCGCGCCCCTTCCGCTGGAGCAGCAAGGTGGTGCTGATTCCCGCCCTGGTGCCGGCCAAGAGCGCCACGCCCGCCACCGATGGCGGCTTTACCAGCGGCCACTCGGCCGAAGCCGTGCGCGGCGCGCTGGGCATGGCCTATGCCTTGCCGGAGCGCTACCAGGAAATGGTGGCGCGGGGACTGGAACTGGGCGAAAACCGCATCATCGCCGGCATGCATTCGCCGCTCGACGTGATCAGCGGCCGCGTGCAGGCGCAAGCCATCGTCGCCGCCAACCTGCTCGATCCCGTCACGGCCGCCACCAAGGCCGCCGCCGTGACGCAGGCGCACGCGACCCTGATGGCAAAAACGGGGACCACGGCCGATACCTTCTATGACTATGCCCATTCGGGCACCAGCGCCAACGACCGCTTTTCGGATTACGCCAGCACCAAGGCCGCGTATATCCGCCGCCTGACCTTCGGCTTCGCGCAGACGGGCGCCACCAATGCGCCGGCCGTCGTGCCCAAGGGCGCGGAAGTGCTGCTGGAAACCCGTTTGCCCTACCTGTCCGACGCACAGCGCCGCGTGGTGCTGAAAACCACGGCCTTGCCATCGGGCTACCCGGTGATGGACGATGCGGAGGGCTGGGGCCGTTTGAACCTGTTTGCCGCCGCCGACGGCTATGCCGTCTTCACGGGCAATGTGGTGGTGGCCATGGATGCGGCCAAAGGCGGCTTTTCCGCCGTCGACCGCTGGCGCAACGATATCAGCGGCACGGGCAAGCTGAACAAGCAAGGCTCGGGCACCCTGAAACTGGGCGGCAACAATAGCTGGAGCGGCGGCACGCAGGTGGAAGCGGGGCGCCTGGAAGGCGTGTCGGCCACGGCCTTCGGCAAGGGCGACGTGTATGTCAGCGGCGGCACCGTGGTCAGCAATGCCCAGTCCGCCCTGGCGCTGGCCGGCAAGTACACCCAGCTGGCTGGCGGCAACCTGGAATTGAAGCTGGGCAGCAGCCAGGCTGGCCGCCTGAGCGTGGCGGGCCTGATGACGGTGGCGGGCGGCAGCCTGAAAGTGACGTTCCAGAATGGCTACAAACCGGCCGCCGGCGATACCCTGAACGTGATCACGGCGGCCAGCCTGAAAGGCAAGTTTGACAGCATCACCGTCGATGGCTTCAAGGTGACGCCGACGTACACGGAAACGGGCTTGCAGCTGCGCCTGGATATGTGATCTGTATCAAGCCGCATGCAACAAGCCGCCCCCGGGCGGCCTGTTGACTGTTACTTCAGGTACTGCTCGAACCAGCCGACGATGCGCCGCTGCAAGTCACGCTGGTGCTCGGGCTTGCGGAAGGAGTGCCCCTCGCCATCGTAGATGAACAGGCTGGACGGCACGCCCATGGCGCGCAAGCCGTGCCAGAATTCCAGCGACTGGGCGGCCGGCGTTTCCACGTCGCGCTCGCCCACGTAGATCAGGGTCGGCGTCTTCGCCGCCTTGATCGATTCGATGGGCGAGGCCTTGCGGTAGACGGCCGGATCGTCATACGCGGAGGCGCCGAAGAAGGGAATCATCCACTGGTTGATGCCGTTCTGGCCGTAATAGCTGATCCAGTTCGCCACGCCCGCGCCCGCCACGGCCGCCTTGAAGCGGTCGCTGTGCGTGACGCCCCACATGGTCATGAAGCCGCCGTACGAGTGGCCGATCAGGCCCAGGCGCTGGCCGTCGACGGGCGCCACTTTTTGCACGGCATCGATGCCGGCCAGGATATCGCGCCAGTCGCCGCCGCCAAAATCAGCCATATTGGCGCGCGTAAAGGCCTGGCCCTGGCCAAAGCTGCCGCGCGGATTGGGCAGGAAGACAAAATAGCCTTTCTGCGTCAATTCCTCGATCACGGTGGCCGTTTCCACGTAACGGGGCGCAGCGGCAGCGCCGGGGCCGCCGTGCACGTTGACGATCATCGGATACTGCTTGCCCGCGTCCTTCTGCAACGGTCCCAGCAGCCAGCCCTGCTCCCGGTATTGCTCATTGTTCCAGCCCACGTTTTGCACGCTCACCTGCGGCGCAAACTGATCATTGTCGTGCGTAATCTTTTTCAGCTGGCCGAGCTGCCCCGCCACCAGGTGACTGGCGTGCGTAAAATCTTCCTGCACGGCCGCCGCCTGCCGGCCATCGACACTGAACGACAGGCGGCCATCGCTGCCGCTGCTGCTCAGTTCACCGAGCAGCACGGGCTGGGCAGGGCCGGCCTGCGCGTCGACGGGTACCAGCGCCAGCTGCGAGTCGATCAGGGCCGTCGCCAGCAGGCCGGCGCCGCGCCAGACGACGCCATTGAAGGTGCCGCGGTAATCGGGGGTCAGGTTGCGCGGCGTGCCGCCGGCCAGCGGCACTGTATAAATGTCGCCGCCGATGGAGCCGAAGTCGCTCATCAGGCCGCCGATGAAGGCCACCGTCTGGCCATCCGGCGAGACCGAGGGCAGGTTCAGCTGCATGGCCGGCGAGGCGATCACGCGCAGGGCGCCCGAGGCTGCATCGATATAGCTGAGCTTGGCCACCCACCAGTTGCTGTCGCCATTGCCCTGCGCGCTGGTGGCCACGAAGCCGCGGCCATCGGGGGTCCAGTTGTATTCATACACATAGGTGTCGGCGGGCGACAGCAGGCGCAGCTCGCCGCCGCCGGCCGGCACCACGGCGATGCGCTGGGCGTCATCCTCGCTGCCCACTTCGCCCACCTGGCGCGCACCCGCTTCCACGGCGCCGGCCAGCTTGCGCGCGCCCACGGTGGCCAGCAGGGCCAGCTGCTGGCCATCGGGCGACCAGCGCGCCGTACTGGCCACGCCTTTGATACTGATCAACATCCTGGCCTGCGCCTGTGTCATCGTGGCCAGATACAGATGCGCCTTGCCCGCCTTGGCATCGTAAGCGATGAAGGCCAGCTGGCGGCCGTCCGGCGACCAGCTGGGCTTGTCATAGGAACACGCGGCGCAAGGATCGAACTGCCGCACGATGGCGCCGTTGGCGGCGTCGCGCACGACAATGGCCGCATGCGGGCGCTGCGGCTGCTCGCCCGCCTTGACGGACTCTATGGCGGCGATGCGCTGGCCATTGGCGGACAGGGCCACGGCGCGGTAGTCGCGCAAGGCCGGCGCCGCACCGTTCGCCGCAGGGGACGCTTGTGCCGCCACGCCCAGGAAAAGGCTTGCGAACAAGCCACAGCTGACCACATCAGTTATTTTCATCATGTAAATTCCGGTTAGAAATAAAAAAACCGCCGGCAAGCGCGGCGGTTTCTGAGTCAACAACACAACATCACTTGGCTTGCTTGCCCAGGTGCGAGTGCCGCACGCTGTACAGGAAGTAAATGGCCACCGTCACCGCCATCCAGATGCTGAAGACGACGAACGTCGTGTGCGGCAAGTCGCGCATGATGTACAGGCAAGCGAGCACGCTCAGGCCGGGAATCACGTACGGGCCGAATGGCACGCTGAAGCCTTCGATGCGGTTGGCGCCCTGCTTGCGGCGCAGCACGGGCACGGCGATCGACACCACCATGAAGGCCGTCAGGGTGCCGATGCTGACCATGTCCCACAAATACGTCGCATCCACCGTACCCGCCACCACGGCCACCACCAGGCAGACCATGATGGTATTGCTGACCGGCACCAGAGTGCGCGGGTGGATTTTCTGGAACGATTTCGGGATCAGGCCGTCGCGGCTGACGGCGAACAGGATACGCGTCTGGCCGTAGATCGTCACCAGGGTCACGCTGAAGACGGAAATGACGGCGCCGGCCGACAGCACGAGCGCGGGCCAGGTCTTGCCCGTGACGTTTTGCAGGATCACCGCCAGGCCCGCTTCCTGGCCCTCGAACAGTTTCGCCTGTTGCGCGCCAAGGGCGGCCACGGCCACCAGCAAGTAAAACACGGTGACGATCAGCAAGGCGCCGAGGATGCCGCGCGGCACATTGCGCGTGGGATTCTTCACTTCGTCGCCCGCCGTGGCCACCGTGTCGAGGCCGATGAAGGAGAAGAACACGGTGCCGGCAGCGGCCGTCACGCCCGTCATGCCGGCAAAGCCCTTGCTGTTGTCGGCATTAAAGAAGGGAAAGAAGTTGTCGGCATTGAAACCGGAAAACGCGATGACGATGAAAAACACGAGGATCGCCAGCTTGATGATGACCATAATGGCATTCATCAGCGCCGATTCCTTGGCGCCGCGCAGCAGCAGGAAGCCGCACATGCAGATCAGGAAGATGGGCGGCAGGTTGATGTGGCCCGCCCGGAATTCCATGCCATGGGGGCCGGACACGATCATCGGCGTGCGCAGCATCTCGGGGATATGCCAGCCAAACGCATTTTCCAGGAAGTTGTTCAGGTACGATGACCAGCCGATGGCCACGGCACTGCCGGCCAGCCCGTATTCGAGCAGCAGGCAGGCAGCCATGATGAAGGCAAGAAACTCACCCACGGTGGCGTAGGCAAACGAATACGAGGACCCGGAGGCGGGGATGCGGAACGACAGTTCCGCATAGCACAAGGCCGTCAGGCCGGCCGTGATGGCGGCGATCAGGAAGGACAGGATGACCGATGGCCCCGCCTTCGGGACGGCTTCGACCATGGTAAAGAAGATGCCCGTGCCGACGGTGGCGCCGACGCCGATCATGGTGAGGGAAAACAGGCCGATGGACCGGCTCAAGCCACTACTGCTGAGGCCTTCACCATACTCGACCGTGGTATCGATCGGCTTGGTGCGGCAAATTTTCTGGACCAGGGTTTGGCTCACTAGACTTCCTTTATGAGGCATGCGTTTGAACACCTGTCAAAACCTGCTGCGCGTCGCGATGCGCGGCCTGCGATGCTCACCGGCTCGGCGTCCCCGTGCATTCGCACAGCTGCGCTGCTTAGCCCGGGAGCACCGAGCCTCGCATCCGCTCGCTACGGTTTTGTCAGATGTTGTTAGGAACATGACGACTAAAAACACTTAAAAACGGCGCTCCGGCCTTAAGTAAGCCCCAATAAATTCTTGTGTTTTCTAGCTTCCATAAGTGGCGCGCTGCTGCGTTACCCATCGCTAGCAGTGCTCGCACTGCGTCGCGCCGGGCGCCTTGCATCACATCCACTTCTGTTTGCTATAAATTCACACTCATTTCCTGGAGATTACTTACCTGGAAAAAACCGGAAAGATCGCGTCCATTTTCAAAACTAAGCGATTATAGGGCTTTCATCGGCTCAGCTAAACAGAACTTTGATGTAAGGAAACAACGTCAGGCATGCGCCCGGCAACGCGCATGGCTGCTGGCGGGAAACGATATTATCAATATGAAATAAAAAACGCGCCGCTGCAGGCGCAGCGACGCGTTTTTGATACAGCTCAATGGTGCCGTTTATTTCTTGCCGCGTGGGGCATCGGCCGGTGGCCAGCCTGCTTCGTAGCCTTGCGGCACTTCATCGCGGCGCTCTTTCGGCGCCAGGCCCAGCACGTAGTACAGCACCGTCAGCAGGATCAGCCAGGCTGGTCCGATCATCAGGGCGATGCGCGTATCGGGGAAATACGCCATCAGGCCGATCACCAGCGCCAGGAAGGCCAGCGAAATCCAGGAACCATACGGCGCGAACGGCATGCGGAAGGCCAGGTTCTTGATTTCCAGCGGGCTCAAGGTCTTGCGGAACTGGATCTGCGTCACCAGGATCACGCCCCAGGTCCAGACGGCGCCAAAGGTGGAAATCGAGGTGACCCAGATAAACACTTTCTCCGGCACCATGTAGTTCAGCAGCACGCCGATCAGCAGTGCCACGACGGACACGAGGATGGCGCGGCGCGGCACGCCGCTGGCCGTCGTTTCTGCAAACGCTTTCGGCGCCTGGCCTTGCAGCGCCAGGTTGTACAGCATGCGGCCCGTGCTGAAGATACCGCCGTTGCAGGAGGACAAGGCCGCCGTCAGCACGACGAAGTTGATGATGCCGGCCGCCGTCTTGATGCCCAGGCGCTCGAAGGTCATGACGAACGGGCTGCCCGAGGTGCCGATTTCATTCCATGGGTAGATCGACAGGATGACGAACAAGGCGCCGACATAGAAGATCAGGATGCGCCAGAACACGGAATTGATGGCGTCCGGGATCGATTTCTTCGGATTGGCCGCTTCACCGGCCGTCAGGCCGATCATTTCCACGCCCAGGTAGGCAAACATCACCATCTGCAAGGACATCAGCACGCCCTGCGCGCCGTTCGGGAAGAAGCCGCCATGCGTCCACAGGTTGGAAATGCCGACGGCCACGCCGCCATTGCCGAGACCGAAGATGATCATGCCCGTGCCGCCGACGATCATCAGGATGATGGTGACGACCTTGATCAGGGCAAACCAGAATTCGAACTCGCCGTAGGCTTTCACGGCCAGCAGGTTGATGGCGCCCATGGAGCCCAGGGCGGCCAGGGCCCAGATCCAGCGCGGCACGTCGGGGAACCAGATGCCCATGTAGATGGCGACGGCGGTAATTTCCGCCACGCAAGTAACCAGCCACAGGAACCAGTAATTCCAGCCCGTCAGGTAGCCTTGCAGGGGTCCCAGGTAATCCTGGGCATAGCGGCTGAACGAGCCGGCCACCGGGTTGTGCACGGCCATTTCGCCCAGGGCGCGCATGATCATGAAAATGACCGCGCCGCCGATAATATATGACAGCATGATGCCGGGACCGGCCATCTTGATTGCATTGCCGGAACCCAGAAACAGGCCCACGCCAATCGCGGCACCCAGCGCCATCAGGCGGATCTGTCGCTCGCCCAGGCCGCGGTGCAAGCCCTCTTCACTCGTTTTCATTACGTGTCTCCGTTTTTTCTTGAATACAGCTCTCCCTCCACCCCGATGGCGGTTCCGCTCTTGCTGGAATGGAGGAAAGGGCTGGCCGGCGGCTGAGCGCCGGCATGCTCAGTTGATCAGGCCAGTTCGGCGATCAGTTCGATCTCGACGCAAGCGCCCAGCGGGATTTGCGCCACGCCGAAGGCGGAGCGGGCGTGCTTGCCGCTGTCGCCGAAGACTTCGACGAACAGTTCCGACGCGCCGTTGGTGACCAGGTGCTGTTCCGTGAAGGTGGACGTGGAATTGACCAGGCTCATGACCTTGACGATGCGCTTGACCTTGTTCAAGTCGCCGCCGCAGGCGTCTTGCAGGGTCGCGATCAGTTCGATGGCGATGCCTCGTGCGGCCACTTTGCCTTCTTCCGTGGTGACATCCTTGCCCAGCTGGCCAACCCAGACCTTGCCATCCTTCTTGGCCAGGTGGCCGGACAGGAAGACGGTATTGCCCGTGCGGGCATGCATCACGTAGGCAGCGGCGGGCGCGGCAACGACGGGCAGTTCGATGTTGAGGGCCTTGAGTTTTTCGTAAAACGACATGCTATTTCTCCAAGAAAACAATATAAACGAAACCGATATTCATCAACAGCGGGGCACGGATGAAGGCGTCCCGGCAGCGCGGTCATGCACCGCCAACAGTGCCAGATTAAACGTCATCATATTGGTGAACCAGCAGTTTTAGTTCACAAATAGGCCCGGTTATTCAGTGGATTATACCGACAATCAAACAAAATTCAGCATCGTTTCATGAAGCATGCTCTACAGGCATCGAGCGTGACTTTTTTCATTCAATTGCCACTTATGCAATGTCAAGCCCTGCGGATCAAGGTTTATCGCCTTCAGAAATGCCTGGTCATGCGATACCACAAGTAACGCGCCCTGATAGTGGCCCAGCATCCGCTCCAGCGCCTGCAGGCTGGCCAGGTCCAGGTGATTGTCCGGTTCGTCCAGCAGCAGCAGTTGCGGCGGCGCCTGCGCATACAGTTCGGCGGCCAGCGCCACCTTCATGCGCTCGCCCCCGCTGAGCAAGCGGCTGGGCAAGGTGGCGCGCGCGCCGGCAATGCCCAGCAGCGCCAGCCGCGTGCGCTGCTCGCCTTCCGCCGCGAGCGTATTGCGCGCCTGCAAACGCTGCACGGCACTCAGCTCGCCGTCGCGCCCGCCCGCATGCTGGTCCAGCCAGGCGACCCGGGCATGGCTGCGCAGCGCGCCACCGGCAGGCGCCAGCTGGCCCGCAATCACGCGCAGCAAGGTCGACTTGCCGCTGCCATTGTCTCCCGTCACGGCCAGGCGGCACGGGCCGCTCATGACCAGGTTCAGCGGCCGGGCCTGGCCATATGGCAAGACCAGTTCGCGCAGCTCCAGGATTAATTTTCCGTTTGGCACGGCGCTGTCAGGCGCCAGCAGCAGGCGTTCGGCCTCGGGCGCGCAGCGGGCGCCGGCGTCCATCACCCTTTGCCGGCGCGCCTGCTGCGCTTCCTGCGCGCGCAGGCGCAGCTTGCCCTGGCTATCCTGGCTGCGCTCCTTGCGGGCATCGAGCAGCAGCTTGCTTTGATTGCCTTCGCGTCCGTCCCGCTCGCCGCGCATCACCCGTTTCTGCTGGCGCTCGGCCTGCTGCTGCGCTTCGCGCTGTTCGCGTCGGGCAACGGCCTTTTCCGCCTGCAAGGCGGCGGCAAAGGCGGCCTGCTCCAGCGCGCGCTGCTGCGCATACAGGGCGTAATTGCCGCCATAGCTGCGCAAGCCTTGCGGCGACAGTTCCGCGATCATATCGACGTGCGCCAGCAAGCCGCGGTCGTGGCTGACGAGCAGCAAGCCGCGCGGCCAGCGTGCCATCTGCGCCACCAGCCGCGCGCGTTGATGGGCGTCAAGGTGGTTGCTCGGCTCATCGAGCACCAGCCAGTCCGCCTGCGACAGCCAGGCGCCCTGCAAGGCGATGCGCTGGCGTTCGCCGCCGCTCAGCCTGGCCGTGGGCGTGCCGGCATCGACGTGACGCAGATCAAGCTCGTCGAGCGCCTGGCGCAGACGGACGGGGGCATCCCAGCGCTCGCCCACCAGGGCGTAATCGGCCTCGTCGACCGAGCCGGCGGCGATGCGCTCCAGGGCGACCAGCACGGCGTCCATGCCGGCCAGCGCGGCGACGGTGGGGTAGCAGTGCGGCTCCAGCTCCTGCGGCACGTAGTGCACGCTGCCATCGCAGCGCACGGCGCCGGCAGATGGCTGCGCCAGGCCTGCCAGCAGGCGCGCCAGCACGCTCTTGCCCACGCCGTTATCGCCGACGAGGCCGATACGCTGCGGGGCAAACGACAGTTGCAAATCGGAAAACAGGGCGCGGCCATCGGGCAGCACGCAGGAAAGGCGGTCGAGTTGTAGTAATGCAGGCATGGATACTCCTTGTATGTGCAGACAGGGCTGGCGTACCCGCGGGCGCAATGGGGCGCTGGCGGGAAGGGCAAGGCCGTGCACAGCACGGCAGTATCAATGGCGCATGTCGAAGCGTCCTGGAGGAATGAGGTAGGGAAAGGCGAGTGTAGCAGAACGGGCAATGATCCGCTCAGCGCTGGCCCAGGGTCGTGTCGCCGAACAGCTGCTTGTATTCGCGCGGCTGCGAGCGCCAGTACTGGGGCGGCGCCTGCACCTGCGCGCCCAGCTGGGCCGCCGCATGCCAGGGCCAGCGCGGGTCGAACAGGATGGCGCGCGCCAGCGCCACCATGTCGGATTGACCTTGCGCAATGATGTCTTCCGCCTGCTGCGCTTGCGTGATCAGGCCGACGCTGATGGTGGGCAAGCCGCTGTCGCGCTTGATGCGCTCGGCAAACGCCACCTGGTAGCCTGGCCCCACGGGAATCTGCTGCTGCGGAGAAATCCCGCCGCTGGAGACGTGGATGAAGTCGGCGCCCAGCTGCTTGAGTTCCTGCGCGAAACGCACGCTTTGCTCGATTTCCCAGCCGCCATCGACCCAGTCGGTGGCGGAAATGCGCACGCCCACGGCCACGCTGGCGGGCACGGCGGCGCGCACGGCTTCATAGACTTCCAGCGGAAAACGCATGCGGTTGTCCAGGCTGCCGCCATACGCATCCGTGCGGTGATTCGACAGGGGCGACAGGAACTGGTGCAGCAGGTAGCCATGCGCCGCGTGCAGTTCGATACCCTCGATACCGAGCGCATGCACGCGCTGGGCGGCGGCGACAAAGGCGCCCTTGATCTGCAACAAGCCCATCTCGTCGAGGGCGATCGGCACCGTCTCGCCCGGGGCATGGGCGATGGCGGACGGCGCCACCGTTTGCCATCCCCCGTCGGCCAGGTGCACGCAGGCGCCGCCCTGCCACGGCGCGCGGCTCGACGCCTTGCGTCCCGCGTGACCGAGCTGCACCACCAGGGGAATCGGAGAGTGGCGGCGGATGGCCTGCACCACATTGGCCAGCGCAGCCTGATTCGCATCCGACCACAGGCCCAGGTCTTCGGCCGAGATGCGTCCCTCGGGCGAGACGGCCGTCGCTTCCGTCATCAGCAAGCCTGCGCCGGACAGGGCCAGGTGCCCCAGGTGGATCATGTGCCAGTCGGTGGCGTTGCCATTGTCGGCCGAGTACTGGCACATGGGGGCGATGGCGATGCGGTTGGCCACCTGCAAGGGCCCCAGCGCATACGGCGTGAATAACTGGCTCATGGCGGACTCCGGAAAGGGGGAAGCACCGATTCTACTGTGCTTTACCAATCCGGGCTTACACCTGCTTACGTTTGATACAGCGCCATGTCTAGCCTTGCGACAAGGAGGCCGTTAATCTGGACACATCAACAACACCCGCAGTGCCACCCCAGGAGAACACATGAACACGACGACCACCGCCAACCGCATCCACCCCTTGATGGCCGGCGCCGCCATTTCCGTCACGGTCCTGTGCCTGGTGGGCGCGGCGTCCATCGCCGGCATCCTGCCCAATTCGCGGGCGAACGTGCCGGCCACGTCTGCCGTACCGGCCGATGTGGCGGCCATGACGCCAGCCAGCGCCGCCGCCCTGGCAGCGCCCGTGGCAGCCCCGCTGGCCGCTCCCGTCGTCGCGCAGGCGGCGCCGGCGCCGGCGCCGGCACCCGTCGTGCACAAGCGTGTCGTGCACCACACGCAAGTGGCGCAAGCGCGCCCTGCCTACAACGATAACAATGATGGCTACCGCGACACGGCCTACCGCGAACCCGCGCGCCAGCCACAGCCTGCGCCCGCCCCGGCCCAGCCCAATTACGTGGGCATCGGCACGGGCGCCGTCATCGGCGGCTTGATCGGCAACCAGGTCGGTGGCGGCCGCGGCAAGGCGCTGGCGACGGTGGCCGGCGTGATCGGCGGCGGCATGCTGGGTAATGCGGTGCAGAACCAGGTGCAGCAGCCGCAACGTTAAAAAACCTGCCGCGCGGCGCGCTTTGCGCGCCTGCGATGCCCACTGTGCTTCAGCACAGCTGCGTTTCCCGGCCACAAATCATCGCCGCCCGCGACGGTTTTTCAGGCCTGTCAATCGTAAGGGCCAAGATAGTCGAGCTTGCCCACGGCCACGCCATTGTTTCTCAAAATGGCGTGGACCATGGAGACGTGAAAATAGAAGTTCGGCAAGGCAAAGCTGAGCAGGTAATCGTCGCCCGAGAATTTCTTGCCTTCGTCCGTCCAGTTCAGCACCACTTCCTTTTGCGCGCTGCCCGCCATCTGGCCTGCGTTGACGCTGTCGATGTAGGCGATGGTGTTGGCGACGCGCTCCTGCAACTGCTCGAACGACGTTTCGTTATCCTCGAATTTCGGCGCCGGCACGCCGCTCAGACGCTCGACGGACATCTTCGACGTGTCGCTGACGCGCTGCACTTGCGCCGTCAGGTCCAGCATGTCGGGCGCCAGCTGCGCGCCCAATAAAATCTCGGGCACGATGCCATCTTCCTCCACATGCGCCTGGCCCTTTTCCAGCAAGGCCGAGACGACTTTCAAGCCGCGGATGAAGACGGGGATGGTTGCCTGATACATGGACACCGACATGGCTGACTCCTCGAAAATGAACGATGAGCCAGTGTACCCGAGGCAGCGCCCGCGGGCGCGCACCAGATGCCGCGCAAAAAAAATGGCGCCGGCGGATTGCTCCGGACGGCGCCACACCTTGCTGCAACTGCACGCATTCAGGACACGCGCACCACCATCAGCCCCGCGCGCAAGCCCACCCGCACGTCCGGGTTGGGAAACACCACCAGCTCTTCCGCATGCTGCACCGTATAGACATGGTCGCCATCGCTGGCAATCACGGCGTGCTGCGGCAGGGACGTGAAATTCTGCGTGCTGCGATCAAACGCCATGCGGAATTCATCGCTGTGCTTGATGATTTCCTGCGCCACCTTGAACACGTGCGGTTGCGCCTTGAGCGCTTGCGCCGGCAGCCCGCGCAGCAGGCCGTCCAGCGCCCGCGCCACGTCGTCGAACAGGGACAAATCGTTCTGCCCCAGGGTGCCCACCCGGCCCAGTTCCACCGTGCTGGCGGCCGCGCCGAAGTGCTCGGCCGAATAATAGCTATACGTGCCGGCCGACTGCGGATTCATGATGATGGCGCCGATGGCCGCCTGGCCCAGCCAGTCGACCAGCTGCGCCTTGGCCGCGTCGGCCACCAGGTCCGGCACGATGGCAAACGTGGGATACACGGAAGGCCGGATGGCCGTGTGCAGATCCAGGTGCCAGCGTTCCGGCCCCGCCGCGTCGAAGAACGCCTTGGTCGCGGCGATCATTTCATCGGCGCGCGCGCTTTCCGCCGCCTGCGCCAGGCTGCCCCGCACGGGGCGGAACATGCGATTGAGGTCGGCGTCGATGAAACGCTTGCCGGCCCGGATCGCATCGACATTGCCCACGCAGACGAGCAAATCGACGGCCAGGGCTGGCGCATCGCGCGACAGGGCGTCGAGCAGGTGCGCCAGCACTTCGATCGGCCCCGTTTCGTCGCCATGCACGCCCACGGAGACGGCCACGCTGGCGCGACCCTCTCCCGGCTTACGCACTTGCAGCATGCCGGGCGCCGGCAAGGCCACCGTGAAACCGGCGTCCGAGAACAACTGCGCCACGGCGCTGAAATCGGCCTGCGCCAGCGCCTGGACGGCCGGCGGCAAGCCGCCGGCACCCTGCACTACCTGTGCTACTGCTGGTGTTGCTGCTTGCGTCATTACACGGCCGCTTCCGCTGTCACTTTGTTCACCGCTTCGGAAAGCGTCCACACATCCAGCATGGCCTGCTCCAGTTCCGTTGCCGCCACATAGGCCGACAGGCCCAGTGCGCCCGTTACCGCATCGACGGCCTGGCCAGCGTTACCTTGCTCGGCGCGCGCCAGCACCTGCGTCAGCAAACACTGTTGCGTGCGGCGCAGGGCTTGCTGCGCGTAGTTGCGCAGCTGTTCCTGCGACTTGCCCTGCGCGGCCAGCTTCAGGCCACGCTCCAGGGTATCGATGCCCGCCTGGCTGCGCAGGGCCAGGCCCACTTGCAGGAAGGCCGCCAGGTCCATCGAAGCAGGACGCGGCACGGACAGGGCCGGGAACAGGAAGCCGGCGACGACTTCCAGCGCATCGACCGCATCCCAGGCCTGCACGAAGGCCGGCTTGAGGCCCGGTACCAGCGCCGCCTCGGACTTGATGCCGACGGCCTTGAGCAGGTCGCGCTTCGATTCCGCGCCAAACAGGCCCGTCAGCTCGGCCAGGCCGGCACCGCGCAATTGCTCGGCTGGCACGGACAGCACGCCGGCGATCATGGTCTGCTGCAGCACGCGCGTCTGCGCATCGACCTTGATCGACACTTCGCGCGGAATCGTCAAGGCATCCGCGTCGAGCGCGTCGAAGACGGGCGCCAGGTTCAAGGCCACCCAGGCCTGGCCCCAGGCCAGGATCACGGTCGATTCGTCCACGCCGTGTTCCGCCGCCAGGTCGCGGATCATCAACGGGCCGCAGCGGTTGATCACTTCATTGGCCAGCACGGTGGCCAGGATGGCGTTGGCCAGCGGGTGGTCCAGCGCCGAACGGGTTGCCACCAGCAGGGACGGGAAGTAAGGCTTCAGCACCGGCTCGGCCCACGTTTCATCCGTCAGCGGCAGCGCGGAGAGAATGCGCTTGAAGCGGTTCTTCACGTTGGCGATCACCACCGCCAGCTCCGGCGTCGTCAAGCCACGGCCGTCGGCCTTGCGGCGCGCCAGTTCGGCCACCGACGGCAGTTGCTCCAGTTCGCGCGACAGGGCGCCCTCTTCTTCCAGGCTGGCGATCAGGGCGGCATAGCCATCCTGCACGGCGCTCTCGCCTTGTGCCTGCAACTCGCGCACCAGCAAGTGCGTCTGCTGCGTGTTGTCGCGCAGGACCAGGCGCTCGACGTCGTCCGTCATCGCATACAGCTCGCGATTGCGTTCTTCTTCCGTCAGCTTGCCCGCGTTGACCTCCACGTCCAGCCAGATTTTCACGTTCACTTCATGGTCCGAGCAATCCACGCCGGCCGAGTTGTCGATCGCATCGGTGAAGATACGCCCGCCCGCCAGTGCGAACTCGATGCGGCCCGCCTGCGTCGCACCCAGATTGCCGCCTTCGGCGACGACCTTCACGCGCAGCTCGTTGCCGTTGACGCGGATATGGTCATTCGCGCGGTCCTTCACTTGCGCGTGGCTTTCCGTCGAGGCCTTGATATAGGTACCGATACCGCCGTTGTAGAACAGGTCCACGGGCGACTTCAGGATGCGGTGCATCAGTTCTTCCGGCGCCAGCGACGTTTCCGCGATATCGAGCGCGGCGCGGATCTGCGGCGACAGCTCGATCGTGCGGGCGGAGCGCGGATACACGCCGCCGCCTGCCGAGATCAAGTCCTTGTTGTAGTCGTCCCACGAGGAGCGCGGCAAGGCGAACAGGCGCGCGCGCTCCTCGAACGAGACGGCGACGTCCGGCGTCGGGTCGAGGAAGATGTGGCGGTGGTCGAACGCGGCCACCAGTTTCAGCTGGCGCGACAGCAGCACGCCATTGCCGAACACGTCACCCGACATGTCACCCACGCCGACCATGGTGATCGGGGTGGTGTTCAGGTCGTGGTCCATTTCATAGAAATGGCGTTTCACGGCTTCGAATGCGCCCTTGGCGGTGATGCCCAGCTTCTTGTGGTCGTAGCCGTTCGAACCGCCCGAGGCGAACGCGTCACCGAGCCAGAAACCGCGCTGCACGGCGATGCCGTTGGCGATGTCCGAGAAGGTGGCCGTGCCCTTGTCGGCGGCCACCACCAGGTAGGGATCGGCGTCGTCGAAGCAGACGGTATCGACGGGCGGCACGATATTGCCCAGCGAGCGGTTGTCCGTCACTTCCAGCAGGCTGGAAATGAACAGGCGGTAGACAGCTTCGCCTTCGGCCGCGATGGTTTCGCGCACGGCGTCCTTCGGCATCATCTTGCAGACAAAGCCGCCCTTCGCGCCGGCCGGCACGATGACGGCATTCTTCACCATCTGCGCCTTCACCAGGCCCAGGACTTCGGTGCGGTAGTCTTCCATGCGGTCGGACCAGCGCAAGCCGCCACGGGCGACCGGGCCGCCGCGCAGGTGCACGCCTTCGAAGCGGCGCGAGAAGACGAAAATCTCGCGGTACGGGCGCGGTTCCGGCACCAGCGCCAGGCTGCTGGTATCGAACTTGAAGATGATCTTGTCACCTTGCTGATTGTTCTGGAAGTAGCTCGTGCGCAGGGTGGCGGCCATCAGGTCGGCCAGCGCGCCGAGGATTTCCTCGGTGTCCGCATGGTTCACGGACGGCAAGCCGGCCTTGATGGTGGCGATGGCCTCCAGGGCGGCCGCGTGCTGCGCGTCCGGCAGGGACGGATCGAAGCGCTGCAGGAAGGCGTCGACCAGGGCTTTCACGTGGGCCGGCTGCTTGCGCAGGCTTTCGGCGATATAGCGCACCGAGAAGCGGCTGCCCGCCTGGCGCCAGTAGCTGGTATAGGCACGCACCAGTTGCACTTCGCGCGTCGACAGGCCGCCTTCGATGACCAGGCCGTTCAGACGGCCATCTTCGGCCGTGTCGTTGAACAGCGAGGCGAACAATTCCTGCGCCACGGCGACGACGGATGGCTGCGCCAGTTTCGCCGCGCTGGCGGCATCGACCGTCAGGCTGGTGACGAAATAGCGCGTGCCGTCGGACAGCGACACCGAATATGCCTGTTCACGGTCGATGGCCACGCCCGCGTTGTGCAGGGCCGGCAGGATGGTCGACAGGGACGGCACCCGGTTGGCCGAGTACAGGCGGATGGTGGTGACGGCACCCGTCTCGATGCGCACGGCCACGTGTGCCGGATCGGTGTTGCGCAGGATGGTATCGAGATCGCGGAAGGCGATGGCCGGCGCGGTGGCGGCCACGTAGTCGAGCGGCAGGGTGGCGCACAGTTTGCGCAGGCTGGTGCGCAGGGCCACGTCGGGCACGGCGTCGGCCACGGCGGCAAAGCCGTTATGCCAGCCATCGAGCACGCCCAGCAGCGGCTGTTCGATATCCGTTTCCAGGTCCAGCGGGTAGCGGGCGGCGTGGGCGATCAGGTGGACGCGCGCCAGGGGGCCATCGGCCACCAGGGTTTGCGTGCTCACATGCGTGGCGCCGGAACTGGCTTGCAGGGCCTTGGCCAGGCTCGATGCCACGCTGGCGCTGTAGCGCTCGCGCGGCAGGTAGACCAGCACGTTCAGGTGGCGCGCATACACGTCGCGGCGTGCGAAGACCTTGGTGCGCGGCTGCTTGTACAGCGAAACGACGGCGCCGCACACCTGCGCCAGCCAGTCGAGGTCCGCTTCCAGCGCTTCGGTGCGCGGCAGCGATTCAAGGATCTCGCGGAATTTCTCGGCACGGAAACCTTGCTGGCGCACGCCGGCCAGGCTCAGTACCTTGGCCACGCGGCCGCGCGCAAAGGGCAGCGCCGCCAATGGGGTGGAATTGCCGGCGCGGGTGAACAGGCCGACGAAGCAGTGCTCGCCCAGGATGGCGCCTTGCGCATCCGTGTCGCGCACGCCGATGAAATCCAACTGCTGGTCGCGGTGCAGGGTACCGGCCACGTCGGCCTTGACGATGGACAGCGCCGATTCGCGCTTGGCCAGGGTATCGAAGTCGCCCGGGATATTCGCCAGGCAGGTGCCGTAGACGGGGTGTGCCGTGTCCTGCAGCACGCCCACGCGGCTCGGAATGTCGCGTTCCAGTTCGCGCACGCCCGGCTTGACGCGGTAATACGCGTAGCCGAACACTTCAAAGCCGCCGCTGCGGGCCCATTCCAGGAAGGCGGACACTTCCGCGCCTTCTTCGCCGTGCTGGGCGGAGGTCGTGGCGACGGCGGCCAGGCGCTCGCTCATGGCAGCGCTGTCGCGGCGCACGACGGCAGCGTCGCGCGCCACCATGTCGATGGAAGCGACCAAGGCGGCCAGCGCGTCCGGCGCCAGTTCTTCATCGAGCAGCACCAGCACATACGATTCAAGCGGGTCGCCAGGCTGGCGCACCGCTTCCACGCTGCCGTCGGCGGCGCGGCGCACGGGCAGCACGGTATTCATCACGCCGCGCACGGCCAGGTGCTGGCGGCGCATGGCCATGACGATGGAGTCGACCAGGTAAGGCATGTCTTCGTTCAGGATCAGCAAGGCGCTCGCCATGCCGCCACGGCCATCCGCATAACGCAGGGTGGCGATCTGGCAGCCGCTGCCCGTACGCTTGGCTGCCTGGGTAAAACCGTCGACCAGCACGGGCGCCAGGCTGCCGGGCGCGATATCGGCCAGGTCTTCGGCGTCGAGCGAATCGAGCCATGCCTGCACCAGCTGCACGACAGGCGCTGCCGCCTTGCCCGCACTGCCAGCCGCGTTAACCAGCTCCAGCGTTTGTGTACGCAAATCTTGTGGCGTGTGATTCATCTTGCATCTCCATTACGGTAATGTGAATGTCCAACGCTGTCGTTCGGGCTTGTGGCTGGGCGGCAGCGGTGTCAAGAGACGGGGGTCACCCGTCCAATTCTGTGCTACGGAAAAAGTAATCCCCAATAAATTATTGTGATTTCTGACTTCCATAACCGGCGCTCTGCGGCGTTGCCCGCTGCTAGCAGTGCTCGCACTGCTAGCAGCGGGCGCCTTGCATAGCATCCAGTTCTGTTTGTCATAACTTCACAATAATTTCCCGTGGATTACTTAGCTGTCTCGGATTTTTTCTGTGTGTTTTTCTATCGCCTACAAGTCGTACAATCCCGGTAAGTTGAGGATGATCGTCAATTCTTCAAGCGCCGCGTGCACTTCCAGTGCCAGCTGCGGGTCGGCCAGGTCGCTCGGCTCCAGATGGTCGCGGTAGTGCTTCTCCACCCAGGCCACCAGCCGATGGTACAGCGCTTCCGTCATGATCACGCCCTGGTGCATGGCGCGCGCTTCGTTTTCCGTCAGGGCCACGCGCAAGCGCAGGCAGGCAGGCCCGCCGCCGTTGCGCATGCTCTGGCGCAGGTCGAAATGAATCAGTTCATCGACCGGGCCGCCACTGGCCACCAGGCCTTCCAGGTAGCGCGACACGGCGCGGTTTTCCTGGCATTCCTGCGGAATCACCAGCGCCATCTTGCCGCCCTCTTTCGTCAGCAACTGGCTGTTGAACAGATAGCTGCTGACGGCATCCGCGATCGGCACCTGGCCCGTGTCCACGCGCAGCGCCTCCAGCTGCGCACCCGTGGCAGCGACGGCGCGGCGCAGCTGCGACAGGCTGGCTTCTTCGTCGGCAAACGCCTGCTCGTGATAGAACAGCACATTGCCGTTGCCGACGGCGATGACGTCGTTATGGAACACGCCCTGGTCGATCACGTCCGGATTCTGCTGCACGTACACGGTGCGTTTCGCATCCAGGCCATGCAGGCGCGCCACGGCCTGCGACGCTTCCAGGGTCTGGCGCGCAGGGTAGCGCTTCGGCGATGGCGCCGATGGGTCGAACTCCACGCGACCATACACGAACATCTCGACCGATGGCGCGCCGTGGCCGGCGCCCAGGCGCGTGTGATTGGCCGCGCCCTCGTCGCCAAAGGCGGGCGTCGACGGCAGCGCCTCGTGCACGGCAAAGTGCCTGTCGTCGCTGAAGATGGCGCGCAGGCTGCGCGCCGACTGCGCGTGCTCGAAGGCGCGGTGCAGCTTGTTATTCAGGTTGGCGGCCGTGAAGTGCACGCGGCCATCCTGCGTGTCGGCCGACGGGCTGACGGTGGCGGCATTCGCCGTCCACATGGGCGAGGCGGAATACGCGCAAGCCAGGATGACGGGCGACTCCTGGTAGGCGCGCGCCAGCACCTCGGCGTCCGTGCCCGTGAAACCGATGGAGCGCAGCAGGCGGAAGTTCGGCCGGTCCTGCGGCGGCAGCAAGGCTTGCGCAAAGCCGCGCGCGGCCAGGGCGCGCATCTTGGCCAGGCCCTGCAAGGCGGCCTGCTTCGGATTCGAAGCGCTTTTCACATTGCTGAACGAGGCCACGTTGCCGAACGAGAGTCCCGCATAGTTATGCGATGGGCCGACCAGGCCGTCAAAGTTGTATTCGCGCGTGCTGTGCATGGAGATTCCTTGATAAATCTAAAACTTAAAAATTCAGGCCGGGCGACAGCTTGGCCGGCATTTCCAACGCGCTGTTCTCGATCGAGGCGACCGGATAGGCGCAGTAGTCGGCTGCGTAATAGGCGCTCGGACGGTGGTTGCCCGACTTGCCGATGCCGCCGAACGGCGCCGTGCTGGCCGCGCCCGTGGTCGGACGGTTCCAGTTGATGATGCCGGCGCGCGCGCGCACCTGGAAGGTCTGCCACAGGGCCGGGTCGTCCGACAGCAGTGCCGCGGCCAGGCCGAATTCGGTGGCGTTGGCCACTTTCAGGGCCGTGGCGAAATCGGCCACGCGTATCACTTGCAGCAGGGGGCCGAACCATTCCTCGTCGGGGATGCCAACGGCATCGGTGACGTCGACGATGCCGGCCGTGACAAAGCCCGCCTCGGGATTCAACTGGCGCATCTGCAGCAGGGTGGTGCCGCCCTTGGCCACCATGTCCGCCTGCGCCTGCACCAGGCGCGCGGCCACGACGCTCGATACCACTGGCCCCATGAAGGGCTGCGGCTGCGCGTCGGAGGCACCGATGCCCAGTTTCGTCGCCACTTCCACCAGGCGCGCGACAAACGCGGCACCGGCTGCGTTGTCCTGCACTACCAGGCGGCGCGCGCAGGTGCAGCGCTGGCCGGCCGAGACAAAGGCGGAGAAGATGGCGTGATGCACGGCCGCATCCACGTCCTTGACATCCCACACGACGAGGGCATTGTTGCCGCCCATTTCCAGCGCCAGCATCTTGCCCGGCTGGCCGCCGAACTGGCGGTGCAGGCTGATGCCCGTCTGGCAGGAACCCGTAAACAGCACGCCGTCGAGGTGCGCATTGGCGCCCAGGGCCACGCCCGTGTCGCGCCCGCCGTTGACGAGGTTGACGACGCCGTCCGGCAAGCCCGCCTGCTGCCACAGCTGCACGGTCTTCACGGCCGTACGCGGCGCATATTCGCTGGGCTTGAAGACGATGGTGTTACCGGCAATCAGGGCCGGCACAATGTGGCCGTTCGGCAGGTGACCGGGGAAGTTATACGGGCCGAAGACGCCGAAGACGCCATGCGGATGGTGGCGCAGCACGGCGTCGCCATCGGCGATCTTGCTTTGCGTGATGCCCGTGCGCGCGTGATACGACTGCACCGAGATATCGATCTTGTTGGCCATGGTGGCCACTTCCGTGCGCGATTCCCACAAGGGTTTACCCACTTCTTCCGAGATCAGCAGCGCCAGCGCTTCCGCGTGTTCCTTCAGCAGTTCGCGAAAGCGCACGCAGATGGCGATGCGTTCGTCGACGGGGGTGTCGGCCCACGCTTCGAACGCTGCACGGGCGGCCTGGCAAGCCTCTTCGACCTGTGTTGGCGTCGCTTCCAGGCTGGCCCAGGTCTGCTTGCCGTTCGACGGGTCGATGGTGAGCAGTTCGCGGCCCGTGCCTGGCAGCCAGGCGCCGTTGATGAAGTTCGATGCTGCGGCAGATGAATTAAACACGTTAGACATGGGTATGCTTCCTCG
Source organism: Janthinobacterium sp. (assembly GCF_009923995.1). GTDB lineage: Bacteria > Pseudomonadota > Gammaproteobacteria > Burkholderiales > Burkholderiaceae_D > Janthinobacterium. The sequence continues at coordinate 35,498 of NZ_RFSK01000040.1, read as the reverse complement.
GGTTGAGTGACAGCGTGCGCACGGTGTCGCCGTTGTGGCTACGCAGCAGATGCAGTTCAGCGTCATCGAGCGCGATCTTGCCGTTGTGCGGATTGGCGCTGGTGACGATCATGCGGAAATCTTTCAGGTCGGTGTTCGACACCAGGTAAGGCTCGGCCTGGACGGCATCGCCACAAGCGTCGGGAGCCGTCTCGGCATCGAGCACGGCCGGCATGCTGTCGCGCATGGCGCGCAGCTCGGAGACGCGCGCCTGCAGCACGGGGCCGGCGTCGAAAATGTCGACATAGCCTTCGAAGTGCAAGCCTTCCTGCTCCAGCAGGCGGCGCGCGGGCGCCGTGCTCAGATGCACCTTGCCGATGACTTCCTGCGCCTCGTCGGGCAGGTAGGCCACGTACATGGGCTGGCGCGGCATCAGTTCGGCGATGAAGGATTTTTTCCCCAGGCTCGTCAGGTCGTCGACGTGGTGGAAATCCATCTTGAAGAAGTGGCGGCCCAGGCCCTCGTAGAATGGCGAGCTGCCGTCCGGTGCCTGGTAGCCGCGCATTTCCGCGATCAGCTTTTCCGTAAACAGGTGCGGGAACTGGGCGATGAAGAGAAAACGGCTTTTCGACAGCAGCTTGCCGTTGTTGCCGCTGCGGTAGTCGGGGTGCAAGAACAGCGAGCACAGTTCCGTGCTGCCCGTCAGGTCGTTCGACAGGTACAGCGTCTCCATGCGCGTAAACACATCGAGCTCGCGGCTCGAGTGCACCAGCGTGCCGATGCGATAGTTATAGAACGGTTCGTCCAGGCCCACGGCGCCCTTGATGGCGCACACGCCGGCCAGGCGGCCCGTGTCGGTATCCTCCATGACGAACATGTAGTCGCGTTTTTCGGGCGGGATGGTTTCGGCGAACGAGGCGCAGGCGATGGCCAGGCGGTCGCCCAGCATCTTCATGTCCGGCTTGAGGGTGGTCATGCCCGTGCCGACCTGGCTGGCCAGGCCATACAGGGCATCGAGGTCATTGGCGTTGATGGCGCGTACTACTAGCATAAAATGGACTCCCTTAGATACGCACGCAAATGACGCTGTCGCCTTCGGCCACGGCCAGCGCCTCGAGCAGGTCGGCCGGCAAACCGACGCTGTCCTGCGCCTCGAGCGCATCGCAGGCGAAGGTCACGGCGCGGAAATTGCGCTCGGCGCCGGACGCGATCGCATAATTGACTTTCAGGCCAGTGCGGCTGGGCGTGACGCCGGCCACCACGCGGCGCGTGAGCGAGCCCGTAAACGAGCGCAGCGAGTTCTTGTGCGCCTGCAGGATCGGGCCGCCATCGAAGATATCGATGTAATCGTCCGCTTCAAAGCCTTCTTCCGTCAGCAGGTTGAAGGCCAGTTCACCGCTCGGGTGGATCTGGCCCATGGCCGCCTGCGCGTCGCCGGGCAGGAGCGGCACGTACACGGGGTAATGCGGCATCAGTTCGACGATCAGGGTGCGGTTGCGCGCACCGCCGATGACTTTTTCGGCGTCGAGGAAATCCATCTGGAAGAACTTGCGGCCCAGCGCATCCCAGAACGGCGACTGACCGTTGGCGTCCGTGATGCCGGCCAGCGGCACGAAGAAGCGGTCGCCGAAGCGGTGCGGCGCCAGCACGGCGAACAGCAGCCGCGCGCGCGACAGCAAAGCCGCTTCCAGGCCCGCCTGCTCCATGTTGCGCACATAGAAACCGGACAGCTGCGAGTACGCCGTCAGCTCGGAACACAGGGTCAGCGCATGCACGCTGTGACTGATGTTCAGGTCACGCGAAACTTGCTGGATGACGTCGTTGCGAAAGGAAAAATAGGTGCCGTTCGAGCCGGCCGAGGCGAAGATGGCGGCCGTACCAAAGATGCTCTTCTCGGGCAGGGATTCCAGCACGAACAGATACGACTCTTCGCTGGGGATGTCGACATGGGCGGCAAACGAGGCGATGGAGCGCTCGACGGAGGCGGCGATTTTCTCGCGCGTCTTCGGCAGGGTATGGACACCCGGCATGGTTACCGCGGCCAGCGCTTCGAGGGCTGCAATATCCGCAATTTCTACCGGACGGACAACATACATGGGTACTCCTTCAATGCTGACAATGCTGGGGTAGAACCAAGCCGGCCCGCAGCAAAGCGGCGGGCCGGTGATCAAACAGGGAGCGGGGCTAGCTTCAGGCTTTCAGCAAGCCGTCGATGGCCACGCGCAGCAAACGGCCCGCTTCGGCGATCTGCTCGTCCGAAACGATCAGGGCCGGCGCCAGGCGTACCACGTCCATGCCGGCGATCAGCACCATCAGGCCTTGCGCTTCGGCGGCCTTCTGGATGTCTTTCGCGCGGCCTTTGTAGGCATCGCTGACTACCAGGCCCAGCAGCAAACCGCTGCCGCGCACGGCGGAGAACACTTGCGGGTAATCCGTGATCAGGCCTTGCAGCATGGCGATGGTGTTGACGCTGGCTTCCTTCACGCGCGCCAGGAAGGCTGGCGTATTGATCGTTTCCAGCACGGTCAGCGCGACGGTGGCGGCCAGCGGGTTGCCGCCGTAGGTGGTGCCGTGGGTGCCGACGGCCAGGGTCTGCGCCAGCGCGTCGGTGGTCAGCATGGCGCCGATCGGGTAGCCATTGCCCAGGGCCTTGGCGGCCGTCAGGATGTCCGGCGTGACGCCATAGCCCATGTACGCGAACAACGCGCCAGTGCGGCCCATGCCGCACTGGACTTCGTCGAAAATCAACAGGGCGCCGGTCTTGTCGCACAGGGCGCGCAGTTCCTTGAGGAATTCCGGATTGCCTGGCACGACGCCGCCTTCGCCTTGCACCGGCTCGACGATCACGGCGCACACGTCATCGCCGATGGCGGCGCGCGCCGCTTCGATGTCGTTGTAGGCGATGTGGTCGATCGATGGCGGCAGCGGCTCGAAGCCTTCCGTGTACTTGGCCTGGCCGCCGACGGACACCGTAAACAGGGTGCGGCCGTGGAAGGAGCTGAAGCACGAGATGATGCGCGACTTGTGCGCGCCAAACTTGGTGTGGGCGTACTTGCGCGCCAGTTTCAAGGCCGCTTCATTGGCTTCCGCACCCGAGTTGCAGAAGAAGGCGCGGTCGGCGAAGGTCGCTTCCGTCAGGGCCAGCGCCAGGCGCAGCACGGGTTCGTTGGTGTAGCCGTTGCCCAAATGCCACAAGCTGTTGATTTGCTTGGTCAGCACGTCGACCAGGGCCGGATGGCAGTGACCCAGGCTGTTGACGGCGATGCCGGAGGTGAAATCGAGGTAATGCTTGCCGGACTGGTCCCACAGATCCAGGCCGGCACCGCGCACGGGTACCATGGCAGCGGGAGCGTAGGTAGGAACCAGGACCTGGTCAAAGGTTTCCCGGCTGACTGGGCGAGCGGTTACGGTCGAATCAAGCTTGGCATTCATAGCATTTCCCCATCAATATGTTAGGTACTCCGCAGCTACGACAGCTACGTGTGTACAGCATTATAAAAAGCGGGATGCTAAAACTCTTTTGAATCTGCGACAAGGATTTTCACAATTCATCACAGCCGGGCTTGCCTGGATCAAGCTGGGGGCATGAGCTTTCTTTGGCGCTCTTCCCGGGGCGTATTGCCAAACAGGGTGCCAAACGCCGTGGAAAAGTGCGAACCGGAGGAAAAACCGCACATCAGGCCTACTTGCACGATGGAATAATGTGTATCAAGCAATAGTTGCCGGGAGCGTTGCAAGCGCAGCTCCAGGTAATAGCGCGACGGCAGGCTGCCCAGGTATTGCTTGAACAGCCGCTCCAGCTGGCGCCGCGACAGGCCCACCAGGCTGGCGATATCGTCGGTCGACAGGGGTTCCTCGATATTGGCTTCCATCAAGGTCACCGCTTCGGACAGTTTCGGCTGCAGCACGCCGAAACGCGCCTGCAGGGCCACCCGCTGGCGCTCTTCCTTGCCGCGCACCTTGTCCACGCACAGCGCTTCCTTGACGAGTGCCTGCACGTCGGCGCCGAACACGGTCTCGATCAGGGTCAATGAAAAATCGATGCTGGCCGCGCCGCCGCAGCAGGTGATGTGCGGACCGTCGATGTCGAACAGGTGCGGCGTCAGGATGGCCCGTTCGGCCTTCGCTTCCGCGTCCGCATACAGGGCCCAGGGCAAGGCGATGCGCACGCCGTCCATGACGCCCGCGCCGGCCAGCCACAGCACGGCCGCACCCACGCCGCCCCAGAACGGCGCCGATCGGCAGCGCTCGATCACCGCGCGGCACAGCTCGGCACGCAGCGGCGCTTCCGTCTCATCGGCCACCAGCAGCGCGATATGCCAGTTGCCGCCCTGCGCGGCCACTTGCTCGGGCGTACGCACGTCCAGCTGGAATGCTTCCGGCCCCAGCGCGCGGGCGCACAGCCGCAAGGGCTGCACCAGGCCGGCCCAGGTGATCGACTCGGCATCGCCGGCATGCACCAGCAGCAGGCGCAAGGGTTTGTCGAGGCCGATACGGGAAAGATTAGCGAAAGACATCGGCGGGGCAGGATGGGAGCAAGGGCTGAGTTGCCCACATGATACCGGAGTTCCGCCCCATCGCAGCCCTCATGCAATAACGCGGCTGCGGTGGCGGAAAAAAGCGGGGCAGAAGGATATAATCACACCCCATGGGTGAACGATATTTAAAAAGTATCCGGCTGCTGGCCGAATGCATGCAGGGCTTCGAGCGGTTTTCTAGCGACTTCGTGCGCCAGTACGGCTTGACGCATGCGCAATTCGACATCATTGCCACACTCGGCAATACCTGCGGCATGTCCTACAAGGAGCTGGGCCAGAAAACCCTGATCACCAAGGGCACGTTGACGGGCGTGGTGGACCGCCTGGAACAAAAGGGGCTGGTGATACGGGAACGTTGTCCACGCGACAAGCGCTCCTACTACGTGCGCCTGAGCGACGCGGGTGAACAACTGTTCCAGGACGTGTTCCCCAAACTGACCAGGCAAGGCCAGCACCTGTTTGCCGCATATACGGACGACGACTTCAGTCGCCTGGAAACGACCCTGACGGGCCTGAAACAGGCTATTGCTAACGGTCACAGCTGACATTTCATCAAGCACAGACTCAGATTCAAACAAGACAAAGGAAACAAGTTGAAAACCTCATTGCTCGAAGGCAAAAAGCCCGCTCATTTCGATAAACACATCATCGGCAACCTGTTGCTCAATGCCAGCACGCCGGAACTGGTGCGCCAGGAAAAGCTGATCATCGGCGTGCGCAATGAAGACGGTGAAATCTACCGCCTGATCGGTGCTACCAAGCACAACAGTTTCATGAACGCCGTCGAGGAACTCTTCGACCTGGGCCTGACGGATGAGCTGGAAGACAGCGACGAACTGGTCGAAGGCTGCGACGCCATCTTCAGCGAAGCTCTGTAGTCGCGCTAGACAGGACCGGCTGCGCGGTGGGCCTTGCGGCCGGCGCTGCTCACCGGCTCGGCGCCCCGTACTGAAGTACGGTTGCGCTTCTCGGCCACACATCCCATCCGCTCGCGATGGTCCCGTCCAGCGCCGTGACGACCATTGTCGTTAAAAAAAGGCATGCCACCGATCGATATAGGGGCGTGCCTTTTTCCGTTTACGGGGCAGTTGCTTGCCTTTTGCTTGACTGTTTGCGAAAAGATCACGGTTAAAAAGTTCCGTACGGAAATATTGCGAGTATAATTTTTTCAATGAACAGACTCGACGCCTTTAAAAGTATCGCTGCACTTGCCGGTCGCGGCGAGCTGACTTTCCCTGCCAATGTGGACGCTTCGCTCAAGCTGCAGCAGGCGCTGGCCGATCCCGACTGCCATATCGAGGCGGCCGCCAAGCTGGTGCAGGCCGACCCGCTGCTGGCGGCGCGCACGGTGGCCATCGCCAATTCGGTGGCCTTCAACCGTTCCGGCAACGAAATCACCAGCGTGCGCAATGCCGTGCAGCGCCTCGGCGTGCGCACCCTGCAGTCCGTGGTGGCGTCGCTGATCGTGCGCCAGCTGGGCAGCACCATCACCGATCCCTTGCTGCAAGCCAAGGCCAACCAGCTGTGGGAACATACGGCCCACGTGGCGGCGCTGGCGCAGGTCATTGCGCGCCGCGTGACGAAGGTCGACCCCGATACGGCCCTGTTCGCGGGCATCATGCATGAGGTGGGCGGCTTTTACATGCTGTCGCGCGCAGCCGAGTTTCCCGGCATCCTGGACGGCGAACCGCAGGACTGGGTCGAACATGGCGAACAAGCCATCGGCCATGGCGTATTGACCAAGCTCAAGGTGCCGGAAGCCGTGATGCACGCCATCGCATCCCTGTGGGAAGGCTTGCGCGCCATCCCGCCCGAATCGCTGGGCGACACCCTGCTACTGGCGAACGACCTGGCGCCCGTGGCCTCCCCCCTGAATGAAAGCCCGGCGGCCATCGCCGTACGCGCCGCCCGCGCCGCGCGCAGCATCGACTGCGTCATCGGCGAGAGCGCTACCCTGTCGAGCATCCTGGAAGAATCGGACGATGAAGTGCAGTCGCTGCTGAAGGTGCTGGTGCACTAAGGCAATATCTTCTTGGCAATTTCTGGCGGCGGCGCCGGCTTGACCGTCTCGACGATCAGCACGTGCTTGTCCACGGCCTTGCTCGACTGCTCCTGCCTGACGACTTGCATGGCGACGGCACGGGTACTCAACAGCGGTTTCGGATGGCGTGGCGTGAACATGGCATACCTGCTTGAGAATGGTGTGCGCCCCACTTGCATGGCACTTGCCAAATTTTCAAGTGCCTTACCAAGCGCCAGACAAAAAAAACCCGCTCGAAAGCGGGTAAAGTCCAAAGCTAGGGATGTCCTGAAAGAGACAGCCCTATCTTATGCGTACCGCGGCACCGGCTCCGTGCGTTGACACACTTAGCAGCCATATTTATACGACAGCCAGTTCCACTTCCGTTTCCTGCCACGCACGCAACTGCCGCACGCGGGCAAACCAGGCCTGGATATGGGCATACTGCGCCAGCGGCAGCCGCACCGCCTCGCTGTACATCAGCGGCGCGGCCACGGCGAAATCGGCCAGGCTCAGGGTATTGCCACAGAGCCAGTCGCGCTGCGCCAGATGCGCATCGAGCACCACGGCGCATGCATGCAGTTCGTGCTCGCCGCGCGCCTCTTCCAGCGGGTCCGCCGGACCGCCACCCGTCATGCCCTTCCACGCCCGTTCCCAGGCCAGCACGGCAACGGCAGGAGAGAAATGCTGCGCCGCCCAGAACAGCCAGCGGTTGACGTCGGCGCGGGCCTGCGGCGCCGCCGGGTACAGCGTCTGGCCCGGCACCTGTTCGGCCAGGTATTGCATGATGGCGCACGATTCCCACAGCAGAAAACCGCCATCGGCCAGCACGGGCAGCTTGCCATTCGGATTCAGTTCGCCCAGGCGGCGGCGGTCATCGGCATTCATCAGGTCGACTTCGGCCAGCTCCAAAGGCAGGCCGAGGTGGATCGCCGTCATCAGGGCGCGGCGGGCATTCGAGGACATGGGGTAATGGTACAGGCGCATGGTGGAAAACTCCGGTGAGTGAAGAAGCCACCATCGTAGTCGCCGTCACTGACAGTTTTTGTCAGGAGAAAAAACTAGGATTCCGGGTCGATATCGTGCATGTTGCGCCAGGTGGCGAGCAGGACATGGCGGCGCGTGGCATAGCGCTCCGCATGCTGCTGCACGCTGGCGATGCGGTCGATGCGGAAATGGCGGTAGTCGCCGCGCAGTTCGCACCAGGCGGCCAGCAGGCGCTTGCCCTCGAAAAACGCCAGGGCGAAGGGCCATACCGTGCGCAAGGTGGCGCTGCCGTGTTCGTCCTGGTAGCCCAGCGTCAGTTTCTGCTCGTAGCGGATCGCCTCGCGCACCGGCTGCACGTAGCGGTCGGCCGGCTGCGTGCCATCGGCGGGACGGCCCAGCGGCACCCACAGGCTGGTCTCGGCCATGCTGTCGCGCAGGTCGCGCGGCGAAGCGGTGGCGATCTTTGCCAGCGCCGCTTCGGCTGCCTGCGCCAGGCCCGCATCGCCCTGGCGGCGCACCCAGCGCGCACCCAGCACCAACGCCTCCAGTTCATCGGGACCGAACATCAGCGGCGGTAAAAAGCTGCCACGGCGCAACACGTAGCCGACGCCAGCCTCGCCCTGCAACGGTGCGCCCAGCTCGGCCAGGGTCTGGATATCGCGGTAGATCGTGCGCTCGGATACGCCCAGCTGCTGCGCCAGCTGGGCGGCCGTGACGGGCACCCTCTTCGCGCGCATCGCGTCCATCAGCAGGAACAGGCGGCCGCTGCGGCTCATGGGCAGCCCGGCAAGGCCTGGTCGCCCATGACGAGCGCCGACAGGGCGGGCACGTACAGGTAGCCAGCGGGCTGCAGGCGCGCCGCGCGCGTGCCCTCGTCCACACCGGCAATGCCGTAGCAGCGCTGCAGGCGTGTCGCGGCCGGCCACCAGAAGACGGCCGCCTCCTGGTCCGGGAAGCGCCGGCGCGCGCCATCGGCCTGCGCTGCCACCTGCCGGAAGTCGCGGTAGAACGTGGGCGCGATGCCCAGATCCGAGGCAAAGGCCGCTTCCAGCGCCGCCACGCTTGCCAGCTGCGCCGCCAGCGCCACCGTTTCGCCGTCCAGGTCTTCGGCCGCCACGCCCGCGTCGACCAGGGTGCGCCACATCTGCTCCGGGTCCGCCTGCGCGCGCAGGAAGGCCGAGGCCTGCAGCGCCAGCACGGCATCGGCGGGGATGTGCTTGCGGCGCGCGGAGGGGAAGACGTACAGGGCGCAGTTGCCCGCGCACACGGTGTCGACGGCCAGATCCCACTGCTGCTGGCGCAGGTAGCGCCCCAGCAGCATCGCCGCCTGCGGTTCGCCGCCTTCGCTATTCACGCGCAGCATGGTGGTCGCCGGCGTGGCCAGCTGGCGCAGCTTGTCCACGTCGCCTTCGGCGATCGCGCCGCGCAGGGCGAGGCTGCCGGCGTCCACGCGGCTGACATCGGCCGCGGCCGCCAGCGTGCCGAGGCCTGCCATGATGCCCATCAAGATAAAACGCTTCATCTTCATCCGTTACAAAAAAAAACGACCACCGCGAGGGTGATCGTTCTTCCATTCGTCATGCAACAGGCGGCGCTTACACCACGGCGCCGTCGGTTTCGTCTTTTTCCTTGACCGGCTTGATCAAGTCTTCGCGCTTGACGCCCAGCCACATGGCGATCGATGCCGCCACGAACACGGACGAGTAAATGCCGAAGCAGATACCGATGGTCAGCGCCAGGGCAAAGTGATGCAGGGTCTGGCCGCCGAAGATCAGCATCGACAGCACCATCATCTGGGTCGAGCCGTGGGTGATGATGGTACGCGAAATGGTGCTGGTGATCGCGCTGTCGATCACTTCATGCACGCTCGCCTTGCGCTGCTTGCGGAAATTTTCGCGGATACGGTCAAAGATCACCACCGATTCGTTGACCGAGTAGCCCAGCACCGCCAGGATCGCCGCCAGCACCGTCAACGAGAATTCCCACTGGAAGAAGGCGAAGAAGCCCAGGATGATCACCACGTCATGCAAGTTGGCGATAATCGCCGAAACGGCGTATTTCCATTCGAAGCGCACGGCCAGGTAAGCCATCACGCCCAAGATCACCATCACCAGCGCGTTCAAGCCGTTCTGCGTCAGTTCGTCGCCCACCTGCGGGCCGACGAATTCGACTTTCTGCAAGACCACCGCCTCATTACCGGCAGCGTCCATGCACGCGTTCTTGAGCACGTGCTCGCCCTTGTCGGTAACGGTATCGATGCCCTTGGTCGTGCCCTGCTCGGCCTTGCACAGCGCGTCAAACACGCGCTGCGAGGTGTTCGCGGCAGTCACGCCCTTTTCCACCGGCAGGCGGATCATCACGTCGCGCGCCGTGTCGAAGCTGGTCACGCCCGGCTCTTCATAGCCCATGGCGATCAGGGTGCCGCGTATGCCTTCAAGGTTGGCCGCTTTCGGGTATTTGACCTCCATCAGGGTGCCGCCCTTGAATTCCACGGACAGGTGCAAGCCCTTGTGGAACAGGAAGAAGACGGCGGCAAGGAAGGTCACGGCCGAAATGACGTTGAAAATCAACGCATGGCGCATGAAGGGAATATCTTTTTTGATCCGGAAAAATTCCATGAAATCCTCTGAGTTCTATTCTGTGCGTCCGGCGGCTGTGCCACCGGACGCTATCGCTGTTGACGCTGTTAGGTAGGGCTGGACCGTCGCTTATTTGCTCGTGCCCGGCACCCACACCGTGCCGATCGACAAGGTCGTCAGTTTTTTCTTGCGGCCATACCAGAGGTTGACCACGCCGCGCGAGACGAAGACGGAGGAGAACATCGAGGTCAGGATGCCCAGGCAATGCACGACGGCAAAGCCGCGCACGGGACCGCTGCCAAAGGCCAGCAGCGCCAGGCCGACGATCAGGGTGGTCACGTTCGAGTCGAGAATCGTGGCCCAGGCGCGGTCGAAACCGGCGGCGATGGCCGCCTGTGGCGTATTGCCTGCACGCAGCTCTTCGCGGATACGTTCGTTGATCAGCACGTTGGCGTCAATCGCCATGCCCAGCGCCAGCGCGATAGCGGCGATACCTGGCAGTGTCAGCGTGACCTGGATCATCGACAGCAAGGCGATCAGCAACAGCAGGTTGGAGGCCAGTGCCAGAACGCTGAAGGCGCCGAACAGCATGTAGTAGGCGATCATGAAGATGGCGATGGCGATGAAGCCATACAGGGTCGAGTGGAAGCCCTTGGCGATGTTTTCCGCGCCCAGTTGCGGTCCGATCGTGCGTTCCTCGATGACGGTCATCGGTGCCGACAGGGCACCCGAGCGCAGCAGCAGCGCCAGTTCGGTGGCGTTTTCCGCGCCGCCCATGCCCGTGATCTGGAAGCGCGAACCGAGTTCCTGCTGGATGGTGGCGACCGACAGCACTTCCGGCTTGCCCTTTTCAAACAGCACGATGGCCATGCGCTTGCCCACGCGGTCGCGCGTCGCTTCGCGCATCTTGCGTCCGCCGTCGCCGTTCAGGTCGATCGATACGGCCGCTTGCTGGTTCTGGTCGAAGCTGGCCGTGGCGCTGGAGATATAGTCGCCTGTCAGGATCACGTCTTTCGCCAGCACGACAGGGACGCCCTTGCCGACGGTGAACAGTTCCGAATTGAACGGGATGGCGCTCGACAGTTCCGTGCCCGGCACGATGGTTTCATCGACCAGGCGCACTTCCAGGGTCGCCGTGCGGCCGATGATGGCTTTCGCGCGGGCCACGTCCTGCACGCCAGGCAGTTGCACCACGATGCGGTCAGGGCCTTGCTGCTGGATCAGCGGCTCGGCCACGCCCAGCTCGTTGACCCGCTTGGACAGGGTGGAGATATTCTGTTTCACGCCTTCATCGATGGTGGCTTTCAGGGCCGCCGGTTTCAGCGTGATGTTGAGTTTCAAATCGCTGCCTTCACCCGCATCGGCAAAGGCCAGTTCCGACATCTGGTCGGACAGCACCGTCTTGGCCTTCAGGCGCGTTTCCGCGTCGCGGAAGTTGATCTGCACACTGTCGCCCACGCGCTCGATGCCGGCGTGGCGGATATTCTTGTCGCGCAGCACGCTACGCGCGGCGGACTGGACACCCTGGATTTTCTTGTTGAGTACGGCTTTCGCATCGACTTGCATCAGGAAGTGCACGCCACCGCGCAAGTCCAGGCCCAGATACATGGGCAAGGCATGCAATTTTTGCATCCACATCGGGGTGTTGGCTTGCAGGTTGACCGTCACGATGTACGCGGGGTCGCTCGGATCCGCATTCAAATCCTTTTCCAGCGCCAGTTTTGCCTTGAACTGGGTATCGGGATCGGCGAAACGCACGCGCACGGAGGCGAGATTGCCGGAGCCATCCATGGTGACACCTTCCGACTTGACGTTCTCTTTCGTCAATATTTGATCGACTTGCGTCATCAGCTCGCTCGTCACTTTGACGGTCGACTTGCCGCTGGTTACTTGCAGCGCCGGTGATTCACCGAAATAATTGGGCGCCGTATAGAGTGCGCCCAGCAATAAGGCGACGACGATGATGATGTATTTCCAGGCAGGATAGCGATTCATATTGATTCAGCGTTCAGTGTTGAGCGTCGGAGGCGTCGCGAGGGGCGGCGGATAACCGCCCCGGTCAGTCGCCACATGCGTGGCGACGGCGAGGAATTACAGCGCCTTCAGGGTGCCTTTAGGCAGCAGGGTGGTGATGGAGCTCTTTTGCACCGTGATTTCGGTGCCGCTGGCCACTTCGATGGTGACGTAAGCGTCCACTACCTTGACAACACGGCCCAGCATGCCGCCGGCGGTGACGACTTCGTCACCCTTGGTCAGCGCATCCATCATCGCCCGTTGTTCTTTGGCGCGTTTTTGCTGTGGGCGGATCATCAGGAAATACATGACCACAAACATCAATACCAGCGGCAGGAAGCTGGTCAGGTTGCCGCCGAGGCCGAGGGCATCGGCCGGTTGCGCGTAAGCGTTGGAAATGAAAAACACGGTGACTCCAGTTCTAATCAGTTTGAAAAAACAGCGCTGTATTCTAGCATTGGCAAAAGGCCATCCCCCGAATTGCAGGCATGGCAGCTCCAAATGGGGCTAAAAAAGCATTATGCAATGCTTTATCGCCCCGTCCAAGCACCAATCTCGAAAACATCGGTTCACGGCTTCGCGGCCCGTAAACCTAAGCATTTCTTAAGTTCCCCGTGCCCGTTCCGCGTGGAACTGCAGGGTGAACGCGTGGAAACGGTCTTCGTCGAGCGCTACACGCATCTGACGCATCAGGTCCAGGTAGTAATGCAGGTTGTGGATGGTGTTCAGGCGCGCGCCGAGGATTTCCTTGGAACGGTGCAGATGGTGCAGGTAAGCACGCGAGAAGTTGCGGCAGGCGTAGCAGCTGCACGTCTCGTCCAGCGGCGCCTGGTCTTCCTTGTACTTGGCGTTCTTGATCTTGATGTCGCCAAAACGGGTAAACAGCCAGCCATTGCGGGCATTGCGCGTCGGCATGACGCAGTCGAACATGTCGATGCCGTTCGATACGCCCGCCACCAGGTCTTCCGGCGTGCCCACGCCCATCAGGTAATGGGGCTTGTTGGCCGGCAGGCGCGGACCCACGTGGGCCAGCATGCGCATCATGTCTTCCTTCGGCTCGCCGACGGACAGGCCGCCGATGGCGATGCCGGGGAAGTCGATCTCTTCCAGCTTGGCCAGCGACTCGTCGCGCAGCATTTCGAACATGCCGCCCTGCACGATGCCGAACAGCGCATTCGGATTCTCGCCGCGGTGGAACTCGTCCTTCGAGCGCTGCGCCCAGCGCAGCGACATGCGCATGGACTTGGCCGCTTCCTCGATGGTGGCAGGACGGCCCTGGATCTCATACGGCGTGCATTCGTCGAACTGCATGACGATGTCGGAATTAAGCACGCGCTGCACCTGCATCGATACTTCCGGCGACAGGAACAGCTTATCGCCGTTGATGGGCGAATTGAAATGCACGCCCTCTTCCGTGATCTTGCGCATGGCGCCCAGCGAAAACACCTGGAAACCGCCCGAATCCGTCAGGATCGGCTTGTTCCAGCCCATGAAACCATGCAAGCCGCCGAATTTCTCCATGACGTTGTTGCCTGGACGCAACCACAAATGAAACGTGTTGCCCAGGATGATCTGTGCGTCGATCTCGTTGAGTTCCAGCGGCGACATGGCTTTCACGGAGCCGTAAGTGCCCACTGGCATGAAGATCGGCGTCTGCACGACGCCATGGTTGAGTTTCAAGGTGCCGCGGCGCGCCTTGGTCAGGCCGCTCGTGTCGGTCTTGAGGAGGGTAAATTCCAGCATTCTTATTCTTTCACGGGAGTATCAAGATTCAGCGGAGCGCGCGACTGCGTGGTGAGCAGCATCGCATCGCCATAGCTGAAGAAACGGTAGTTCTGCGCGATCGCATGCGCATAGGCGCTGCGGATCGGCTCATAGCCGGCAAAGGCCGACACCAGCATCAGCAGGGTCGATTTCGGCAAATGGAAGTTGGTGATCAGGCGCGTCACCGTCTTGAAGGCATAGCCGGGCGTGATGAACAGGGCCGTATCGGCGCTGCCCGCCACCAGCCGGCCGCTTTGCGAGGCCGATTCCAGCGCGCGCAGGCTGGTCGTGCCGACGGCCACCACGTCACGTCCGGCCTGCTGCGCGGCGCGCACGGCGTCCACCGTTTCCTGCGGCATGGTGTACCACTCGGTATGCATCTTGTGCTCGGACAGCACTTCCGTGCGCACGGGCTGGAAGGTGCCGGCACCCACGTGCAGGGTCACATAGGCGAAGTTGACGCCCTTGGCCTTTAATTGGTCGAGCAGGGCCTGGTCGAAATGCAGGCCTGCCGTCGGCGCGGCCACGGCGCCGGGCACCTTGTTGAACACGGTCTGGTAGCGCGTTTCGTCAAATTCGTCCGCATCATGCTCGATGTAGGGCGGCAGCGGCAGGCGGCCATGCGCCTCGATCAGCTCGAACACGTCGGCGTCGAAGTGCAGGGTGAAGAATTCGCCGGCGCGCTGGCCCACCGTCACGTCGAAGGCGTCGGCCAGACGGATGCGGCAGCCGGGCGGCGGCGACTTCGACGCGCGCACCTGGGCCAGCACGGTGCGCTCGTCCAGGACACGCTCGACGAGCGCCTCGATCTTGCCGCCGCTTTCCTTGACGCCAAAGAAGCGCGCCTTCAGCACGCGCGTGTCGTTCATCACCAGCAGGTCGCCCGCCTGCAGCAGCCCGACGATGTCGGCGAACTGGCGGTCGACGAGGGCGTTGCCGTCCAGGTGCAACAGGCGCGAGGCGCTGCGCTCGGCCAGCGGAGTTTGCGCAATGTTTTCTTGCGGCAAATTAAAATCGAAATCGGAAAGCGAATACATGCGTTTTGCTTCAAAAGTACGTCAAAAATGATTAGGAGTGCGCAACTGGACTTCTGGCACTATACTGTGCGCCTATACAGGCATTACAATAATCCGCCGCAACAATACGACTGCGGTACGCACGGGGTGTGCCGGACAACCCTCTATTTTACGCTAGCGGCATAAAAACCTGCGCCAATGGCACCAAAACCTTGCATATGCCCGATCCTAAGCCCGATCTTCCACCCGCTCCCAAGCCTGCCGCGAAGCCGAAAGCCGTCAAAAAGGCGGTCAGCACGGAAAGCCGGCTGGCCAAGCTGGGCCTGCGCTCGGACATGGACCTGGTGCTGCACCTGCCAATGCGCTACGAAGACGAAACCAAGGTCTACACCATCCGCGATGCCTGCATGCGGGGTGGCGAGTCGTGGCAGGTCGAGGGCATCGTCACCAAGTGCGAAGTCAATTTCAAGCCGCGCAAGCAGCTGCTGGTGACGATCGCCGATGAAACGGGCAATTTGCTCCTGCGTTTCATGAATTTCTACGGCAGCCAGGTCAAGCAGCTGGCCGAAGGCACGCGCGTGCGCGCGCGCGCCGAGCTGAAACACGGCTTTTTCGGCGCCGAGATGGTGCACCCGACGTACAAGGTCGTCAACGAGGGCGCGCCGCTGCCCACGGCGCTGACGCCCGTGTATCCATCGGGCGAAGGCCTGTCGCAGCACGTGCTGCGGCGCGAGATCGCCGACGCCATGCGCCGCATCGACTGGCAGGACACCTTGCCCGAGCAGCTGCTGCGCGAGATGCAGCTGTCGCCCTTCCGCGCCGCCGTGCACCTGCTGCACTATCCGCCGCAGGACATCGATGAAAGCGCGCTGACGGACCGCTCGCACCCGGCCTGGGTGCGCATGAAGTTCGATGAACTGCTGGCGCAGCAGCTGTCGCTGAAACGCGCCCAGCGCGCGCGCCGCTCGAAAGGCGCCGCCTCCCTGCCCATCGTCGGTACTCTCTCGGAAGCCTTCGGCGCCGCCCTGCCCTTCAAGCTGACGGGCGCGCAGGCGCGCGTGCTCGAGGAGATCCGCGCCGACCTGCGCCAGCCGTATCCCATGCAGCGCCTGCTGCAGGGCGACGTCGGCAGCGGCAAGACGGTGGTCGCCGCCCTGTCCGCCACGCAGGCCATCGACAGCGGCTACCAGGCCGCGCTGATGGCCCCCACGGAAATCCTGGCCGAGCAGCACTTTCGCAAGATCGCCGCCTGGATGGAACCGCTGGGCGTGAAGGTGGCTTGGCTGACGGGCAGCCTGAAGAAAAAGGAAAAGACGGCGGCGCTGGCCCTGATCGAATCGGGCGAGGCGCAGCTGGTGATCGGCACGCATGCGCTGATCCAGGATAACGTGCTGTTTGCCAAACTGGGCCTGGTGATCGTCGACGAGCAGCACCGCTTCGGCGTGGGCCAGCGCCTGACCCTGCGCAACAAGGGTGACAGCGCAGCCGTGCCGCACCAGCTGATGATGTCGGCCACGCCGATCCCGCGTACCCTGGCCATGACGTATTACGCCGACCTGGAAGTGTCGGTGATCGACGAGCTGCCGCCCGGGCGCAGTCCCATCGTCACGCGCGCCATCGACCAGAACCGGCGCGACGAAGTCATCGCCCGCGTGTATGCGGCCGCGCTGGAAGGCCGGCAGGTGTACTGGGTTTGCCCGCTGATCGAGGAATCGGAAGCGCTGCAGCTGCAGACGGCCACCGACACCTACATGATGCTGGCCGAAGCCCTGCCCGCGCTGCAGGTGGGCCTGGTGCACGGCCGCCTGAAGCCGGCGGAAAAGCAGGAAGTGATGGATGCCTTCATCGCCGGGCAAATCCACGTGCTGGTGGCCACCACCGTCATCGAGGTGGGCGTGGACGTGCCGAATGCCTCGCTGATGGTGATCGAGCACGCCGAGCGCTTCGGCTTGTCGCAGCTGCACCAGCTGCGCGGGCGCGTGGGGCGCGGCTCGGCGGCCAGCGTCTGCCTGCTGCTGTACCAGGGCCCGCTGGGCGGCGTGGCGCGCCAGCGCCTGATGACCATGCGCGAAACGACGGACGGTTTTGAAATTGCCCGCCGCGACCTGGAAATCCGCGGCCCGGGCGAATTCCTTGGCGCGCGCCAGTCCGGCCAGGCCATGCTGCGCTTCGCCGACCTGGAAACGGACCAGTGGCTGGTGGACCAGGCCCGCGACGTGGCGCACGACCTGCTGCACGCCACCACGGCCGCCGCCGCGGCCACCGTGGAAGCGCATCTGGCGCGCTGGCTCGGTGGCAAAGAGGAATTCCTGAAAGTGTAAAGCCCGGCGCCCTACATGCACATCCAGAAGCGGTTCGCCAGGTCCAGCATGAAGTCGGGCCGCAGATAGGCCAGGAAGACGAGGGCCAGCAGCGCGGCGCCAGCCAGGCGCCAGAGCCACGTGCGCCAGCTGCCCATTACGCGGCCACCGCCGTGCGCTTGACGGCACGCTCGTCGATGGGCAGGTTGATCAGCGCGGCCAGCAGGCCCAGGCCGATGGTGATCAGCCACACGACGTGGTACGTGCCCTGGTGTTCGTACAGGTAGCCGCCCAGCCACGCGCCCAGAAAACTGCCCACCTGGTGCGAGAAGAACACCATCCCGGCCAGCATCGACAAGTGCTTCACGCCGAAGATGCCGGCGATGATGCCGTTCGTCAGTGGCACCGTCGACAGCCACAGCACGCCCATGCCGGCGGCGAACAGGTACACCGACCATGCCGACAAGGGCGCCAGCAGGAACAGCGTGATGACCACCGCGCGCGCCACGTAGATGGCAGACAGCAGGTGGCGCTTGGCGATCTTGCCACCGAGCTTGCCCGCGTAGTAGGAGCCGACGATGTTGAACAGGCCGATCAGGGCCAGCGCCGTGACGGCGATGTTCGGATTCATCAAGCCCTGGTCCTTCAGGTAGGCGGGCAAATGCACGCCGATGAAGACCAGCTGGAAGCCGCAGACGAAATACCCTGCCAGCAGCAGCCAGAACGACCGGTTGCCGACGGCTTCGCTGAAGGCGGCGCCCACGCTCTGCTGCGGGCCGCCGGCATGCGAGACAGGCGGCTCGCGCAGATAAAACGCCATCGGGATCATGGCCAGCAGCACCAGCGCGGCCAGCACATAGAAGGCGTTTTGCCAGCCCACAGCGGAAATCAATTGCTGCTCCACCGGCATCATCAGGAACTGGCCGAACGAGCCGGCCGCCGAGGAAATGCCGAAGGCCCACGAACGCTGCTCGGGCGGCGCGCTTCGGCCGATGATGCCGCTGATGGCGCCAAAGGCCGTGCAGGCCAGCGCCAGGCCGATGAAGATGCCCGACCCGACGATGAACAGGGTCGGCTGCGTCACCAGCGCCATCCACACGAGGCCCGCCATGTAGCTGATGGCGCCGATGATGACGACGCGCATGGTGCCGAAGCGGTCGGCAGCCATGCCGGCAAACGGTCCGAAGACGCCCCACATCAGGTTTTGCATGGCCAGCGCCAGCGAATAGGTTTCGCGCGTCCAGCCATTGGCTTGCGAAATGGGCTGCATCCAGAAGCCCAGGCCATGACGCACGCCCATCGCCAGGGTCAGCACGACGCCGCTGGCGATGAGGACGGTCTTCAGGCTGGGACGCGATGAGTGCAATGTCATGGGAGTTCTCATGCCTTGTCGGCGCTGTACACCAGGCCAATCTGGCCGCGCATGGTGTCGAGATTCGTCATCAGCGCCACGCTGTCCGCGTGCGGCATGAGGTGGCTTTCCAGCAGGCCGGCGCGGATGCAGCGCATCGCTTCGATCGCTTCGTGCGCGTAGCCATTGCCCAGGTAAGGCGCGGACACGACGCGGCGCTCGCCATCCATGGGTTCGATGACCAGGTGATCGGGCCTGTAAAAACGGTTGGGCAGGCGGATGCGCCCCAGGCTGCCGGAAATGGTCATTTCCGTGGGCGTCAGCGCGCGCAGGCTGCAGGCGCAGGACGAGGTGCCGCCGCCCGCATGGCGCAGCGAGAACACCACCTGCTCATCGACGCCGGTGGCGCCCATCTCGGCCAGCGCCTGCACCTGCGCCACGGGGCCGAGGAAGAAGGCGGCCATCGACAGCGGATAGATGCCCACGTCGAGCAGCGCGCCGCCGCCGAGTTCCGCATTGAACATGCGGTGCTCGGGCGGGAAATTGGCGACGAAGCCGATATCGGCCTGCACCTGCTGCAGCACGCCGATTTCACCGCTGGCGATGATGCGCCGCGCTTCCTGCACGGCGGGCAGGAAACGGCTCCACATGGCTTCCATCAGGAACAGCTTTTTCTCGCGCGCCAGGTCGACCACGGCCTGCGCCTGTCGCGCGTTCATCGTGAACGGCTTTTCGCAGACGACGTGCTTGCCGGCGGCCAAACACATCAGGGCATTTTCCGCATGCAGGGTGTGCGGCGTGGCGATGTAGATGACGTCCACGCCAGCATCATCGGCCAGCGCCTGGTAGGAGCCATGGCAACGCGCGATGCCGAATTCGGCGCCGAATGCCTGCGCGCCGGCGGCGCTGCGCGAAGCGACCGCGACCAGTTGCGCACCTGGCGCGTCGCGCAGGCCTTCGGCCATCGCGCGGGCGATCTTGCCAGTGCCGAGGATACCCCAGCGAATTACCTTATCCATGCCTGTCTCTCTCGTTCTCTCAGGCCGCTGCGCGGCATTGTTTAATTTGACGGCTTGCGTTTCGGCCGGAACACCGCCGCATCATCATAAAAATCGTCATCCTGACCCTCGCACCAGCCGGGCAAGCCGAGTACCGGCAATGGCGTGAAGTCCGCCGTGGTAAGGCCTTGCTGCGCCAGGTCCTGCGCCACGCGCGCGTCCAGCCAGGAGCGTCTGGCGACATCGTCCAGGGTGAAATAGGCGTCGCCGGCAAAGATCACGCGCGTGTGCGCCGTGATGGCCTTGCGCGGCGCCACCAGTTTTTCCATCAGCGCGTGGCCGAACAGCCAGACTTCGGCATCGCCGCCGGCGGCAAATTTATCGCGCTGGGCGACAAAAACACTGCGCCAGTCGTGCCCGCGCAGCGCCGCTTCCAGCACCCGCCCCGCATCGCTGTCGCGCAGCACCAGCAGGGCGGAATTTTCGTCGAAAATCGTCGCGCCATCGCGCGCCGGCCCGCGCGACTTGCCCACGCCGGACAGGGCGATCTGCGCCGCCTGCAGCGCGTTCAGCTGCCGCTTGATAAGGGGAAAGGTCAGCCACACGAGCGCGTTGAAGAAATCGTGCAGATTGTCGCGCGTGGGCACGCCGCCGGTGGCGCCGATGAACTCTTCGTAGGCCACGCCTTCGGGCAGGTCCGCTTGCGGCACGAAGCACAGGGGCAGGCCGGACGGATTGCGCAAGTCCAGCGCCCGCGCCCGCCCGTTCAGGGCGGTAATCACCGTATCGCGCTGCAGATCCAGCTGCCGTCGCGCCGGCAGCACCGTGGCAAACCAGGGGCGGCTCCAGTCTATCGATGGCAGCATGGAGCGCTTACACCATTTTCCAGTTGATCTGCTCGCCCGCATTGAGCGGAATCACATGGCTGTCGCCCAGCGGCAGCGAGGCCGGCAGGGTCCAGCTTTCGCGGCGCAAGGTGATGGTGTCCGTATTGCGCGGCACGCCGTAGAAGGCCGGGCCGTGGAAGCTGGCAAACGCTTCCAGTTTATCCAGCGCGCCGGCCCGTTCGAACGCTTCCGCATACATTTCCATCGCGTGCAGGGCCGTGTAGCAACCCGCGCAGCCGCAGGCCATTTCCTTGGCGCCTTGCGCGTGCGGCGCCGAGTCCGTACCGAGGAAGAAGCGCTCGTCGCCGCTGGCGGCCGCCGTCATCAGCGCCAGGCGGTGTTCTTCTCGCTTGAGGATGGGCAGGCAGTAGTAATGTGGGCGGATGCCGCCCTTGAAAATCTCGTTGCGGTTGTACAGCAGGTGATGCGCCGTGATGGTGGCGGCGATCGGGCCTTCCGCTTCGGCCACATACTGCGCCGCGTCCTTGGTGGTGATGTGCTCGAACACGACGGACAGGGCCGGGAAGGCGCTGCGCAGCGGACGCATCACGCGCTCGATGAAGACGGCTTCGCGGTCGAAAATGTCGATTTCCGGATCCGTCACTTCGCCGTGCACGAGGAAGGGCATGCCCACTTCCTGCATCACTTCCAGGACCTTGTAGCAGTTCTTCAGGTCCGTCACACCCAGGTCGGAGTTTGTCGTGGCGCCGGCCGGATACAGTTTGACGGCCTGCACGATGCCGCTGTCCTGCGCGCGGCGGATTTCGTCGGGCGAGGTGTTGTTCGTCAGATACAGCACCATCAGCGGATCGAAGTTCACGCCCTCCGGCACGGCGGCCAGGATACGCTCGCGGTAGGCGGCGGCATCGACCGTGGTGGTGACGGGCGGTTTCAGGTTCGGCATGACGATGGCGCGGCCGAACTGGCGCGCGCTGTGCGGCAGCACGCTGGCCATGACGGCGCCATCGCGCAGGTGCAAATGCCAGTCGTCTGGACGGGTGATGGTGATGGAGGATGGAACGGCGGTCTGGGTGTGATCGAGTGTGGACATGGCGGCTGCTCTCAGGCGGTCATTGCGAATAGCGCCATTTTACCAGCCGCGGGGCGGTACCGCAGGCCGTCAGCACCTGCGCGCGCTGCCTGGCAAGCGGCAAAACGGCCGGTTCGCACCGGCCGTTTTCAGTGTCAGGACGACATGGGAATCACGACTTGGCCGGCGCCGCCTCTTCCTTTGCCACCCAGGCGCGGATATCGGCCAGCATCCGGTCCAGCGCGGCGCGGTCGTACACGTGGCCGCGGCTGACCACCAGGCGGATCTGGCGCGTGGCGCCGATATCCTGCAGCGGGTTCGCGTCGAGCACCAGCAGGTCGGCCGCCTTGCCGGCCGCCACGCTGCCGTAGCGATCCAGCTTGCCCAGGAAGCGGGGACCGTTGATCACGGCCGACTGCAAGGCTTGCTGCGGCGTCAAGCCGTATTGCACGTACAGGCCGATTTCATCGTGCAAGGCCTGGCCAGGATAGTCGAAGGAATTCAGGAATCCCGCATCCGTGCCGGCGATGATGCTCACGCCCTGCTGCTGCAGGATGGGCAGCAGCTTGGCCGACTGCTCGAACTGCGCGTGGCGCTGGGCGATCGCTTCCGGGCCATCCTTGGCGGCGCGCTGCACGCGCCAGTCGTAGGTGGCGCGCAAGCCCTTGCCGATGTATTGCAGGGCCGGGTCGTGGGTATGGTCTTCACGGTCCAGGTACGCCGTCACGCGCGAACCCCACAGGGTCGGCACGATGGCCGTGCCGCGCGCTGCCAGGTAGCTGAATGCCTTGCGCGCCGTCGGCTCGTCATAGCTTTGCAGGCTCTCGCGCATGGCTTCGCGGCCCGTCAGGGTACCGGCGGCCACCTTGGCCGTCAGTTCCTGTTCGCGCGGCGTGGTCGCGCGCAGCAAATACGATTGATGCTCGATCGTGCCCAGGCCCGCATCGGCCATCTGCTCCAGCGTCAACTGCACGGGAATATGACCCGAGGTGCGCATGCCCCGTTCGCGCGCCTGGCGCAAGGCTTCCAGGTACAGCTCCGGCTTCAGGGTGTTTTCCGTGATCTTCACGAAGTCCACCCGCTGCGCCTGCAGGCCGTCCAGCGCGCGCGTGACTTCCTGCGGCGTGCCCACTTCGATGGTGCCCTTCCACAGCGGCTTGATGCCTTCCAGCTTCGCGCCGGACGTGAAGATCGTCGGGCCTTCCAGCTGGCCCGCGTTGATCTGCTGGCGCCATGCCAGCACCGTGTCGGGCAAGTCGCCCGAGCAGTCGCGCACCGTGGTGATGCCATGCGCCAGGTACAGCGGCAGCAGCTGCTTGTTCTCGTCGATCAGCTCAGGGCCGCCGCCAAAATGCACGTGCGTGTCCCACAGGCCCGGCATCAGGTACTTGCCTGGCAGGCGGATGGTTTGCTTGGGCGCGTAGTCGCGCAGCTGCGCGTCATCGACGACGGCGACGATGCTGTCGCCCTTGAGCAGCACGGATTTCCCCGTGAGCGACTTGCCGCCGGCAACGTCAATCAGGGTGGCGTCGCGCAGGGCGATATCGACGGCGATCTTGTCGGCCGCGTGGGCCTGGGCCAGCAAGCCCAGAGCCAGCATCGCGCCGGCTATTTTTTTCATGACAGGCATTAGCACTCAACTTCAAAAGTGATGGAAAATTAATGGATGATTTTGGCGAGGAAGTCGCGCGCGCGGTCCGAGCGCGTGGTGGTGAAAAACTCATCCTTGCTGCAATCTTCGATGATCTTACCCTGATCCATGAAGACGATGCGGTTGGCGACTCGTTTTGCAAAGCCCATTTCGTGGGTGACGACCATCATCGTCATGCCTTCCTGCGCCAGGCCTACCATCACGTCGAGCACTTCGTTGATCATTTCGGGGTCGAGCGCCGACGTGGGTTCGTCGAACAGCATGGCGATCGGGTCCATCGACAACGCGCGGGCGATCGCCACCCTCTGCTGCTGGCCGCCCGACAGCTGGCCGGGGAATTTATCCTGCTGCGACAGCAGGCCCACGCGGTCCAGGTATTTCAAGCCCTTGGCATTGGCTTCGTCGGCGCTGCGTTTCAGCACCTTGATCTGGCCGATGGTCAGGTTTTCGCGGATCGACAGGTGCGGGAACAGCTCGAAATTCTGGAACACCATGCCGATGCGCGCGCGCAGCTTCGACAGATTCGTCTTCGGGTCGTTGACGGCGATGCCGTCGACGATGATCTGTCCCTGCTGGATGGGTTCGAGGCCGTTGACGGTCTTGATCAGGGTCGACTTGCCGGAACCGGACGGGCCGCAAATGACCATCACGTCACCCTTGGCGACCTTGGTGGTGCAGTCGGTCAGGACCTGGAACTGGCCATACCATTTGCTGACGTTATTAAGTTCAATCATCTTGTTCTTTCTATTGCGGTTAGCGAATGATGGCGACGCGTTTCTGCAGGCGTTTGACGAGGAAGGACAAGGCATAGCACAGCACGAAATACACGACGGCGACAAACACGTACATCTCCACCAGGCGGCCGTCGCGCTGGGCGATTTTGGAGGCGGCGCCGACGAAATCGGGGATCGACAGCACGTACACGAGCGACACGTCCTGGAACAGCACGATGGTTTGTGTCAGCAGCACGGGGATCATGTTGCGGAAAGCTTGCGGCAGGACGATGCTGGCCATGGTCTGCCGGTAGTTCATGCCCAGCGCCTGGCCCGCCCACACTTGGCCGCGGGGAATCGACTGTATGCCGCTGCGCATGATTTCGCAATAGTAGGCTGCCTCGAACATGATGAAAGTGATCAGCGCGGAGGAAAACGCGCCCACCTTCACGGGCTCGCTGGCGCCGATGATCCAGGCGGCGATGTACGGCACGAGGAAGTAGAACCAGAAGATCACCAGCACCAGCGGGATCGAGCGTATCAGGTTGACGTAAGCCGACGCCACGCCCGAGACGAGGCGATTGCCGGACAGGCGCATCAGCGCCAGCACGGTGCCCAGCACGATGCCGCCCACCATGGACAGCGCCGTCAGTTTCAGGGTAAACACCATGCCGGTCTGGAACAGGTAGACCCATGAGCGGGAGATGACATCGAAGTCGAAATTACCGAGCATGTCAGTGTCCTCCCGTCTTGGCGCCGGCGACGATGAAGCCGGGGATGGCGACCTTTTTTTCGATCAGGTGCATCAGCACCACCACCAGCAGATTGACGACGATGTAGATGATGGTGGCGGCGGAAAATGCCTCGAATACCTGGAACGAGAATTCCTGGATGGCGCGCGCGCTGGCCGTCAGCTCGATCAGGCCTATCGTCAGGGCCACGGAGCTGTTCTTGATGATGTTCAAAAACTCGCTGGTCAGCGGCGGCATGATGACGCGCGCGGCCATCGGCAGCAGGATATAGCGGTAGGTTTGCGGCAGGGTCAGGCCCAGCGCCGTACCGGCCAGTTTCTGCCCGCGCGGCAGCGCCTCGATGCCCGTCGTCACCTGCACGGCCACGCGCGAAGACGTGAAAAATCCCAGGCACAGCACGGCCGTGACGAACGGCGCATTCGGCAGCGACTTGACCCAGGTGCCCAGGTCCGGCGGCAGCAATTCCGGCATGACGAAATACCACAGGAACATCTGCACCAGCAGCGGCACGTTGCGGAATAATTCGACGTACGCATTGGCCACGCCCACCACCCATTTATTCGGCAGGGTGCGCACGGTGCCGATCACCAGGCCCAGGACCAGGGCCATGATCCACGCCGCGCCGGCCGTGGCCAGGGTCCAGGTCAGCCCGGACCACAGGGTGTCCATGTACGTGCCGACGCCATCGGGCGACATCTCCCAGAAGATGCGCCAATTCCAGTTGTAATTCATGATCATCCTTCCCATGCAGCCCAAGGACAGCGGCCGGCCGCCCGCCCCGCAAATGAAACGGGAGGCTTGCGCCCCCCGGTTTGTTACGCAGTCTTGATTACTTTTTCCGTTTGTCCGAGGTCTTCTGCGCTTCGGGCACGGCTGCATACGCGGCAGGATCACCGGAGTCGGTCGGGTTCATGAACACGGCCTTCAATTGCGGCGGCATGGGGAATTTCAGGTTGATGTTTTTTGGCGGGATCGGTGAGGTAAACCATTTCGCATAGATGCGGTTGATGTCTTCGCTCTTGTACAGGCGGATCAGGGCATCGTCGACGACCTTCTTGAAGGCGGGATCGCCCTTGCGCAGCATGATGCCGTACGGCTCGACCGACAGCGCTTCCTTGGTGATTTCATAGTCGTTCGGGTTCTTCGAATTGGCCACCTGCGACGCCAGCAGGATGTCGTCGTTGGCTTCAGCCACCGCGCGGCCCGTTTCGAGCATCAGGAACGATTCAGGATGGTCCTTGCCGACGGCGATATTCATGCCCAGGTTTTTTTCCTTGTTCAGGATGGTCATCTGCTTGATGGTGGACGTGCCGGCCGTGGCCACCAGGGTCTTGCCGCGCAAGTCTTCCAGGGTCTTGATGTTCGAGGATTTTTTCGCCAGGATACGGTTGCCGATGACGAACATGGTGGGCGCAAACGCCACCTGCTGCTGGCGCTCCAGGTTGTTCGTCGTCGAGCCGCATTCGAGGTCGATGGTGCCGTTGGCCATCAGCGGGATGCGGTTGGCCGACGTGACGGGGCTCATCACCACTTTCAGTTCGCTCATGCCCAGGTGTTTTTGCAGGGCCGTGACGACTTTCATGCACAGGTCGATCGAATAGCCCTGATATTGCTGCTTGTCATCGAGATAGGAGAAAGGCACGGAGCCGTCGCGCACGCCGAGGGTGACGGAACCGGCTTTCTTGATCTTGGCCAAGGTGCCCGTCAATTCCTGGGCCTGGACGGGCACCATGCTGCTGATGACGCCGACGCTGAGCAATGTGGCGATGATTTTGGTCAATTTCATAAATTCTCCTGGGCGGACAAACCGGATAGATTCCGAACGAAACAACTGTGGTGCAAACGCCACCAATGGAATTAATTTTATTTCATTTTCAGCGCCGGACCAGCCGTTTTCTGTGATTGCCCGCAAATAGGCGCTATACGCGCGCCTGAATCGGCGCGCCTGTAGCATTTTTCCTACTGATTTCCCATTCCCGATTTATTTTGCCGGTGCCAGGCCCGCCAGCGCATCGTCCTCTTCCCCCTCATCGTCCATGTTCGCCTGCTGGCGTTGCCACATCTGCGCGTACAGGCCATCGGCCGCCAGCAATTGCGGATGCGTGCCCCGCTCGACGATGCGGCCATGGTCGAGCACCAGGATTTGCTGGGCGTCCGCCACCGTCGACAGCCGGTGCGCAATCACCAGGGTGGTGCGGTTTTTGGCGATTTCCTTGAGCTGCGACTGGATCGCCTGCTCGGCCTTCGAGTCGAGCGCGGAGGTGGCCTCGTCGAAGATCAGGATGGCCGGGTCTTTCAGCAGAGTGCGGGCGATGGCCACGCGCTGCTTTTCGCCGCCCGACAGTTTCAAGCCCCGTTCGCCCACCATGGAGTTATAACCATCCGGCAAGCTTTCAATAAAATCATGGATCGACGCGGCCTTGGCCGCCGCCACGATGGCGTCCTTGCTGGCGCCCGGCTTGCCATAGGCGATGTTGTATTCGATGGTGTCGTTGAACAACACCGTGTCCTGCGGCACGATGCCGATGGCCGCGCGCAGGGAATCCTGCGTGACGGCGCGCAAGTCCTGGCCATCGATGGTGATGCCGCCGCCATCGACTTCATAGAAGCGGAACAGCAAACGCGACAGGGTCGACTTGCCCGAGCCGCTATGGCCCACCACGGCCGTGGTGGTGCCGGCGGGGATCTGGAAATCCACGTCGAACAGGATTTGCCGCTTGGCTTCATAGCTGAAGTCCACGTGCGCGAAACGCACGGCCGCGCCCCGCGTGACGAGCGGTTTTGCTTCCGGCGTATCGGCGATTTCGCGGTTTTCGTTCAGCAGTGAAAACAGGCGCTCCATGTCGGCCAGGCTTTGCTTGATTTCGCGGTAGATGACGCCCAGGAAATTGAGGGGTATGTACAGCTGGATCATGAAGGCATTGACCAGTACCAGGTCGCCCAGGGTCATCGTGCCGGCGATCACGCCCACGGTGGCGCGCCAGAGTATCAATGTCACGGCCGTGGCGATGATCAGGGACTGGCCCGTATTGAGCAAGGACAAGGAAGTCTGCGATTTCACGGCCGCCGACTCGTAGCGCTGCAAGCCTTCGTCGTAGCGCCGTGCCTCGTAATCCTCGTTGCCGAAATACTTCACAGTTTCATAGTTGATCAAGGAGTCGATGGCCTTGGTATTCGCCTTCGAATCGAGGTCGTTCATGGTGCGGCGGAAATGCGTGCGCCAGTTCGTCACCAGCACGGTAAACGCGATGTAGGACACGAGCGCCACCGCCGTGATGACGGTAAACCAGATGTCGTAGTGCAAGACCAGGTAGCCCAGCACGAGGGTAATTTCCACCAGGGTCGGCAGGATGTTGAACAGGGTGTAGGAAATGAGCGAGCCGACGCTGCGCGTGCCCCGTTCGATGTCGCGCGTCATGCCGCCCGTCTGGCGGTTCAGGTGAAAGCGCAGCGACAGCGCGTGCAGGTGGCGGAACACTTGCAGCGCGATGGTGCGCACGGCCCGCTGCGTGACGCGGGCGAAGAGGAATTCGCGCAATTCCGTAAACAGGGTGGTGGACAGGCGCAGCAAGCCATACGCCACCAGCAAGCCGACCGGCAGCACCAGCAGCGCTTGCGGGTGCGCCGCCGTGATGGTCATGGCATCGACGAGTTTTTTCAGGACCAGCGGCACGCCCACGTTGGCCAGCTTGGCGCCCACCAGGCATAGCAACGCCAGCAGCACCCGCCATTTGTAGACCCACAGATACGGCAGCAAGGTCTTGATGGTGGCGAAATCGCTGTGGCTGGCGGAAGCGGGCGAGCGGGGCGGAGGGGGAGTCTGGGAACGGCGCATGGCGAAGGTCGGCTTTTTATGGT
Source organism: Janthinobacterium sp. (assembly GCF_009923995.1). Lineage (GTDB taxonomy): Bacteria > Pseudomonadota > Gammaproteobacteria > Burkholderiales > Burkholderiaceae_D > Janthinobacterium. Next base: position 7,062 of record NZ_RFSK01000040.1, on the reverse strand, counting down.
TCAATCGGGGCAATTGTAGCCTTTCATGAGAATAAAAGATGAGCACCTCCCCCGACCGCCCTGATAACTGCCTCGCCTCCGGCCTGCCCGCCGGAAAAATGCCGGAACTGCGCATGATGCCCGCCCCGTCGGACGCCAATGTGTACGGCGACGTCTTCGGCGGCTGGATCATGGCGCAGGTCGACATCGCCGGCTCGCTGCCAGCCACGCGGCGCGCCAACGGCCGCGTCGCCACCATCGCCGTCAACTCCTTTGTCTTCAAAAATCCCGTCTTCGTCGGCGATCTGCTGTCGTTCTACGCCGATATCGTCAAGGTTGGCAATACCTCGATCACCGTCAACGTGGAAGTGTATGCCGAACGCAACCGCCTGCAGGCGTGCATCGTGAAAGTCACGGAAGCAACGCTGATCTATGTCGCCACGGATTCCGACCGCAAGCCGCGCAAGGTACCGCCCATCGAGACCCTGCTGTCACCTTAATCCCACATTCGTCCCCACGCTCCATGGATAGCCAGCGCCGCATCTTCCTGCTCAGCGCTGCCCGCATGGCGTCCCTGGCCGCGGCCGGCAGCGTGCTGTCCGGCTCCGGCGCCGGTGCCGCCACGCGCCTGAACGGCAGCGGCTATCCCTTTGCGCTCGGCGTCGCCTCCGGCTCGCCCCTGCCCGATGCCGTCGTGTTGTGGACGCGCATCTGCTACGACCCGCTGTACGCCGCCGCTACGCCCACCATCGCCCTGAACGTGCGCTGGGAAGTGGCCGATGACGACGGTTTCAGACGCGTCGTGGCCAAGGGGCATGCCACGGCCACGCCCGCCCTCGCCCACAGCGTGCACGTCGACGTGGGCGGCCTGGCGCCCGGGCGCTGGTACTGGTACCGTTTCATGTTTGGTGACGCCGTCAGTCCCGTGGGCCGCACGCGCACGGCGCCGGCCGTCGACGCCATGCCCGCCTCGCTGAAACTGGCCGTCGCCTCGTGCCAGCACTGGGAATTTGGCACCTACGCGGCGCACCGGCATATCGCGGCGGCCGCACCCGACCTGGTGGCCTTCCTCGGCGATTACATTTACGAGTGGGGTCCGTACCAGCTGCAGCATCCCGGCCGGGCCGTGCGCACGCATGAAAGTTTTACCCTGGACGAATACCGCGCCCGCTACGCGCAATACAAAAGCGACCTGGATTTGCAGGGCGCCCACCTGGCCGCGCCGTGGATCGTCACCTGGGACGACCATGAAGTGGCCAACGATTACGCCAACGACCGCGACGAACTGCTGACACCCACGTTTCTTGCGCGCCGCGCGGCCGCCTACCAGGCGTTCTATGAACACATGCCGCTGCGCCTGCTGCCGCTGGGGCGACGGGGCTTCGTCGACATGCGCATCTACCAGCGCTATGATTGGGGCCGATTGGCACGCTTCCACGTACTGGACGACCGGCAATACCGCGCCTACCATGCCTGCGCCAAACCGGGTCGCGGCGGCTCCAATTCCATCACCACGCGCCACTGCCCCGACCTGCTGAAACCCGAGCGCACGATGCTGGGCGAGGAGCAGCAGCGCTGGCTGCAAGCCGGCCTCGATGGCTCTCCGGCACGCTGGAATATCCTGGCACAGCAAACCCTGATGGCGCAATCGAGCCAGGTGCCCATCGTGCGCCCCGGCGATGAACGCATCTGGACCGATGGCTGGGATGGCTATCCGCTGGCGCGCCAGCACCTGCTCGATGCCCTGCGCAGCAGCAAGGCCAGCAATCCGCTGGTACTGTCGGGCGACGTGCACACCTTTTATGCCACGGAACTGAGCCGCAATGCCATGCGTCCCACCAGCAAGGATAATCCCGTGCTGGCCACGGAGTTTTGCGGTACCTCAATCACCTCGAGTTCACGCCCGCAGGCGCGCACGGAGCAATACGTGGCGATGAATCCGCACATCCGCTATGGACGCAGCGACAAGCGGGGCTACATGCTACTGGACATCACACCAGAGAAAACCACGACCCTGTTCCAGGGCCTGGAAAACGTGCGCGACAGCGCGTCCCCCATCGCGACCCTGGCCCGCTTCACCGTGCAGGATGGCAAGGCGGGCGTGCAAACAGCTTAGCGCGTACTTTTCAAGGCATCTCGGTAGCGACGGCTGACGGGCACTTCGCCGCCCGTGCGCAGCACGGCGCGCGCGTCGCCCGAATCCAGCGGCACGATGCTCTGCACAAAATCGAGGTTGACGATGTAGCTGCGGTGCACGCGCACGAAACGCTTGCCGTCGAGGCGACGCTCGATGGCGGCCATGGTCGAGCGCAACGGATAGTCGTGGCCCCGCACGTGCAGGTTCACATAATTGCCCCAGGCCTGTATCCATTCGATCTCGAAGGCGGGCAGCAAAAAATCCTTGCCCAGCTTGCGCACCAAAAACCGTTCCGGCTGCTGCACCGGCTCCACGGCCGGCCCTTCATCCGGTTCCCCCAGCAACGTCGCCTCGCCTTGCCAGCGCATCAGCAGCAAACGATAAAAGCCCACCGTCAGCAAGACGAGGAAGTAAGCACGCACATCTTTCAAGTATTCATAGGGCAGCTCGCGCCACCAGGCGCCGAAATCGTAGTCGCTGCCCTGGCTCCAGTAGGCCAGCTTGCGCAGGGCCACCATGGCCGCCACATGCACGAGGCTGTACACGACCGAGGCGGCCAGGTGCCAGCGCAGGTTCTGGCGCTGGAATACCAGGTGCAGCGGCCGGCACTGTTCCGCCAGGATGACCACGGGCACCAGCGCCAGCAGCACCAGGTTGCTGCTCCATTCCCACACGGCCACTTCCCAGAACGCCGTGCCCACGCCGCTGCGCTGCAGGTCGGTCCAGGCCAGCCAGCTGTTCACGCTGGCCTGCATCAGGGTCAGCAGGATCCAGAATCCCGGTTCGGCCACGCGGCGCCAGCGTTGATAACGTTGCAACAGGTCGGTGGAGGAAGCGGCCATGGTCTCAGCGGTTGAATTAGTTGCACAATTGTAAGGTCCCACGCCCGTCCCAGGCTGCCCATTCGTCCCAGCCAGCCGTCCGCTCGTCCCATTTCGCTGGCTGGCCGCCGCCCCCCTGCCTATGCTGGGACCTTCCTTCACCACTTCCCCACCGATCATGACCATAGAATCCCGCCGTCACGACATCGACGCCTTGCGCTTTCTCGTTTTCAGCCTGCTGATCGTCTATCACACCGCCCTGGTGTACATGGATGGCTGGAACTTTCACATGCACAGCAGCTATGCCACCGATACCCTGAACATGCCGCTGGTCTTCCTCAACCGCTGGCGCATGGAAATCGTCTTCCTGATTTCCGGCGTGTCCTGCGCCATGATGACGCAACACACACGCGGCGCCTTCCTGTGGCGCAGGGTCAAGCGCCTGCTGCTGCCGCTGCTGTTTGGCATGGCCGTCATCGTTCCCCTCCAGCCGTATTGCGAAGGTGTCAGCAAGGGCCTGGTCGAGCCTGGCTATGGACAGTTCCTGCTGCATTACTTTGGCGGCTACGCCTGGCCGGAGGGCGCCTTCGCCGGCTGGCAATATGGATTTACGTGGAATCATCTGTGGTACCTGGTGTACCTGCTGCTCTACACCATCGTGCTGGTGGCGCTGCAGCCGTTGCTGGCGGTGCTGAAACCATGCTTCCGGCGCCTGCGTGGCTGGCGTTTGCTGGTGCTGCCTGCGCTGCCGGCATTGGCGGCCATGGTCTTCCTGAAAATGCGCTATCCGGAAACCCATGCGGTGGTGCGCGACTGGTATGCGCACGCCATGTATTTCACGATGTTCGTGTATGGCTGGTGGCTGGGCAATGACAAGGGCTTATGGGCGGAACTGGCGCGCCTGCGCTGGCATACGCTGTGGCTGGGCCTGGGCGCGTTCGCCGGATACATGGTTTTTGACCAGATTTACTCGGAAAACATGCTGACCTGGGCCTCGGCCGGTTCCTGGCCCCTGCGCAACCTGTACATGTGGCTGGCCATCTGCACCATCCTGGGCTGGTCGCATACGCTCTTGAACCGTCCCTTTGCCTGGCTGCCATGGGCGCGGCAGGCCGTCTTTCCCTGGTATATCCTGCACCAGAGCGCGATCATCCTGTTGGCCTACTGGCTGGTGCCGCTGATGCTGGGGCCGGTGGTCGAACCCCTGCTGATCCTGGCCGGCACGGTGGCCATCTGCTGGCTGGGCACTTCGCTGGTGATCAGCAAGGTGAACTGGCTGCGTCCCTGCTTCGGCCTGTCCGCCCGGCCACGGCAATCCGTAGCGGCGGACACGGCCGTGCCGGCGAATTAAGCCGCTTTCTTTTCGTCGCGCAACTGACGGCGCAAGATCTTGCCAACGTTGGTTTTCGGCAATTCATCGCGGAACTCGATGTATTTCGGCTTCTTGTATGCCGTCAATTCATGCTTGCAGTGCTCGCGGATCTGTTCCACCGTCAGGTTCGGGTCCTTGCGCACGACAAACACTTTCACGGCTTCGCCCGAGTTGGCGTCCGGCACACCGATGCAGGCGCATTCGAGCACGCCCGGGCACGAGGCGACCACGTCTTCCACCTCGTTCGGGTACACATTGAAGCCGGAAACGATGATCATGTCCTTCTTGCGGTCGACGATCTTCACGTAGCCGCGCTCATCCATGACGCCCACGTCGCCCGTCTTGAAGAAACCGTCCGCCGTCATCGACTTGGCCGTCTCGTCCGGACGCTGCCAGTAGCCGGCCATCACCTGCGGGCCGCGCACGGCGATCTCGCCCGGCTCGCCCAGCGGCACTTCCACGCCGTCGTCGTTGAGGATGGCCACTTCCGTCGACGGGAAAGGCAGGCCGATGGTGCCCGTGAATTCCGTGATGTCGACGCGGTTGCCCGTCACCACGGGCGACGTTTCCGACATGCCATAACCTTCGATCAGCGGGCAGCCCGTCAGTTTCAGCCAGCGTTCGGCCACGTTGCGCTGCAGGGCCATGCCGCCGCCATTGCACACCTTATAGCTGGAAAAATCGAGCTTGGCGAAGTCCGCATTGTTCAGCAGGGCGTTGTACAGGGTATTGACGGCCGGGAAGACGACGATCTTGTGCTTGGCGAGTTCCTTGACGAAGCCGGGAATGTCGCGCGGGTTCGGGATCAGCACGTTCAAGCCGCCCACGCGCATGCCCATCAGGGCGCTGACCGTCAGCGAATAGATGTGATACAGGGGCAAGGCGCACATGAAACCCATCGAGGTGGCGCGCATCTCCGGCGTCATCACGGGCGAAATCCACGCCTCGTTTTGCAGCACGTTGGCGATCACATTGCGATGCAACAACATCGCGCCTTTCGACACGCCCGTCGTGCCGCCCGTGTATTGCAGGAAGACGATGTCGTCATGGCCCTGCTGCACGGGCGTGAGGGTCAGGCGCGCGCCTTCGGCCAGCATCTTGTTGAAACTGATGGCGCCCGGCAAGGAAAACGCGGGCACCATTTTCTTGATCTTGCGCACGACGAAGTTGACGATCGTCCCCTTCAAGCCGCCCAGCAAGTCGCCCATGGTGGCCACGATCACATGCTTGACCTGGGTGTGCGGCAACACCTGCTCCACCGTGGTGGCGAAGTTTTCCAGCACGATGATCGCTTCGCTGCCCGAATCGATCAGCTGATGCTGCAATTCGCGCGGCGTGTACAGCGGGTTGACGTTGACCACGGTGTAGCCGGCGCGCAGGATCGCCGCCATCGCCACCGGATACTGCAGCACGTTGGGCAGCATGATCGCCACGCGCGCGCCCGTCTTGAGGCCCTTGCTTTGCAGCCAGGCCCCCATCTGCAGCGACAGCTTGTCGAGCTCGCGATACGTGAGGAATTTATCCATGCACACGAAAGCGTTGCGGTCCGCGTATTTCTGGAACGATTCTTCCAGCAAATGCGTGACGGAACGGTATTGCGTGCAGTCAATCTCTGCGGGAACGCTGTCCGGGTACGACTTCAACCAAATCTTGTCCATCTATGCCTCATCTTTATCTGTATGAAAGGGTGCGCGCCCTGGACGCGCACCCTGCACTGTTTATGCTGCTTTCTTCGTTTCGTCGCGCAGGGCGCGACGCAAAATCTTGCCGACGTTGGTTTTCGGCAGTTCATCGCGGAACTCGATGTATTTCGGCCGCTTGTAGCCCGTGAATTGTTCCTTGCAATACGCCATCAGCGTCTCCGCCGTCAGGCCGGGGTCCTTGCGCACGACAAACACCTTCACGGCCTCGCCCGAATGCTCGTCCGGCACGCCCACGCAGGCGCACTCGAGCACGCCCGGATGGGCCGCGATGACGGCTTCGACTTCGTTCGGATACACATTGAAGCCGGAGACGAGAATCATGTCTTTCTTGCGGTCCACGATCTTCACGTAGCCGCGTTCATCCATGATGCCCACGTCGCCCGACTTGAAGTAGCCGTCCGCTGTCATGACCTTCGCCGTTTCATCGGGACGGTTCCAGTAACCGCTCATCACCTGCGGGCCGCGGATGGCGATTTCGCCCGTCTGGCCCAGCGGCACTTCCTTGCCGTCATCGTCGAGGATGGCGATCTCGGTCGACGGCACGGGCAAGCCGATGGTGCCGGAAAACGCCGTGCTGTCGGCGCGGTTGCAGGTGGCGACAGGCGACGTTTCCGACAGGCCATAGCCTTCGATGATGGACACGCCCGTCACTTGCAGCCACTTGTCGTTGACGGCTTGCTGCACCGCCATGCCGCCGCCGTTGGCGATCTTCAAGCCCGAGAAGTCGAGCTTGGCAAAATCGGGATGGTTGACCAGCGCGTTATACAGCGTATTGACTGCAGGCAACAGATTGAATTTGTACTTGCCCAGTTCCTTGATCAGGCCGGGGATATCGCGCGGATTCGGGATGAGGATATTCAGCGCGCCCACGCGCGTGCCCCACATGGCGCACGCCGTCAGCGCAAAGATATGGTACAGCGGCAGGGCGCAGACGACGATCAGCTGTTCCTTGCTGTTCTGGTCGAGCGCCGCGCCCGACCACGCTTCGCTCTGCAGTACATTGGCGATCACATTGCGGTGGCTCAAGGTCGCGCCTTTCGACACGCCCGT
>NZ_RFSK01000039.1 GCF_009923995.1 Janthinobacterium sp. | reverse complement strand
AAAACCCGCTCAGCAATGAGCGGGTTTTTTTTCGTCTGCTGCTTTTATCGGCCTACAAGCCCACTTTTACTCCCCTCTTCAGGCAAATTCCTATATAATTCGCCTCCTCAGATCAGATGGTTTGCTGCCCCGTTGGGAGCAGGCTGTTGAAAAAGTTATGCCTGATGACCATAGCAAGTTGGTCCCACCCCTTCCCATCCCGAACAGGACCGTGAAACAACTTTGCGCCGATGATAGTGCTGCAACCAGTGTAGGTTATCGTCAGGCTTGTTATATAAAAAAACCCCGCTAGCAGCGGGGTTTTTTTTCGTCTGTTGCCTTCATTGCACTACACGCCCCAGATGATGCTTTCGCCTTCGGCCTTGGCCGAACGCAGCATTTCCATCAGCGGGTAGGCGCGTTGCGACAGGTGGACTTTTTGCGCACGCGCATGTTCGCCCGATTCGCCATCTTCCAGCGTCTCCGGCGTATGCACATCATGTTCGATGTCGTTTTCCGGATGCCGTTTGCTTTCCGCCACTTCCTTTTCCAGCAGGGCCAGGGCTTCACCCGCTTCCGCTGCCGTGATGACGCCGCGTGTCGGGTTCTTGTGCAGGATGTCGAGGATACGTTGTGCATGTTCCTGGTACATCAGCACTTCAGGGGAGGATTTGGATTTGAATGAGATCAACATATGCACTTTCTGGAACTTGTTGTTAGTGTCGAAACAATATCACGACTTGAAAATTTACACAGGCCGTCCGATTGCCCGGATTGCACATTTGCAAGCCGGATAGCGCCATCTGTTGGACAGGACACGCAATTACAAGGGCCTCGCTGCCAGGCAGCCGTCCGTTTAAGTGATCGTTAAGTCTCACTCCAGTTTCACGGAGTCGAGGAAGGTCTCGATGGTCTCGCGCGACAGCTTGCTTTCTTCCCCGAGGATGACGATCTGGGCGATGTGCTTGTCCTGTGCCACGAAACGGCCCACGAGCAAGACGGGTTTGCCCTGCTGCGTGCCCGTCGCCTCGATGCTCAGCGAGCTGCGCTGGTGCATGCCTGCCCCGGTGCTACTGGCGGCCGCGGCAGTTTGTTCGTTACGCACCTTGCCATTGATATTTTTCAGCAAGGCGGTCTTCATGGCGGGCAGCGCTGCCTGCGCCTGTTCCGCGTTATCGAGCGTGGCACTGCCGACGGCAAAGGTGCCGCCGTCGACTTCGCTGGCCGTCATGGTCAGGCTGACTTTCTTGCCGTCGAGGTCAATGTCGCGCGTCAGTACGGCTGGCTTGCTGGGAAACAAAGCCGTGAACTGGGCATCGGGGCTACGATAGTCGCGCCAGTCATGTTTGGGGCTGCAGGCGGCCAGTACGCCGGCAGCCGCGAGTGTCGCCAGAACAGCGGCAATTGATGTTTTTTTCATCAGCAGATGGTAGCAGCGTCGCCCCTTGCACGCAATCGCGCACGCGTCTGGCGGCGCGCCTGACTAGATTTCCTGCAGCACGCGCCGGTATTGAATCGCTTCGGCAATATGCGGCGGCATGATGCGGGCACTGCCTGCCAGGTCGGCGATGCTGCGGGCCACGCGCAGGACACGGTGATACGTGCGCGCCGACCAGTGCAGGCGCAGCATGGCATCAAGCAATAGCCGTTCGCCCTGTTGTTCCAGCTGGCAATGTTGTTCGATTTCCCTGTTATTCAGGCGCTGGTTGGACTTGCCCTGGCGTGCCAGTTGCAAGGCGAAGGCGGCCGCGACCCGCGCGGCGATGGGCTGCGTGCCTTCGGCGGTACCGGCCTGGCGGCGCAGTGACGCGGGCGGCATGGCCGCCACTTCGATTTGCAGGTCGATGCGGTCGAGCAAGGGGCCGGATAAACGGCTGTGGTAGCGCAGCACGGCGTCCGGCGTGCAGCGGCAGCGGCCCGAGGCGTGCCCCAGGTAGCCGCAGGGACAGGGGTTCATGGCGGCGATCAGCTGGAAGCGGGCGGGAAATTCGGCTTGGCGGGCCGCCCGTGAAATGGTGATGAGGCCCGATTCCATGGGCTGGCGCAGGACATCGAGCACCTTGCGGTCAAATTCGGCGATTTCATCAAGAAATAGCACGCCGCAGTGTGCCAGCGAGATTTCACCGGGCCGCGGCACGTGGCCGCCACCGACGAGCGCCACGCCCGAGGCGGTCTGGTGCGGAGCGCGATAGGGCCGCCGTTTCCAGTGCTCCACCTTGAAATGGCCGCCCAGCGAGTGCACGGCAGCCGACTCCAGCGCTTCTTCGTCGCTCATCGGTGGCAGTACGCCAGGAAAACGGCTGGCCAGCATGGTCTTGCCCGTACCGGGCGGCCCCACCATCAGCACGTTATGGCCGCCCGCGGCCGCCACTTCCAGGGCGCGGCGGGCTTGCTGTTGCCCTTGTACATCAGAGAAGTCCGGATACGGCATGGCGGGCGCTGGCAGCTGCGCCTGGTGGCGCTGCAGGATGGTCTGGCTGTCGCGTGCGGCAAAATGCGCGCAGACCTCGAGCAAGGTATGCGCCGGATAGATGGCGGCATCGCGGACCAGCGAGGCCTCGTCGGCATTCGCGTATGGCAGGATGAAGGCGCGCGGTGCGCCGCCCTGGCTGCGCTGCATGGCAAAGGTCATGGCCAGCGCACCACGGATGGGACGCAACTGCCCCGACAAGGACAGTTCGCCGGCAAATTCATAGTGGTGTAGCTGGTCGGCTGGCAACTGGCCGGAGGCGGCCAGGATGCCCAGTGCGATGGGCAGGTCGAAGCGGCCCGATTCCTTGGGTAAATCGGCTGGGGCCAGGTTGACGGTGATGCGCCGCGCCGGCATGTCGAAACCGCAGTTCTGCAGCGCGGCACGCACCCGGTCGCGCGATTCCTTGACTTCCGTATCCGGCAAGCCAACGATCGTAAACGACGGCAAGCCATTGGCAAGGTGGGTTTCGACACTGACCTCGGGCGCCTCCATGCCGGCCAGGGCGCGGCTTTTCAGGACTGCCAGGCTCATGAGTTTCCCCTGCACCGCGGGCGCGGGCAGGTTCAGTGTAGCCGTTGGTGCCGCCGCAGGTTTGAGGTATGCCAGCAAGACCGCTGAAAGGCGGCTTGCCGGTCACCTTACACTTTTGGTTCGTTCAGGCGGGTTTCCAGTTCGATCAGGCGCAATTCCAGTGCATCCAGTTTCGCGCGGGTCTTGGCCAGCACTTGTGCCTGGATATCAAATTCTTCGCGCGTGACCAGGTCCAGGCGGGCAAAGCCCTGGGTCATCATCGATTTCACGTTCTTCTCGATATCCTTGGCCGGCGAGTTTTCTATGGCTTGATGGATCTTGCCTTGCAGGTCGTTAAAAAAGGTATTCATGTCCATGGTAGGTCCTTTGTGGTGCAGCCTGTGCATCGCACCATTGCGGTGCACAGCGGCGTTAATCTGGTGCGAATCCTGGCAGTTATAACTCTCCAGCAGTTCCTTGCCGCATGTCCAGGGGCTTGCAGGGTATGTATGGACGGAAATGCACCTGTCAAGGTGGCAATGGAGCTGGCACGTATTCTGCTAAAGAAGCTATGAACGCTTTGTGATCTCCAGACAAGATTTTAAACCTCAACTGCTTTAAAAGTTCAATAAAAGGGAATCGCCATGAAGAATCTGTCCAAGAACATGACTTTAGCTGCAGCGTTGACGTTGGCCGTGGCCGCCCTGAGCGGCCATGCCATGGCCCAGGATGCGGCGGCGGCACCGGCTGCTGCCGAAGCGGTACCCGATAATGTAGTGAGTTACAACGTGGCGCTGACGAGCGATTACCGCTACCGCGGCCTGTCGCAAAGCCGTCTCGATCCCGCCATCAGCGGTGGCACCGACTATACCCACAACCCGACGGGCCTGTATGTGGGCACCTGGCTGTCGAGCATCAAATGGATCAAGGATGGCGGCGGCGACACGAACCTGGAATGGGATATCTACGGCGGCAAACGGGGCGAATTCGCACCGGGGATCACCTACGATGTGGGTGGCCTGTACTACTTCTACCCATCGAATGGACTGAGCACGAATGCCAATACCTTCGAGCTGTACGGCCAGGTCGGTTTCGGGCCGGCCTACATCAAGTATTCGCACTCGACGACCAACCTGTTTGGCGTGGCCGACAGCAAGAACAGCGGCTATATCGATGCCGGCCTGAACGTGCCGCTGTACGACGACTATACGTTCAACCTGCACGTGGGCCATCAGAGCGTCAAACACAATGACTCGCTCAGCTACTATGACTACAAGCTGGGCGTGACCAAGGATTTCCCCGGCGTTGTCACCGTGTCGCTGGCGGCCGTGCGCGCCGACATCACGTCGCTGGCACCGAACGGCAAGAACCTGGCGAAAACTGGCCTGGTCCTGACTGTTTCCAAAACCTTTTAAGCGAGACTGCCATGAAAATGATTACTGCAATCATTAAGCCGTTCAAACTGGATGAAGTGCGCGAAGCCTTGTCTGCTATCAATGTGCAAGGCATTACCGTCACCGAAGTCAAGGGGTTTGGCCGCCAGAAGGGCCACACGGAACTGTACCGTGGCGCCGAGTATGTCGTCGATTTCTTGCCAAAAACAAAAATTGAAGCGGCCGTCGACGATGCCATCGTCGACCAGGCCATCGAGGCGATCGAAGGTGCCGCGCGTACCGGTAAAATCGGCGATGGCAAGATTTTTGTGTACAACCTGGAACAAGTCATTCGCATCCGTACCGGTGAAACCGGCAACGAAGCGCTCTAAGGGGAATATTGATGCGTAAAAATATAACAAAATTGCTAGCTGGGTTTGCCTGTCTGTGTGCGTTTGGCGTTGCCGCGCCCAGTTTTGCCGATGCGCCGGCCAAGCCGGAAGCCGTTGCGGCCGCGGTCGCCACGCCAGCCGTGACGCCTGCGCCTGACGCTGCACCAGCCGCCGTCGCGCCAGCAGCGGCCGCCGCGGCTGCTGCCACGCCGGCGCCAGCCGCCGCCCCCGTCGCCAACAAGGGCGACACGAGTTTCATGATGATCTGCACCGTGCTGGTCATTTTGATGACCATCCCCGGCCTGGCCCTGTTCTACGGCGGCCTGGTGCGTTCGAAGAACATGCTGTCCGTCCTGATGCAGGTATTCATGGTCTTCGCGCTGGTCGTGGTGCTGTGGTGCATTTATGGCTACTCGGTCGCCTTCACGGAAAAAACCGCCTTCTTCGGTGGCTTCGACCGTCTCTTCCTGAATGGCATCTGGGATCCGGTAAAGGGCACCTTTGCCTCCGCCGCCACCTTCAGCAAGGGCGTCGTCATCCCCGAGTTCGTGTTTGTCGCCTTCCAGGGCACGTTTGCCGCGATTACCTGCTCGCTGATCGTCGGCGCCTTTGCCGAACGCGCCAAGTTTTCCGCCGTGCTGGCCTTCGTCGTACTGTGGTTCACGTTTGCCTACCTGCCGGCAGCCCACATGGTCTGGTTCTGGACCGGTCCTGATGCCATCACCAACGCCGCCACCTCGGCCAGCGAAGCCCTGAAAGCGGGCTGGATCTGGCAAAAAGGCGCGCTGGACTTCGCCGGCGGCACCGTGGTGCACATCAATGCCGCTATCGCCGGCCTGGTGGGCGCCATCATGATCGGCAAGCGCGTCGGCTATGGCCGCGAATCGATGGCACCGCACTCGCTGACGATGACCATGATCGGCGCTTCCCTGCTGTGGGTGGGCTGGTTCGGTTTCAATGCCGGCTCCTCGCTGGAAGCGGGCGACGTGGCCGCCCTGGCCTTCGTCAACACCATGCTGGCCACGGCTGCCGCGACCCTGTCGTGGGTGTTCGGCGAGTGGATCACCAAGGGCAAGCCTTCCATGCTCGGTGGCGCTTCCGGTGCCGTGGCCGGCCTGGTGGCGATCACCCCGGCGGCCGGCTTTGTCGGCCCGATGGGCGGCCTGGTCATCGGCTTGCTGGCCGGTATCGTCTGCCTGTGGGGCGTGAATGGCCTGAAACGCCTGATCGGCGCCGACGATTCGCTCGACGTATTCGGCGTGCACGGCGTGGGCGGCATCCTGGGTGCCTTGCTGACGGGTGTATTTGCTGCACCACAACTGGGCGGCCAGGGCATCTTCGACTACGTCACCAACAAGATGTCGGCGGATCCGTATTCGATCGGCCACCAGGTATGGGTACAGGCGCAGGCAGTCGGCACGACCATCATCTGGTCGGCCGTGGTCTCCGTCATCGCCTATAAACTGGTCGACATCGTCATCGGCCTGCGCGTGCCGGAAGAAGAAGAGCGCGAAGGCCTCGATATCACCAGCCATGGCGAACAGGCATATCATGGTTAAATGCTAATTTTCTGCTGCGGGAGCGCCCAGGCGCACCGCCGCAGCGTGGTTTTGCCGGAAAAGGCGTCTCATCGAGGCGCCTTTTTTTCGTCATGGGAATGGAAAAGGTCTTTAAAACAAGGCTTTTGCCCCGATTTGGGGTACTTACACGGTAATATAGTCGGCAGTTCTGTGTGCTTTTTTGAATACTGCACATAATTTAAGGATGTAACTATGGTTCCCCATCTCGTCACGGCCCTGACCGGACCGCTGCTCGACCTCGAAAAAAAGATTCTGGCCGCGACGCCGGCCATTGAGCGCTGGTTCCGCATGGAGTGGCAAGAGCACACGCCGCCCTTCTATTGCTCGGTTGACTTGCGCAATGCCGGCTACAAGCTGGCGCCCGTCGATACCAATCTGTTCCCTGGCGGTTTTCATAACCTGGCCACGGAAATGCTGCCCCTGTCCGTGCAGGCGGCCATGGCCGCCATCGACAAGTATTGCCCGGATGCCCGCAACCTGCTGATCGTGCCGGAATTGCACAACACCACGCCGCAATACCTGCAGAACGTGGCGCGCCTGATGCAGATCTTCCGCCAGACGGGACTGCACGTGCGCTTCGGCTCGTGGTCGCCCGACATCACCCAGCCGACACCGCTGGCGTTGCCAGATGGCAACATGCTCGTCATCGAACCCCTCGTGCGCCTGAACAATGGCCGCCGCCTGGGCTTGAAGGATTTCGACCCGTGCACGATTCTGCTGAATAACGACTTGTCGGACGGTATCCCCGATATCTTGCAAAATATTCATGAACAAAGTCTGTTGCCGCCCTTGCATGCGGGCTGGGCCTTGCGTCGCAAGAGCAACCACTACACGGCCTACGATGAAGTGGTGAAAAAGTTCGGCAAGATGATCGACGTCGATCCGTGGATGCTCAACCCCTTCCACGCCAAATGCAGCGACGTCAACTTCCAGGAAGGCGAGGGCGAAGACGCGCTGGCCGCCAGTGTGGACGTGCTGCTGGCGAAGATCCGCAAGAAATACAAGGAATACGGCATCAAGGAAAAGCCCTTCGTCATCGTCAAGCCCGATGCGGGCACGTATGGCACGGGCATCATGACGGTGCGCGACGCCAGCGAAGTGCGCGACCTGTCGCGCAAGCAGCGCGACAAGATGTCCATCGTCAAGGATGGCAAGGTCGTCACGGATGTGATCATCCAGGAAGGCGTGCCGACCTTCGAGAGCATCAAGGATGCCGTGGCCGAGCCCGTCGTCTACATGATCGACCGCTATGTGGTGGGCGGCTTCTACCGCGTGCATGCGGAGCGGGGCGTGGACCAGAACCTGAACGCGCCCGGCTCGCAGTACGTGCCGCTGGCGTTTGCCCAGCAGCATGCTGTGCCGGACTTGAAGGCCAAGCCGGGCACGGCCGCGCCGAACCGTTTCTATGTGTATGGCGTGGTGGCGCGCCTGGCCTTGCTGGCCGCGTCGCTGGAAATGGAGCGTACGGACCCGAATCCCGAGGTGTATTGATCCATCCATGAGGCGTGCCGGGCGCGGTGACTACTGTGCCTGGCGATCTCGGCTAGAATCAAGCATTCCTTATCCAGGCTCCCCGATTGGACGCACCATGAAAATTGCATTCCTTGCCGACCCGCTGGCAAGCTTCAAGACCTACAAAGATTCCACCTTTGCCATGATGCGCGAGGCGGCCAGGCGCGGCCACGCCGTCCATGCCTTCGAGCAGAAGGACATGGCGCTGGAAGAAGGCATCGTCACGGCACTGGTCAAGCACATCGCGCTGACGGGCGACGAGCACGACTGGTACAAGGTCGTCTCCACCGACGAAGTACGCCTGTCGACGCTGGACGCCATCATCGAGCGCAAGGACCCGCCGTTCGACATGGAATACGTGTACGGCACATATCTGCTGGAACTGGCGGAAAAGCAGGGCGCCTGCGTCTTCAACAAGCCATCCGCCATCCGCGACAACAATGAAAAGCTGGCCATCGCGCAGTTTTCCGAATTCACTTCGCCGACCCTGGTGACGTCGAACGAAGCGCGCCTGCGCGCCTTCCACGCCAAGCACCAGGACGTCATCTTCAAGCCGCTCGACGGCATGGGCGGCACGGGCATCTTCCGCGTCAAGGCCGATGGCCTGAACCTGGGCGCCATCATCGAGACGCTGACGGAGAACGGCGCGCAAACCATCATGGCGCAGCGCTTCATCGCCGACATCGTCAAGGGCGACAAGCGCATTCTCGTCATCGGCGGCAAGCCGGTGCCGTTTTCGCTGGCGCGCATCCCGCAGGCGGGCGAAGTGCGTGGCAACCTGGCCGCCGGCGGCACGGGCGTGGCGCAGCCATTGACGACGCGCGACCTGGAAATCGCGGAAAAGCTGGGCCCGATCCTGGCCGCGCGCGGCCTGATGCTGGTAGGATTGGACGTGATCGGCGACTACCTGACGGAAGTCAACGTCACCAGCCCGACTTGCTTCCAGGAAATTATGCAGCAGACCGGATTTGACGTGGCCGCCATGTTCATCGATGCGGTCGAACACGGTGTTGCGTCCGCGCAGCAGCGATCACAGGTGAAATGACTATGGTAGGGATTTTGCTCATGACACATGCACCGTTGGGCCAGGCTTTCATCGCCGCCTGCGCGCATGTGTTTCGCGGACCCACGGAACGCTTTGAAGCCATCGACGTCGTCGCCGACCAGGACCTGGCGGAAGTACAGAAGCTGGCCTCGGAAGCTATCTGCCGCCTCGACGACGGTTCCGGCGTGCTGGTGATTACCGACGTGAAGGGCGGCACGCCATCGAACTGCTGCAACAAGCTGGCCGATGCGGGGCGCGTGGAAGTCATCGCCGGCATCAGCCTGCCGATGCTGCTGCGCGCGATTACCTATCGCCGCGACTCGCTCGACGTGGTGGTGGAGATGGCCCTGGCCGGCGCGCAAAGCGGCGCCGTGCGCGTGGATAACCGCATTCGCGTGGGCGAATAGGAAAGTGCAGGGCCGCCGCCCTGGAGGCGGCGGGTGGTATAGGCCAAGATTGTCATCAGCGCAGTGCATTCAGGGATAAAGACTATATAAAAATGATTCAAAAAGAACTCGAAATCATCAACAAGCTGGGACTGCACGCACGCGCTTCCGCCAAATTTACCCAGTTGGCCGCCAAGTTCAAGAGCGACGTCTGGTTGACCCGCAACGCGCGCCGCATCAATGCCAAGTCCATCATGGGCGTCATGATGCTGGCCGCCGGCAAGGGCGCGAAAGTGACCCTGGAAGCAGATGGCGATGATGAGCAGGCATGTGTCGATGCGCTCACCGCCCTGATTAATGACAGGTTTGGCGAAGGCGAGTAATGCCCGCCGAACGCAGCCGCAGCCGCATTCCGACAGGTCAACCCATGGCATCCTTCACGCTCCACGGCATCCCGGTTTCCCGCGGCATTGCCATTGGCCGCGCGCATTTGCTGGCGCCGGCCGCCCTTGACGTCAAACATTACCTGGTCGCCCAGGAACAGATCGAAGCCGAAGTCCAGCGCCTGCAAAACGCCATCGCCACCGTCCACAAGGAACTGCAAACCTTGTGGAACGATCTGCCCAAGGACGCGCCCACCGAGCTGGGCGCCTTCATCGACGTGCACGCGCTGATCCTGTCCGATCCGATGATTTCCGAAGCGCCGCTCGATATCATCCGCAAGCGCCACTACAACGCCGAATGGGCGCTGTTGACGCAGATCGATGAATTGTCTGCGCAATTCGATGAAATTGAAGACCCGTATTTGCGCGAGCGCAAGGCGGACATCCAGCAAGTCGCCGAGCGCGTGCTGAAAGTCCTGCTGGGCACGGAGCAATTGCTGCCCAAGGCGGCTGCCGAAGACGAGCTGATGGCGCAGATGATCGTCGTCGCCCACGACATCTCGCCGGCCGACATGCTGCAGTTCCGCGACCGCTCCTTCATCGGTTTCATCACCGACGTGGGCGGGCAGAACTCGCACACGGCCATCGTCGCGCGCAGCCTGGACATCCCGGCCGCCGTCGGCATGTCGCAGGCGTCGACCCTGATCGAGCAGGATGACTGGCTGATCATCGACGGCGATGCCGGCGTGGTGATCGCCAATCCCAGCGCGCTGGTGCTGGAACAGTACCGCGAGCGCCAGACGGCCATGCAGCGTGCGCGCAAAAAGCTGGGCAAGCTGAAAAAGACGCCGGCCGTCACGAAATGCGGCACCCCCGTCACCCTGCTGGCGAATATCGAGCTGCCCGAGGATTGCCCGTTCGCCCTGGAGTCGGGCGCCAGCGGCGTGGGCCTGTTCCGCTCCGAATTCCTGTTCATGGGCCGCGCCCACAAGATTCCCACCGAGGACGAGCAGTTCGAGGCCTACCGCAACACGGTGCAGTCGATGAAGGGGCGGGTCGTCACCATCCGCACGCTCGACATCGGCGCCGACAAGCCGCTCGACCAGGCCGACCATACGGCACTCAATCCCGCCCTGGGCCTGCGCGCCATCCGCTATTGCCTGGCCGAGCCGCAGCTGTTCCTGACGCAGCTGCGCGCCATCCTGCGCGCTTCCGCCTTCGGCAAGGTGCGCATCCTGATCCCCATGCTGGCGCACGCCTTCGAGATCGACCAGTCGCTGGCCATGATCGCGCAAGCCAAGGCCAGCCTGCGCGAGGAAGGCATCAAGTTCGACGATGCCGTCGAAGTGGGCGCCATGATCGAAATCCCGGCCGCCGCGCTGGCGCTGCCCATGTTCGTCAAGCGCATGGATTTCCTCTCCATCGGCACGAATGACCTGATCCAGTACACGCTGGCCATCGACCGCGTCGACTACGAGGTGGCGCATTTGTACAATCCGCTGCATCCGGCCGTGCTGCAGCTGATCTCCATGACGATCGCCGCCGGCCACAAGGCGGGCATCGACGTGGCCGTCTGTGGCGAGATGGCGGGCGACGTGAAACTCACGCGCCTGTTGCTGGGCATGGGCTTGCGCGAGTTTTCCATGCATCCGGCGCAACTGTTGGCGGTCAAGCAAGAGATTCTCAACAGCGACCTGGGGCTGATCGCACCACAAATGCGCAAAATTATGCGTTCGATGGAGCCAAATGTGATCGCGGAAGCCGTACAACAGTTGCAGCTCATGTAAACTGTCGTTTTATCAGCATCAGGACACATCGCGCGCGGCAAGATGTGTCCTGGTGCTAAAGTTGCAGCACCTATCATCGCGGTGCTGCATCGACCATGGCCCGTGGGGCCACCCCCCTTTTATAAACCGACACACATGTCATCCATTGGAATCGTTTCGCCGCAAACCATGTATTTTGCGGAACCCCTGCAGCTGCAAAGCGGCGCCTCGCTGCAGGACTATATGTTGATGTATGAAACCTACGGCACCCTGAACGCCGACAAATCGAACGCGGTGCTGGTCTGCCACGCCCTGAACGCCTCGCACCACGTGGCCGGCGTCTACGCGGACGAACCGAAGAGCACGGGCTGGTGGGACAATATGGTGGGACCGGGCAAGCCGCTCGACACCAACAAATTCTTCGTCATCGGCGTCAACAACCTGGGTTCGTGCTTCGGCTCGACGGGCCCCATGCACACCAATCCCGCCACCGGCAAGCCGTATGGCGCCAGCTTCCCCGTCGTCACGGTGGAAGACTGGGTCAGCGCGCAGGCGCGCCTGGCCAATGAACTGGGCATCAACCAGTTCGCCGCCGTGATGGGCGGCTCGCTGGGCGGCATGCAGGCGCTGGCGTGGAGCATCATGTTCCCCGAGCGGCTGCGCCACTGCGTGGTGATCGCCTCGACGGCCAAGCTGTCGGCGCAGAACATCGCCTTCAACGACGTGGCGCGCCAGGCCATCCTGTCGGACCCCGACTACCGTGGCGGCGACTTCTATGCGCACGGCGTGGTGCCGAAGAACGGCTTGCGCGTGGCGCGCATGGTGGGCCACATCACCTATCTGTCGAACGACGACATGGCCGAGAAATTCGGCCGCAAGCTGCGCGACGCGGCGCAGACGGGCGACTACAAGTTCGGCTTCGGCATCGACTTCGAAATCGAGTCCTACCTGCGCTACCAGGGAGATAAATTCTCCGAATACTTCGATGCCAACACCTATCTCTTGATCACCAAGGCGCTCGATTATTTCGACCCGGCGCGCGCGCATGGCGGCGACCTGGCGAAGGCCCTGTCGGGCACCAAGGCCAAGTTCTTCCTCGCCTCGTTTTCCACCGACTGGCGCTTCTCGCCCGAGCGCAGCCGCGAAATCGTCGAAGCGCTCGTATGCAACCGCCGCCAGGTCACGTATGCCGAGATCGACGCGCCGCACGGCCACGACGCCTTTTTGCTGGAAGATCCGCGCTACATGAACATGGTGCGCGCCTACTACGGCCAGGTATGGAATGACATCGCCGCAGGCGCGCCCGCGGCAGCACAGAACACCGCCGTCCGCCAGGGCGCGAAGGAGACCGCATGACTTTTGACGAATTGAGCGCGCTGCGCCCCGACCTGGCCTTCATCGCCCACTGGGTGCCGGACAACGCGCATGTGCTGGACGTGGGCTGCGGCGACGGCGTGATGCTGCAATATTTGCAAAGCGATAAGGAATGCAGCGGCTACGGCATCGAGATCGCCGACGACAAGGTGCTGGCCAGTACCCAGCGCGGCGTCAACGTGATCCAGCAGGACATGGAAAAGGGCCTGGCGATCTTTGGCGACAACAGCTTCGACACGGTGCTGTGCCTGTCTTCCCTGCAGATGATGAAGCAGGTCGAGCCGCTGCTGCGAGACATCGTGCGGGTGGGCGCCGAGGCCATCGTCTCGTTCCCCAACTTCGCCTACTGGCCGCACCGCGTGGCGCTGCTGAAAGGGCGCATGCCCGTGTCGAAATCGCTGCCCTACCAGTGGTACGACACGCCCAACGTGCGCTGCGCTACCATCAACGACTTCCGTGAACTGGCCGAGGAATGCGGCCTGGAAGTGATCGAATGCGTGGCCCTGGCCGAAGGCAGGATGGTCTCCGTACTGCCCAACCTGCGCGGCGACCTGGCCGTCTTCCGCCTGCGCAAAAAAGCGGTGCATTGATGACCAGCAGTCCGGCGCCAGGCTGGCGTTCCTATGCCAATGGCCGCATGCTGGCCGTGCTGGTGCTGGGCTTCAGTTCCGGCCTGCCCCTGTTCATCCTGCTGTACCTGCTGCAGGCGTGGCTGGCCAAGTCGGGCCTGAACGTCAAGGCGCTGGGGCTGTTCGCCCTGGTGCAGTTCCCCTACATCTGGAAATTCCTGTGGGCGCCCCTGATGGACCGCTACAGCATCCTGGGGCTGGGACGCCGGCGCGGCTGGATGGCGCTCACCCAGGTGGCACTGTTCTTTTCCATCGGCGGCATGGGCATGCTGGACCCGCTCTCGCAGATCGGCCTCATCGCCGCCGCTGCCGGCGGTGTCGCCTTTCTATCGGCCAGCCAGGACATCGTCATCGACGCCTACCGCCGCGAAATCCTCAGCGACAACGAGCAGGGGCTGGGCGCCGCCGTCATCGTCAACGCATATAAAGTGGCGGGCATGGTGCCGGGTGCGCTGTCGTTGATCCTGGCCGACCGCATGCCGTGGCAGCCCGTGTTCTGGATCACGGCCGCCTTCATGCTGCCGGGCCTCGCGTGCACCCTGTTGATCAGGGAGCCGACCGTGTACGGCTCGCCGCCGAAGACCATGCGCGAGGCGATCATCTTGCCCTTCCGCGAATTCATCGCGCGCGATGGTTGGCGTAACGCAATGTGGATCCTCGCCTTCGTATTACTCTACAAAATAGGCGACAGCATGGCCACGGCGCTGGCGACGAAGTTCTATCTGGACCTGGGGTTCAGCATGACGCAGATCGGCCTGGCCGCCAACACCACGGGATTCTGGGCCAGCCTGGCCGGCGGTGTGGTGGGCGGCGTGTGGATGCTCAAGCTGGGCATCAACCGGGGCCTGTGGGTCTTCGGCGCGCTGCAGGCGATCGCGATTTTGGGATTCGCCTGGCTGGCGCAGGTGGGGCCGAATACCATGCTGTTGAGCGCCGTGATCGGCTTCGAAGCGTTTGCCAGCCTGGGCCTGGGGGCCGCCGCCTTTGTCGCGTTCCTGTCGCGCACCACGGACCCGCGCTACACGGCCACGCAATATGCCCTGTTTTCCAGCCTGAGCGCCGTGCCGCGCACCCTGATCAATGCCTCGGTGGGCTTCCTCGTCGCGGAGCTGGGCTGGTTTTCCTTTTTCATCGTGTGCTTCTTCCTGGCCTTCCCGGCCATGATGATGCTGCCTAAAATCGCTCCATGGAGGTCTGCCAATGGCACCAGTATCCCTTAAACATTACGCCGTCCTGGCCAGCCTGTGCGCGGCGACGGCGCTGGCGCCGCTGCCCGCCTTCGCGCAGCAGGCGACGATACAGGATGGCATCAAGGTGCGTCCGCTGTCGACCTCGCGCATCTTTGCCGGCGGCGTCGATTTTAATGAACAATCGAAGCAGCAATACACGCAGCTGGTCAACGAAGCGAAGGAAAAGAATGCGCTGGTGCCCGACAGCGACCCGCAGGTGAAGCGCCTGCGCGCCATCGCCCAGCGCATCATCCCGTTCGCCACGCGCTGGAACGAGGCGGCGGCCGGCTGGAACTGGCAGATCAACCTGCTCAATTCCGACCAGGTCAACGCCTTTTGCATGCCCGGCGGGCAGATCGCTTTTTACAGCGGCATCATCACCAAGCTGAACCTGACCGACGATGAAGTGGCCGTCGTCATGGGCCATGAGATTTCGCACGCGCTGCGCGAACACTCGCAGGCGCAGGCGGGCAAGGGCAACCTGGCCGCCGTCGGCTCGAAGCTGGTGGGTGCGGGCCTGTCGGCCTGGCTGGGCGTCGATCCGAGCATCACCAGTACGGCCACCAATATGGCGGCGCAGGGCGTGATGCTGAAGTTCTCGCGCGACGATGAACGCGAAGCGGACCTGATCGGCATGGACCTGGCCGCGCGCGCCGGCTTCGATCCGCGCGCCGGCGTGGTGCTGTGGCAGAAGATGGCCGCCGTGAGCAAGGGCGCGCCGCCCGAATTCCTTTCGACGCACCCGTCGGGCAAGGACCGCATTTCGCAGATGAACAGCCACATGGCGCAAGTGCTGCCGCTGTACGCGCGCAGCAAGGGCGTCAGCGTCGATGCCTTGCCGCCGTATCGCAGCAACGCCATCGCGTCGCGCTAGCATGTCCAGCCGTCACGCTGCCGCACCGTTGCCCATGCGTGACGGCGTGGCGCCCAGTTATCTGTGGCTGCCGGAGGGGCAGTGGCCCGGCATGCTCGCCTTCCTCGTCGCGCGCTATCCGCAGATCAGCGCCGCGCAATGGCGGGACCGCATGGCGCGCGGGGAAGTGGTCGATGGCGAGGGCGCGGTGCTGGCCCCGGACAGCGCGTACCGGCGCGGCATGCGCATCTTTTACTACCGCGAGCTGGAGCGCGAAACGCCGATTCCGTTCCAGGAAGCGATCCTGTTCCAGGACGAGCATCTGGTGGTGGTCGACAAGCCGCATTTTTTGCCCATGACGCCGGGCGGGCGCTTCGTGCAGGAGACCCTGCTCACGCGCCTGAAGAGAAACCTGGACTGCGCCGAACTCACGCCCATCCACCGTCTGGACCGCGAAACGGCCGGCGTGGTGATTTTTTCGCGCCAGGTCGCCAGCCGGGGCGCCTACCAGTCGCTGTTCCAGCGCCGCGAAGTGCGCAAGACCTACGAGGCGCTGGCGCCGGCATTGGCGGAGCGCGACTTTCCGTTCACCTACCGCAGCCGCATGGTCGAGGGCACGCAGTTCTTCCTCATGCGGGAAGAAGCGGGCGAGCCGAATTCGGAAACCGTCATCGACGTGATCGAACGGCGCGGCGAGTTGAATCTGTACCGGCTGCAGCCGCACACGGGCCGCAAGCACCAGCTGCGCGTGCACCTGGCCGCGCTGGGCATCCCCATCGTCAACGATGCGTTTTATCCCGTGGCCCTGCCGTGCAAGGAAGACGACATGTCGCAGCCCTTGCAGCTGCTGGCGCGCGCCATCGATTTCACGGACCCGTTGAGCGGCGCGCCGCGCCGTTTCGAGAGCCGGCGCAGCCTGGAGGCTTAAGCCTTGAGCGTGTAGTCGATGATCAGCGGCGCGTGGTCGGAAAAGCGCTCGTCCTTGTAGACGCTGACCGTGTGTGCCTGGGCCGCGATGCCGGGCGTGGCGACGTGGTAGTCGATGCGCCAGCCCACGTTCTTCGCGTAGGCCTGTCCGCGGTTGCTCCACCAGGTGTACTGGTCTTCGCGCTTGTCCAGGCCGCGGTGCACGTCGACGAAGCCCACTTCGTCGAAGACGCGCGTCAGCCATGCGCGTTCCTCGGGCAGGAAGCCGGAATTCTTCTTGTTGCCCTTCCAGTTTTTCAGGTCGATTTCGTGGTGGGCGATGTTCCAGTCGCCGCAGATGACCACTTCGCGGCCCAGCGCCTTCAATTCCAGCAGGTGCGGCAGGAACAGTTCCATGAAGCGGAACTTGGCTTCCTGGCGTTCCGGGCCGGACGAACCGGACGGGCAGTACACGGAAATGACGGACAGGTTGCCAAAATCACAGCGCACATAGCGGCCTTCGGCATCGAATTCCGGGCTGCCGAAACCGATATGCACGGCGTCCGGTTCCACCTTGCTGTACACGCCCGTGCCCGAATAGCCTTTTTTCTCGGCGTAGTGGAAATGGCCATGGTAGCCGTGCGGGTTGAGGAATTCCGGCGTCATGTCGGGCAGCTGCGCCTTCAATTCCTGCACGCAGATGAAATCGGCCGTTTGCGTGCCCATCCAGTTGAAAAAGCCTTTTTTGGCGGCGGAGCGGATGCCGTTCAGGTTGGCGGAGATAATTTTTGGCATAGATTGAGAGTGAAAAGGGCGCTGGACGGGGCCGGCGGGCGCGGCATGGCGATTGTCTCGCCGCTGCGCGCGGATTAAAATACAGGCACTTTTAAAAAATGAGGCTAATGTGAATAATTTACGCCAGCAGTTTATCGCGTTTTCAGTATCCAAGGGAGTCTTGCGGTTCGGCGAGTTCACCACCAAGGCCGGGCGCCAGTCGCCGTACTTCTTCAATGCGGGCCTGTTCCATGACGGTGCCACCCTGGCCGAGCTGGCGCAGTTCTACGCGCAGACCCTGCTCGACTCGGGCGTGGAATTCGACATGCTGTTCGGCCCCGCATACAAGGGCATCACCCTGGCGTCGGCCACCGCCGTGGCGCTGGCCGGCAAGGGCCGTAACACCTCGTTCGCCTTCAACCGCAAGGAAGCCAAGGACCACGGCGAAGGCGGCACCATCGTCGGCGCCAAGCTGCATGGCAAGGTTGTCATCATTGACGATGTGATCTCGGCCGGCACGTCGGTGCGCGAATCGGTGGACATGATCCGTGCCGCCGGCGCCGAGCCATGCGCCGTGCTGATCGCCCTGGACCGCATGGAGCGCTCCGGCCCGGACGGCCAGCTGTCGCCAAGTTCGGCGGTGCAGGAAGTGTCGAAACAATATGGCATCCCCGTCATCTCGATCGGCAACCTGGACGACCTGTTCGGCTACCTGAACGGCGCTGGCGCCGATCCGGAACTGCTGCAGCACAAAGAAGCCGTTTCCGCTTACCGCGCGCGCTACGGCATCTGATGTTCACGCGCGCTTGAACGTCCTCTTCGTTTGCAGCCGCAACCAGTGGCGCAGTCCCACGGCGGAGCGGGTATGGCGCCGCCATCCTGCCCTGTCCGTGCGTTCGGGCGGTACCAGTCCGAACGCGCGCCATCCCGTCAATGCGAATGACCTGGCCTGGTGCGCGGTGATTTTCGTGATGGAAGAGAAGCACAAGTCGCGCCTGCGCGCGCAGTTTGGCCGCCTGCTCGAGCATAAGACCATCCACGTGCTCGACATCCCCGACGAGTATCAATTCATGCAGCCGGAGCTGGTCGAGCAGCTCGAACTGTCGGTCGCGTCCATTCTCGGCCTCGATTGACCCAGCGCACCTGCGCATAGCGCCGCAGGATTTCGCGCATCAATGCCCTGGCCACGCCGCGATGGCGAAATGGCGGTTTCACAAATAGCATGTTGAGCGTGGCTTCGCCGCCGCAGGGGCTGAAATCGAGCATGGCCACCTGCTGCCCATCGATGCAGGCCGACAGCGCATGCTCGCCCCAGGGCAGCACGTCTATCATCCCAGCCATGGCTTGACCGCCGAATGCAGGCCCAGGGCGAACAGCCCGACAAAAAAACACCGCTTGAACACCTGCTGCGAGATGCGCCCGCGCAGCCATTGGCCGGCCAGCATGCCCGCGATCGCCGGCAGCAGCGCATACGCCGAAGCGCCCGCCGCACCGAGGCCTAAGTCGCCGTGCAGGGACAGGCTGGCCGCCAGCGCCACCGTCGAGACGGTAAACGCCAGGCCCAGCGCCTGTACCAGCGCATCGCGCGCCAGGCCCAGTCCCTGCAGATACGGCACGGCGGGGATCACGAACACGCCCGTGGCGGCCGTCACCAGGCCCGTCGCGGCGCCCATCACGGGACCCAGCCACGCTTCGTGCCGGGCGGGCACGCGCAGCTGCAGCGAAAACAGGCCGGCCAGCGCGTACAGCATCAGCGCCACGCCCAGGGCGACGACGGCCCAGGCGCCGCTATCCTTCGGCAGCAGCGCGCCGCCCGCCAGGGTGCCGGCCATGACGGCGGCCAGCATGGGCCACAGGCGCCGCAGCAGGGCGCGCAGGCCGGGACCGGCCGCCAGCTGCCACACGTTCGTCACCATCGAGGGCACGATCAGCAGCGCGGCCGCCTGCACGGGCGCCATGACGAGGCTGAGCGTGCCCATGGCCACGGTCGGCAAGCCCAGTCCCACTACGCCCTTGACGAAGCCTGCGGCGATGAAGCTGGCGCCGACGGCCAACAGGAATGCGATATCCATGTTTTGATTTAAGAATGAACGTGCATGGATTTTGCGCGCCGCGCGCGCTTTCGCCAAGGTGGATTATCCGCAGTCAGCCTATGTTAGAAGCGAAGGCTGGTAAGATGGCGCAAAGGAGGACGCCATGCGTTTTGATCTGGTCGACTTGCAGCTGTTTGTCAACGTGGTGGAGGCGGGCAGCCTGACGGCGGGCGCCGCGCGCAGCCATCTGGCGCTGGCCTCGAGCAGCGCGCGCGTGCGCGGGATGGAGGAGATGCTGGGCATGCCGCTGCTGCTGCGCGGCCGGCGCGGCGTGGAGCCGACGCCCGTGGGACAGACCCTGCTGCATCACGCGCGCCTCGTTTTAATGCAAATGGAGAAAATGCGCGGAGAGCTGGGCGAATTTGCGCGCGGCTTGAAAGGGCAACTGCGGCTGCTGTGCAATACGGCGGCGCTCAGCGAATTCCTGCCCGAGGCGCTCGGCGCTTTCCTCGACCGCCATCCGAACCTGACCATCGACCTGGAAGAGCGTCTCAGTTACGATATCGTCAAGGCCGTCTCGGAAGGGCTGGCCGACATGGGCATCGTCTCCGATTCGGTGGACATGCGCGGCTTGCAGACGTTTTTGTTCCGCCCCGACCGGCTGGTGGTGATTGCGGCGGCGGACGGCGTGCATCACCGCGCCCTGGGGCAGGATGGTGTCGTCGACTTTGCCAGCGTGCTTGATCACGATTTCATCGGCCTGGCCGACGACAGCGCGATGCAGCAGTACCTGGGCCTGCACGCGGCGCGCCTGGGTCGTCCGCTGAAAGTGCGCGTGCGACTGCGCAGCTTCGATGCCGTCTGCCGCATGGTGGCCAGCGGCGTGGGCGTGAGCGTGGTGCCGCTGGCGGCGGCCAGCCGCTGCCAGCAGACGATGGCGCTGCGCTGCCTGGAATTATCCGATCCCTGGTCGGTACGCAATCTGACGATTTGCGTGCGCCAGTTCAGTGAATTACCCCTGTATGCGCGCCAGTTGATCGATCACCTGAAGGCGTGACAGGGCATGACAGGAGCAGCGATGCGTTTTTCAGAAGACAAGATGGCCAGCCTGCGGTGCAGCGACGGGGTCGAGCGGCCCATCCACATCTGGGAGCCGCCGCAGCCGCAGCCGCCGCGCGCCGTGATCCTGGCCATCCACGGCGGCATGGCGCATGCGGGCGACTACGTCACGCCGGCGCTGTATTTCCGCCAGCACGGCATCGCCACCGTCAGCTTCGACATGGTGGGCCACGATGGCAAGCGCAAGGTCGACATCCCTTCCTTCGACGCCTTCCTCGACGACGAAGAGCTGTTCCTCGCCTGGGTCAAGGCTGCGTATCCGGGCGTGCCGATTTTTGTCATGGGCCATTCCATGGGCGGGCTGATCGCCACGCACCTGGGACTACACCGTTTTGCGGGCGAGCCTGCCATCAAGGGTTTTATCATTTCATCGCCGTACTACGTGAACGCGATTCCCGTGCCGAAGCTGATGCAGATGCTGTCGGGCTGGCTGGCCAGGCACTTTCCCACGATGAAGGTGCCGCTGGGTAACCTGACCATGCTGCTCACGCACGACCAGACGATTACCGCGCGCCATTTCCAGGACGAGCGCGACGGCATCCGCGCCAGTGCGGCGACGGTGCGTTTCGCCCATGCCTTGCTGTCGGCGCAAAAGGCGCTGGCGGACGGCCTGTCCGGCTGGACCTTCCCCCTGTTCGCCGTGGTGGCCGGTGACGACAAGCTGGCCAGCAGCCGCGCCACGGAAAGCATGCTGCGCAGCGTGCCCGATGGCTTGCTCGACTATCATTTTTATCCGGCCAATTATCACGAGAATTTCAACGAACTGAACCGCGAAGTGATCTTCGCCGCCATCCTGGACTGGATGGAAAAACTGCTCGCACCCGTGCCGGCGTGAGGCGCCAGTATCGTTATAATCGGACTAATGAATTTTACCGCCGGTCCAGCCGGTCCGGTCCCCGCGGCACAGGGGATGCACAAGGAAACAACTATGCGCTTGCTGATTGCTTTGATACTCCCATGGCTGACCTTTTTCACCATAGGCCGCCCGATTGCCGGCATCATCTGCCTGATACTGCAAATTACCGTGATCGGCTGGCTGCCAGCCACGATCTGGGCCGTGTATGCGCTGAGCCAGTACAAGACGGACCAGAAGATCGCCGAGGCCATGCGCCGGCGCTAACGATGCGCTAAGACTGGCCTAAGCTTCGCTTTCTATCTTGATTCATATCAACCACACATGATGGAGAATAAGATGGCACTTAACAGACGCGGTATTGTGGGCCTGGCGGGAGCGGTGTTGAGCGTCGGTCTTTTGCTGGGCGGCGTGGCGCAGGCGCAAGCCGACAGTGCGCTGCCTGCTGTGCAGAAGAGCGGGGCGGTCGAATACCTGAGCGGTGGCATCGGCCTCGATGAATCGACGGCCATCCAGAGCGCCAGCCGGCACTGGCCATTGAGCCTGGTGTTTTCCGTGCAGGCGGCGCCACGGGCGGAATATGCTTCCGACGTGAAGCTGGAAATACGCGATGCGAAGGGGGCCATGCAGCTCGAGACCACGGCCAGCGGCCCCTTCCTGCTGGCCAGGCTGGCGCCGGGCAGCTACAGCTTGCGCGCCACCCTGGCGGGCAAGACGCTGGAGCGCAAGGTACAGATCAAGGCGGGCAGCTCCGCGCGCGTGGAACTGGTCTGGCCAGCGGGAACGAACCAGGGCAAGACTTGATGCCTGGCGACGGCAAGGCGCCTGAACGGGGCTTGTCGGCGCATATCCTGCCCACGTCGGCGACGATGATCGGCGTGTGCATGACCGTGCTGTCGATCGGGCACCTGGCGCCGCGCGGCGACGTGCGCGTGGTGATCGACAAGCTGCTGGCAGGCGACGCCGTCGTGTTTCTCGTCAGCGCCGTGCTGTCCTTCATGTCGCTGCGCCCCGGCCAGTCGCGCCTGCGCTACGAATGGTGGGGCGAACTGGTGTTCATCTGCGGCCTGGCCATGCTGGCGCTGGGCGCCGTGGTGCTGGCCTTCGTCATCAACTGATGCCGATCAGCTGACCTCGAGCACGCGGCCTTCCGCAGCGCTGTGCAGGGCCAGTTCGATCAGACGTATCGTCGCTGCCGCATCCTCGGCCGCCACCGGTGCCGGCGCGCCATGACGGATGGCGTCGGCCATGCCCTGGTAAAAGTCCTGGTAGCGGCCCGCCTGCATTTCCAGGTGTTCAACATGTCCGTCCGGCTGCGCTCCCAGGTGCAGTGCGCCGCGCACGGGATCCACGCCCCAGCCTGGCTGGCCCGGCCTGCCGCCCGCCTTCAAGGCGTCTTCCTGCGGGTCGAGGCCGAACTTCACGAAACTGCCCTTGTCGCCATGCACGGCGAAGCGTGCCGTCGGCGCCTTCACCAGGCAACCGGCCTGCAGCACCACGCGCAGGCGCTCGTAGTACAAAACGATGTGCATGTAGTCGACGGCCTGCGCGTTGTCGCGCTGCAGGGCGATGTCGGCATACAGCTTTTCCGGCTTGCCGAACAGCTGCATGGCCTGGTCCAGCATGTGCGGTCCCAGGTCGTACAGCAGGCCGCCGCCGGGTGCCGCGGACTCGCGCCAGCGCTGGCGGATCTCGGGGCGGAAGCGGTCGAAATGCGATTCGACGCTGGCGATGCGGCCCAGGGTGCCCTGCGCCAGCAGCGCCTTGAGCGTCAGGAAGTCGCCATCCCAGCGCCGGTTGTGGTACACGCTGAGCACCAGCTGCTTCTTGTTTGCCAGGTCGATCAGGGTCTGCGCTTCAAAGCTGGAAATGGTGAAGGGCTTGTCGACCACCACGTGCTTGCCTGCCTGCAGGGCTGCCAGCGCCAGGCTGAAATGCGCCTCGTTGGGGGCGGCGATGACCACCAGCTCGATCGCCGGGTCGGCAAACAGCTGCGCCGCTTCGGCGTAGACAGTCGCTTGCGGCCAGTCCTTGTGCACGAGCTCAGGCTTGCTGGAGGCGACGGCCGACAGTTCCAGTGCCTCGATGGCGGAGAGGACGGGAGCGTGGAAGGTGGAGCCGGCAAAGCCGTAGCCGACCAGTCCGGTTTTGATCTTGTTCATGGCGTGTTCACAGGGGCGTGGAAGAATCCATGATCATACCCGCAAGCGGGCGGCGGCGGCGCTGCAGCAAAGTTGCAACGCCGCCGCTGCTGCTTTAGTTCAGTCTCCAGACGTATTGCACCTTGACGCTGGCACTGACTGGCTTGCCGCCAGCCAGGGCCGGCTTGAACGTGCACTTGGCGATGCCGCTGCGCGCCGCTTCGTCGAGGGCCGGGTGGCCGCTGCTGTTGAGCACGCTCGACCCGCGGACCTTGCCGGCGGCATCGACATCGAAGGACATGTTGACCGTGCCCTCTTCCTTTGCCTGCAGCGATGCGGCCGGGTAGACGGGTTTGCCGCAGACGCCAAAGTCGATGACGGGGCGGCGCTCCAGTACCGGCGCGCTGTCGGCGGCGACGGCCTGGCCGTAGATGCCGAGACAGGCGCCGGCCAGGGCCAGCAGCGGCACGGCCGCCTTCCAGTTCAGGGTTTGTGGTGCGGGGCGCAGCAGTCGTTTGATACGTGACATAAGATCTCCTCCGTTGGCCGCCTGGGCCAGGTGGTGGGTTGAGAACTGGAGACGTTCCAGTTCCGAGAGTGCAAGAGCCAGACGCCGCGGTTCGCCCAGTTGTCTTGCTGCGAAATCATCTGCAATGTGTTCCCGTTCGAGGCGCACGCCGCGTGAAATCCACCAGACGGCAGGGTGGAAGAACAGCAGCGCCTCGATGACGTTTTGCAGCAGGTTGAGCAGATAGTCGTGGCGCCGGATGTGCGCCAGTTCGTGCGCCAGCAGCGCTTCGAGCAGCTGCGGCGGCATGCCGGTGATCAGCGCTGCGGGCACCAGCACCATGGGGCGCCAGATGCCGGCCGTGAGCGGACTGGCGATGTCGTCGAGTATGCGCAGGCGCACGGGACGCGTCACGCGCGCATCCTGCGCCATGCGGGACAGGCGCGCCTGCCAGGAGGCATGCGTGGCCCCCATCCTGCTGGCGCTGCGTTCTATCCACAGCATGCCCAGCGCCATGCGCAGGGCCAGCAGGGCGGCACACAGCGCCCACACGCCGACGATGGCGCGCAGCAGCAGGTGCAGGTCGGGCAAGCTGTCGGGCACCAGCAGTGCGGCCGGCAGCAGGGGATTGGTGAACAGGACGCCGCTTGCTTGCGTGTCCGCCAGGCGCAGGTACAGGCCCGCCGCCGGCCAGGCCAGGCAGGCCAGCAAGGCGCCGCAGCCGACGGCGTAGCGCGCCTCGGGACGCGCATTGCGCAGGGCGGCCCAGGCCAGTGCCGTGGCGCAGCCGATCAGCAAACCTTGCCACAGGAAGTGCAGCAGGGTCCAGCCCAGGGCCGGCACGAAGCCGCTCATGACTGTTCATCCTTGAGCATTTTTTCGATTTCCGCGCGTTCGGCGCGCGATACGCCCGTGCGCAGGGCCGCCAGCACCAGCGCCTTGGCCGAGCCGGCAAAGGCTTTCTGCATCAAATCCTTCAGCAGGTTCGTCTGCAGGCTGTCCTGCGCCTGGGCCGGCGCATACACGTGCGAACGCTGACTTTCGTCGCGGATCAGCAAGCCCTTGCCATGCATGATCTGCAT
This sequence comes from Janthinobacterium sp., assembly GCF_009923995.1. GTDB lineage: Bacteria > Pseudomonadota > Gammaproteobacteria > Burkholderiales > Burkholderiaceae_D > Janthinobacterium. The sequence continues at coordinate 33,663 of NZ_RFSK01000039.1, read as the reverse complement.
CAGGCGCAGCACGGTGCCGTAGGTGATGGCCGGCTTGGCCAGCGCCATCGCCTCGTGCACCTGCTTGGCCGTGGCGGCGCCCAGCGGCCACAGTGTTTGCAGCAGATCGAGTTCGGCTGCCGTCGGTTTCGGGATGTCGTGCGTCTTGGCCATGCTGTTTTCCTCTTGCCTGAAATTCAATATGGCTAGCTTAAACCTTGTAGACAAAAATGTATACTTTAATTTGCAGCGACACAGAAACGCCTTCCAGGCATGGAAAAAAATCTAGACAAGCTTGTTTATGCGTGGGTTCTACGGGCGAAAAAAAAGACGCCGCAGCGTCTTTTTTGGAGGGAGCGTAAAAAATTATCCCGCCAGCTTGGCCTTCAGCAGTTCCGTCAGCTGGGCCGGGTTGGCCTTGCCTTTCGACGCTTTCATGGCTTGGCCGATCAGCGCATTGATGGCCGCTTCCTTGCCGGCGCGGTACTGCTCCACCGACTTGGCGTTCGCTGCCAGCACTTCGTCGACGATGGCTTCCAGGGCACCCGTGTCGGAGATCTGCTTCAGGCCCTTGGCATCGATGACGGTGTCGACCAGGTTCTCGTCGCCGGACTTGGCTTCCCACATGCCGGCGAAGACTTCCTTTGCCGCCTTGTTCGAGATGGTGCCGTCGGCAATGCGCTTGAGCATGGCGGCCAGCTGCGCCGGAGAGACCGGGGCGTCATCCAGGTCCACGCCTTCGCGGTTGACGGTCGACGACACGTCGCCCATCAGCCAGTTGGCGGCGGCCTTGGCATTTTCCTTGCCGGCCTTGTCGACGACGGCGACGAAATAGGTGGCCATGGCTTTCGACTGCGTCAGTACCAGGGCATCGTATTCCGGCAGGGCGTATTCGCTGATGAAGCGCGCGCGCATGGCGGCCGGCAGCTCCGGCATCGAGGCCTTGACCTGGTCGATCCACTCCTGCGAGATGACCAGCGGCGGCAGGTCCGGGTCCGGGAAGTAGCGGTAATCCTGGGCGTCTTCCTTGCTGCGCATTTCACGCGTTTCCTTGCGGTCCGGGTCGTACAGGCGCGTCGCCTGCACGACCTTGCCGCCGTCTTCGATCAGCTCGATCTGGCGGCGCACTTCGACGTGCACGGCTTCCTCGATGAAGCGGAAGGAGTTCAGGTTCTTGATTTCGCAGCGCGTGCCGAATTCCTTCTGGCCGACGGGGCGCACGGAGACGTTGACGTCGCAGCGGAACGAGCCTTCCTGCATGTTGCCGTCGCAAACGCCCAGCCACATGACCAGCGAGTGCAGGGCCTTGGCGTAGGCCACGGCTTCGGCGGCGCTGCGGATTTCCGGTTCCGAGACGATTTCCAGCAGCGGCGTGCCGGCGCGGTTCAAGTCGATGCCGCTCATGCCCGCATAGTCTTCGTGCAGCGACTTGCCCGCGTCTTCTTCCAGGTGGGCGCGCGTCAGGTTGACCGTCTTGGTGACGAATTCGCCATCCTTTTCATAGCCGAAGGTCAGGGCGCCGCCGATGACGACCGGGTCCTCGAACTGGCTGATCTGATAACCCTTCGGTGAATCCGGATAAAAATAGTTCTTGCGCGCGAAGACCGAGTGCGGCGCCACGGTGGCACCCACGGCCAGGCCGAAGCGGATGGCGCGGTCGACGGCCTGCTTGTTCATCACGGGCAGCACGCCCGGCAGGGCCAGGTCGACGGGGCTGGCCTGCGTGTTGGCTTCGGCGCCGTACTTGATCGGCGAACCGCTGAAGATTTTGGATTCGGTCGTGAGCTGCACGTGGTTCTCAAGACCGATGACGACTTCCCATTGCATAGTGTTCTCGCTTAATTTGGTGGCGCCGCCAGTGGCGGCGCGTTTGTTCTTAGATGCCGGCCGGGCTGCGCGTATGCCAGTCCGTCACTTGCTGGAATTGGTGGGCCACGTTCAGCAGCCTGGCTTCGCCAAAGTAGTTGCCGATGATTTGCAGGCCGACGGGACGCTTGCCGTTTTTCTCGCCTTCGCCGAAACCGCAAGGGATCGACATGCCGGGCAGGCCGGCCAGGCTGGTCGACAGGGTGTAGATGTCGGCCAGGTAGTTCGCCACCGGGTCGTCCGTCTTGTCGCCCAGGTCCCAGGCGACGGTCGGCGCGACGGGGCCCATGATGACGTCGCAGACGGCGTTCGGGCCATTCAGGACGGCGTCGAAGTCCTGTGCGATGAGGCGGCGGATCTTCTGCGCCTTCAGGTAGTAGGCGTCGTAATAGCCGTGGCACAGCACGTAGGTGCCGACCATGATGCGGCGCTGCACTTCCGGGCCGAAGCCTTCGGCGCGCGACTTCTTGTACATGTCCTGCAGGTCCTTGTACTCGCTAGCGCGGTGGCCGTAGCGCACGCCGTCGTAGCGCGACAGGTTCGACGACGCTTCGGCCGGGGCGATCATGTAGTAGGCGGGAATCGACAGGGCGGTGTTCGGCAGCGAGATGTCGACCAGGGTGGCGCCCAGCTTTTCATACTGCGCCAGCGCGCCGCGCACGGCCGCTTCCACGTCCTTGGCCAGGCCCTCGCCGAAATACTCGCGCGGCACGCCGATGCGCAGGCCCGTCAGGGGCTGGCCCAGTTCGCGCGAAAAATCTTCCGTCACGCCGCCCTGTTCCGGCGACAGGCTGGTCGAGTCGCGCTCGTCGAAGCCGGCCATGGCGCTCAAGAGCAGGGCACAGTCTTCGGCCGAGCGGGCCATCGGGCCGCCCTGGTCCAGCGAAGAGGCAAAGGCGATCATGCCGAAGCGCGAGACGCGGCCATAGGTCGGCTTGATGCCGGTGATGCCGCAAAAGGCGGCCGGCTGGCGGATCGAGCCGCCCGTGTCGGTGCCGGTGGCCGCCGGCGTCAGGCCAGCCGCCACGGCGGCCGCCGAACCACCGGACGAGCCGCCCGGCACGGCCGTCTTGTCCCAGGGGTTCTGCACGGCGCCGAAGGCCGAGTTTTCGTTGCCGGAACCCATGGCGAATTCGTCGCAATTGACCTTGCCCAGGGTGACCATGCCGGCCGCCTGGAATTTTTCCACCACGGTGGCGTCAAACGGACTGGCGTAGTTGGCCAGCATCTTCGAGCCGGCCGTGGTGCGCCAGCCTTTCGTCACGAACAGGTCCTTGTGCGCGATCGGCACGCCCGTCAATGGCGTGGCCGTGCCGGCGGCGATGCGCGCATCGGCTTCGGCAGCTTGCGCCAGGGTCAGGGCACGGTCGACGTGCAGGAAGGCGTTCGAGTTGTCTGCTGCGATGCGGTCGAGAAAATGCGTCGCCAGTGCAACGGCGGAAATTTCCTTGTTCTGCAAAAGCGTGGACAGCTGTTTGATGGATTTTGTATGCATGGCGTTTCTATTTGATTTTATTCGGCGGAAGACGAGCGTACTCAGCGAGAACGCGAAAGATGCTTATTCGATCACTTTTGGCACGAGGTAGAGTCCGTCCTGCACTTTCGGCGCCACGGCCTGGTAGGCGTCGCGGCGATTCTGCTCGGTGGCGACGTCCTCGCGCAGGCGCAGGGCGATATTGTCCATGTGGGCGGCCAGCGGGTGGCTCAAGGGTGCCACGCCATCGGTATTGACGGCTTGCATTTGCTCGGCCAGTGCAAAAATTTTGTTCAATTGATCCAGCGACGTGACGGCCTGGTCGTCGGCCATTTCAAGTTGTGCCAGGTGGGCGATGCGTTTTACGTCGGATAGTGTCAGGGACATGGCAAATGGCGCGGAGTGCCGCGCATTAGTATTAAGTTGGCGTTTTGATAAAACGCGGGTATTTACTGCTCTTTTGCTCACAAAAACCGAGGAATGCCGCGTAACTCGCGGCTGCAAGAGTCGCACTTTTCCATGGTTTTTGGGCAAATCGCATTCAAATTATAAGGTAGAATGGCGGGTTAATGCGTTGCCGGCGCTGATGGACCGCTGCCGCAGCATAGAAAAGATTGCGCAAGCGCCAAGCGAAACCCGGAAAAATCGCCTTCATGGATTTTCAGGGTGCCTGAAAGCGCCCGCTTTGAAACTCCCCATAAACAGCTTTTGCGCAGCTCGATGCGCTACAGGACACTCATGTTTGGTTTTTTACGCAGGTATATCTCCACCGATCTGGCCATTGACTTGGGCACGGCCAACACTCTTATTTATGTACGCGGCCTCGGTATCGTCCTGGACGAGCCATCCGTCGTCGCCATCCGCCAGGAAGGCGGTCCGAATGGCAAGAAGACCATTCAGGCAGTCGGCAAGGAAGCCAAGCAGATGCTGGGCAAGGTGCCGGGCAATATCGAAGCGATTCGTCCGATGAAAGATGGCGTGATCGCCGACTTCACCGTGACCGAGCAGATGCTCAAGCAGTTCATCCGCATGGTGCACGACTCGAAATTCTTCCGTCCTTCGCCGCGCATCATCATTTGCGTGCCGTGCGGTTCGACCCAGGTCGAGCGCCGCGCGATCCGCGAATCGGCCCTGGGCGCCGGCGCCTCGCAGGTATACCTGATCGAAGAACCGATGGCAGCGGCCATCGGCGCGGGCCTGCCCGTGTCGGAAGCGACGGGCTCGATGGTGGTCGACATCGGCGGCGGCACGACGGAAGTGGGCATCATCTCGCTGGGCGGCATGGTCTACAAGGGTTCCGTACGCGTCGGCGGCGACAAGTTCGATGAAGCCATCGTCAACTACATCCGCCGCAACTACGGCATGCTGATCGGCGAACAGACGGCCGAAGCCATCAAGAAGGCCATCGGTTCGGCCTTCCCGGGTTCGGAAGTGAAGGAAATGGAAGTCAAGGGCCGCAATCTGTCCGAAGGCATCCCCCGTTCGTTCACCATTTCCAGCAACGAGATCCTCGAAGCGCTGACGGATCCGCTGAACAACATCGTCTCGGCCGTGAAGAACGCGCTGGAACAGACGCCGCCGGAACTGGGCGCTGACATCGCCGAAAAAGGCATGATGCTGACGGGCGGCGGCGCACTGCTGCGCGACCTGGACCGCCTGCTGATGGAGGAAACCGGCCTGCCGGTGCTGGTGGCCGAGGACCCGCTCACCTGCGTGGTGCGCGGTTCCGGTATGGCACTGGAACGTATGGACAAGCTCGGCTCGATCTTCTCCTACGAATAATCTGACAGAAGGGCCGGAAACCATCTCCGGCCTTTTTTTGGTTTTGGCGCCGGCGTTTGCCCGGGGCCTGTACGTTGGCGCACTGCGCCTGATTATTGGATGTCATGGAATACAGTCCTCCGCCACTTTTCAAACAAGGCGCCTCTGCCCGCGTCAAGATGATGGTGTTCGCCGGCATTTCTATCGCCCTGCTGCTGGTCGATTCGCGCATGCACGCGCTGACGGCCGTGCGCCAGGCCGTCGGCACCGTGCTGTATCCGGTGCAGATGGCGGCCCTGGTGCCGCGCGACGTGGCGCTCGGCGTCGGCAATTACTTTTCTTCGCTGTCCGCCCTGGAAAAACAGGTGCGCGACCTGAAGCACGAACAGATCGCCTCGGCGCAGATCCTGCAGCAGGCGCAGCTCAACATCGTGGAAAACAACCATTTGCGCAAACTGATGGAGGCGCGCGAGCGCGTGCCCGTCAAGACCCAGTTGGCCGAAGTGCTGTATGACACGCGCGATTCGGCCACGCGCAAGATCGTGCTCGACCGCGGCATCCAGAACGGTGTCGAACTGGGCCGTCCCGTGATCGACAACCTGGGCGTGGTGGGACAGGTCACGCGCGTCTTCCCGTTTACGTCCGAAGTGACTCTGCTGACGGATGAAGAGCAGGCCATTCCCGTGCAGCTGCTGCGCAACGGTGTGCGCAGCGTGGCCATCGGCCGCGGCAAGTCCGGCACGATGGAACTGCGCTTCACGGCCCCCAGCGCCGACATCCAGATCGGCGACATCGTCATTACCTCCGGTCTCGATGGCCTGTACCCTGCCGGCCTGGCCGTGGCGCGCGTGACTCTGGTCGAACGCAATGCGCACGGCCCGTTCGGCCGTGTCGTGTGCCAGCCGCTGGCCGGCATCGAACGCAATACCCAGCTGCTCATTCTGATGACGTCGCCCGAGATTCCACCGCGTCCGCCCGCCGAAGATGTCAAGACGGGCCGCAAGATCGCCGGCAAGATGGCGCCGATCAAGGACCCGGCGGCGACAACCCCGGCCGCCGCGCCCGCCGCCAATGCGGCGACGGCGCCAGCGGCGAAGCCGCCTGCTGCACCTGCGCCGAAGCCGGCAACTGCGCCGGCCGCGACGCCAGCGCCGGCCGCCGTGCCACCGAAGGAGGCGACACGATGAACCGCCCGCACTACATCCTGCTGCCCGTCAGCCCCCTGTTCATCGGCTTTTCCCTGCTGTGCGCGTTTCTGCTGAACTTGCTGCCATGGGGACAGTTCGTCGGCGTGCCCGATTTCGTCGCCCTCGTGCTGGTCTTCTGGGGCATCCACCAGCCGCGCAAGGTCGGCATCGGCGTGGCATTCTTCATGGGCCTGATGATGGACGTGCACGACTCGACCCTGCTGGGCGAGAACGCGCTGGCCTACACCCTGCTGTCGTACTTTGCCATCATGATGCACCGCCGCGTGCTGTGGTTCCCCATCATGACGCAGGCGCTGCACGTGCTGCCGCTGCTGCTGCTGACGCAGGCGCTGCAACTGCTGACGCGCTTGATCGTCTCGGGGCGCTTTCCCGGCTGGCTCAACTTCATCGAGAGCTTCGTTGCCGTGGCCCTGTGGCCCTTCGTCACCTGGATCCTGCTGGCGCCGCAGCGCCGCGCCGTGGACCGCGACCACAATCGGCCGATTTGACGGGCGCCTGCCATGACTGAACTTAAGAATACCGAGCGCGAACTGCATTTTTTCCGCATGCGCCTGACCGTGCTGGGCGGGCTCGTCTTCGTCTGCTTTTCGCTGCTGCTGGCGCGCTTCATCTGGCTGCAGGTGATCAAGCACGAGGATTACGCCACCAAGGCCGAGGACAACCGCATCGCCGTCGTGCCCATCGTGCCCACGCGGGGCCTGATCCTCGACCGCAATGGCGTGGTCCTGGCGCGCAATTACTCGGCCTACACGCTGGAAATCACGCCGTCGAAACTCAGTGCCAGCCTCGATTCCGTGATCGACGAGCTGTCGACCCTGATCCAGGTCGACATCAAGGACCGCCGCCGCTTCAAGAAACTGCTGGAAGAGTCGAAGAATTTCGTCAGCGTGCCCCTGCGCACGCGCCTGACGGACGAGGAAGTGGCGCGCTTCACGGCGCAGCGTTTCCGCTTCCCGGGCGTGGAAGTGCAGGCGCGCCTGTTCCGCCAGTATCCGATGGGCGAGATCGCCTCGCACGTGGTGGGCTTCATCGGCCGCATCAACCGCAATGAAGCCAAGACCCTGGAAGAGGGCGAGGACGCGGCCAATTACAACGGCACCGACCATATCGGCAAGGAAGGCCTGGAGAAAAGCTACGAGAAGCAGCTGCATGGCACCACCGGCTATGAAGAGGTGGAAGTGTCGGCCGGCGGACGCGCCATGCGCACCCTGTCGCGCACTGCCGCCACGCCCGGCAACAACCTGATCCTGTCGATCGACATCGAACTGCAGAAGGTGGTCGAGGAAGCGTTCGGCGAATGGCGCGGCGCGGCCGTGGCGATCGACCCGGCCACGGGCGACATCCTGGCCTACGTCTCCAAGCCAGGCTACGACCCCAACCTGTTCGTCGACGGCATCGACCAGCAAAGCTGGAACGAGCTCAATACCTCGCTGGACCGGCCGATGGTCAACCGTCCCCTGTCCGGCACCTATGCGCCTGGTTCGACCTTCAAGCCCTTCATGGCGCTGGCCGCGCTGGAGCTGGGCAAGCGCACGCCGAGCCAGTCGATTTCCGACCCCGGCTTCTTCATCCTGGGCGGGCACACCTTCCGCGACGACAAGGTGGGCGGCCACGGCACGGTCGACATGCACAAGTCCATCGTCGTCTCGTGCAACACCTATTATTACCAGCTGGGGCGCGACATGGGCATCGATGCCATCCACGACTTCATGAAGCCGTTCGGCTTCGGCCAGCTGACGGGCATCGACCTGAATAACGAAAAGACGGGCGTGCTGCCGTCGACGGAATGGAAGCGCAACCGCTTCAAGACGCCGCAACAGAAAAAATGGGTGGGCGGCGACACGATTTCGGTGAGTAACGGTTCCGGCTACAATTCCTATACGCCGTTGCAGATCGCCCACGCGACGGCCAACCTGGCCAATAACGGCGTGGTGATGAAGCCGCATCTGGTGAAGATCATCGAAGACGCCAGCACGCGCGCACGCACCCTGACGGTGCCGAAGGAAAGCTACCGCATCCCGCTCAAGCAGGAAAACATCGATACCATCAAGCGCGCCATGGTGGGCGTGACCAGCGAACAGGGCGGCACGGCCGCGCGCATCTTCGCCGGCGTGCAGTATACGGTGGGCGGCAAGACGGGCACGGCGCAGGTGGTGGGCATCAAGAAGAACGAGAAGTACAACGCCAAGCTGCTGGCCGAACGCCTGCGCGACAACGCCCTGTTTACGGCCTTCGCGCCGGCTGACAAGCCGCGCATCGCGATAGCCATCGTGGTGGAAAACGCGGGCTTCGGCGCCGGCGTGGCCGCGCCGATCGCGCGCAAGGCGCTCGACTACTACCTGCTGGGCAAGCGCCCGAGCGACAAGGAAAAGGACACCACCAAGGTGCCCAAGGAAGATGTCGACGAAGTGCGCACCCTGGAAGAAATCACGGACGAGCAGGCTGCCCCGGCGGCGCCTGCCAGACAGCAATGAAACCTGACTTATTACGAGAGGCGCTCGCCATGGCGGCGCGCCCGACCCCAAGGCACTAAGGAAGCACATGCCCATTAACGAGAGGCGCTCGCTGTGGCGGCGCGCCAAACCCTACCTGGCGGTGTTCGATCCGCCGCTGATGATCATCATCCTGATGCTGCTCAGCACCAGTTTGCTGACCCTGTATTCGGCCAGCATCGGCATCCCCGGCAAGATCGAGGACCATCTGCGCAACATCCTGCTGTGCTTTTTCGTCATGTGGGTGGCGGCCAATGTCACGCCGCAGATGATGATGCGCATTGCCGTGCCCGCGTACACGGTCTCGGTGCTGCTGCTGGTGGCCGTGGCGCTGTTCGGCACCATCAAGCTCGGCGCGCGGCGCTGGCTGCACATCGGCGTGATCGACATCCAGCCGTCCGAGTTCCTGAAGATCGCCACGCCGCTGATGCTGGCCTGGTTTTTCCAGCAAAATGCCGGTTTGCTGCGCTGGAAATCCTTCCTGATCGCGGCCGTGCTGCTGCTCGTGCCCGTGTACCTGATTGCGCGCCAGCCCGACCTGGGCACGGCGCTGCTGGTGGTGGCGGCCGGCTTTACCGTGATTTTCCTCGCCGGCCTGTCGTGGAAGGTGATGCTGGGCCTGTTCCTCGTCGTTGGCTGCTACCTGCCCGTCGCCTGGTCGCACATGCACGACTACCAGCGCGACCGCGTGATGATGCTGATCGACCCGACCAAGGACCCGCTGGGCAAGGGCTTCCACATCATCCAGTCCATCATCGCCATCGGTTCCGGCGGCATGACTGGCAAAGGCTGGACGCATGGCACGCAAGCCCACCTGGAATTCGTTCCTGAACGCACCACCGACTTCATTTTTGCCGTGTATTCCGAGGAGTTCGGCCTGGTCGGCAACTTGATCCTGATGCTGATGTATTTGCTGCTGGTGGGACGGGGGCTGATGATCGCCGCCAATGCCCCCAGTTTTTTCACTCGCCTGCTGGCAGGAGCGATAACGATGATTTTCTTTACTTACGCCTTTGTAAACATGGGCATGGTCAGCGGCATTTTGCCGGTGGTCGGCGTGCCCCTGCCTTTCCTCAGCTACGGCGGCACTGCGCTGCTGACCCTGGGCGTGGCCACCGGCATCCTGATGAGCATTCAGCGTCATCGCAAGCTGGTGCAGACCTGATGCGCGCGCCTTTCGACACGCTCGCTATGCGCGGGCCGAATGTTGCCACACTGCTGGCCGTCCTGCTGACCCTGGCCGCCTGCGGCACCACGCCGACCAAGTCCGGCTCGGGCAACGTGCCGCTGCCGTCCGGCGGCAAGGTCAAGGTGCCAGTGCGCCAGGACCCCACCCTGCCGGCGTTGCCGGCGGCCGGGTCCGGGCGCGGCGGCTACTACAAGGACGATGGCCCGGGCGACAATCCCCCGCCCAACCTGCGCGACGTGCCCGATGCGGAAGTGCGCAACGAGCCGTATTCCACGCGCTCGAACCGTCCCTACGTCGTCTTCGGCAAGACCTACACGCCGATCACCGACAACGAGCCGTTTACCCAGAAGGGCACGGGCACCTGGTATGGCAAGAAATTCCATGGCCAGCGCACTTCGTCGGGCGAGATCTACGACATGTACAAGATGACGGCGGCCCACCCGACCTTGCCGATTCCCTCGTATGCGCGCGTGACGAGCATCGACAGCGGCGAGCAGGTGATCGTGCGCATCAACGATCGCGGACCGTTCCACGCCACGCGCGTCATCGACGTGTCGTACACGGCGGCGCTGAAACTGGGCTTCCTGGGCAAAGGGAGCCACCAGGTGGTGGTCGAGCGGCTGCTGCCGGCCGATATCGATGCCATCCTGGCCGCCCGCGCGGCGCCGAAGCCGGCGCCGCTGACGCCATCGGTGGTGGCCATTTCCATCGATACGCCGGTGGAAACGGGAGAAGTGGTGCAGCCGGTCGTGTCGTCGCAATTGGTCGCCGTCGACGCGACGGTCGCGGCACCGGCGCCGGCAGCGCTGGAAAGCGGCTTCTATCTGCAGCTGGGTGCGTATTCGCGCGCCGACAATGCGGAAACGGGGCGCGCGCGCCTGGCGCCGTACACGGCCCTGGGGACCCTGGGCGTGGTGCAGGCAGGCAATCTGTTCCGTCTGTATGGCGGCCCGTTTTCCAGCCGTGCCGATGCGGCACGGGCGGCGGCCAGCTTGCCGGAATCGACCGGGATCAAGCCCATCGTCATCCAGCGGTAGGTGCCTGAAAAAGTGCATGGCGTTGTTGCCATGCCTTGTCGTACATTCGTACTGCCTGCGGCATGGCGCCTGGCCCTGAATAGTTTGCCAGACGCGCCTGGCGCAGCTTATTTGCAGCTGCGCAGATCTTGGTCCGGGAATTGCGCCTTGATCTTTTCCAGGCGCGCGCGCGTGGCCGCGTCGAGGTCGCGGAACTGGTAGGCCAGCTGCTTGCTGGCCGTGTAGCGGGGAGCGATGCGGGCGCTGTGCACGCCCTGCTTGTTCAGCGATGCCAGCTGGGTCTGCGCGCCGCTTTCCGACTTGAAGACCCCCAGTGAAATGCCCCAGCGCGTCGGGCTGCTTTCATTCATGATGAAGTAATTCGTCACGCCCAGCTGCTTCAATTCGCCGGCCTTGCGGTCGGCACCTTCCTTGCTGCCCTGCGGGGGGATGTACACCATGTAGCTGGACACTTCCTGGCCAGCCACGTTGCGGCGCGACTGGCGGTCGCCCAGGTCCAGCGCTGCGACTTGCGCCTCAAAGCGGCGCGCGTCGGCCAGCAGGAAATTGCCCACCTCCGTGCATGCGTACGACAGCGGCGGCGCCGCTACGGCCGGCGCCGCCGCCGTTTCTTCGGTGGCGGCTGGCGCCGCGGGCGCCATGGCCTGCTCCTGCGTCAGCAGGGTGAGCCTGGTCGCCTGCAGCTGGTTTTTCAGGCGCCCCGGCTCGTGCGTCTCGCTGCGAAAACTGCCCAGGTAGCCCTGGCCGATGGCGAACACCAGCAGGTTGACGCCGGCGAGCAGCCAGAAGACGAATTTCAGCACGTGTGTTCTCCTTGAGTTCCTGGCTCGTCGCCTGCGCGCGCGGCCGCCTGCAGGCCGAGCATGACGATATTGTCCACCAGGTGCAGCGGCACGGGCAAGGCCAGGGCTGGCGCGATGCGCGGCGCGGCGCCACCGGACAGCAGGCAGGCGCTGGCGCCATGCATGCGCACGGCCCGTTCGATGGCGCCCGCCTGCGCCGCCAGGCAGCCCGACAGGATGGCATCGTCCGTGTTGTCGGCGAAACCGGCCGGCAGGGGACTGTTGCCGGCGATCTGCGGCAACTGCGCCGTATTGCGCGCCAGCGAACTGGCCATCAGGCCCAGTCCCGGCAAGATCATCCCGCCCAGGAAGACGCCGTCGGCCGTGACGGCGTCGATGGTGGTGGCGGTGCCGCAATTGGCGACGATGACGGCCTGGCCCGGCGCCAGCGCATGGGCGCCGATGGCGGCGGCAAAGCGGTCGCAGCCCAGTTGCGACGGCTCGCGGTAATCGTTCGTCACGCCGGCCAGCGCCGGCAGCGAAGCGAAGGTGGCGATGGCTTGCGTCGGGAGGCTGGCCGGCAGCTGCGCCCGCAGGCGCGCGCCGATGGCCGTTCCCGCCACGTTCGACAGCAGCACGGCGGAGATGGCCAGGCTGCGCCAGGCCGCCTGCAAGGTATCGAGCTGGGCGTGCGTCACGGCGCCGCTGGCCAGCCAGGCGCCGGGTGCGCCGGCGGGAGCTGCCAGCGCCCACTTGATGCGCGTGTTACCGGCGTCGATCAGCAATAGCATGTACTTACTCCTGTGCCAGGCGCAAGGAAACGTCGCCGGACATGATGTGCTGCAGGCCGTCCTCGCCGCGCAGCAGCAGCCGTCCCAGTTCGTCCACGCCGGCTGCCACGCCTTGCTGCAGCAATTGGCCGTTGTCGAGGATTTTCACGTGCTGGCCCTGCCATGCGTGCAGCAGGTTCCAGCGCTCGGTAAACGGCGCAAAACCCGTGTCGTCGAATTCGGCCAGCACGCCGGCCAGGCGGCTCAGGAGCGCCGCCACCAGGGTGTTGCGCTCCATCTGCGCCAGCCACGGCACGGCCGAGACGCTGCGTCCGATCTGCTGTTCCAGCGCATCGGGCATCAGCAAATTGATGCCGCAGCCGATGACGGCCCACACGCCGCCGTCCGGCGCCTGCTGCGTCTCGACGAGGATGCCGGCCAGCTTGTGGCCATCCTTGAGCAGGTCGTTCGGCCACTTCAATTGCACCGGTACCCCCAGGGCAGTCATGCTTTCGGCCAGCGCCACGCCGACGGCCAGCGGCAGGCCGACCAGCCGGTGCAGCGGGCCCTTGAAGCGCCACGCCAGCGAGAACATCAGGCTGGCATCGGGCTGCGACACCCAGGGCCGTCCGGCGCGCCCGCGCCCTGCCGTCTGCTGGCCGGCGATGCGCAGGGTGGGGCCTGCCAGCGTGGCGCAGCGCGCCAGCAGGTCGGCGTTGGTCGAGCCGGTTTCGTCGACCACTTCGATGGCCACGTGGGCCGCGCCCGTGGCGCAATGGGCGGCGATGGCCGCGCTGTTCAGGTCTGAGTGCTTCGTCATGGGGAGGGTATGGTTTTACTGGCTGTCGCCGGGTGGCTTGCTGCGCGCCTTGTGCGGCGCGTTGGCGAAGGCCATGTCGTAGAGGGCATTGGGCAGGGCGCGCAGCAGCTTGGCGACGACGCCCATCTGCCACGGGATCACGCGATAGCTGTCGCCGTCGGCGATGGCGCGCGCGGCGCGTGCGGCGAATTTTTCGGCCGGCATCAGGAAGGGCATGCGGTAGGCGTTATGCCGCGTCATCGGCGTGTCGATGTAGCCGGGCGTGATGGTGACGACCTTCACGCCGGCCGGCTTGAGTTCCAGGCGCAGCGATTCGCAGTAGCTGATGACGGCCGCCTTCGAGGCGCTGTACGCTTCGGCGCCGGGCAGGCCGCGGATGCCGGCCACGCTGCCGATGCCCACCAGGCGGCCGCTGCCCTGGCTTTTCATGGCGGCGATGAAGGGAGCAAAGGTGGCGACGGTGGCCGTGACGTTGATGGCCATCAAACGGGCGAAGGCATCGAGGTCTTCCGCGTGCTCCGTCAGGGTGCCATACGACACGCCGGCGCTGGCGATGACGACGTCGATGCGTCCGGCATGGGTGATAAAGTCTTCGGCGGCGCTTTTCAATGCGGCGTGGTCGCACACGTCGACGGCGTAGGCGCGGTGGCGTTCAGGGTGGGGCAGGGAAGCGATCAGCTGCTGCAGGGTGTCGCCGCGGCGGGCCAGCAAGCCCAGTCGGGCGCCCTGGCGCGCGTACTGCAGCGCCAGGGCGGCGCCCAGTCCGCTCGACGCCCCCGTGATGAAGACGCTGTAAGGCACGCCGTGCATCAGGCGATGCGCGCGTGCCGGGGCTGCGCCGGGGAGATAGACATGCTTACTTCTTTTCCGCTTTGGCTTTCGCCACCAGCACGTCCATCACGGTCAATGCCTGGGCATTGAGCTGTTCTTCGTTCTGTGCCGACTTGCTGCCCTGGTTCGCCTGCGAAGGCGAGGTGATGTAGCGGCCGTCGATGGCGATCATGGGCCAGAACGTGACGTTATACGCCTGCATCATGGCGTCGGTCTTGCGCACGCGGGCCGAGATGCCCATCGAGCGGTAGGTGTCGATGAACTTCTGGCGATCCACGCCCTGCTTGGCGACGAAGTCGAACACGGCGTCATCGGTGGCCAGGCGGTTGCGCTCCACGTGCATGGCGTTAAACACCTTGGCGTGCAGCTTGTCGAGCAGGCCCATGGCCTGCAGGGTGAAGAACAAGCGCTGTTGCGGCGCCACGCTGTCGTCGCGCGAGACGTGCACGCGCTTGAAGACGATGTTGTCGCCCTGCTTCTTGACCCAGGCCGCCAGCTGCGGCTCAAGCACGTTGCAATGGGGGCAGTAATACGCGAAAAATTCCGTGACCTCGACCTTCTTGCCCGAGTCCGTGGCTTGCGGCGTGGCCAGGGTGTCGTATTCGACGCCATTCTTTGGCTCGGCCGGCGAGGCCGACGCGCCCATGGCGATGCCGCACAGGGCGGCGGCAAACAGGACTTTTTTCAGAAAACGCATGCTGGTTCCTTATTTTTGGTTGCGGACGACGGCGACATCGATGCCGTTTTCGGACAGTTTGGTGCGTGCGCGGTTCATGGCTTCGAGCTGGTTGAACGGCCCGATGCGCACGCGGTGCAGCACGCCGGCATCGGTGCTGCGGTCGCTGATGGCCGCTTCAAAGCCCAGCAGGGCCAGTTTGCCGCGCGTGCTTTCGGCGTCTGCCATGTCATGGAAGGCGCCGGCCTGCAGATAATAAATCCATTTGTCGCCCGCTGCATCGGCGGCCTTGGTTTCGCCCTTCGTCTCGGCCTTGGCCTGTGGCGCCGGGGCGGCTGCAGGGGCTTTCGGCGCCGGCTTGTCCTTCAGGGTGCCGATCAGCTCCTGCAATGCGTCCGGTGGCGGCGCCTTCGGCTGCTGCGCTGGCGCGGGGGCAGGGGCGGCCGGCTGCGTCGGCGCGCCGATTTCGCGCGGCTCCTTGGAGAAGTCGCGCGCCGCTTCCTTGGCCGCTTCCTTGTTGCCGTACATCGGCTTGTTCGGGTCGGCGATCTGGCCGGCCGTCGGTTCGGCCGACTTGCCGGCCCGGCTCGACTTGTCGGTGAAGGGCGAGGAGCCCTTGGTGATCACCAGGGCGACCACCACGGCGATGCCCAGGCCGATGACCAGGCCGATGATGATGCCGACGAGGGTGTTGCCCTGCTGGCGGCGGACCGGCGTGGCGCGGGAAGCGTAAGAGGAAGCGTGATTCATTGGCGGTTTGACCTTCGCGATTACATTTTGCTTGGCGCGGACACGCCAATCAGTGCCAGGCCGTTGCGCAGCACCTGGCGCGCAGCGACGACCAGCGCCAGGCGGGCCAGCTTGACGGCTTCGTCCTCGACCAGCACTTTTTCGGCAAAGTAGAAGCTGTGCAGGTTGGCGGCCAGATCGCGCAGGTAGAAGGCCACCTGGTGCGGTCCCAGTTCGGCTTGCGCGCGCGCCAGGGTTTCCGGATAGGCGGCCAGGGTCGCCAGCAGGGTCGCTTCGGTCGGTGCAGTCAGGGGCGACAGGTCGACGTCGGCGATCGTGCCTTCATCGCCGCCCCAGTTTTCCAGGATGCGGCAGATGCGCGCGTGCGCGTACTGCACGTAATACACCGGGTTTTCATCCGTGGTTTTCAGCGCCACGTCGACGTCGAAGACGAATTCCGTGTCGGCCTTGCGCGAGATCAGGAAGAAGCGCACGGCGTCGCGGCCCTTGGCGATGTCGCCGCCGCCCGACCATTCGATCAGGTCGCGCACGGTCACGTAGGAGCCGGCGCGTTTCGAGATCTTGACTTCTTCGCCATCCTTCATGACGGTGACCATCTTGTGCAGCACGTAGTCGGGGTAGCCTTGCGGGATGCCCATGTCGACGGCCTGCAGGCCGGCGCGCACGCGGGCGATGGTGCCGTGGTGGTCGCTGCCCTGGATGTTGATGGCCTGCACGAAGCCGCGTTGCCATTTCACCAGGTGATACGCCACGTCCGGCACGAAATACGTGTAGGTGCCGTCCGTCTTGCGCATGACGCGGTCCTTGTCGTCGCCGAAGTCGGTGGTGCGCAGCCACAGCGCGCCATCCTGCTCGTAGGTGTGGCCCGCCTTGATCAAGGTGTCCACGGCGCTGTTGACCTTGCCGTCCGCGTACAGTGACGATTCCAGGTAGTAATTGTCGAACTTCACGCCAAACGCCTGCAAGTCGATGTCCTGCTCGTTGCGCAGGTAGGTGACGGCGAACGGGCGGATCGAATCGATGTCGTCCACGTTGCCGTTGGCCGTGGCGGGCAAGCCGTCGCTGGCCGACACGGTCTTGCCGGCCTTGAAGTCGTTGGCGATGTCGGCGATGTAGTCGCCGTTGTAGGCGGACTCGGGCCATTCGGCGTCGCCCGGCTTGAAGCCGCGCGCGCGCGCCTGCACGGAATTGGCCAGGGTCTGGATCTGCACGCCCGCGTCGTTGTAGTAGAACTCGCGCGTCACTTGATAGCCTTGCGCGTCGAACAGCGACGATAAAGCGTCGCCCAGGGCCGCCTGGCGGCCATGGCCCACGTGCAGGGGGCCGGTCGGGTTGGCCGAGACGAATTCCAGGATCACCTGCTTGCCGGCGCCGGCCGTGCTGCGGCCATAGCGGTCGGCTTCGGCCAGGATGGTCTTCACGACAGCCTGTTTCGCGGCGTTCGAGACGCGCACGTTGATGAAGCCGGGGCCGGCGATTTCCACCGCCTCGACCAGGCCTTTGCCGGCCGGGTTGGCCAGCACGGCCGTGACGATGGTTTGCGCCAGTTCGCGCGGATTCTGTTTCAGCTGCTTGGCCAGTTGCATGGCGATGTTGCAGGCGACGTCGCCGTGCGATGCGTCGCGTGGTCGCTCGAGCACCACGGAAGGCGCAAGCGAAGTGCCGGCCAGGACGGGAGCGAGGGCGGCCTGGAACAGGGCGATGATTTCTTGTTTCTGTTGGGCGAGCATGAGCAGGATGGCGGCGGAACCGCGTTAAGAATGAATAGAATGAATCAAAAAGCAAAACGGACGGCAAGTACCCAAGCCGCCCAGACTGCGTTAATTATACTGGTTTGCCGGCGGGAACAATACGCTTGCAGGCGGGCGCCCCCTGCCGCGGCGTTTCACGATATTATCAGGATGGCATGCACATGTTGGTGCATGAAAACATCAGCGTGGCCCATTCTGCTTGTATATATGCAGTTTTTTGCCGCAATTTACCTTGTACACTGCAATCGCTTGGGTCAGCGGGCGCCACAAACGCTACAATCGACCCTTTATTGATGACGCGCGGCACGCGAATGTGCCAGCAGGCCGCCAGCCGCGCGCAGCCACACCGGATAACTATGAACAAGCGCCCCACGCTGAAATTGAAAACCAAGCCGGCGCCAGGCCAGGCCTCTGCCCCTGCCGCGCCGAAATTGCGTCCCAGCTACCATCCCGACCTGAAACCGGTCTTGCAGCCAGGCTTCCAACCCGATCTGCGCGCCGACTCGCTGGCCTTCTGCCTGCTGGGCGCCGCCAATGCCGTGGCGCAAGTGCGTACCGGCACGGCCCTGCCGCAGGCGCTGGCCAAGGTGTTTGCGCAATCGAACGCCAGCCCGCAGGCGCGCGGCGCCATCCAGGATATTTCCTATCGCACCATGCGCCAGCTGGGCCGCAGCGAAACCCTCGTCGGCCTGATGACGTCGAAGGCGCCCGAACCGCCGATGCTGGCCGCGCTGCTGTGCTGCGCGCTGGCCTTGATGTCGGCCGAGCCGGGCGAGCAGCCGTACGAAGAATTTACCGTTGTCGACCAGGCTGTCACGGTGGCGACGTCGCACCCTGACCTGGCGCATGCCAAGGGCATGGTGAACGCCGTCTTGCGGCGTTTCTTGCGCGAGCGCAAGTCCTTGCTGGAAGCGGCCCTGCAACAGCCATTGGCGCAGTGGAACTATCCGCAGTGGTGGATCGATTCGCTGCGCCTCGCCTATCCCCGCGACTGGCAAGCCATTTTGACGGCGGGCAATGCCGTGCCGCCGCTGACCCTGCGCGTCAACCGCCGTAAGAGCACGGTGGAAGCCTATCTGGCTGTGCTGGCGGAAGCGGGCATCGCCGCGCGCCAGGTGGGGCCGTACGCCGTACGCCTGGACAAGCCGATCGGCGTGGCGCTGATCCCCGGCTTCGAGCAGGGCGTCGTGTCCGTGCAGGATGCTGGCGCGCAACTGGCCGCGCCGCTGCTGGACTTGCAGGACGGCATGCGCGTGCTGGACGCCTGCGCGGCGCCGGGCGGCAAGACGTGCCACATCCTGGAACTGGCCGACGTGCAGGTCACGGCCATCGATGCCGACGCCAAGCGCCTGCCGCGCATCGCGGAAAACCTCGAGCGCCTGGGCCTGGAAGCGACCCTGAAGGCGCAGGACGCGCAATCGAGCGCGTGGTGGGATGGCCAGCAGTACGACCGCATCCTGGCCGACGTGCCGTGCACGGCCTCGGGCATCGTGCGCCGTCATCCGGACATCCGCTGGCTGCGCCGCAAGGGTGATGCGTTCCAACTTGCAACACTTTCTTCCAAAATTCTGGACAACCTGTGGCAGATGCTGCGTCCCGATGGTAAATTGCTGTTCGTGACGTGTTCATTGTGGCCGCAAGAATCCGAGGCACAGGCGGCGGCATTTGCGGTGCGCAATAATGCGACCCGTTTGACAGCCCCTGGTCAGCTGTTGCCGACTGGCAGCGCGGAGCAGGACCATGACGGTTTGTTCTATGCGCTATTCCAAAAAAATGCGGCTTGAGCGATTCGTCGAACCTTTTCCTACGGACACTATCGGCACACTTGTGACAACACGACTCCTCCGACTCCTGGCGCTGCTGTTGCTGCTGGCCTGTAGCATGCCACGCGCGCATGCCGCCGATATGGTCGAGATCACCCGTGCCTATATCGAGTCGAGCGAGGAAGGCTACAAGCTGGCCGCGACCTATTCCTTCGAGCTCAATCACGACCTCGATGATGCCGTGCAGCATGGCGTACCCCTGTTTTTCACGACCGAAATCGAACTGACCCGGCCCCGCTGGTACTGGTTCGATGAAAAGGCCATCGTTGCGCGCCAGACCAGCCGCCTGTCGTACAACGTGCTGACACGCCAGTACCATGTGTCGGGCGGCGGCTTGCAGCAGAGCTTTGCCAACCTGGACGATGCGCTGTTCCTGATCCGCCGTCCCAGCCGCTGGCTGGTGGCGCGGCGCGGCGAGCTGAAAGTGGGGCAGACCTACAACGTGACCTTGCGCATGGGCATGGACCGCGACTACCTGCCCAAGCCGATACAGGTCAATGCCTTCAACAACAGTGACTGGCGCCTGGCTTCGAATAAAAAAACCTTCTTGTATACGGCGGAGTAGTGAGTCAAGCATTGCGCTATCTGCTGGTGGTGGGCGGCGGCATTGTCAGTATCCTGCTGTTCCTGCTGGCCTCGGCATCCGACAATTCCGGCTTTTTCGACCGTTATTATTCCTGGCTGCTGGGGCTCAACGCCGCCGTGGCCGTTTCCCTGCTGGCGCTGGTCGGCATTTCCCTGGGGCGCCTGTACGCGCGCTACAAGAGCGGCAAATTCGGCTCCAAGCTGATGACGCGCCTGGTGATGCTGTTCGCCATCGTCGGCATCCTGCCCGGTCTCGTGATTTTCGTCGTGTCCGTGCGCTTCGTGTCCCATTCCATCGAATCGTGGTTCAACGTCAAGATTGAAGCGGCGCTGGAATCGGGCCTGGAGCTGGGCCGCGCGGGCCTCGATGCGGCCCTGGTCGAGCTCGACCACCGCGGCCACAAGGCGGTCGACGAAATGCGCGCCGACCCGGTGGCCGGTCCGGCGGTGCTGACCAGCCTGCTGCGCGAGGAAGGCATGCAAAACGTCATGATCGTCAGCGGCGATGGCGTCCTGCTGGCCAGCGCCGGCCCGCACAGCGCGGCCGACCTGCCCACGCCGGCCATGCTGGCGCAGGCAGCCTTGCCGGCCGGCTACGCGTCCGCCGAGGGCGGGCTGGAGTTGCATGACGACAGCATGGAGTCGGGCGGCGGCGGTATCCGCGCCGGGCCACCGGCCGCCCTCGATGCGGCCGCCGGCCTGCGTCTGCGCGTGCTGGTCGCCGTGCCGGGGCCATCCGTGTCGCCCCGCTACCTGCAATTGCTGCAATCGGTGCCGCCCAAGCTGGCGACGAACGGCGAAATGCTGCGCGCCGCCTACAGCGAGTACAAGGAACGCTTCGTCGCGCGCGTGGGCTTGCGCAAGATGTACATGGAAATCCTCACCTTGACCTTGCTGCTGGCCATCTTTGGCGCCATCGGCAGCGCCTTCCTGATCGCCGGCAACCTGGCCCAGCCCCTGCTGCTGCTGGCGGAAGGCACGCGCGCCGTGGCCGAGGGCGACCTGTCGCCGCGCCCCATCGTCGCCTCCAAGGATGAGCTGGGTACCCTGACGCAATCGTTCAACATCATGACGCGCCAGCTGCTCGACGCGCGCACGGCCGTGGAAAGCAACCGCGCCGCGCTGCAAAACGCCAAGGCCCACCTGGAATCCGTGCTGGCCAATATGTCGGCCGGCGTGATGGTGCTCGATGGCGACTTCAAGCTGGTGACCTGCAATGAATCGGTGGAGCGCATCCTGCAGCATTCGGGGGCCAGCATGGTGGGCCAGCCGCTGGCCGATATTGCCGGAATGGAAGAATTTGGTTCCGCCATCATCAGCGCCTTCACGGCGCAGAGCGCGCAATCGGCATCCGGCCGCAACCTGCAGCGCCTGCACTGGCAGCGCCAGATCGAGATCCCGCGCCGTCTGGGCAGCAGTGCCGACGAGCACGACATCACCCTGCTGGCCCGCGGCTCGCGCCTGCCGCTGGAGTCCGGCAGCGGCTACATCGTCGTGTTCGATGATATTTCCGACGTCATTTCCGCCCAGCGCTCGATCGCCTGGGGCGAGGTGGCGCGCCGCCTGGCGCATGAAATCAAGAATCCGCTCACGCCCATCCAGCTGTCGGCCGAGCGTCTGCAGATGAAGCTGGAAGGCAAGCTGGAGCAGCCTGACGCCGACCTGCTCAGCCGCGCCACCACCACCATCGTCAAGCAGGTCGACGCCATGAAGCGCATGGTCGACGACTTCCGCGACTATGCGCGCACGCCGCCGGCCGTGCTGGTGCCATTGCGCCTGAATGAGCTGATCGAGGAGATCCTGAACCTGTACCTGCGCGGCGACGATGGCGACATCATCCACCCGCAGCTGGCGCCCAACCTGCCCATGGTGATGGGCGATCCCACGCAGTTGCGCCAGGTCATACACAACTTATTGCAGAATGCACAGGACGCCATGGCGGACCTGCCGCCGGATTCGCCGCATCCGCGGATTGACGTAAGGACGGAAGCAATTCATTATCGCAGTGCGGACGGCGGCGTAAACATCGCCGTGCGGCTGGCCATCACCGACAATGGCCCCGGTTTCGCGCCGAAGATCCTGGCGCGGGCCTTCGAACCCTACGTCACGTCGAAGGCGCGCGGCACGGGCCTGGGCCTGGCGATGGTGAAGAAAATCATCGATGAACATGGTGGACGCATCGATATCGAGAATCGGGTCGACGGCAATGGCGCTTCGGTGGTCATTTTGCTGTTAAAGTTAGCTCCCGACGCTCCGGCCCAGGAATTCCTGGCTTGAGGGTCTGGTTTAGTATTTAAAACACTAATAAAATCATAGCTGTCCGCCGCGTGCCTCTTGTGCGCGACGGCCGGCGAAATGAGGAAGGCAAGACACGAATGGCAAACATACTCGTAGTGGATGATGAAATGGGTATCCGTGAGTTGCTCTCGGAAATTCTGGGCGACGAAGGACATGCTATCCAGCTGGCCGAAAATGCGCAGCAGGCGCGCGAAGCGCGTGCCGCCGGTGCGCCGGATCTGGTATTGCTGGATATCTGGATGCCCGATACGGACGGCGTGACCTTGCTCAAGGAATGGCAGCGCGATGGCTTGCTGACCATGCCGGTGATCATGATGTCGGGCCATGCCACCATCGATACGGCCGTCGAGGCGACGCGCATCGGCGCGCTGAACTTCCTGGAAAAGCCGATTGCCCTGCAAAAACTGCTGAAAGCGGTCCAGCAAGGCTTGACGCGGGCCCAGGAAACCGTGCGCGCGCCGAGCGTGGCGCCACGGCCGGCAGCGCCCGTCATCGCCGAAGAAAGCAGCCATCCCGTGCCCAGTTTTGGCGGCAGCGCGCCGCAGCAGCTGATGGTGCGCCCCGGCATCAACGTGCCGGCGGTGGCCGAAGGCCACGGCTACAACCTGTCCTTCGACTTGCCCCTGCGCGAGGCGCGCGACGCCTTCGAGCGCATGTATTTCGAACACCACCTGGGCCGCGAAGGGGGCAGCATGACCCGCGTGGCGGAAAAAACGGGCCTGGAGCGCACCCATTTGTACCGCAAGCTGAAACAGCTGGGCGTCGAGCCGGGCAAGCTGGCCAAGAAAAGCCTGTGACGTCCGCCCTGCGGCACGCGACGCCACTGACCCTCGTCAGCGGCGGACGTGCCGCCGACCGCGAGGCCGCCATCGCGCAAGCCTTGCGGCCGCAGCAAGCGAGCGCCGTCATCCTGGAAGGATTGGCTGACGGCAACTCCCCCCTGGCCGACCTGGCCGAACAAGTTTCTTCTTCCCCACCGTTTCCCTTGCAACTGTTGCGCATCGCGCCTGGCTGCCTGTGCTGCAGCGGCAATCTCGTATTGCGTGTAACATTGAATCGTCTGTTGCGCCATCCCCCCGCGCACTTGTTCATCAGCCTGGCCGACGCCACGCATATCGAGCAACTGCGCACCTGGCTCACCGCCAGTCCCTATGATGCCCTGCTGGCGCTGCAGGCGGACCTCGTGGTTTCCTGAGCGCAGGTTTTCTGATCGCATGACCGCAGTCGCAATTTGCATCTCGTTACAACTCTGTAGCCCGCCGGGTGGCATGGCGCTTGAAATGGCGCCGTATCAGCCCCACCTCTGTTCTGAAACCGCAGGAGCTTCTCCTGCCTGAGCGAAGGATGCAAAATGAACCTGATCTATAACAGCGAGCAATATAGCGTCGTGGAATTCGGCGTCGACGTCGACCTCGAAGCCTTGCGCTTCGGCGGCTATGAAATCGTCGACAAGGGCGGCAAGCGGGAAACCTTCATTGCCGGCGTCCTGGCGCAAAACTTCCGCCGCGACGTCACGGAACTGATCGCCAGCGAACCGAGCATGGAAGAAATCGATGAATTCCTGGGCAGCTACGATTCCCTCATGAGCCAGCCTGTCCTGCTGCACTGATACTATTCCTCTGATGGCGATCGCCACCATACCAATTGGCAAGCCGGCATGGTATGGTGGCCGGGTTACCCCGCTGCAAACAGATCATGTGCCAACTACTCGGAATGAATTGCAATGTCCCAACGGACATTGTCTTTAGTTTTACCGGCTTCGCCATGCGCGGCGGCCATACGGATACCCACCATGACGGCTGGGGCATCGCCTTTTTCGAGGGCGCCGGCGTGCGCCATTTCGTCGACCACCAGGCGGCCGTCGCCTCGCCCGTGGCCGAACTGATCAAACGCTATCCCATCAAGTCGCGCAATGTCATCGCGCACATCCGCAAGGCCACGCAGGGCCAGGTGGCGCTGGAAAACTGCCACCCCTTCGTGCGCGAACTGTGGGGCCGCTACTGGGTCTTCGCCCATAACGGCGACCTGAAGGAATTTCATCCCGTGCTGACGGGCAGTTACCGCCCCGTCGGCTGCACGGACAGCGAACTGGCCTTCTGCTACCTGCTGCAGGAATTGCACGCGCGCTTCGGCGACGCGCCGCCGGCCTTGCCTGCCCTGCACCTGGCGCTGGCGGAGCTGTTGCCGGGCATCGCTGCCCACGGCACCTTCAACATGATGCTCTCCAGCGGAGAGGCGCTGTTTGCCCATTGCTCCACCAGCTTGCATTATCTGGTGCGACAACATCCGTTTCCAACTGCTAAACTCTCCGATGAAGACCTCAGCGTCGATTTTTCCCAGGTCACCACGCCGCAGGACCGGGTGGCCGTGATCGTCACGCAGCCGCTGACCACCAACGAGCAATGGACGGCGTTTGCGCCCGGAGAATTGAAGTTGTTTGTCGATGGGATGGTGCAGGAAAGCCCGGCCACCTAATTTGTTGACGACAATACGCCCGATTACTGCCAAAATACCCACAGCGCGGGCGAAATTCAGCTAAAGTATTGTCAATAGTGAACCTTGATGCGGGCGCGGCGCGGCCAGTGTCACTCGACGTGATTGATGAAGAGTTAATGATCGATATTTCCAGCAACGACATCACCCCGAAACCCTTGCGCGTACGCGAGTTCTATCTGGGGCGACAACCTATCCTTGACCGCAATCAAGCCCTGTTCGGCTATGAGTTGCTATTCCGCAACGCTCCGGTCGGGCCCGCCAACATCACGAGCGATTTGTCGGCCACGGCTTCCGTCATTGCCCATGCCTCGCAACTGGGCATGGAAAAGGTCATCGGCGACGCGCTCGGCTTCGTCAACGTCGATGCCGATGTGATCATGAGCGACATCTTCGTCTTCCTGCCGCGCGAAAAAGTCGTGCTGGAAGTGGTCGAATCGATGCAGGTGACGCCGGCATTGCGCACGCGCATCAGCGAACTGGTGGGCCACGGCTTCACCTTTGCGCTGGAAAATGTCGTGGCCGATACGACGCAGGTACAGGAACTGTTGCCTCTGGTGCAATACGTCAAGATGGACATGAGCACCGTCGATCCGAAGGTGCTGGCGGCCCTGGCGCCCCGTTTCAAGCAGGAACACAAGAAACTGGTGGCGGAAAAGGTCGAAACGCGCGAAGAATTCAAGTCGGGCCTGGACCTGGGCTTCGATTATTTCCAGGGCTATTACTTTGCCAAGCCGGCCATCATGACGGGCAAGAAGCTGTCGCCGTCGCAACTGGCCGTCATGGAGCTGATGACCCTGGTCACCTCCGATGCGGACAACATGGAGATCGAGCGCGCCATCAAGCGCGACGTGTCGCTGGCCTTGAACTTATTGCGCTTGGTCAATACACCGGCCGTGGGCGCCCGCCAGCGCATCGATTCGCTGAGCCAGGCCGTCACCGTGCTGGGCCGTCGCCAGCTGCAGCGCTGGCTGCAGATCATGCTGTACGCGGAACCAAGCAAGCGCGGCCATAGCATGACGCCGCTGCTGATGCTGGCCACCACGCGCGGCCGCCTACTGGAATTGCTGGCCCATAAACTGCGCCCGAACCACGCCCATTCGGCCGATATCGCCTTTACGGTCGGCATCATGTCGCTGATGGATACCCTGTTCGGCGTGCCGATGTCGGAAATCCTGAAACAGATCGAAGTGATCGACGAAGTGGCCGAAGCGCTGCTGTCGCGCGAAGGCTTCTACGGCGACTTGCTGCGCCTGGCCGAATGCATCGAGCGCATCGAAGACATGGAAGGCGAAATCGTGCCCACCCTGCGCGACCTGGCCATGTCCCCGGACGACCTGGTGGAGCTGGAAATGGCCGCCTATGAATGGAGTGATAATGTCGTGAGGTATGCGCTGTAGTGGCGCCTGACCTGAGCTGCTGCGCGTCGGCATAGGCGGCCTGCGATGCTCACCGTACCTCGGTACGGTTGCGCTTCTTGGCCACCTCTCCCTTCCGCTCGCTACGCTCATGCCAAGTGCTGTGACGTCGCGTATCTGCTGTGTTGTTCATAAAAGCCCTGCACGGCGTCGCCGTGGCAGGGCTTTTTTGCGCCGGTAGCTGCACTACGCGGCGGCGCCGGGCCAGTGCTTGTGCAGCTCGGGGTCCGTGCGCAGTTCCCACAGGGCCAGGACGACGACGGCGATGCCGACGATCAGCTCGTTCCACATGACGACGCGCTGGTCGGCCAGGCGCAGTATCCATGGCGAGGCGGCGACCCAGACACCCACCAGCAGGTTGACGACGACGGCCCAGAAATACGTCTTGTATAGGTCGAAGGCGGCCAGGATGGCAATCACCAGTCCCGAGACAAAGGCGTTGATCATCTGCGGCGAGCCTTCGGCATAGGAGAACGCCCAGGGCGAGACGAGCAGCCACAGGCCCAGCAGCAGGATTACCTGATCCTGCCAGCGTTTGAGTTTGAAATTGGTTGCCATAGTACCTCCTTGCCAGTTGGAAACGGGCCGGAGCGGGCATGCAGCATGCCGGCCGGCATACTGCGTTAGTGCGCCGCGGCGCGCGAAAAGTTCCGCGCGCCGGGTCGCCACGTTATGACAGGTTCGGCGCCAGCCAGCGTTCCACGTCCTCGACCTTTGCGCCGCGGCGCTTGGCCATGTCTTCCACCTGGTCCATGCCAATCTTGCCGACGACGAAGTATTTCGACTCCGGGTGGGCAAAGTAGAAGCCGGAGACGGCCGCGCCGGGGAACATGGCATACGATTCCGTCAGCTGCATGCCGATTTCCTCAGCCTGCATGACCTCGAACATTTCCTTCTTGACCGTGTGCTCGGGGCAGGCCGGGTAGCCGGGCGCGGGGCGGATGCCGACGTATTTCTCGGCGATCATGTCGTCGTTGCTCAAGTGTTCGTCCGGCACATAGCCCCACAAGTCCTTGCGCACGCGCTCGTGCAGGTATTCCGCAAACGCTTCGGCCAGGCGGTCGGCCAGGGATTTCAACATGATGGACGAGTAATCGTCGTGCGCATCCTCGAAGCGCTTCTCGTATTTTTCGATGCCCAGGCCGGACGTCACGGCGAACATGCCGATGTAATCCTTCACGCCCGATGCCTTCGGCGCAATGAAGTCGGCCAGGCACTGGTTCGGCCGCTGCACGCCGTCGACGACGGGTTTGACGCCTTGCTGGCGCATGCCGTAATACGTGAACGCCACGCTACTGCGCGTATCGTCGGTGTACACCTCGATATCGTCGTCATTGACGCTGTTGGCCGGCAGCAAGGACACGACGCCATTGGCCGTCAGCCAGCGTCCGTCGATGAGTTTTTTCAGCAAGGCCTGGCCTTCCGCGTACACCTTGGTGGCCGCATCGCCCACCACTTCATCCGTCAGGATGGCGGGGAAGGGGCCGGCCAGGTCCCAGGTCTGGAAGAACGGGCCCCAGTCGATGTAGTTGGCCAGGGTGGCCAGGTCGACGTTCTTGAAGACGCGGCGGCCGATGAACTTCGGCTTCACGGGCGTGCACGGACCATCGAAGGGCACGACCATCTTGTTGGCGCGGGCCTGGGCCAGCGGCAGGATGGGCAGCGCCTTCTTGTTGGCGTGCTGCTCGCGGATGCGCGCGTAGTCGAGTTCGATGTCTTCCACGTATTTGTCGCGCTGTTCCGGCGTCAGCAAG
This sequence comes from Janthinobacterium sp., assembly GCF_009923995.1. GTDB lineage: Bacteria > Pseudomonadota > Gammaproteobacteria > Burkholderiales > Burkholderiaceae_D > Janthinobacterium. The sequence continues at coordinate 5,906 of NZ_RFSK01000039.1, read as the reverse complement.
GATTGCGCCACGGACACGGAACGCGAAGCGTCCGGCACGTAGATGACGGGGCCGTCGTAGTTGTGGGCGATCTTCACGGCCGTGTGGGCGCGGCTGGTGGTGGCGCCGCCGATCAGCAGGGGAATCTTCATCATGCGGAAATGCTCGTCGCGCTGCATTTCCTTGGCGACATACGCCATTTCTTCCAAGGACGGCGTGATCAGGCCCGACAGGCCGATGATGTCCGCGTTTTCCACCTTGGCGCGGGCGAGGATTTCCGAGCACGGCACCATCACGCCCATGTTTACCACTTCGAAGTTATTGCATTGCAGCACGACGGTGACGATGTTCTTGCCGATGTCATGCACGTCGCCCTTCACGGTCGCCATGATGATCTTGCCCTTCGGCTTGGCGACGATGCCCGTGCGCTGTTCTTCCAGCAGCTTTTCTTCCTCGATGAACGGGATCAGGTGGGCCACGGCCTGCTTCATGACGCGCGCCGATTTCACCACCTGCGGCAGGAACATCTTGCCCTGGCCGAACAGGTCGCCCACCACGTCCATGCCCGCCATTAACGGACCCTCGATCACGTGGATGGGGCGCCCGCCATTGTGCAGCAGTTCCTGGCGCGCCTCTTCCGTGTCTTCCACGATGAATTGCGTGATGCCGTGCACCAGCGCGTGCGACAGGCGCTCCTGCACCGTGCCTTCGCGCCAGGCCAGGGTTTGCGCCTCGGCCTTGCCGCCCGCCTTCAGGGTGCCGGCAAATTCGATCATGCGCTCGGTGGAGTCTTCGCGGCGGTTCAGCACCACGTCTTCCACGCGTTCGCGCAGTTCCGGGTCCAGGTTGTCGTACACGCCGACCATGCCCGCGTTGACGATGCCCATGGTCATGCCTGCCTTGATGGCGTGGTACAGGAAGACGGTATGGATGGCTTCGCGGGCCGGATCGTTGCCGCGGAAACTGAAGGAGACGTTCGACACGCCGCCCGAGATCTTCGCGTACGGCAAGTTTTCCTTGATCCAGCGCGTGGCGTTGATGAAGTCGACGGCGTAGTTGTTGTGCTCTTCGATACCGGTGGCCACGGCAAAGATGTTCGGGTCGAAAATGATGTCTTCCGGCGGGAAGTCCAGGGCATCGATCAATAAGTGGTATGCGCGGGCGCAAATCTCGATCTTGCGCTCGAAGGTATCGGCTTGCCCTTTTTCATCGAAGGCCATGACGATGACGGCCGCGCCATAACGACGGCACAGCTTGGCCTGGCGCAGGAATTCCTCTTCGCCTTCCTTCATGGAAATGGAATTGACGATGGCCTTGCCCTGCACGCATTTCAAGCCCGCTTCGATGACGGACCATTTCGACGAGTCGACCATGATGGGCACGCGCGAGATATCGGGTTCCGAGGCGATCAGGTTCAGGAAGCGCGTCATGGCCGCCTGCGAATCGAGCATGGCCTCGTCCATGTTGATGTCGATCACCTGCGCGCCGTTTTCCACCTGCTGGCGCGCCACGGACAGGGCTTCGTCGTATTGCTCGTTGAGAATCATGCGCGCGAACGCCTTCGAGCCCGTGACGTTGGTGCGCTCGCCCACGTTGACGAACAGCGATTCGTCGTTGACGACGAACGGTTCCAGGCCCGCCAGGCGCAGGTCGTGCGACGGCGGCGGCACGGTGCGCGGGGTGTTTTTCGACAGCAATTCGCCGATGGCGGCGATGTGCTCTGGCGTGGTGCCGCAGCAGCCGCCCGCCATGTTCAAAAAGCCCGCGTCGGCAAATTCGCGCAGCAGGGCGGAGGTGTCGGCCGGCAACTCGTCGAAGCCCGTGTCGCTCATGGGGTTGGGCAAGCCCGCATTCGGGTAGATGCACACGAAGGTGTCGGCGATCTTGGCCAGCTCTTCCGCGTACGGGCGCATCAGGGCGGCGCCCAGGGCGCAGTTCAGGCCGATCGTCAGCGGCTTCGCGTGGCGCACGGAATTCCAGAAGGCGGGCACGGTCTGGCCCGACAGGATGCGGCCCGATGCGTCCGTGACGGTGCCGGAAATCATCAGCGGCAGGCGCACGACGCCGGGGTTTTGTTCGTAGTACAGGTCGATGGCGAACAGGGCCGCCTTGCAGTTCAGGGTATCGAAGATGGTTTCCACCAGCAGCACGTCCGCGCCGCCTTCCACCAGGCCCTGCGTCTGCTGCAGGTAGGCCGCCACCAGCTGGTCGAAGGTGACGTTGCGCGCGGCCGGGTCGTTCACGTCGGGCGATATCGATGCCGTCTTCGGCGTGGGGCCCAGGGCGCCGGCGACGAAGCGCGGCTTGTCCGGGGTGGAATACTTGTCGCAGGCGGCGCGTGCCAGTTTTGCCGCCTGCACATTCATTTCATAGGCCAGGTGGGCCATGTGATAGTCGTCCTGGGCGATCGTCGTGGCGCCGAAGGTATTCGTTTCGATCAGGTCGGCGCCGGCGGCCAGGTAGCGCTCGTGGATTTCCTGGATGATGTGCGGCTGCGTCAGGGTCAGCAGTTCGTTGTTGCCCTTGACGAACAGTTCGCGTGCCCCGCTGTCGGCCGGCGCGGCGAAATCGATGAAGCGGCCCGTGGGACCGCCCCGGTAGGCTTCCTCGTCGAGCTTGTATTGCTGGATGATCGTGCCCATGGCGCCGTCGAGGATCATGATCCGCTGCGCCAGGATGGCGCGCAAGGTGGCTTCGGTCGGGGACATGGCGGGGATCACGGTATCGTTCATTTCATGCTTTCAATAGGCAAACGGGCGGCGGCGCGGCGGCAAGACTTTGCGAGGCGGTTGCGGGCCAGCAGGATCAGCTGACGGAGAGTGCCGGCCGGGTAGGGCAGGCAGAAGGTGGCAATCGCCTGATTTCACCGGGTCTAAAATTATACGGCATCAGGCTGCTTTGGTTTTGGGCAAAAGCGGCCGTTCGCCACGCGCCCGCCGTTCCTGCAACACCGGCGCCTCTCCTGCGCCGCTATCCCGGCAACATTCCCCGCTTTTTTCCGCTGTTTCTAAAAATTACATTCCTGAAAATCTTACTGAAAACGTTAATTCTTCCAACAAAGTTGGCGAGAAGGCATGTCCTCTAGCTTGTGGATATATTTCCACATTATTTGATCCGGCCGCGATTTATTTTCATGAATCGAATGGCAATAAGCATATCTGGAAACAATCTTGATTTGAAACAATACAGAGGGAGACGAATAATGCTCACAATAAAAATTGCCAAGCAGATATTTTAATTATTATCAAAACCAATTGAATCAAAAGCATTAATAGTTGTCTTTCGGAATTGAAGTCACGGATAATATTGGTTCCTCGAAATTAAATTCTCACCAAAAGTCACCAATATGTCACATTTCCCGCATGTCTCACCCGGCCTTGCGCTGTTCGACCATGGTTGCCGGCCATGAAAAACCATTTGCTTGTAGCATTGTTTCTCATGCTGGGCCTGTCCGCCTGCGGTGGCGGCGGCAGTAGTGGCGGCGACACGGTGGTGGCGACCACGTCGGGCAGTCCCGTCGTGATTCCCGCCGTCACGGCCGTTGCGGCGAGCAACGTCGCCGTGGGCGGCAGCGTCGTGATCACGGGGACGAACCTGAGCCGCGTCACGGCTTTCCAGGTGGGCGGCGTGACCGTGGCCACGAGTGCCGTCAGCGAGACGAGCGCCACCCTGATCATGCCGGGCGTGCCCGTGTCGGGCGCCTTGAGCCTCGTCAGTACCAGCGGCACGGCGGCCAGCAGCTACAGCGTGAACGTGTATGTGCCGCTGAGCATCAGCAGCGTCGAGCCGGCCACGGGCGGCGTCGGTTCCAGCGTCACCATCGCGGGCGGCGGCATGGGCGCCGTCACGGCGGTGCAATTCGGCAGCGGCGCCTCGGCCGTCCCGCAGAGCCAGGGTGCGGGCAGCGTGACCGTCCTCGTGCCGGCGGGTGCCGCGACGGGGCCGCTGACGGTGCACGGTCCCTACAACGACGTGACCAGCGGCGACACCTACACCGTGCTGGCCAGCGTGACGGTGACGTCGATCAGCACGGCCATCAGCGGCCAGGCGATGTCGGTGACGGTGCAGGGCACGAACCTCGACCAGGTCAGCGCCGCCTCCGTGGGCAGCACGCCGGCGACCATCGTCAGCGCCAGCAGCAGCCAGCTGGTCCTGTCCGCGCCGGCGTCGGCGACGGGCAATGTGATGCTGTCGGCCGCGTCGCGCATCGCCGTGAATGCGGGCACGGTGTCGGCCTTTACCCTGGGCAGCATTGATTTTGCGCAAGTGCTGAACCTGAACGCCAGCGATACGGCCCTGCGTCTGACGCGCGGCAAGGCGGCCGCCGTGCGCGTGTCCGTGCTGGGCACGCAGGCGGGGCGGAGCAGCCCCGTCGTGACCTTGAGCGCCACCTCCGCCACTGGCGGCAACCTGGGCAGCGTCGCCATGAGCGGCCCCGCCATCTTGCCAACGGAAAAAAGCGATTACAGTTTCAGCGGCAACTTCAGCGGCGTCTTGCCGGCGGCCTGGATCTTGCCCGGCGTGCGTGTGCGCGTCACGGCCGTGGGCAACGATGGCACGCAGGTGAGCCAGGAAGCGGCGCCTGCCGTGGCCAGCGCGGCCAAGATCCGCCTCGTGCTCGTGCCGCTCAGCACGGACGATGGCGTGGCCCAGCTGCCGGACGCCGAAGTGATCCGTGCCGCCCTGACGCGCGTGTATCCGTATGCGGCGGAAAATATCAGCATCACCACGCGCGCACCGCTCAGCGTGCCGGGCAGCAGTACGGCCGACAGCTGGTGGAGCACCACCTTGCCGCTGGTGGAGGATGCGCGCATCCGCGAAGACAGCGGCGCCTATTACTATGGCTTCGTGCCGAAAATGTCCGTCGGCCGTTCCGCCGGCCTGGCGTACATCAACCAGCGCACCAGCGGCGGCGACTACACCTCGGCCATCGGCCTCGATGCCCGCTACGGCAGCACGGCGTCGGTGGATCCTTTCGGCAATGGCTGGCCTGAATGGCTGACGACGCTCGTGCATGAGCTGGGCCACAACCACTCGCTCAAGCACGTCGCCTGCGGCGGCCCGGCCGATCCGGCCACCGACTACCCGTATGCGAACGGCAATCTGGGACCGCAGCCCCTGTATAACAGCAGCTATGACGGCAGCATCGGCCAGTTGAGCAAGGCCGCCTATGGCGCGGGCACCCCGATGAAGGACGTGATGAGCTATTGCAGCGGAGCCTGGTTCTCCGACTACAGCTATGCCCGCGTGCAGCAATTCCTGGAAAAACGCAGCGCGCAGGGCACGGGCGGCAATGTGCTGGCGGCCAGCGTGTCCGTCGCCGAGAATGGCTACCTGACCATTTCCGGGCGCATCACGCCGGCCGGCGTGGCGCTGCGTCCCGCCATCGCCTCCTCGTCGCGCATCGGCGCCGCAGCCAGCGGCAGTGGCCAGGCGTACACCTTGCGCATCCTGACGGTGTCGGGAGCGACTATCGACTTGCCCTTCGATGCCGTCACCCTGGCCGACCACGGCGGCAGCGCCATGAGCCATTTCCGTGTCAGCTTTGCCAACCCGGGCGACATCAGCGACGTGGAAGTATTGGCAAAAGGCAAGGCATTAGCCAAGCTGGAGCGCCCGGCGCGCCGCAGCCAGGCGGCGGCCAACGATGCCAGCTTTGATGCCACGCAAACGGGCGGCAAGCTGGCCCTGGCCTGGAATGCCCAGGCGGAACCGTACGCCGCCGTGCTGCACGTGGCCGCCGATGGCCGCAAGACGGTGGTCGCCAGCGGCTTGACGGGCGGCAACGCCAGCGTCGACGTGAGCGCCTTGCCGGCCGGCGGCCGTTTCGAGGTCAGCCTGTCGTCCACCCTGGGCGCGCGCCTGATGAAGGTTTCGCGCCGCTAGGCGACGCAGCCGGATGCAAAAAGGGCTTGCCGCGGCAAGCC
>NZ_RFSK01000038.1 GCF_009923995.1 Janthinobacterium sp. | reverse complement strand
TCCTCGATACGAAAAAGCCCGTCACGGGGCTGTCAACGGGCTTGTCGGACCTGGATTACTACACCCGTGGCCTCCATCCGGGCGCGTTGATCGTCTTGGCCGCCCGACCGGGGGCCGGGAAGTCCTCGCTGGCGTTGCAAATCGCGCTGGAAGCCGCCACGCAGGGGCCGGTGGCGTTCTTCAGCGTGGAGATGGGCCAGCAGGAACAGGCCCTTCGGGCGCTGGCAGATTGGCAAGTCGGGGAAATCTGGAGCGCAAGGTACCACCGTCGCGCGCCGATAGGGGGTACGCTGCCTGGCCGGCCTGTTCCTTCCGTCCGCCATGGCTTCGACAGGTATGGTCATCCGGAAGTGGTGCACCGCATCGACGAGTGGACCAGCGCCTCATTTTCCGTGTGGATGCCGGCACGGGACTGGCGACGTGGATTAAACCGGGTATTCCAGGCAAGATTTCTCCAGGCCTTGAGGTCTTATCGATGGAGCGGGCGTCAAGAGGGGGGATGTGCAAGGGATGCCGGCTCGCCGGCATTTCTTTCTGCATCGACCCGCTGCTAAAGCCTCAATGCCGCCCTGGCAGCGGCTTGCACGGCCGCGTCATCGTCCATGTCGACGTCGAGGACGATGTCGGGCACGAGGGCTTCGTTGTTTCCGCGCAGTCGGTTACGCCACACTTTCAGCGGCAGGAAGAGCAGATTCTTGCTGGGCAATTCTGCGTAGCCGACGTCGATATACACGGCGTCGCCGCTGGTGGTCTGGCCCAGGTGGACGGCGCCGGGCACCTGGAGAACAAGGTCGGCAAAATCCAGGCAGGCACTGACGCAATTCGAATCGGTAATCAGGGCGATGCCGCCCTGGAAGCGGCGCAGGCGGCCGTGGCGCCGGGCGATATCCTCGCGCGTCAGGCGCTGGCCGCCTTCCTGCTCCACCCATGGCTGTCCTGCCGCCCGTGCCGATCTGAATGCGGCAAGACGCTCTGCCGCCTCCTGTGCCTGCGTGCTTTCGGCGCCATAGAGGCGCACGAGATGCGCCTGCGTGCGCTCGGCCGTCGCGATGGCGGTATCGGAAACGCGCCACTGCGCATAGGTGCGGGGCAAGGCCGCCATGTCGCTCCTGTCGAATTCCAGCCCGCCCGTCGCCGCCTCGAAGAGGCGATCTCCTACGCCGCTGTCGCCGCCCGCATTGCCCCGGCTATCGAAAATGATTTGCCGCACGTCCCTGGTCGCCGACAGCGCCGTCAGCATCGATGCCAGCGCCTCCGCGCCATCCTCGTTCACATTGAAATTGGCGGCGCGTATCCACAGGACGCCATTGTCGAGGGTAAATTCATTGACGCGCCGTCGCTGTTCCCTGTTCTGCATGATGATCTGGAAGTACTGCCTGGAATTGACGGCTGTATAACGGATGTCCAGGTCCGTGATCTTGCCATCCGGCGCTTCAAAGCGGCATCGTTTCAACTCCTCGCCCGCCAGCGGGAGTGTCATCAACCCGCCGGCCAGGCTGTCCGTGACGGCGGGAAAATCACGCCGGTCCACATACGGCGCGACAAATTCCTTGATGAGCAGTGCGGGGGCGCGCCCGTCGCATTCAATGAGCCTGGCGCCTTGTTGCGGCAGGGGGCTTGCCCATTCCTTGGCGACGGCGGTCACCACATAGTGTCCTTTTTCCTTGCGCAGCCGCCAGCCGTTAATCAGGATGGGGTAATCGCGGCGACGCGCATTATCGGAATAGGCAAAATGGCCATCCAGAAAGCCAGTGACATAGAAACGCACGGCGGACATTGCCGTATCGTACGTGACGACCTTGGGAATTAATGCCAGCGCCTGCTGATAGCCCGTCGTCATCCAGTCGCGAAAGGCGGGATTGCCGTCGTCGATACTGCCCGGATGCGTGGAAAGAACGAGCGCCTGCACGGCCGCCAGGTCGCTGCGCGCCATGGCTTGCCAGCGCAGCGCGGGATTTTCCGGTGGCGCGGCCTTATCCGGTGTTTCTGCCGCATTTAAAAAGGCGCACGCGGTGCTGAGAATAAAAAGGCAGCAGATATTCTTTTTCATCGGACGGATATAAGGAAATGGCGCAGCATTATGCAATGCCTGATGCGGGCCGGATGACGGCAGCCGGTATTATCCAAAAAGTATAGCATGTTTATATTTTGAAAATATCATGCGGGGTCAGGAAAATTGATTGACGGCGCAGATTTATTGCGGCGCAGGCGAGAAACGTGATGGGACGCGGCGGATTTGTCCGCTCCCTGGCCCTGGCGGCAGGCGCGCACGAGGCGCAGGACCGGCCGCAGCAGGCGTGACAGTTTGTCGGGCCAGGCGTAAATCGCTGTATTTCAGGCAAGATCACGAGCCATTTTATTAATTCCCGTATTTATTTGCCATTTGCTTGATGTTTTTAATAATGAGAAATGCCTATTTCCGCCGCACCCCTGCGTGATTGCCTTTCCCGTCAAATGGCCGGCCCGCGCACGCGACGTTTTTTTATTGGACTGGCAGAAGAAGAATATGAGAAAATAGAAAAATAAGGCAATTTGTACAATGATTTCCATAGTCCATATTTTATTGCGTATTCATTATCTGATTATCTTTCTTGATAATGATGCGCGCGGCAATATGGGCGGGGTGTGCACGCTCCTGGATTGTCAAGTGCAATGGAAAATATGGCAAGCAAGATGATTTTTATGCCATCGCTGCCTGAACGGCGGAATGGGAAGGGGCGCTGTCCTGCAAAAGCGTCACATGCTCCACGCTGCCATGCCTTGTTCTGAAACGATAAAAAACCAATAAATCCATGCAGCCGGCATGGGCAGCATCGTAGGTCAGCGACCTGCCTGTCCATCGCCGGTTCAAGCATCCATTCGGGAAGACTCAATGAAACAAATTCTCAGGCCAGTCATGGTCTTGGCCATGCTGTCCGCGCTCGCCGCTTGCGGCGGCGGTGGCACGTCCGACGGCGGCGCGACCAATGGCGGCAGTGTTGGCAGCGGCGGCGGCGGCGCCGGCAGCGGGGGCGGCAATGCGACGCTCCCGGGCAATGGCGGCGGGGACAGTGCCGGCGGCACCGGCGGCGCAGGCAGTGGCGGCACGGGCGGCAGCGATACGGGCACCGGCAGCGATAACGGCGGCGGCACGGGCGGCACGGGCACGGGCGGCGACGCGACTGGCAATGCCGCGGCCCTGCGCATCGGCGCCGCCCTGGCCAGCGGCGATCCGGCCGGCCTGCAAGGCGCGGATGCCGCCAGCCTGCTGGAGCAGGCCATCGCCGAGGCGGGCCGCAAGAACGCGGGCCACCAGGAAGCGCTGCGCTCCATCTACGGCACTGGCGGCGAGGGCCTCAGCCTGGCGCTGAACGTCGGCACCAGCACCAGCGCCATCATCGGCGTGCTGGCGTCGACGACGGCGACGCCGTACATCGTGTCGGACAGCGGCGCCGGCATCGCGGCACTGAGCCATGACGGCGCCGGGCGCGGCATGGCGTATGGCGCCGACGTGCTGCAGTGGATGGCGGGCACGAGCAAGGAACAGCAGCACTATCCCCAGTTCCTGCGCGCCTTCACGTGGCTGATGACGGGGTCGGGCAGCGGCAGCCTGCCGGCTACGATCCGGTATGCCAGCGCCGGCTACACGGCGTCCTCCGTGAAGAACTTCATCACGCGCACGGGCAGAACGCCGGCGGCCGTCGATTGCGCTATCGCCGACAGCAGCAACACGTGCTGGGTGAATGCCGACCTCATCGTCTTTGGCGGCAGCGTGCCGGCCAGCGCGGGCTTGACCGCGCTGGTGCAGAAATACCTGGCCGCCGGCAAGGCCGTCATCTATATGCACCCGAACTGGACGCAATCGGCGGGCGGCATCCAGGTGCTGGCGGCCATGGGCATGACCCTGGGCGGCTATCCGGGCAATTACTATGCGGCCACCAGCGGCGTGTCGGTCTCGGCCAGCCGCACGGTGGCGCAGTCGCTGGCGGCGTCCGACAAGCTGGGCGCCCTCGTGAGTTCCCTGGGCCTGCTGCGGCAAGCCACCTTGTCGCTGGATTTGAGCAGCGACAGCACGCCCGCCGCCCCCTTCAAGACCATGCTGAACGAACTGGCGGCCATCAATGGCGCGGGCGTCAACATCTTTGCCGGCGACGGCAACTACCTGCTGCACCGCCTGCTGGTGCTGTGGGCCGATACGCAGCGCAGCGCGATTACGTACGGCAATATCAGCCGCAGCGCCGCCGTGCCCTTCCTGTGCACCTATGCGAGCGACGCCTTCCTGTGGTTCGCGCGCGGCGCCACCACGGCGGCGACGGGCGGGCAGGGCGACTACATGCCGGCCACGGCCTTGACGCTGGTGCCGGGCAGCGACTGGGAAGAGATCCAGGTGACCCTGCCGCAGACGAGCGGCATCACCCTGATCGGCCGCGGCGCCGTGCCGGCCAGGGGCGTGCAGGTCGAAGTGCTCGAAAGCGCCGGCGCGGCCAGCCTGGGCATCCAGACCAGCTACCTGCGCAGCTGGGGCAATCCGCTCACGGACGCGGCCAACACCTATGCGCGCCCGCTGCAGCCGCAATCGTTTACCGTGCCCCTGGGCAGCGGCATCCGCGCATTCGTCACGCCGAACGGCGGCCCGCTGATGCTCAGCTACAGCGGCGCGACGGCCGACACGGTGGTCAGGCTGCGCATCAAGGGCGCGGTGCGCTATGCGCACTTCGACTACACGCGCAGCATGAGCAGCAGCGACGTGGCGCTGGCATCGGCGGCCCTGAAGGCGGGCACGTTCGGCTGGCAGACGACGAAGGTGTCTGGCGGCGAGATCCAGCAAGTCATCAAGTTTGCGCAAAAGGTGATCGGCGACACGGCGCCGGAGGCCTACGCCAACCAGTCCATCCGCGATGGCCTCTTCATGAGCAACCATATCGCCAACGGCTACAACGATGCCGGCATGACGGCCACCGTCAGCAGCCTGTGCGGCAGCTTTGCGTGGACCTGCGACGGCAGCGTGCACAAGCAGCCGCTGGTGCAGCACTTCGTCGGCTGGATCGCCACCTGCGGCTTCCTGTGTTCGGGCAACCCGATCGATGGCGCGGCGGGCATTGACCTGGGCTGGGGCTATGCCCATGAAATGGGACACAACACGGTGCAGCGCGTCATGCGCATCATGCCCGACGGCACGCATGGCTGCGGCGTGGAGTGCGACAACAACATCCTGGCCAGCGCCACGGCGCTGCGCGTGTACGACCTGGCCGGCCTGGAGATCAGCAGCGGGCATCCGCTCGACCATCCGGGCCTGTACGCGGCCGTGGCGGCCAACCGCGCCACGGGACTGGCGGACGATGCGCTGGTGGCCGACATGCAAAAGCGCGTGTGGACGGACAGCGGGCAGGACGTCATGCGCGCCGTGCACTTCCAGCTGGCCTTCCAGTTCACCCGCTACCGCAGCGGCCTGGCCGCGCCCACCATGCCGTCCACCCTGGACTACTTCAGCCTGCTGACCAAGGGCGACCGCCTCGTGGCCAAGGATTTCAGCGCCGCCACGGCCGCCCGCTACGGCATGGGGCGCTATGCCACGAACAGCATCAGCAACCACGACTTGCTGTACGTGCTGAGCTCGAAGATCATCGGCCGCGATATGCGCAAGCTGTTCTGGATGTACGGCATCGCGCCGAGCGCCGATGCGCTCAATTCGGTGGCCGACCTGGGCTTGCCGCTGGCGCCGCGCAGCTACTACGCGTTGCCGAAAGGCAAGCACAACCAGCTTGCGGCGGGCAAGTGGCTGGACGTGGAGAGCGGCATGCCCGCCTGGCCCTATTGAGGCCAGCACGGCCCCGGCCCGGCCGCGCCATGGCGGGGCGGCCGGGTTTGCTATGATCGCCGCTGGCGTGGCTCAACGAGGAGAAGCAGGGCATGGACATATTCAGTATCGGCGGCACCCATTTTGCAGTGGATGGGGCCAAATCGCGCATCCGCCTGGCGGCGCAGGACGACGGCATGCTGGAGCTGGATATCGATATCCACGGCGATGACGACGTCTTCATGCGCCTGACGGAAGCGGAAGAGGGAGAGTGGTCGTGGGCGCTGTATCCGCCCGTCTTTTTCCTGCACGGCCTGCGCCTGGCGCCAGGCGCGCTGGCCGGCGGGTCGCCGGGGCGGCATGACGATGCGCAGGAAGCGGGCATCTACATGATGCAATACCGCGACATCGCCGCCCTCGACATCGTGGCATTGTCGGCGCGGCGCGTGGCCATCTCGGGCCTGGTGGATTTCGACGGCAAGCAATTGCCGTTTCATGTGGACGTGACGCGCAGCGGGCCGGCTGCCTAGGCTGCCGCGCCGCCGCGCCAGGGCAGGCGGGGCGGGGCTGATGACGACAGGTCATCGTTGCCGCCCGCTCCCGCTTACTCCAGCTGCAGGGCCTTCGCCACCGCCTCCCATGCGACATACTTGAAGTTCTGCGGGCCGTCCGGCAGGCGCTTGTAGCCGTCCTGGATTACCAGCATGCCCTGCGCATACGCGCCGCCCAGGTTGGCGGACGTGACGTCCAGGCCATCCGTCTCCGACGTGCCGTCTATGCCGGCCGGCAAGTTAAATCCCACCTTGAAGCGGCCGCGCAGCTTGTACGGCGCGGCGGCGTCGAGCACGACGTAGCTGCTGTCGCCCTGGCTGGAAACGACCAGGTAGCCCGTGTTGGCCGCGCTGCCGGCCTTGCGGTAGATGGCCATGCCTTCCACGTCGGCCGTCAGGTGCGGTCCCACCGGCAAGACCATGGACAGGGCGTCCGGCCTGGCGGCATCGGCCGAGGTGGTCCACACGCCGCGCCTTTCCTCGCCCAGAAATAAACGGGCGTTGGCATCGTCGGCCACGCAGCCTTCTGGTTGCGTGGCCACCTGGAAGCTGCGCAAGAGGCTGGCCGTGAACTTGTCGCCGTCCAGGCCTATCCGGTAGTGCTGGAAGGTGCCGTCCTTGTCGTTGATGAACGCTTCCACGCCGCCGCCGGCCGGCTGGTACAGGCACATGCCGTAGATGCTCTTCAGCCCCGTAGGGAAGCGGCCCGCTTCCGCCACCACGCCTTCGGCATTGATCGTGAACAACATCATGCTGTTGTCGTCGCGCTGCGTGGCGACGGCCAGGTCGACCTTGCCGCCGCCCAGGCGGATGTGCTGGCGCACGTCGACGTTGTTCAGGCGACCCACTTCCAGCAGCTGCGTCTGCTTGCCCTGCAGGTCGTAGACGAGCAAGCCCTGTTTCTTGTTGGTGCCGAGGATGCGCGACGCCGCCGGATCGCTGGCCAGCCAGATGGCCGGGTCGTCGGCCGCGTCTCCCTGGCGCGCCATCGGCTCCGTCTGGGCTTGCGGCGCGATGATGGCCACAGCAGGCAGCGTTTCCGCTTGGCCAGCCCACTTCAGGGGCCGCGCCTGCCAGCCATTCTTGCCGCGCAGCAACAGCGCATCCTTGTCCAGCGCCAGCTGGCTTTCGCCCTTGCGCACCTGCAGGGACACGGTCTGTGGCGGCCGGGCCGTCCACTTGCCATCCTGGCGCGCCAGCAGATGCAGCTTTTCCGCCTTGCCGTCGAGCACGGCCACGCCGCCCGGCAGCACGGCCAGGGCGCCGGCGCCGCCGTCCAGCTGGCCATATGGCTTGCGCAGGGCGACCACCTCGCGCTGGCCCATGCCTTCGGACTCCGCGTCATACGCCCACACGCCCATGCTCGATTCGCTCACCAGCAGGCGCCGGGCGCCATCGTCGGCGCGGCAATGCTTGGCGTGCGGCGGCAGGGCCAGCCTGCGCACCAGCAGCCGCTGCTCGCCCTGCATCACCCACTGTTCCGCCTGGCCATCCTTGCCGATCAAGAAGAGATGGTCTAGCTGCTGGGCGTCGCGGTACAGGCAGGACGCTTCCACGGAAAAGCCCGGCACGGGAAACGGCGCCAGCTTGAGCAGCTTGCCGGCCTGCACGTCGACGGCGACGGGCAGCGGGCGCTGCGTATCCGCTTCCAGGAAGACGGCCAGCACCTTGCCGCCATCGATGCGCGTGTCGAGCTGCTTGGCGCGCACGGCGATGCGGTCCTGCTCCTGGCCGGCCGCATTGAACAGGCGCAAGCCATGCTTGTCCAGGCTCAGCCAGCCGCCGCCGGGCAGGCGCGCCAGTTCCTCGGCCTCCTGCGTGAAGGCGGGCGCGGCGGTGACGGCGGCCGGGGCGGCGCTTGCCAGGCCGGGCAGGGAAAAGGCAGCCAGCAAGGCGCTGCAGAGTACGGTTTTTTTCATAGTAGTTACGATCATCATTAGAAGGCGCTGGCTTTCAGGCTCACTTTAAACGTGCGGCCGTATTGTTCGTTCTGCACGTTGTATTGCTTCGTGCCCTGGTAAACATAGTATTTTTCGTTGTTCAGGTTTGCCGCCTCGAACGTCACCTGGAACTGCTTGCTGATCTGGTAGGACAGCGAGAAATCGAGCTGCTTCTGGCTGTCGACGATGTGGTCCTGGCCGCGGTCGAGGATGTCGCCGCCCATTTCCAGCAGGTACGGCGACTTGTAGTTGAGGGCCAGGCGGGCGCTGACGGGTCCCGTTTCATAGCCCAGCATCAAGTTCATCACCTGGTTCGACTGGCCCGGCAGGCGGATGTCGCGGTTCATCTGTTTATTGCTCGCCTTGTCGAAGCGGCCGATCTGCGCGCTCGAGGTGCTCAGGGTGCCGTTCACGCCGACGAGGAACTTGTTGAAGGGCGCCGGCAGCATGCGCAGCGGCTGCATGTAGGCCAGTTCGATGCCCTTGACTTTCGCCGTGTCGCCGTTCGCATACGACGTCGCCGTCGTGTAGTTCGCCCACTGGCCCGTGCCGGCCAGGTTGGTCGTGTAGGTGAAATTCTTGATGTCCTTGTAGAAACCGTAGGCCGACATCACGCCGTCGTTGCCCAGCACGCGCTCGATGCCCAGATCCAGGTTGTTCGCCTTCAGCGGCTTCAGGTCCGGGTTGCCGATCACGGCTTCCGTGTTGCTGGCCAGGCTGATGCCGGGCGCCAGCTGGCTGAAGTTGGCGCGCACCACGGCTTGCGTCCAGGCCGCCCGCACGCTGGTATGCCGGTCCAGGTCATAGCGGGTCTGCAGGTTGGGCAGCCAGTTGGTGTATGAGCGTTCGCGCGTCAATGGCGTGGCCACGCCCGCGCTGTCCACCTGCGAGCCGGCCGCTTCGAAACTGGTGCGCTCGGCGCGCACGCCGCCGAGGATGTGCCAGGCGTCGAAGTCGTAGCTGTTCTGCACGTACATGGCGTTGATGTCTTCATGCATGCGGTAATCGTTGATGACGGATTCCGTGGCCAGGCGCGCCTTGTCGCGGTCCAGGCCCGCCACGCGGGCGCGGATGAGGGCAGGGTCCAGCGCCACGCCGATGTTGCCCAGGTCGTAGTCGAGGTTGTGGCCCTGCACGAAGGCGCTCATCGAGGTGGCACCGGCGCCCCAGTAATTGCCGCTCGTGGCCTTGCTGCTGTTGTAGGCCCATTGATCCGTGTCATTGCTCTTTTCGCGGCGGCTGACCTTGGCGCCGAATTTCAGGGTGGCGATGTCGAACTTGTGCGCCAGGTCGATGCGCGCATGGTGTTCATTGTCCTTCGAGTAGCGCTTTTGCAGGGTGATGGCGTTCAGGGCGTAGCTGGCCGGATCGTACAGCGCGGCCGGGCCGCTCAGTTTCGGCTCCTGCGTATCCGTGAAGCTGATGCCGGCAAAATTGCTGATGCCGCGGAAACGGCCGTCGTTCAGGGATTCCGGCGTGTCTTCCGTGGCGCGGCTCATGCCGCCTTTCACGTCCAGGGTCCAGTCGCCCGATTTCTGCTGCGTGCCCAGTACCAGCGAGCGCACCTGCTGCGTGTACTTGCGCTGGCGGATGCGGCGCTCGGCGCGGGCGCTGGCCGTCTCGCCCTCGGCCAGGCTGCCGCCCGTGATGTTGCTGATGGTCAAGCGGTCGCGCACTTCATTGTCGGAAAATTCGCTGACAAACGAGCGCAGAAACCAGCTGTTGCCCGCTTCGGGACGGTAATCGAGGTTGACGGCCAGGGCGCCGCGCTTGCGCACGGGCAGGTAGTCGCGCAATTCCAGGCTGGACAGGCGGCCCTTGCTCCACGAACCGCCCGTTTCCACGTCGTCGGAGCCGAAGGAGCGCTTTTCCGCGCTCAGGCCGGCCGCCACACCCAGCTTGCCATCAAGAAAGCGCTGGGCCCACAGGGCGCCGCCGCTGGGGCTGGTCTTGCCCGTTTTCTCATCATGGCTGGCGCCCACGTTGGCCGACAGCAGCTTGCCCGGCAAGTCGAAGGCCGACAGCGATTTCACCTCGACGGTGGCGCCCAGCGAGTTGGCATCCATTTCCGGGAGCAAGGTTTTCGAGACTTCCAGCGTGCGGATCAGGCCGGCAGGCAGGATGTCCAGGGCCACGGCGCGGCGGCCCGCTTCCGGCGACGGCACCAGCGCGCCATTGATGGTGACGGCATTCAGGTCCGGACCCAGACCGCGCACGGTGATGTAGCGCCCTTCGCCCTGGTCGCGCTGCACGGACACGCCCGGCAGGCGGGCCAGGGCTTCGGCCGCGTTCTTGTCGGGCAATCCGCCGATATCGTCGCTGCTGATGACGCTGATGATGTTGTCGGCTTTCTCTTGCGCGGCGATGGCGTTGCGCAGGCTGGCGCGCTGGCCGCTGACGACGACGGTGGCGGCCGCCTGGCCGTCCTCCTGCGCGTGCGCCTGGCTGGCGCCGCCGAAGGCGGCCATGACGGCCAGGGCCAGGGCCGTCAGGCGCAGCGGGGAGGGGAAGGAAGTGTGCATGGTTTTCATGGTGGACTCGGTGAGGGAGGAAGGAACCGGGCGGATTCTAGGCAGCAAATATGACGGTTGCGTGACAGATAAGTTCTTGCCGTCTTGAAAACAGCGGCGCGCAGGCACTTTCCTGCTGGAAAGGCGCGGCGGTGAGCTGAAATGACCTGCCGCCTGCGGGCGCACGGGGCGCCGGGCCGCGGCTTTGCAGGATGATAAGTAGCAATGTTGAGCCGTTTGCACCTGTCACCGGCCCGCGGGGCGTGTCATCGTGCCGTCATGGGCGGGCGCTATCGTGGCGTCAGCACCACTTTTAAAGGTTTTCCCCCATGCTGCCATTGCACCGTAACAGCCTGATCGCCGCCGCGCTGGCGCTGCCCCTGTTCTTTTTCCTGTACGCCACTTTCGGCCATGCGAAACCGTTCGCCATCTGGAAATGGATGGACATCGTCTGCGAAGGCGGCACGGCCGTCATGGCCGGCGTGTGGTTTCTGTTTACCCTCAGCAGCCGGCCCCGCGGCCGGGTGACGAGCCTGATCGCCGGCGGCCTGTGCGCCATCATGCTGGGTTCCTGGGCCGACTGCCTCGATGAATTCTTCGCCGTCGACAAGCAGGAAGTGTGGGACAACTGGCTGGAAGCCCTGATTCCCTTCGGCATGCTGGTGCTGACCATCGGCATGTATTACTGGCGCCAGGAACAGTTCCGCCTCAACGAACACCTGCAAAAGCGCGAGCGCCTGTTCCGCGACCACCGCGCCTTCGACCGCATCACGCAGCTGGCCGACGCCAGCTACCTGCGCACGCAGATGCGCCTGGAGCAGGAGCGCCGCCCGGGCTTCGATTGCGCGCTGGTCCTGCTCGACATCGACAGCTTTCACCTGATTAACCGCGAGCATGGCCACCGCGAAGGCGACCGCGTGCTGCAGGCCGTGGGCCACATGCTGCTGCTGAACTTGCGCAATGACGACTTGCTGTGCCGCTACGCGGGCGACCGCTTTGCCGTGCTGATGCCGGGCGTGTCGCGCGAGGATGCGGCGACGCAGGCACGCCACCTGTGCGCCATGGTGGGGCAGATGCGGCATCACGCCAACGACAACCGCGAAATCCGCCTGAGCCTGCGCCATGCCTGCGCGCTGACGGATGGCGTGCCGGAAGTGGTGCTGGCCGAGCTGAGCCGGGAGGTGGAAGCGCCCGGCCGCGGCGCCGGGCCGGCTCCCCGCGCCGCCGCGCCCGCCTGATGCCGCTGCTCCAGCAGGGCGATCCCGGCATCGCGGCGCGGCACCAGCCGGCGCTGGTGCTCGACTATGCGCGCAGCCGCGAGCTGGCGACGGCGCCGCTGCTCAAGGGCACGGGCCTGGACGACGGCGCGCTGCCGTCCGAGGAAAGCCAGGTCAGCGCCGCGCAATACCTGCAGCTGCTGGCCAACGTGGCGCGCGGCCTGGGCAGTGCTGACACGAGCTTCATGCTGGGCCAGCAGATGCTGCCCGGGCACTACGGCGCCGTCAGCCATGCCTTGCTGCAGGCGCAGAACCTGCGCCAGGCCCTGGGCATCCTGTGCGAATTCCATACCTTGCTGTGTCCGCTGCTGCAGCCGCGCCTGCGCGAGGCGGGCGACATGCACGTGCTGTACTGGGTCGATGCCTTCGGCGCGCCCAGCCAGCTGCCTTTCCTGGTGGAAATGCACATGACGGCGCTGGCGGCCATGTGCCGCTGGCTGGCCGGGGAAACCCTGCCGTGGCGCTTCTGCTTCAACCGGGCGCGGCCCCGCCACGTGGAGCAGCACGAAGTCCACCTGGGCCACGCCTTGCGCTTCGACTGCCAGGTCGATGCCATGCTCATCGACACGGCCTGGCTGGACCGGCCCTGGCCGCGCGGCAATGCCACGGCCGCCGCGCTGGCCCTGCGGGCGGCGGCCCTGGCGCCCGTGCCCGCCGCCAGCCTGCTCGGTGCGCTGTACGACTACCTGCTGGCGCACATCCGCTGCGCGCCCACCCTGGAGCGCACGGCGCAGGATTTCGGCGTCAGTCCCGCCACCTTCAAGCGCCACCTGGCGCGCCATGGCACGCATTTCCAGGCCGAGCTGGACCAGGTGCGCGCACACAAGGCCATCTACCTGTTCCAGGCGCATGGCTACGACAATGACGCCGTGGCCGCCTATCTCGGCTTTCATGATGCCACCAACTTCCGTCGCTCGTTCAAGCGCTGGACGGGGCAGACGCCGCAGTTGCTGCGTCATGCGCTGGCCCTGTTCGTGGCGGGATGACGGCGCCTTTCCGCGTCCGTCGGGGCGGCGTTGCGCGCCAGCGCCAGGGCAAGTCGTTCCAGAGGGAACAATTGCCCGTTCTGCTACATCCATAGTACACTCGATGAGAGAGCGAACAGACGCGCTTTGAGGCGGTCCGGCATGCGTGGCGTCACACGACGCCGCAACGCCGCCATATCGATGGTGGGCCGGCGGCAAACGACCGGTTTGCCTTGCCTTAACCCAGCCTGGCAGCTGGCGCCCCCAACACACTGGCGCGCCGGAAGCCGGGCAACTTGATAATGCTCAATCGTGTATTCACAATCGCAAATCGATCCAGTCGTCAGTTTCCGCAACACCCAGGGTGAGGCGGTGCGCGGCACGATTTTCAACTTGCAGCGCAATTCGCTGGTGATGGAAATCTACAATCCATACTCGATTGTGCAGGTCAGCGAGGTGCTCAACGAGCTGACGGTGCGCATGGGGGCGAAGAATGCCTACGTCGGCAAGGCCGTCGTCATCAGCAGCGTCAACACGGGCCTGACGGCCATCGTTTCCGTGACCCTGATCGACGAGTGGCGCGAACTGAGCGACGTGGTGGTGGTCAAGGGCGCGGTGGCGAAAGAGTCCAGCGCCTTCGTGGCGGGCTGGGGCGAGCGCTTCCGCATCCGCCGCGACTACCAGATCGTCGTCAACGAAATGCGCGCCTTCCTGTCGGAAGTGGCGCGCTGGGTCGAGCAGGTCGACCTGTCGGATTCGCTGCCGAAGGAAAATGGCCGCCTGCGCGCGGACATCTTCGACGAGCTGGCCCTGCCGCTGATGGAGCAGACCCAGCTGTACTTGCGCCAGCTCGAGGCGGAAGCCTCGCTCGTCGAGGAAGAGCGGGCGCCGGCCCACCGCGCATTTGCCCAGGCGGCCCTGCATCCGTTGATCCTGCGCGCACCCTTCGTCTTCCGCACGTTTACAAAACCGCTGGGCTACGCGGGCGACTACCAGATGGTCAACCAGCTGCTGGATGATCCGCGCCAGGGCCCCAGCACGTATTTTCAGATCGTCAATGCGGCCTTTTTGCAGGCCGCCGTCGCCACGGCGCACCGCAACCGCATCGATATCCTGACGGAATTCCTGGCGCAGAAGGCGGCCGCGGCGCGGGCGGCGGGGCGCGTGTACAAGGTGCTCAACGTGGGCTGCGGCCCTGCCATCGAAGTGCAGCGTTTCCTGGAAACGTGCGCGGACGCGCAGTGGCTGGCCTTCGAGCTGGTCGACTTCAGCAGCGAGACCCTGGACTGGACGCGCGCGCGCCTGGCCAGCATCATGCAGCGCACGGGGCGCGTGGTGGAGATCGATTACGTGCATGACTCCGTGCACAACCTGCTCAAGCGCCGCCACGGCTCGGGCGCCACGGGCTTGCCCGGCAGTTTTGACGCCGTGTATTGCGCCGGCCTGTTCGACTACCTGTCCGACAAGGTGTGCGCGCGCCTGCTGCTGCACTTCGCCTCGCGCGTGGGGCCGGGCGGACGACTGCTCGTCACCAACGTGCATGTGGACAATCCCGGCAAGTTCGGCATGGAGCATTTGCTGGAATGGCATTTGATCTACCGCAATGAAGCGGGCCTGTCGGCCTTGCTGCCCGAACATGCGACGGAGCACCATATCTATGTCGACGCCACGGGCGTGAACGTGTTTGCGGAAGTGAGCATTCCTTGATGGATAACCCGGGCCTGCAGGCCGGCTACTCGGCCGTTTTGCGCGATTTCCGCCTGGAGTTCAGCCGCGGCGGGGCCTACACGGGCATCGTCCTCATCCTGCTGGGCATGGGCCTCGATTCGGCCCTGTATCCGGACATGCAGTCGGCCTTCACCAGCGCCCGCATCCTCGTTTCCGTGCTGATCTTTTGCGTCGTGCTGGGCATGCGCACGCAGTGGGCGCAGGACCGCATCCAGGGTCTGACCTTCGTCTGGCTGATCCTGCCGCAGATCATGATCGCCTGGATGATCGCCGTCACCGAGGGCGCCGCCTCGATCTATTACGTGGGCATGACCCTGGCCATCTATTCCTCGGGCATCGTGCTGGCCTTCGGCCTGTGGCAGAACATGGTCTTCGGCGCCATGTCCTGCCTGCTGTACGTGGCCGCCTGCGCCTGGCATGCGGGCGGCCTGGACCTGCAGGCGGCGTTCGTCGTCAATTGCCTGTTCCTCATCATGTCGGCCAGCATCAGCGCCGTGTTTACCTATTTTAACGAGCGTGCCCGCTTCATGCTGTTCCAGCTGAAGGCGGAAGTGGCGCTGAAGAACACGCAGCTGGAAGAAACCAACAAAAGCCTGGCCGATATCAAGGGGCAGATGCTGCAGCAGGAGAAAATGGCGGCCATCGGCACCCTGGCGGCGGGCATGCTGCACGAGGTGAACAACCCCGTGAATTTCTGCATGATGGCCATCGAGGTGGCCATCGAGGACCCGGCGGCCAAGCAAAGCGCCCTCGTCAGTGAATGCCTGGCCGACGCCAAGCAGGGCATGCTGCGCGTGCAGCACATCGTCTCGGACTTGAAGACCTTTGCCTACCGCAAGAGCGGCAACCAGCTGGAAAAAGGCCACTTCCAGTTCCGCAGCGCGCTCGAGGCGGCCATCCGCCTCGTCGGCCATGAAACGAAGAATGTCGCCATCAGCCACGACTTGCCCGTCGACACCCTGGTGCGCGGCGACGAGGCGGCCATCGTGGGTGTGCTGATCAACCTGCTGGGCAATGCCGTGTTGTCCATGCGCAAGGGCAATGCGCCGCCGTTCGAAATCCGCATCACGGCCCACTGGGACGACGACCGCCTGCGCATCAGCGTGCGCGACAACGGCCCCGGCATCGCCCCGGAAAACCTGGCGCGCGTGTTCGAACCCTTCTTCACTACGCGCGAAGTGGGGCAGGGGCTGGGCCTGGGACTGAGCATCAGCTATGGCGTGATCGAGCGCCACGGCGGCACGCTCAGCGCCGAAAGCGTGCTGGGCGAATGGGCCAGCATGAACTTCGACTTGCAGCGCTCGGATTGGGAGGGCCGCTAGCATGGACAGCGATAGCCGCGCCAGCGTGCTGTACGTGGACGACGAAGTCCTCGCCTGCAAGTATTTCGAGCGGGCCTTCGCCGTGCGCTACCGCGTGCTGACGGCGCAGAGCGTCGATGCGGCGCTGGCCCTGCTGGCGGACGGCGCCGCGCACATCGACGTGCTCGTCACCGATTACCGCATGCCGGACCGCCTGGGCAGCGAACTGCTGCAGGAAGTGGCGCAGCGCCATCCGCACATCGTCTGCATGCTCGTCACCGCGTATGCGGACAAGGACGTGTTGCTCGAACTGATCAATGGCGGCACCGTGTTCCGCCTGCTGGAAAAGCCGCTCGACATGGCCGCCATGCAGACGGCGCTGCAGCTGGCCGTGCAGACGGGCCGCGAGCGGGCCGCGCGGCGCCAGGGCCTGGTGGCGATGGAAGAGTCGCTGGCCTTCCTCGCGCATGAGCTGAACACGCCGCTGGCCGCCATCGCCAACTTTGCGCGCGGCATCGAACGGCGCGCCCGGTCCGTGGGCGGGCCGCAGGCCGAGATCGGCGAAGCGGCCGCCTTGATGCACGACAATGCGCGCTATTGTCTGTCCGTGCTGGCCAGCTTCGTCGACACGGTGCGCCTGGCCAGCGCCGCGCCGGGCATGCAGGGCGGGCGCCGCGCCGGCAGCGCGCGCCAGCTGCTGGCCGGCTTGCTCGACAGCTATCCCTTGAGCGCGGCCCAGCGCGCCGCCATCACCGTCGAGGATGGCGACGACTTCGCCATCGCCGAGTCGCCCAATTGCGTGGCGCTGATCCTGTCGTCCGTGCTGGGCAATGCCTTGCGGTCGGCCGGCGAACAGCCCCAGGCGGCGATCGGCATCCGCATCGGCGCCGGCCACATCGAGGTGCGCGACAATGGCGCGGGCATCGCCCCGGACATCGTCGCCCAGCTGCTGATCGACCCCGTCAATGCCGGCAGCAGCGACGGCAAGGGCTGGGGCATGGTGTTTTGCCACCGCATGATGCAATCGTTCGGCGGCAGCCTCGATATCGCCACCGAGTTTGGCAGTTCCACCACGGTAACACTGAATTTTCCAGTCCATATAAGGAACGAGCATGATTGACGCCAATCTGCGTTTACCGGCTCAGCGTGAGCCGGCGCAAGGCTTGCCGACGATACTCTATGTCGATGACGAGGCCAACGCCCTCAAATACTTCCAGCGCGCCATCGCGCCGCTGGCCGACGTGTTGACGGCCACGTCCGTCGAGGAGGGCAAGCGCATCCTCGACGAACACGCGGACCGCATCGCCGTGCTCGTGTCCGACCAGCGCATGCCGGGCGCCTACGGCAACGAGCTGCTGTCGTACGCCTGGGACCGCCACCCGCATATCGTGCGCATCCTGACCACCGCGTATTCGGAGCTGGAACACACGGTGGAAGCCGTCAACCAGGGGCAGATCCACCGCTACATCCAGAAGCCGTGGGATATCGCGGCCCTGCGCATGGAGCTCAAGCAGGCGCTGGAACTGGCGCGGCTGCGCAACGAGCACGCGCAGCTGCTGCGCGAAAAGCTGATGGTGCGCCAGCGGCAAGCCATCGCCAACCGCATCGGCAGCCTGTACGCCCTGTGCGCCAGCCTGGCGGGCCCGGAACAGCAGCTGCCCGTGGAAGCGTACCTGTCGGCGGCCCTGACGGCCGGCGTCACGCCGCCCGAACCGGACTGGCTGCTGATGGATTATGCCGACCTGGTCAGCTCGGAAGCCTTCCGCAGCACGGCCTTCGGCGCCGCCGTGCGCCAGCAGCTCGACGGGCTCGAGCGCGAGCACCCGGGGCGCGGCGTGGAACAGGTCATCGACATGCTGTCGCCCGTGTTCGGGCCGGCGCTGCAAAACCAGGGCGGCACGGCGCTGTTCCTCGACGGGCGCCTACTGACGGAGTTCCTGGAAACGCCCACCACCACGCCCGTGTCGGCCATCCATTCGTTCTGGCTGGCCAGCCTGCTGTGGCTGGCGCGGCGCGGCTGGTCCTTGCAACTGAGCAAAGGGGAGCAGGGTTTGCAGGGCAAGCTGGCGCAGGCCGAGCCGGCCCTCACGCCCGACCACCTGGCGGCGTGGATCGAGCAGTTCTGAGCCTGGCCCCGGCCTGCTGGGACTGGGGCGGTCAGCTGCCTGGGGCCAGCTGCCAGGCGTAGCGCGTGCGCGCCCATTGCTGCAGCGGCACGCCGTCCTGCAGGGCGGGCGCGAAGCGGCAGGCGCCGAGGGCGGCGCGGGCCGCCTCGTCCAGCTGCGGATGGCCGCTGCTGCGTTCGAGTCGCGATGCCTGCACCACGCCATCGGTGCCGATCAGCAAAGCCAGCTGCGTCGTGCCTTGTGCGCCCTGGGCCTTGGCGGCGGCCGGATAGTCGGCAGGGGCACAGTGGCGCAGGTCCAGGCTGGCGATGCGCACGCCGGCGTTGCCGTTGACCAGCACCGGCGTCGCCGGCGCGGCCTGCATGCGCACGGGCAGGGTGACCCATGCCTTGCTTGGCTTGCCATGCACGCGATAGGACTGGAAGCGGCAGCGCAGCACCATCGCGCGCGCCGCCTCGTCGAGGGCCGCATGGCCGCTGCTGCGCAGCAGCCGTGTTTCTTCGATGTCGCCCGCTTCGTTCAACAGCAGGCCCAGCTGCGCCGTGCCTGCCTGCGGCGTGGCCGTGGCGGGCAGCACCACGTCCGGGCAGCGCGGCGGCGCCATGCCCTCGCCGGCATGGACGCCGGCGGCGGCCGTGAGCAGCATGGTGGCCAGCAGGCGGCCGGGGAGGGGGATGCGGGTCAAGGCGGTGCTGCCAGGGAAAACAGGGCCGCGCGGGCCCTGTCGGTGCATGCAGGGGGCCGCGCAGCGGCGACCGTGCGCATGCTAGCGTTCCGCCGCCGTCTTGAGGTTGTTCAAGCCTTTTTCGAAATCCTTGCCGATCATGCGGTCCATGCTGACGAAGACCGTCATGACCTTGCTCACGTACGGGCTGGGACCCGTCATGGTCCAGTTGACCTTCGTGCCATCGCCATCGGGCGTCATGCTGAAGGTGGTGGTGTTATGGCTTTCGAACGGTTTCAGGAAATCGAGCTTGATGACAGTGCGCTCGGGCTGGGCCGCTTCCGTGATTTCCATGCGGCCGGCGCCGACCTTGTCATTGCCTTGCCATGCATACTGGGCGCCCAGGCCGCTGGCGGGACCCGTGAACGTGCGGCGCATGCCCGGGTCGAGCTTTTCCCACGGCGACCAGGCGGCCCAGTAGTGGAAGTCCGTGATCAGGCCGGCGATTTTCTCGGGCGGGGCCTTGATGGTGATTTCGCGCTGGACACTGAACGTGTCGGGCTTGGTGGTGGCATAGCCGAGGATGGCGGCGACGACGACGACGATCAGCAGCAGGGTTTTTTTGATCATATGCTCTCCAAATATTGAATGGTCGATGCGAACAAATCAGGACAATCTTAGCAGATAAGAATGCCTTTGCGCGAGCCGTCGGGCTTTATTTGCGCCATGTCGCCTGCGGGCCGCGCGCCGCCCCGCGCGGGCGCGCACGGCAGGTTTGTGACGGGGGCCGGCGTCCGCTAGAATGCTGGCCTGCAAAGATTTCAATTAGGGAAATATGATTCAACGAACGATCGCCGGGCTGACCCTGGCGTGCGGCCTGCTGGCTTCGGCCTTTGCCGCGAACCTGGCGCAGGCCGCCGCCTGTCCCGCCCATTACGTCGATGGCCGCAAGCCGGAAATCACCAACCCCAAGCTGGACGTGGCGACGCAGGAACTGTGCTACAACGTGTTTGGCGTGATGCATTCGGGTATCACGCGCACGCCCCTGTGGTCGGCCGAGCATTTGACGGCGGACAATCTGGAAGCGGCGCAGGACCTGTCGCGCGAAAACTCCTTCCATGCGGAACGCAAGCTGCCCGCCGCCCAGCGCGCCGAACTGGCCGATTATGCCCGCAGCGGCTTCGACCGCGGCCACATGGCGCCGAACGGCGACATGCCGGACCGCCAGAGCCAGCGCGACAGCTTTACCTTGGCCAACATGGTGCCGCAGGACGCGCGCAACAACCGCTACGTGTGGGCCGGCATCGAAGGCGCCGTGCGCAAGATGGCGAAGAAGGAAGGCGACCTGTACGTGATCACGGGACCGGCCTTCATCGGCGGCAACCTGCGCAAGGTGGGCCGGGTGATCGTGCCCAGCCATCTGTACAAGGCCGTGTACAGCCCGCGCCAGCGTGCCGGGGCCGCGTATTTCATCGAAAACGTGGACACCAAGACGTATGAGGTACTGAGCATTGCGCAACTGGAAGACAGGATCGGCATCGATCTGTTACCGTCGCTGACGCGGCAGCAGAAGCTGCGCATGCTGAGTTTGCCCAAGGTCAATAGCAAGGCCAGGAAATAAACCCACTTGAAAGGACACTGTATGTGCGCAAAGAAATTCGTTCCCTACGCCAATGAAAGCGATGTGCTCGACATCGGCGGCCTGACCATCGAAAACCGCGTCGACCGCATCAGCATCAGCGGCGACATCGACCTGACCCTGGACAAGCCGGGCCTGGCGCTGGCCAAACAGCTGCAAACGCTGCTCGCCGACGTCGTGGCGCAGCTGGAAAAGCGGGACCTGCCGGCGCAGCTGCCGCCGCCCGTCGTGACGTCGGTGGCCAATCCCTTCGAGTAAGGCCCGCAACGCCCGGCAAACCGCGCGCCTATGCGCTGCGGCCGAAAGCACGGATAATAGCGCCTAATTTACTCAAGTACAGGTTTGGAATCACCCATGGAAATTAAAGTCAACTTTCTCGACAAGCTGCGTCTCGAAGCCAAGTTCGATGATTTCACGGTCATCGCCGACCAGCCCATCCGCTACAAGGGCGATGGTTCGGCGCCCGGTCCGTTCGATTACTTTTTGGCATCTTCGGCACTGTGCGCAGCGTATTTCGTGAAGTTGTATTGTGTAACGCGCAATATTCCCACCGAAAACATCCGCCTGTCGCAAAACAATATCGTGGATCCGGAAAACCGCTACCAGCAGATTTTCAAGATCCAGGTCGAATTGCCGGCGGATATCTCGGCCAAGGACCGCCAGGGCATCCTGCGCTCGATCGAGCGCTGCACGGTGAAGAAAGTGGTGCAGGCCGGTCCCGAGTTCATCATTGAAGAGGTGGAAAACCTGGACGCCGATGCGCAGGGCTTGCTGATGCTCAATCCGGCCGGTGCGGCGAGCACCTATATCCCGGGCAAGGACTTGCCGCTGGAGCAGACCATCGCGAACATGTCGGGCGTGCTGGCGAACCTGGGCATCAAGATCGAAATCGCGTCGTGGCGCAATATCGTCCCCAACGTGTGGTCGCTGCACATCCGCGATGCCCATTCGCCCATGTGTTTCACCAACGGCAAGGGCGCCAGCAAGGAAAGCGCCCTGGCGTCGGCCCTGGGCGAGTACATCGAGCGCCTCAACAACAACCATTTCTATGCAGGCGCGTTCTGGGGCGAGGACATCGCCAACGCGCCGTTCGTGCATTACCCGGACGAGCGCTGGTTCAAACCCGGCCGCAACGATGCGCTGCCGAAGGAAATCCTCGATGCCTATTGCCTGGACGTCTACGATCCCGATGGCGAGCTGCGCGGCTCGCACCTGGTCGACACCAACTCCGGCAATGCGGCGCGGGGCATCTGCTCGCTGCCGTACGTGCGCCACTCGGACGGCGAGACCGTGTATTTCCCGTCCAATCTGATCGAAAACCTGTACGTCAGCAATGGCATGAGCGCCGGCAATACCCTGGCCGAAGCCCAGGTGCAGTGCCTGTCGGAAATTTTCGAGCGGGCCGTCAAGCGTGAAATCCTCGAAGGCGAGATCGCCCTGCCCGACGTGCCGCAGGACGTGCTGGCGAAATACCCGGGCATCCTGGCCGGCATCGCCGGGCTGGAAGAGCAGGGCTTCCCCGTGCTGGTCAAGGATGCGTCGCTGGGGGGCGTGTATCCGCTCATGTGCGTGACCCTGATGAATCCCCGCACGGGCGGCGTGTTCGCCTCCTTCGGCGCGCACCCGAGCTTCGAGGTGGCGCTCGAGCGCAGCCTGACGGAACTGCTGCAGGGGCGCAGCTTCGAAGGCTTGAACGACTTGCCGCAGCCGACCTTCGCCAGCGAAGCCGTGACGGAGCCGAACAACTTCGTCGAGCACTTCATCGATTCGAGCGGCATCGTCTCGTGGCGCTTCTTCAGCGCCAGGGCCGATTACGACTTCGTCGAGTGGGATTTCTCCGGCCACGGCGACGACTCGAACGCCGAGGAAGCGGCAACCCTGTTCGGCATCCTCGCGGACATGG
Source organism: Janthinobacterium sp. (assembly GCF_009923995.1). Taxonomy (GTDB): domain Bacteria; phylum Pseudomonadota; class Gammaproteobacteria; order Burkholderiales; family Burkholderiaceae_D; genus Janthinobacterium. The sequence continues at coordinate 37,591 of NZ_RFSK01000038.1, read as the reverse complement.
GCAAGGAGGCGTACACGGCCGTGTACGACCAGCTGGGCGCCGTCGCCTGCCGCATCCTCGTGCCCGGCTATTCCGAGGTGTATCCGGTGGAAGACCTGATCTGGGACAATACCAACAAGGCCCTGCTGTTCCGCGCCGACGTGCTGAACCTGCACCGCCTGGACGATGCCAGCCTGGAAGCGCTGCTGGACCGCCTGGAAAACAGCGAGCTCGACGATTACGGCGACATCGCCACCCTGATCGGCATCGAGTTCGATGAAAATACGGACTGGGGCCAGCTGACGGTGCTGGAATTGAAGCTGCTGATCAATCTTGCCTTGAAGCAATTCGAAGAGGCGCACGAGCTGGTGGGGGCTTTCCTGCAGTACAACGACAACTCCGTCGAACGCAAGCTGTTCTACCAGGCCTTGAACGTGGTGCTGGAAGTGGTGCTCGACGAGGAGCTGGAACTGGACGATTACGCCGTCAACTTCCGCCGCATGTTTGGCGACGCGCGCATGGATGCGGCGCTCGGTTCCGTGGATGGCAGCGTGCGCTTCCATGGCTTGACGCCGACGAGCATGCAGCTCGAGGGGCTGGACCGCCACCAGCGCCTCATCGACAGCTTCCGCAAGCTGCACGCGGCGCGGGCCAGGGCGGCGGCCATCGGCTGAATGCCGCCCTGCGCGGCGCAGGGCGCGCCGCTGCCCGCCTGATCTACCCTGTTGCGGCGGATCAGGCGAGAACCGCCAGTCTTACTTGGCGAACGCCTGTGCCGCCGGCGTCACCACGATGGCTTCGGGCTTGATGCCCAGCTTCATCGCACCGATCACCTTGTCTTCATCGAGCAGGGCTTGCGGCTTGTTGCCATCGTACTTGATGGGCGAGAAGGCGTCGCTGGCGAGCTTTTCCTTCAGGCCGGCCGCATCCTTGGCCACGATCACCACGTTCAGGTTCTTCGCCGACAGGTGCTCTTTGATGGCGCGGTTGACATCCTGCAGCGTCAGCTTCGACAAGCCGTCACGCATCAGCTTGGTGAATTCCGGCGTGCCATACCATTGCGAGTCGAGCGCGTAGCCCAGCTGCTGGTCCTGCGTCGAGGTCATGACGAACACGTTCTTCATCAGGTAGTCGCGCGTGGTGGCGAAATCGTCCTGCGTCAGTCCATTGTCGATCAGCTTGCCCAGCTCCGTCAGGGCCACGCGCAGGGCGAAATGGGCATTGTCCGGCGCCACGGGACGGATCCATACCTCGAACAGCTGCGCCTTGCGGCCCAGGTTCGGGTTCGGGAAGAACTGGTACATGCCGCGCGGGAACGCTTCGATGTAGGCATAATCGCCATAGTTCATGCCGCGGAGCTCGCGGATGCGCTGGTACAGGTAGGAATTCGAGGCGCGGTGCTCGCCCAGCCATGTCTTCGCCAGCCACAGGGCGGGGAAGTCCGGGTGCGTGCGGTTCACGTCCAGCGGCAGGCCGAAGGAGATGGCCGTGGCGCGCGTGTTTTTCTCGAGGATTTCCACTTCCAGGCCGTGCGCCTTGTGGCCGGCCGGTTTCACCGTGGCCGGCAAGCCCGGGCCGGCCGGCAGGGCGGCCAGCGCCTGCGTCAGCGACGCCGTCATGGCGTCGGAGACGTCGCCGGAAATGCCCACCTTGACGGCGCCTTGCGCGTAGGCCGTCTTCCAGAACTGTTTCACGTCGTCCAGGGTGATGGCGTCGATGCCGGCCACCGTGCCCAGCACGGGGTGGCCGTACGGCGTGCCCGCGTAGACGTTCGTCTGCAGGCGCTCCTTGGCGAATTCTTCCTCGTTGTTGTCCTTCAGGTCCAGCAGCAGCGCGTTCTTTTGCGCATCCTTCAGGCGGCGGAAGTCGTCCTCGCGGAAGCCCGGCGACAGCAGCAGGGGCAGGGCGATGGCGTTGAACTGGGCCCAGTTATCCTTGTGGATGGAAGCCGTAAACGTCGTCATTTCCTTGTCCGTCTGCTGGTTGAAGCTGCCGGCCAGCGGGAACAGGGCGGCGTTGACTTCATCGATCTTGCGCTCGGACGAGCCGCCCGAGGCCACCATGGCGGCCGTCAGCGCGGCCAGGCCTTCCTTGCCCTGCGGGTCCTGCGCGGAACCGGCCGTAAACAGCAGCTTGTAGCGGATCTGCGGCAGCGCGGACTTTTGCACCAGCACGTCGAATTTCGCCGTGGCAGCGGCCGGCAGCAGGCTGGCCAGCTTCGGCGTGGCGGCGATGGCGTCGGCCATCGGCTGGTGCGACAGGGTCGTCACCACCAGGCCGTCGTCCGTCAGGTACTTGCGCGCGGCGGCCTGCAGGTCGGCCGGCGTGAGCGTGTCGATCAGGCGGTAGTACTGGTTGATGGTGGCGTAGGAGCGGTCGAAATGCACGAAGGAAGCGAGGGTGCCCGCGATCTGCTCCGTGTTGTCCAGCGAGCGGATCAAGCCGTATTTTTCCGCCGACTTGGCGTCCGCCAGGTCCTTGTCGCTCACCGGCGTGTCGCGCAGCTGGGCCACGGTCTTCAGGATGGCGTCGCGCACGTAGACGGCGTCATCGATGTTTTTCACGCGCGCGCCGATCACGGCCAGGGTCGGGTCGACCCGGTCCGGCGTCATGTCGAACAGCTGGTCGACCTTCTGTTCGTTCTGCACCAGGCGCTTGTACAGGGGCGAGGTGCGGCCGAACGACAGCGACAGCAGGGTGGCCAGGGCGGCCTGGTCCTTGTCCTTCACGGAAAACGCGGGCGCATGGAAGCCGACGGCCACCCACGGCAGGGTCGGCGTGGGCCAGGCCACGTGCTTGTAGACGGGGCCATGCGGCTTTGGCTCCACGGGCACGGCCGCCTGCTGCTTGCCGCGCTGCCACTTGCTCCAGTATTTTTCCACCAGGGCGATGGCTTTCTGCGGGTCGACGTCGCCGGCGATGATGATGGTGGTGCGCTCGGGACGGTACCAGCGGTCGAAGAAGACCTTCGAGTACGCGTACTGGTTCGGCATGTCCTCGATGTCCTGGATGAAGCCCATCGTCGTGTGCTTGTAGGTGTGCGTCGTGTAGGCGCTGTCGCGCATCACTTCGAACAGTTTCGAGACGGGATTGGCGCTGTTCTTGTTGTATTCGCCCAGCACGGCCCGCGATTCCGTCTTGAACGCGTCTTCCGCATAGTCGAGGTGCTGGAAGCGGTCCGCTTCCACCTTCAGCACGGTTTCCAGGTCATCCTTGGCAAACGTCGTGTGGTAATTGGTCAGGTCGTCGCTCGTGTAGGCATTCTGGCGCGCGCCCGCCTTGGTGATGACTTCCTGGTATTTCTCGGGCGGATAGGCCTTGGTGCCGCGGAACATCATGTGCTCGAAGAAATGCGCGAAACCGGACTTGCCCGGCTCCACTTCATTGCGCGAGCCCGTCTGCACGGGAATCTGCAGCGACACGATGTTCGGGAAGCCCGTGGGCACGATGATGATTTTCAAGCCGTTGGCCAGGGTTTTTTCTGTGGCCTTGAACGGCAGCAGGTCAGCCTTGCTGGCGGCGGCGCTTTTGGCGACGGCCGGCGCGGTGCTGGCCGTCTGCTGGGCCAGGCTGGACGAGGCCATGGCCGACAGGGCCAGGGCGAAGGCGGGTAGTAGGGCGGGCATGATTCTTGACACGAAGGCTCCTTCTTTTTGTGATGTTATGAAAGTGCAACACCACAGCATAGAATATTCGCGCCGCCGTGCATAGGGGGAGGGCGGGCGGGAGCGCGCAGGACGGCCGCGTGGCGGCGCCGCCGGCGGACGCGTTCACGTCAGCGTCGCTTCCGGCAGGCTGATGCGGTTGCGGCCCAGGTGCTTGGCGCGGTACAGGGCGCAGTCGGCCGTGTGGATCAGCTGCCCCAGCTCCGTGCCCGGCCCGGGCAGGGCCGTGGCGGCGCCGATGCTGACGGTGACGCAGGCCCCGTCGGCGCGCTTGCGCGGCAGTTGCAGCCGTTCCACGCGCTGGCGGATGCGCTCGGCGACGATGGCCGCGCCCTTGAGCGACTGGTTCGGCAGGATCACGGCGAATTCCTCGCCGCCATAGCGGGCCACGAGGTCGTTGGCGCGCATTTCGCTGGCCACGGCGCCGGCCACCTTGCGCAGGCACAGGTCGCCGCCCTGGTGGCCGTGGCTGTCGTTGTATTCCTTGAAATTGTCGACGTCGACCATCAGCAGCGACAGGGGCTGGCGCTGGCGCTGGGCGCGCTGCCATTCCGCGTGGACGGTGTCGTCGAAGCAGCGCCGGTTGGCCAGGCCCGTCAGGCCGTCGCGCGTGGCCAGGCGTTCCAGTTCCGCGTGGGCGCGTTTTTCATCGGTCATGTCGCGCAGGGTTTCCACCACGGCGATCAGCTCGCCGCCATTGCCGTACAGGGGGCTGGCATCGACGGCCAGGTAGCGCCGCCGTCCCGTGCGCGGCATGTCGCACCAGTTTTCCGCGCACAGGTTGTCGCCCGTGCCGCTGCGGTATTGCTGCTGGGCGTGCAGGGCGCGCCCGTCGCCGCTGCGCCCGGCCAGCAGCAGGTCGGCCAGGGTGGCGCGCTCGTCGTTGTAAAAGCAGCGGCCCGGCTGGCGCGTGCCCAGCACTTCGGCGGGCGGCACGCCCGTCAGCTGTTCGCAGGCGCGGTTCCAGATCATCACCGTGCCATGCACGTCGAGCACGAAGGTCGGCACGACCAGCAATTCCATCATTTTGACGGCGAAACCCTGGGTTTCCCCATGCGGCGATGCGCTGGCAGGTGCGTGGCTGTCCGGCATGAAAGCATCCTTATTCGATGTGTATGGGTGTGCCCGATGGCCATGATGCAGCGTGGAGGGCGGGAAGTGTTGATATTGAGCAATATTGTCAGCAATGGCTGGCCGTGCCGTCCGGCGCCGGCGGCAGCGGCACGGTCAGCTGCAGGGTGGTGCCGCTGCCGCTGCGGCTGTCGATGTGCAGGCAGCCGCCCGCGCAGGCCAGGCGCTCGTGCATGCCGGACAGGCCGCAGCCCAGGCGCGTGCTGGCCGGCATGCCGATGCCATTGTCGCTGACGCGCAATTCCAGGGTGGCGGCGTGGCGGCGCAGTCCCACGCGCACCTGCGTCGCCTGCGCGTGGCGGGCGATATTGGCCAGCGACTCCTGCAGCGCGTGGTACAGCAGGGCGTCGTGGGTCCCCGCGGCCCCGTCGGCCAGCGCGCCCCCGCCGGCGTAGTCGCAGGCGATGCCGGTGCTGCGCGAAAACTCGGCCAGCAAGCCATCGACGGCCGCCTGCAGGCCATGCTCGAGGGCCGGTGGCCGCAGGTCGTGGATGACGCAGCGCAGCGCCGCGATGCTCAGGTCGACATTGCGCGCGATCAGGGCCAGCTTCTGCGCCAGCGGCGGCGCCGTGGCGGACAGGCCGATCTGCAGCATGGACAGGTCGATCTTCAGGGTCAGCAGGTGCTGGCCCAGGTCGTCGTGGATGTCGCGCCCGATGCGCAGGCGCTCCTGTTCGCGCGCCTTCTGCTGTTCGCAGGCCATGCGGCCCTGTTCGGCGCTGGCGCGCAGTTGCTCCTGCACCCGCAGGCGGGCGGCCAGGCGGTGCTGGCGCCACAGCAGCAGCAAGGCCAGCAACCCCAGCAGGACGGCGCAGGCCGTCACCAGGTTCAGGGGCGTGGCCGCCTGCGCCAGCGGTTCGGCCGCCTGGCCCGCCTGCAGGGACAGGGTGGCGCCCGCCGCCAGGCAGGCGAGCAGGCCCAGGCGCACCGGCAGGCGTGTGCTGTATTGCATCATTGCGCGCTCCCAAAATGTTTTCCATCAGGCAATTTCATGATAGAAAATATATTGACTTGAAGCTATGCATATTGTCTAAACGCAAAAACTTCGCAGATGGCGGCGGCACTGTTGCATGCTTGCCGCTTTTTTCTGCAACTTTGACTGCAACTTCTCCTGCCGTTTTTTGTCGCTTCGGGCGGCGGGCGCGGCATTTGCACGGGAAGTGTCGCGGCGGCATATAATAGAGGGTTGTCAATCGGCTTTTGCTGCCCCGGTCATGCGTGCGGCGCCGGGCGCGCCCGCATCCATGCGCCCGTCCTGCGCGGCGGCGCCAGCCAGCTCTTAGGAAATACAGTGACTTATAGCATCAAAGAGATTTTTTACACCCTGCAGGGCGAAGGCGCGCACGCGGGCCGTCCGGCCGTGTTTTGCCGCTTTTCCGGCTGCAATCTGTGGACGGGCCGCGAAAGCGACCGCGCCACGGCCGTCTGCCAGTTCTGCGACACGGACTTCGTCGGCACGGACGGCGAACGGGGCGGCAAGTTCAGGACGCCGGCCGAACTGGCCGCGCTGATCGACAGCCTGTGGCCGGCCAGCTATCTGGCCAGCAAATACGTGGTGTTTACGGGCGGCGAGCCGCTGCTGCAGCTCGACACGGCCCTCATCGACGCCATGCACGCGGTGGGCTTCACCATCGCCATCGAAACCAACGGCACCTTGCCCGTGCCGGCCGGCGTGGACTGGATCTGCGTCAGCCCGAAGATGGGTTCGACCCTCGTCGTGCACAAAGGCAATGAAATCAAGGTGGTCATTCCCCAGTTCCAGCAAGACCTGGCCGCCTACGAAGGCCTCGATTTCGAGAATTTCTTCGTGCAGGCGATGGATGGCCCCCTGGCAGCGCAGAACATGAAGCTGGCCATCGAGACGTGCAAAAGCAACCCGAAGTGGAAGCTGAGCCTGCAAACCCATAAACTCCTGCAAATACCTTAATACCACCTATGCTGACTATCACACGCAAGCTCGAATTCGACGCGGGCCACCGCATTCCTGACCACAAAAGCCAGTGCCGCAACCTGCACGGCCACCGCTACACGGTGGAAATCACCCTCGTGGGCCAGGTCATCGAAGCGGAAGGCAATTCCGACAATGGCATGATCATGGACTTTTCCGACGTGAAAACCCTGGCCAAGCAGCACCTGGTCGACGTCTGGGACCACGCCTTCCTCGTCTACGAGAAAGACACGGCCGTGCGCGACTTCCTGGCCAGCCTGCCCGACCATAAAACCGTCGTCATCGACCGCATTCCGACCGTGGAAAACCTGGCGCGCATCGCCTTCGAGATCCTCAAGGCGGCCTTTACCGACCATTTCGGCACGGGCTTGCACCTGCATAAGCTGGTGCTGCATGAAACGCCGAACTGCTGGGCAGAAGTGACCGATGACTGACACGCCTGACAGCGCCGCGCCAGCCGTGCATGCGGACGACGCGCGCTACATGCGGCTGGCCCTGGAACAGGCCCGGCACGCGTGGGACCTGGGCGAAGTGCCCGTGGGCGCCGTCGTCGTCAAGGATGGCGAAGTCATCGCCGTCGGCTACAACCAGCCCATCGGCCGCCACGACCCGACGGCGCACGCGGAAGTGATGGCCCTGCGCGCGGCCGCCGAAAAGCTGGGCAACTACCGGCTGCCCGGCTGCGAGCTGTACGTGACCCTGGAGCCGTGCGTGATGTGTTCGGGCGCCATGCTGCATGCCCGCCTGGCCCGCGTCGTGTACGGTGCCGGCGACCCGAAGACGGGCGCCTGCGGCTCCGTGCTGAACCTGTTCGAGCAGCCGGCCCTGAATCACCAGACGGCCATCGCCGGGGGCGTGCTGGCCGACGAGTGCGGAGATTTCCTGCGCCGCTTCTTCGCCGAGCGCCGCCGCGCCCAGGCGGAAGCGCGCAAGCTGGCCCAGCCGCCCGCCTGATCCCGGCGCGGCGGGCAGGGGAGCGCTCCGCCCCCCGGCGCCCGCATGCCGGACCATGCCAGCCGCTCCGGCTGGCATTTTTCATAACTGTTGTGAAATAACATCTTTGCAGTCATTCTGCCATTCTCAAATGAGAATGATTCGTGTTACAGTGTTGTTTTCGCCAGCAAACTTTCCCCTTACGCATCGCTATCGTTATCGTTACCGATCCGGGTTCAAGAGCCAGCCTTCACTCTTCCACCGGATCATCATGACTACAGTGCCTTTGCAGCGCTCCGCTGCACCCGTCGTTCCCGCCAATCATCTGCTTGTCCGCCGCCACAACCTCGTCTTGCGCGCCGCCTTGCTGGGCCTGTTCGCCGCGCCCCTGCTGCCCGCCGCCGCGCAAACCGCCGCCATCAATGCGGGCACGGCCGCGCAGGAACCGGCCAGGCTGCCCGTCTTCCCGGAAATCGTCGTCAATGCCAAGCAGGACTACGAGCGCCGCGCCGGCACCAAGACGGTCATCACGAGCGAAGACCTGGAACGCCGCGGCGTGACGGACATGGGCGGCATCGTGCGCTATCAGCCGCTGATCAGCACGCCAATGGCGGCATCGGGCGCCGGCAGCGTGTGGGACGGTTCGGGCAACACGGGCTACAACATCCGCGGCCTGGAAGGCAACCGGGTCAGCCTGGACGTGGACGGCATTGCGTTGCCGGACGCGGCACCGAAGCCGGACGGCACCACCCTGAACGCCTTCGGCACGGGCCGTGACTATTTTGATCCCGAAACCTTCCGCGAAGTGCGCATCGATTCGGGCACGACGGCCGCCAGCGGCGCCAATCCCGGCCTGGGCGGCAGCGTGGCCTTCATCACCAAGTCGCCCGAGGATTACCTGGGCGTGGGCGTGGACCACTACGTGGCCTATAAGTATGGCCGCGCCACGGCCGACCGCAGCAATGCGCATACCTTGACGGGTGCCGCCAAGATCGGCGCCAGCCTGCAGGGCCTGGCCGTGTACGTGCACCGCGACGGCGAGCAGACGGACAGCCGCGGCAGCGCCCCCGTCAATCCGGACGACTGGCATTCGAACGCCTTGCTGTCGAAGCTGGTGTGGGCCTTGCCGGGCGAACAGAAGCTGGACTTGACGGTCGACATGTTCGAGCGCAAGAACAAGCGCGATCTGCGCAACAAGGTCAGCACGTATTACCCCACCGGCGTGCAGCAGGATTCCACCACCAAACGCACGCGCGTCAGCCTGGGCCACGACGTGGCGCTGAAGGACTTCGCCCTGTTCGACCGCCTGACGTCGAAGGTGTATCTGCAGAATGCGAAAATCGATGATCAGACGCAAGGCCGCTACACCTTCGGCAGCCCGTCGCAGCGCACCATCGACACCAGCTTCAAGAACGACAGCATCGGCCTGACGTCGGAAGCGACGAAGCAGCTCAACGCCGACAACGCGCTGCTGTACGGCGTGCAGCTGGAGCAGGCCAAATCGCGCCGCCCATGGGTGGAGGACCGCACCATCATCGCCACTGGCGTGCACCAGATCACGCGCAAGAACCGCATGGCCGACATGGACAGCACCAAGGTGGCCGTGTACGTGCGCGACGACTACAGTTTTGACCTGGGCGGCAAGAAAGCCGTGCTGACGCCGGGCCTGCGCGCCGACTACCGCAAGCTGGAGCCGAAAAACCTGCAAAACTACGTCATCGCCGTGCCCAATGCCGCCAAGGAAGTGCGCAAGGAGAGCGATAGCTATTTCACGCCGAGCCTGAGCCTGTCCGTGGAAGTGCTGCCGCAACTGAATGCCTACGCCACCGTGACGCGCGGCACGCGCCTGCCGACGGCGGCCGAGCGCACGGGCACCTATGATTCCTTCAGCTACACGGGCACGGGCACGGGTTATGCCGTGCTGGGCAATGCGAATCTGCGCAAGGAAACCAGCCAGGCCTACGAGCTGGGCTTGAAGGGCGACGTCGTCAGGGGCTTGAGCATGCACGCTTCCGTCTACCAGACGGAATACAAGAACATGATCGAGTACGTGGCGCAGGAAGACGATCCCGTCAACTTCCCCACCATCGTGCAGGGCTTGTTCCGTCCGGAAAACATCGGCGATGCCCGTACCTGGGGCGGCGAGCTGAGCTTGCGCGCGGAGCTGGGTGCCTGGTCGCCCGCCATGCAGGGCTACCGCGTCAACCTGGCCACGGGCGTGGCCAAGGGCCGCTCCTTCAATACGCAGACGGGCCAGAGCGGCGGCCTGGCTTCGGTGGGGCCGGCCAAGACGGCGTTGACCTTCGGCTATGACCATGCGAACCAGCTGTTCGGCATGGAGCTGACTGCCTTGCATGCAGGCGAGAAACAGGCGCCGAACGACCTGTTGATGGGCACGACCGCGCCGCGCTACAAGGTGCCGTCGTACACCATCTTCGACTTGTCGACGTACTGGAACGTGCACAGGAACGCGAAGATCATCGTCGGCGTGTACAACTTGACGGATCGCAAGTACTGGGATTATGCCGCCTCGCGCAGCCTGGCCGCCGGCACCACGGCCGCCAACCGCGCCGAGATCGAGCGCTATGCCAAGCCGGGCCGCAACGTGGCGGCCAGCCTGAGCGTCAATTTCTAGGTTTCACCGGGGAGGCGCGCCTGCGCCTCTTTTTTTTCCATGTTTGATTGAATGGTCACTCTATGAAGTTATCCAAACTCGTTCTATCCCTGCTAGGCAGCCTGCTGATCGCAAACGCATACGCGGCCCCAGCCACACTGGCGGAACGCTGGTCCACCCTGCGTACGGAGCAGCCGAAGCTGCAGATCCGCGACGCGGCCCACGCGCTGGGCGTGTCGGAAGCGCAATTGCTGGCAACCAACATCGGCAATGGCGTCACGCGCCTGCAGGCCGACGGCAACCAGCCGCGCGAAATCATGCGCGCCGCGCTGGACCTGGGCCTGGTGCAAGCCATCACGCGCAATGAAAACGGCGTCATCGAAACGACGGGCGTCGCCAGCAAGTTCAAGCAGGCGGGCGACAAGTCCGAACAGGCGGACGCCAAGCAGCAGGACCCGGAACAGGAAGCACGCCAGCGCAACATCGCCGGCGGCTACCTGGGCGGCCAGATCGACCTGCGCTTCCACTTCGATAACTGGAAATACGCGTTTGCCGTGGTCCAGCCCGGCCGCGACGGCAAGCCCACGCGCAGCCTGCAGTTTTTCGATGCCAACGGCACGGCCGTGCACAAGATTTATTTGCGCAACGAGCCGGGCGTGGCCGTCTACGATAAATTGGTGGCGACCTTCCGCATGCCCCAGCAGAGCGCGGAATTGAACGTGCTGGCCGTGGCGCCGAAGGCGGCGGAAAAACCCGACAGCGAGATCGACGTCAAGGAATTCCAGCTGGCCTGGAAGGACATGACGGACGTGCACCAGTTTGCGCAGATCATGCGCGAATTCCACCTGTCGCGCGAACAGGCGCTGCGCCTGGCGCCGGCCGGCGTGGTCGAGCGCGTGACGCCGGCAGCGCTGCGCACCCTGCTGGAAAACGCGGCGAAGAACAAGGTCGCCATCATGGTGTTCCTGGGCAACGAGGGCTTGACGCAGATCTACAGCGGCAAGATCGAGAAAACCATGGCCGCCGGCGGCTTCTTCAACGTGCTGGACCCGGACTTCAACCTGCACATCCGCGACACGGCCCTGCGCAGCGGCTGGGTCGTCAAGCGGGGCGGCGTCACCTCCGTCGAATTCTTCGATAACGAAGGCACGCAAGTGGTCTCCTTCTTCGGCGTGCGCGAGCGGGGCAAGCCGCAGCCGCAAAGCTGGGTGGACCTGGCCGATTCCTTGCCAAAAGCCAAGTAAGCAGCCTCGCTGACATGGCAGTGTTGCCGCCTGGCGTACCGGCGCGGCAACACTTCAGTGTGGGTGCCGCGTGCCGGCCTCATGTCTGAAGCACAATAGTGGTATGCTGATTCCAAGGCCGCAGCGATCGTGCCTGCGTGCTGGTTCCTGGAAGAGAGGCAATCATGGCAACCATCATGGCGAATGGCCTCAACATAGCTTACGAAAGCCACGGCCACCCGGACGATCCGTGCGTGCTGCTGGTGATGGGCCTGGGCATGCAGCTGATCGCCTGGCCCGCCGACTTCGTCGAAGGCATCGTCGAGCAGGGCTTTCGGGTCGTGCGCTTCGACAACCGCGACAGCGGCCTGTCGAGCAAGATGGCGCTGGCGGGCAAGCCGTATCTGCCGCTGGCCTACGTGAAAAACCTGCTGGGCTGGCCCCTGAAAACCTCCTACACCCTCGATGACATGGCTGAAGACGCGCTGGGCCTGCTCGCGGCCCTGCGCATCGCGCAGGCGCACGTGATCGGCGTGTCGATGGGCGGCATGATCGCGCAAGTGATGGCGGCGCGGGCGCCGCAGCAGGTGCTCAGTCTGACGTCCATCATGTCGAGCAGCGGCCGGCGCGGCTTGCCCGGCCCCACGCGGGCCGCGCGCAATGCGCTGTTGCAACGTCCGAAACGCAATGCCAGCCGCGCCGAGCTGATGGCCCACATGGCCGCCACCGTGCGCGTCATCGGCAGTCCCGCCTATCCCGTGTCGGAAAAATTGCTGTACCAGCGCATCGAGGCGGCGCTGGAGCGTGGCAGCTGCCCGGAAGGCGTGGCGCGGCAAATGGTGGCCATCGCCGCGTCGGGCGAGCGCACGGCCTTGCTGCCGAGCATCAGCTGCCCGGCCCTGGTGATCCATGGCGCGGCCGACCCCCTGATTCCCGTCGCCTGCGGCATCGACACGGCGGCGCTGATCCCCGGCGCGCGGATGGAAGTGATCGAAGGCATGGGGCACGACATGCCGCCCCAGCTGATCGAGCGCCTGCTTGCCTTGATCGATGTGCATCTGCAAGGTAAGATGGCGCCCCAGATGCGCTCCCAGCCAGCCTAGGCGCGCCCACCACTTGACTAGCCGGGCATATTTTGAAGACACCTGAGATTGGCATCGCCATCGTCGCGCCGGGCGGCGCTGCGCCCGACGAGGCGGCCCTGGCGCGCGGCATCGCCCGCCTGCAGGCGCAAGGCGCCACCGTCCACAATTACTACGACCCCGAGCACACCTTCCAGCGCTTCGGCGGCACGGATGCGGGCCGCCTGGCCCAGCTCAACGCGGCGGCAAGCGACCCGGACGTGCAGGTCGTGCTTGCCCTGCGCGGCAGCTACGGCATCAGCCGCCTCCTGCCCGACATCGATTTCGGGGCCATGGCGGCCAGCCGCAAGCTGTTCGTCGGCTACAGCGACTTCACGGCCTTCCACATGGGCTTGATGGCGAAGACGGGCCGCGCCAGCTTTGCCGGCCCCATGGTCTGCGACGATTTCACCCGCGACGAGCCCGAGCAGTTTACGCTCGATCAACTGTGGTCCTGCCTGGCCGGCCCCACGCACACGGTGACGGGCACGTCCGCCGGCAACCCGCACGTCGACGTGACGGGGAAATTGTGGGGCGGCAACCTGGCCATGCTCGTGCATCTGCTGGGCACGCCATACTTCCCGGAAATCGATGGCGGCATCGTGTTCCTGGAAGACGTCAACGAACACCCGTACCGGGTCGAGCGCATGCTGCTGCAATTGCTGCACGCGGGCGTGCTCGAGCGCCAGCAAGCCGTCGTGCTGGGCGACTTTTCCGCGTATAAACTAAGTCCCATGGACAAGGGCTACGATTTCGACGCCATGCTGGCCTATGTGCGCGCGCGGCTGCCCGTGCCCGTGCTAACGGGGCTGGCGTTCGGCCACATCCGCCGCCGCGTCACCTTGCCGTTCGGCGGGCAGGCGCGGCTGCAATCGGATGCGTCCGGCTTCAGCCTGCAGGTGACGGACTACCCCACCTTGTCGCGCCCCTGACCGCCCCCTTGGACGCCATGCACGCCAGGCCCGGCAGGTTGCTGCAGATCGACGTGCTGCGCGGCATTGCCGTGTTCGGCATCCTGCTGGTGAATATCTGGGGCTTTGCCTGGGGCACCATTTCCTTGCGCTACGGCACCTTGCCGGCGCAGCCGCCCGTGTCGGACCAGCTCGTCATTTTCGGCGTCGCGGCGCTGGCGCAGTTCAAGTTCTATCCCGTCTTCGCGTTCTTGTTCGGCGCCGGCTTTGCCCTGCAGACGCGTTCCTTGCGGCGCCGGCTGGGCAGCTGGGAGCAGGCCCAGGCCGCTTACCGGCGGCGCCTGCGCTGGCTGCTCGCGTTCGGCCTGCTGCACGGCTTCTGCATCTGGAACGGCGACGTGCTCACCTCGTATGCCGTCGCCGGCCTGCTGATCCTGCCCCTGGCCGCCGCTAGGCTCAGCCGCATACGCAACCGGGCCTGGCTGGTGGCGGGCGGCTTCCTGCTGTTCATGTGTTTGCTCATTCCCGTGGGCCAGCAGGGCGGCGCGCCGGACACGGCGCGCGAGCTGCAAGGCTTCGCCGCCCGCCACGCCATCTATACGCAGGGCGGCGCGTGGGCCGCGGCGGCGCTGCGCGCCAACGACTACCTGGTGTCCTTGCTGTACGCCATCGTCATGCTGCCGCACGTCATCGTGCTGTTCTTGCTGGGCATCCTCTCCGTGCGCTGCGGTTGGCTGACCGAGCCGCAGCGCCACCGCCGCCTGTGGCAGCGCGTGCGTGCCGTGGGGCTGGGCGTGGGCTTGCCGTTCAACCTGCTGGCGGCGGGCGCCATCGCGCGGCAAGTGGCGGATCCGTATCAAAGCGTGTTCGACGCGACCCTGTTCGAAGTGGGCCTGTTTGCGGGCGGCCCCCTGCTCGCCGCCGGCTACGTGGCGGCGCTGATGCTGGCCGGTCCCGGCATGCTGCGCCAGCTGGGCGCATGGCTGGCGCCCGTGGGACGCATGGCGCTGAGCAATTATCTGCTGCAATCGGTGCTCGGCATCTGGCTGCTGCAGGGCTGGGGCCTGGGCTGGGGCGCCACCTTGCGTCCCGTCGGGATGCTGGGCCTGGCCGTGGCGATCATGGCGGCGCAGGTGCTGCTGAGCCGCTACTGGCTGCGGCATTTCCGCCAGGGACCGATGGAAGCGCTGTGGCGCCGGCTGGCGCGCCTGCCTGCCTGAGTCAGTCGCCGCCCCAGTCGAAGGCGCCTTGCGCCGCCGCCGGTGGCGCCGCTTTCGGCTTGGCGGACGGCACCAGGGGATTGTCGACGGCATGCCAGGCGAACAAGTCCGCGTCGAGCATGCAGGTGCGCGCCAGGTGCAAGGCTTGCTCGGGCGCCAGGGCGGGATCGAGCCAGCGGTGCGCATCGTCCAGGCCGACGGCCACGGGGCGGCGGTCGTGGATATCGACCATGCCGCCCAGGCTGTCGGCCGTCACCAGCACGAAGCCCGCTTCCTCGCGGCTGTGCTTGTACGGGCCGAACTGGGCCAGCGCCAGCAGGAACAGGGGCGCGCGGTCCTGGCGGTGGATGTGCCACGGCTGCTTGCTGCCTTTCTCGCCCGTCCATTCATACCAGCCATCCACGCAGACGATGCCGCGCCCCGTGCGCAGCAGGGGTTTCCAGTAGGCGCCGGCGAGTTTTTCCAGGCGGGCATTGATGGCGATGGGAATTTTCTTCTTGCCGGGCGCGGGCACGGCGGCCGCTGCCCAGGCGGGACGGTAGCCCCAGAAGACGTCGTCGACCCGGCGCACGCCGTCCTGTATGTGCAGCACGGGCCGGTAGGTGCCGGGCGACACGTTCAGGTGCGGCTCGGCCTCGCTGTCGAAGACCGCGTCGGTCCAGCCGAAGGACGACGCCAGCACGCGCGCCGTGTCATTTTGATCGAATCGTCCACACATGGCGAAATCATACCCGATCGCCGCCTGGCGCGAGGGCGGCGCGCGCGCGTGGCGTGAGTGTGATCAAACGTACAGACTGCGGACGGCGGAAGGCGCACAGTGGAAGCCAGTCAGGTCCCTGACGCTTCTTGCATCGGAGGAATTATGCCTTTTGAAAATCCCACCATCCACAAAGGCTTCACCATCAGCGCCACGGCCAGCCAGCGCCGCGATGGCCGCTGGGTGGGGTCGTACGTGAGCCAGAACCAGGCGTGCGGCGCGTATGCGGACACCTGCGATTATGATGATTGCAGCAACGAAAAAGAGGCGCAGCAAGTGGCCTTGTCGATAGGCTGGCGCCTGGCCGACGGCGCGCCGGCCCGCTGAGGCGGGGCTAGCGTTTGCGCCGCAAGGCAACGATCAGGCCCACGAGGGGAAAGAGCAGGGCAGCGGTCGCCCGCACGCCCGTGTGCGATGCCAGGTCCGCGCCCAGCACATGGGGCAGGGCCAGCAGCAACAGCGGGGCGGGCACGGCCACGGCGAAGAAGAACAGATACCACGAGTAGCCATTCTTCTTGGCCAGCAAGGCGATCAGGGCGCAGCCGACCAGGAAGACCAGCGGCAGATTCACATATTCCATTCTTGTGTACTTTCGTCAAGGAAGCGCGTGATTATACGCGTGCCGCCGGACGGCCGGCAGGCATTGCTTGCCGGCCACCTCCAGCTTCGGTCCAGCTTCTAGTTGCCGACCAGGTCAGGCGGCTGCGGCGCCTGCTTGCCGCTGGCGGGCGCTTCCGCTGGCAACAGCGCCTTGATGGCGCCGTTATAGATGATTTCCTGGGCATACGCCGACGCTTCGATCAGCGCCGCGTGCACGGACTTGAAACTGCTGGCTGTCTCGATCAGCACGGGCTTGGCATACACCTGCTGCGTGTCGCCGCGCCGGCTGATCAGGATCATGCCCCGGTAGCGCCCGTCCTTCTCCAGCGCCCCCGCCACATGGAATTCATAGCCCCTGATCTGATGTTTTTGATGCTGATCCATGTTTGCCGCCTCCCGACCTGATTGTCGTGGCACAGACCTTGTTGCGCGTATCGAACGGCAGAGTGTTTGATCTGGATCAATACGTTCTTTGAAATCGTTCCACCGGCATATCGCCGCGGGTCGCAAGCGCAGCAATCGCAGCGGATGCGCGGCCGCACTGCGGTGAGCATCGCCAGCCGCCCAGCCGCCCGCGCGGCAGCGTGCGGCCGCCTTCCTCACCCGGCGCGGATGGCGCGCAGCTGCTGGGCCGTTTCCTCGATTTCCCGGTAGGCTTCCTGGATGTAGCCGTCGATCGGGTGGCCATCCATCCATTCGAAATAGGCGCGCTCGTCGTGCTTGATGGCGAAGGGGACGTGGTGGTCGCGGATCGATTCGGCCGTGGTGCGCACCAGCGAGGCAAAGAGCAGCTCCAGAGTTTCCATGATGGTCACCTTGCGAGACATGAAAGCAGAGTACCGAATGTAGCACAAAGCGGGCCGGGGGCCGCGCCGCTGTGCCGTGCGCGCCCCGTTCCCGGCTCCGCGCGCCGGCCTGCGCCTCAGGCGGGGTGGCCGATGTGCTCGTATAAAATCACGCAGCCGATGATGATCAGCACGAGGCCGCCCACCAGTTCGGCGCGCCGGCCCGCGATGGTGCCCAGCACGCGGCCCAGCATCACGCCCAGGGTCACCATGACGAAGGTGGAAAAACCGATGGCGGCGGCCGTCACGACGATGTTTGCGCCCAGCAAGGCCAGGCCCGCGCCCACCACCATGGCATCGATGCTCGTGGCCAGGCCCGTGACGGCCAGCACCCAGAACGAATGCGACTGCGCCGGCGCTTCTTCCTCGTCGGCGTCGGCGAGGGCGTTGCGTATCATCAGCAAGCCGATGATGCCCAGCAGGCTGAAGGCGATCCAGTGGTCCCACGCTTCCACGTAGGGCGCGGCCACGCTGCCCAGGGCCCAGCCGATGACGGGCGTGATGGCTTCGATGACGCCGAAGATCAGGCCCGTGCGCAGCGCCTCGCGCCATTGCGGCTTGTGCAGGGCGGCGCCCTTGCCCACGGCGGCCGCGAAGGCATCGGTGGACATGGCAAGGGAAAGGGCGGCGGTGGCGGCGAAATTCATCGTTGGCTTTCAGTAAAACCTGGCTGGGATGGTGAGTGGCAAATGACAAACCCGGCGATTTTACCCTACGTACAGCACCACCAAGGAAGCAAACAGGCAATAGGCGCCAAAGAAATGCCAGCGGCCCTGTTCCAGCCAGTGCGACAGCCAGCGCAGTGCCAGCAGGCCAGCCAGGAAGGACAGCAGCATGCCCAGCAGGCTGGGTCCCAGCAGGGACAGCACACTGTTGCCGTGCTGCAGATGGTCCAGGCTGCCATTCGCCACGGCCTGGTAGAAGCGCCAGCCTTCCTTCACCAGCACGGCGGGTGTCAGCACGACGGCCAGGGCGAAGCTGAATTCCTCGGCGCGGCGCTGCGGCACGCCCATGGCGATGCCGGCCGAAATGGTGGCGCCGGAGCGGGAAAAGCCGCGGAAGGGCAGGCACAGGCCCTGCACGGCGCCGATCACCATGGCCTTGCCGATGGACAGGGTGCCGCTGTCGCGCGCTTGCAGGCGCGAGGAGACGATGATCAGCACGCCAGCGGCGGCCAGCGCCCCCGCCATCAGTTTCGCGTTGCCGAACAGGTGTTCGATCTCAAAGCCGGGCGCATCCTTGCTCATGACGTGGGTGATGCCCTTGAGCAAGCCGAAGCCGACGAAGCCCGTCAGGACCGTGGCGGCGGCCAGCAGCAGCACATTGCTGCGGAAGGCGGCGGCCGAGCTGAAATAGGTGCTGCGCCAGGATTTCCAGAAATACACGATGACGGCGAACATGGTGCCGGTATGCAACATCACGAGCAGCATGGTCAGCTCGGGCGAGGTGGGGTCCAGGCCCATCAGTTTTTCCGCCATGATGACGTGGGCGGAGCTGGACACGGGCAGCAGTTCGGCGAAGCCCTGGACGACGGAGAGGATAAATAGTTGCAAGAAGCTCATGATTGGGGACTCGGGTGGGCGAAAAAAAGGCTGCCGGTAAAGGGCAGCCGATTTTACTCGTCCGATCCTGCGCCCGAGGCTGGCGCAAGATTACAGTTTGTCCATGTTTTACTGGCTGGCCGGCGCCTGCGGCTTGAACACGGCGCGGAAGGCTTTCAGGGCGGCCGGGTGATAGATGGTGCCATGGGTTTCCTCCGGCATCTTTTCCACGTGCCATTGCAAGCCCGGCGGCGCCTGCCGCTGCAGCACGTCGGACAGGCGCTGCACTTCGGTGGCGATGCCGGCCTCGCTGCTGGACGCCAGGTACAGGCTGTGCTTGCCGGGCTTGCCCTTGGCCAGCAGCGTGCCCGCCTGGCGCGGCAGGCTGCCGTGGTTCCACCACAGGCTGGGGTCGAACGCCAGGTAATGGTCGAACAGCTGCGGCTCCAGCAAATACGTTTCCACCACGAACAGGCCGCCCAGCGATTCGCCGACGATGGCCGTCTCGCCCGTCGTGCGGTAGCGGCGCTTGACTTCCGGCATCAATTCATCGCGGATGAAATCGCGGTAGGCCGCCGCGCCGCCCACGACGGGGGCGATCTTGCGGTCTTCCGCATTCTCGGTCGGTCCCGTCAGGTCGCGCCGGCGCTGCGTGTTTTGCATGCCGACCAGCATGAAGGGGCGCATCGTGCCGTTGGCAACGGACACTTGCAGCAAGCCGGCGACGTGGAGGAAATCTTCGGCCACGCCGCCATCGGGCATGTACAGCACGGGCAAGGGGGCGTCGGGCGGGGTGTCCCAGGCGCGCGCCATGTACACGTTGATGTGGCGTTTTTCCTTCAGCGCCTGCGAATCGATGGTGAAGCTTTCGCCGATGACCAGCGGCGCGGCCGCGCTGGCGGCAACGGCGGGTGCGGCGGCGGTGGCGAGGTGGAAGGTACTGGACAGCAGCAGGGCGGCGGTGAGGTGCAGTGCAAGACTAGAGCGGCGCATGTTTTCCCGTGATAAGTTAGTGTGGATAGATGGCATGTACTCGTATAGACATGCCATCAAGCAATTCTATCTTATCTTTGACACAGTATTACTTGATCGCCAAGAGTTTTCGCCCGCGCACGATGCCGTCCCTGTCGATGGCGTAGGCGACCAGCAGGGCGCCATCGTCGGCGCAGGCATGGCAGCTCTTCAGGGGCGTGGAAAACAGCGCGCTTTGGCCGCCGTCGGCCGTGGCCGTGCTGCCCACGAAGTCGGCCGGCGCGAACGGCACGGCGTCCGGGTGGGCGGCGGCGAAGGCGCGCCAGGCGGGCGTGGCGCGGTCTTCCTCGCGCAGCGAGCCTTCGTCGACGTCGATGGCCGCGCCATCGCTGCCGATCAGCAGGCTGCCTTCGTTCGTGTTGGCGCGAAACGGATAGGTGACGGTGGCCAGGGCCGCCTTGCCCAGCGGGCGCCAGGCGGAAATGAAGCCGGCCTTGTCCGCCTTCACGAGCATGCGGGCGGCGGCGATGGCTTGCGGACGGGCGCCGGCACGCTGCATGGTGCGCAGCAGGCAGACGTCGGGCGCGGTGGACGATTGTTCGCTGCGGCAGGCCGACAGCGAACGCTCGGTCCACACGGCGCGCGCGTCGATGGGGCCGAACTGCTGGGCCTGGGCCGTTTGCAGGCCGGCCACGCTGGCCAGGGTGAACACGGCGCAGTGCAGCGCATGGCGGGAAAATGGCATCGGCATGGGGAGATCCTTTCAGTGCGTGAAAACAGGGTGGCACTGATTATAGGAGGGCACCGGCGCGCCGCCGCGCACGGTAGGCGGGCCGCCTGACGCCAGACGTCATGCCCCGTGTCCGTGCCCGGCACGGCCGCTCAAGCAAGGGCGGGGCGTGCGGCGCCACCGAGGGTGGGCCGCCGGGCCTGCTGCCGGCTCAGCGCTTCCTTGCCGCCGCCTGGCGCAGGGCCTTCGCTTCCTGCTTGTTGGGGATGTGCGGGCGCGTGGCCAGTTCCGCCTTGACGGCGGCGATGGCGGCGCCGAACAGCTGTTCTGCCTGCCCGGCGCTGGCGCCCCCGTAGTGCTGCTGGTTGGACTGGGCGGCGCGCAGTCGGCGCAGCAGGGCCAGCAATTGCTTGCCGTCCAGGGCCGGCAAGTCCCGCGCCAGCACTTGCCGGCCCAGTTCGCCTTCTGCATGGCCGGGGTCGAGCAGGCGCAGCAGGGCCAAGCCTGCGGGCTGCGGTACTGGAATCACTTTGTTCATGCAGCCATTTTAGACGAGGCCGTGATTACAGGTATTCCCAGATTTCATCAAAAGTTTCACGCGCAAAATCGTTGCGCCATGCTTCCGTGTCCTTTTCGCGGCTGACGGCAAACACGGCCCGCCATGCCTGTTTCGGCGAAGCGGCGTAGGTCGCGGCGATGTTCTGCAAGCCGGCCACGCATTGCTCCACCTTGCAGCCGCTCTTCGCCAGCTGCTGCGCGGCAGGCGCCCAGGCGACGGGCACCTTGACGATCTGGCATTCGAAGCTGACGGCCGCCGTCTGCATGCCGTTTTCCACCGTCACGGGGGCGGCCTTGATGGCCTGGCACACGGCGCCATTCTTGGCGGCAATGATATTTCCTGCCAGCAGTTCGGCTGCCGGCGTCACGGCGGCCTGCATGGCGGCGGGGAAGAGGCCGGCGATCAGCTTGCCCGTTTCTTTCGGGAACTGCGCGTTCGCCTCCTGCAGGGCGCTGTACGAGGCATACTCGGCGGACTGGTGGCCGGCCAGGCGCGTGGGGCGCAGGTAGGCGTTGAGCTTGGCCACGCTGGCCTCGTCCTGGTTGATGATGGTCTTGATGTACAGATTGGCCACTTCCACGGGCGCCAGTACCGGCGCGGCCGTATCTGCCGCCATGGCGGGCTGGATCACGGCGGCGAGGGCGGCCAGCAGTGTGGCGGCAGGAATTTGTTTCATTTGGTGCATGTATTTTCTCCACGATTCAATGTCTGGCGCCGGAAATGCTTTACGGCAATTCCAGCGTCGCGCATTGTATATGGTGAAAGTCATAACGTTGCACACCGTTGCACACTTCAGGCCGCCGCCTGGCTGGCCGCCGCCAGCAGGGCCAGCAGCAGCTCCCTGCGCCGGCCGTCCGCCTTGCGCGCCAGGGCGGCCAGTTTTTCCGGCTTGCCCCAGATGGCGTACAGCACGTGTTCCACCAGGTAGTCTTCCAGGCCGTGCAATTGCCGCGCCAGGCACTCGAGCCGTTCCACGTCCTCGAAGTCCGCCGCGATCTTCAGCTTCACCCTGTCCGTGCAGGCGCGCAGGCATGCCACGAGCACGGGAATGGTCTGCAGCGTGACGCCGTGGCGCGCCACGAAGGCGGCCGTGAAACCGTCCTGCACCGACTGGTGCCCCTCGTCCACCTGCGCCATGTAGTCCTGCACGAGGGGGAAGTAGCGGGCATCGAGCAAGCCCAGGCCAAATACGGCATAGCTGCCGGGCATGCAATTCTTTTCGCCTTCCGTGTCGGCATAGAACTCGAACCTGGCGATGGCGGCGCGCGCATACGCTTCCAGCGCCCCCTGCAGGGCGGGGAAGGCGAGGGCGCCCGCAAAGAAGCGATGCGTGCCGGACCTGGCCAGGCCCGTCACGGGCAGATACTCCCTGGCCTTCGACGTGAGCGTGATCTGGTAGCTTTTCGGGAAGCCCTGGCGCAGCAAGTGCGTGAGGAAGGCCAGCGCCTGCGCATACGCGTCTTCTTCCTCGCGCGCGATGGCGATGCTGACCGTGGCAAAGACGTCGTTGGCGCGGCATGCCAGCAGCGCATTGGAGAGCTGGCTTTCCTCCGTGCCGAAGGTGCCGCTGCCTTCGTCCAGCATGCGCGCGGCCCGTTCGCTGCCCAGGTCGCGGGCGATCTGCAGGAACTTGACGCCCTTCGCCTTGGCGTAGCTGGGCTCGTGGCGCAAGATCATCACGGCGCCATGCAGCAGCAGGTCCATCGCCTGCAGGGCTTGCGCGGCGGGCAGGGCGCCTGCCTTGGGCGTGTATTGCGTGGCGCGGTAGGCGGACAGGGCGCGGTCGTAGAACTGCGGCAGGAAATCGTCCTGCGCCCACTGGCTGATGGCGCGGATGATGTCGTGGCGGTGTTCGGCCAGCGCCTCCGGGCTGGTTTTGTTGACTGCCTCGATGCGCGCGTACTGGGCGATGGTCCAGGCCACGTCCAGTTGCGGGAAGAGCTGCGGGTCGAGCAGGTGGCGGGCCAGGAAAAAGGTTTCCAGCGGCTTGGTCGGCTGCTGGCCGTGCGCGAGCTTGTCGCCAATATACGCCTGTATGCGTGCCAGCAAGGCCTGGCGCTTGTCCTCGTTGACGTATTCCAGCAGCGTCAGGTGCAGCATGCCCTGCGCCGTCTGGAACTTGCCGCGGCACGTGAAGCGGTAGTCGATCATGGCCGTGTCCACCAGCGGGGCCAGGCGGGCCTGCACGAGGGCCGTCAGCCGGGGCGCGATGAGCTCGCGTACTTGCGCCTCGTCCAGGCGCGCCGGCGTGCGGGGGCGGGCCTCGTCGTCCAGGCCCAGGTCGACGTCGTCGGCCGTCGTGCGCCCCGGCTTGTAGTCGAGCATGAAGTCATTGAAGATGCCTGCTTGCAAGCTTGTCCGCTTGACGGACTGTTCCAGGTCCGTGCGCCGCAGGCGCTCATCGAACCAGGCGTGGATGGCCGCCGTCATTTCCTGTGTTGCCTGTTCTACCAGAGTACTCATCTAGGTGTGGTCTTTCCCTGCATGGCACGTGGCGGTGCCGCCGGCAGCCGCCACGTTCCTGTCTGATGTGGATTGGATAAATATCCCGCTATTCTAGGCGCTGGCGCAAGGCGGGAACAAGGGGCGCCGCCGTCAGGAGGGGGCAGTGAGGAAGCGCGCGTCGATGTCGTCCGGGTGGGGGCCCACCGTGACCGTGGTGTGCCAGCCCGACGGCCTGTCGTTGCCGTCGAACAGGGCGATGCGCGTGTGGACGAACAGGACCGAATACACGCCGGACTTCATGTCGCGGTTGAGGTCCCAGTGCATCAGTTCTATGGCTTCGCCCATGCGCGGCAGGTGGGCGCCGGGCGGCAGCAGGATGTTCTGGTTGACGAATTCACGGCTCGGCCCCGCTTCCTTGTGGCGCGGATCGATGTAGCGGAACGAGACACTGGTAACGATGTTATGCATGCACGGCACCTGCGCGGGTTGTCCATGGGAAGACAATAACACAGGGGCGCCGTGCATGGCGCGGCTGGCATGTGCGCCTGTGTATGGTAACAGACGGTGGCCGGCAGGCAATACCAGTAGTCTCCAGCCATTACCACCTTCAGCATTGGATTGCCATGATGCCTGTCTTCCCTGCGGCCCCGCGCGCCGCGCCCCAGTCCCCCCGCCGCACCGCCGGCCCGTCCCTGCGCTTGCCGGCACACCGCCGGCCGTGCCGGCTGCCTGCGCCGGGCGGGGAGGTTATCCATGCCCTATGAAATCTTGCGCGACAGTATCGCGCTCGACCAGGCGGGCGAAGGCATCACCTTCCGCCTGACCGTCTTCGGGGCGCCCAGGTGCTGCCGCATCAGCGTGACGGCATTGCATCGCCTCGATGAGGGCCGGGGCGGCGACTGGCTGGCCATTTTCGACGCCCACCGCGCGCGCATCGGCCAGCGCGCCTTTGCCAGCCTGAGCCGCGACCTGCTGCTGCGCGGCGTGGCCTTGCGCGCCCTCGATTTCTAGCCGCCTTTCCCTTGCCGGCGCGAGGATCCTGGCCAGATATGGTATTTCCGCACAGATCATCAAGTAAACGCAGGTATGGCTGGACGGAAATGTTACATCTGGGTATTCTGCGCATCTGATACTTATTTCTATACAGAAAAATGTAAGCATAGGTAGCAATAACAGGCAAAAACAACAGGCAGCTGGTGCTGCCAGGCACGGTCAGGCATGCAAAGGTGAAGTCGCCCGCCTGCTGAGCGAAACGGTCAGTTTCGGCTCGCGACGGGCAGGGAACAGTGCTGTCATCTTTCAAATAGTAGGAGAGGTTGCTCATGGATGCAGAAAAGGATGTTGTGTACGGTACAGAAGATTTGTTGATGAGTTTGTGCAACTCGGTCGTCCGGGTGCTCAACGTGGCAACGCAAAGCAAGGTCAATTATTCCGGGATGGTGCAGCGCATCACCAAGACCGGCCTGAAACCGGACATCGGCTGCTTCGTGATGTTCGACGGCGGCTTCACGGGCCTGGTGGTGCTCAATTTCGCCGCCGATACGGCGATGGAAATCTACGAACGCTACATGTTGCACATGGGCATGCCGAAGTCGGAGCTGGCCAGCTTCTACACGTCGGACGAAGTGTCCAACATCATGGGCGAGCTGATGAACCAGATCGTGGGCGACTTCACGGGCAAGGTGCGGCGCGAGCTGCAGACGAATATCACGCAGAGCCAGCCGAAGATGCTGGTGCTGAACAAGCAGGTGATGCTCAGCGTCGACACGCCGCTGGACCGCCCGGAAATGCGCCGCGTCACCTTCTACACGGAAAAGAACAACATCTTCTACCTGGAGCTGGCGATCGACCGTACCGAGTTCATCAAGCTGCACGATTTCGATTCGCGCGAAGTCGACGCCGACTCGCTGATGGATGGCGAATTCGCGAACCGCGAACGGGATGCCGCCCCGGCGCCTGCCGCGGAAGCGGAAGACGACGACAACGCCGACCTGCTCAAGTCCCTGGGCATGTAAGCAACTGTTGCCCATGGCGGCCGGCGGCATGTTTGTCGCCGGCCGCTGTCGTTTACAGTCTAGACGGCGGCCTGCAAGGTCTTGCTCATGAATACGCGGCTCGTTCCTTCCGGACTGCAGGCAATCTCGCCAAATGCACGCCAGCCGCGGCGCTCGTAGAATGCCGGCGCCTGGAAACTGATGGTGTACAGCACCGCCGAGACGCAGCCGCGCCGGCGGCCTTCTGCCTCGAACTGTTCCAGTATCTCACTGCCCAGGCCCACTCCCCGCAAGGCGGCGGGCAGATAAAACAGATCCAGGAAAAGCAGGCCCAGCGAGGTCCGGCCCATGGCGCCGCCCAGCACCCGCTGGCTGTCGCGGTCGCGCACGACCACGCTCAGCGCCTGCCGGTCGCTATGGCCCGTGATCGCATCGTTGTAGGCGTTCAAGCCATCCAGGATGACGTGCTCGACTTCCGCGTCGATCGTGGCGCTGACGGAAATGGTATAGGGTAAGGCGCGATGCGGGTGTGTTGGCATGCCGGACGGGGATGTGGTGGGTAACTGTATGAATATACAGTAGTTTTCCCGTTTGCGCCCGTTTTATTATGGCAGCGTCAATGTTTCCATGCGGCGCATGCCGACCATGCCGGTTTGCTGGCTGTCATCGAGCGACCAGTACTCCAGCGCATATGCATAGCTGCCGTCGACGATGGTCAGCGTCTCCCTCTGGCGGCCGCTGGGCGCCTTGTAGTACAGGCGCCGCGCGGGCCGGCCATCGACTCTCTGACTGAACGATTGCGGTGACACGCTGGCGCGCTTGCCGGCCTTGCCCGCCATCGACATCGCCGTGATCGTCACGTAGGCCCGGTCCGGGCAGCGCGCCAGCAGGTGGCCGCCGCTCAGGACGGTGGGCTGCGACTGCTCCAGAGGGAAGCCGAACGGCTGCACGCCGACGATATCGCGGCAATCCATCTGCCGCGCCAGGGCCGCCAGGATGGCGGGATCGAGCGCGCTGCTCAGGTGTTTTTCAGCGGCCTGTGCCTGGCCCAGCGCCAGGCGGCGCTCCAGCTCGGCCAGCGAGATGTCGCTGGGCACGGGCAGCGGCGCGGGCGCGTCCGGATCGGCGGCCTGCGACGTTTCCGCCTGCATGCGCGCTTCGAGGGAATGGGCGTGCTCGGAGGATGCGCTGCGCTGGCGTTGTGGCGCATCCAGCGGCGTGGCAGCCGCCAGGGCGGCGTGGGCGAGGAGCAGGCCGGCGGCCAGGGGGATAAGGTGTTTGGCAAGCATGGGGGATCTCATGGGCGCCTGGATGGGCGCGATTGGACAGTGTCGGGCATTCTTGCACCGAATCGCGCTTTTGCACATGGCCGCACGGAAGAATCAAGGGCAAGGTCTGCCCCCATGCCGCCGCATGGCGCTTCCATGGATCACGATCGCTCCAGGCATTGCTCCGCTTCGTCCGCGCCGCCCAATGGCAGCGGCGCAAAGATCGTGGCGCGCAAATGCGCTTCCACCTCCGCCCACGGCAGCTTGCGGTCCACCGCCGATATCAGCCAGGCGCCGACGGTGACGGGGTCGTTGCCATACACATGCTGGCCGGTCTTCAGATATTCGAGGAACCATGCCGGATGCTGGTCGAGCGCCGCGTGCGCTTGCTTGTCCTGCAGCGCGTAGTTTTCCACGTCGCGCAACAGCGCCTGCTGCCTGCCGTCCACCTCGCGGCCCACGCGGCAGGCGTGCGCCGGCGAAAACGAGTCTTGCAGAATATGCAGCATGCTGCCCAGTGCAACATCGGGCGTTTGCATGTTGCGTTCCTCTATCGCTTGTCCCTGGCGGGCGAACAGGGTGCGGATCTTGACATTCTCGGGGCGCACACAGTGATTGAGGGCAATGGAAGGCAGGCTGAGTTCCGCCTGCTTTGTGGCCGTGAGGGGGTGATCGGGCCGCAGTTCGCCCGTCGCCACCTGATAGGCAAAGGCCATCCACGTCAATGCGGCCTGCACCGTGTGCTCCACGCGCTGGCCGCGCGCGGCATCATCCGCCGTTGCCTGCGTCGTCATGAAGTGCAGATGCTGCAGCTTGCCCAGGTGCGATGCCCTGGCAAGGTGGACGTCGGCATCCACGCCGCAGTCGTCTTGCGCCCCGGCGTATTTCGCGCGCCGCGGTTGAAATGCCGACCAGACCTTGTAGCCGCCTGCCGAGAAATCCCAGGACTGGCCCAGCGTCAGCATCAGCGGGTCGTCATTCCACCAGGTACCGAAAATGATGGCGAACGAGCGATGCTTGGGACTATCTGTGGGCCAGCCAGCTTCCATCATGTACGGCCACGTCCAGTCTGCCGCCGGCGCGGGCATGGCGCCGCCACGGTATTCGCGCAGTGCCGCCGCCGTCAGATGTTCATGCACGGCAGTTCTCTGCTGCCGGCCCAGTACCAGCGCACAGGAGTGGCTACGCCAGCGCACCGCTTTTTCATGCGGTGCGCCGCCGCTGTAGGTCAGGATGCGGTAGCATGGGCTGATTTGATACGCATGCGCCGCAGCGGGAACGCCCCATGCCAGCATGAAGGCGAACAGGATCGCGATGGCATTGTTCATTTGGCCCCCTCGGGGATGACTTTGACCATCCCGCCGCTGGTGCCGATGCGGTTTTGTGCGCGGATGACCAACTGGTATTTCTGGCCAGGGGCCAGGGACGTGACGGAAATGGTCGGCTGCGTGCGATCCCGGAAGTCCGCTGGCGAAACGATCGGGCCGCCCGGACTGATGCTGACGAGGTAGTCCGTGATATTGGCGCCGCCATCGCTGCCTGGCGGAGTAATCTTGATTATCCCGTTGCCGTCCGGACCAGCTTCAAATGCGGCATTCTGGGGCGCATCCGGTGCGTAGGCAGGCATGGCGGCTGCAATTTCGCTGGGCGACGGGAATTCACATGCGACCACCAGTTTTGCCACGGCGCCTGCGGCTTTGACGGGGTCCGTCCCCGCCGCGCTATATTCATTCATGGCAACGGCAACCTTGGCCGACATCACGCTATAGGCTGCGGAATAGTCGGCCGATCCCAATCCCCGTTGGCTGGCCGCATACTGATAGCCATTCGCGGCGCCAGAGACCCCGCCCCATGCCGCGATGGCCGATTTCGCCGCCGCCTTGGCCGCCAGTGCCGGCACGATGATCGAGCCAGCAACAATGCCTACTGTCACGACACCGACCTCAGAATAGCCGGTGCGGGTAATCTTGCGCTGATACTCGCTGGCCTTTTCCCGGCAAACATTGAGGGCAGTATCAAAATTACTCGAAGCTTTCTTGAGTTCCTCTTTTTGCTGCACCGTGGCGTGGTCAGTTCCGCTCAGAAGCATATTGATGGAGGAGTCGGACAGGCCAAATCGGGTGCCGGGGAGGGAAGAGCAGCCGCCAAGGAGGAGCAGTGCGGCGATAGCGCTTGGACAGGTAACTTGCATATGAGCTCCTTATGGATGGATTTGGCTCAGTTCGGTAACTGCAAGTTGGTATTGTGGTATATATTTTTTACAAATTTCTCGCCAATATACACGCTGTGGTATTTAAGCAATAACGCCGGCGGAGTACCGCCCGTGGCTGTGGCGCCCGGGCATGCTGTCGGTGTGGGTGCGCTGCCGGAAAAAGGATGGCATGTCTTATCTGCGAAATGTGCGGATCGAGGCTTCTTCCGCCGATGTAAATCGGCTGTCAACTTACCGGCGGCTGCTGCGGCGGCAACTAGACCTTTCCAAGGTAATTAAATTCTCCAGATAAATATTTATTTATGAGAATTATCATGGATAGTCTGCAGTGTAATTGTCGAGGCAGGCCGCCATGCCGCCGCCTTGCTACTGCCCGGCCACCGCCGGCGCCAGCTCGATGCCGCTCAGTTTCCATGTCCATATGCCGTGGCGCTGCAGGACCAGCGCGCCTTCCTGGCGGCCATCGCGTGCGCGCACGACGAACTTGTTGATGCCGGCATACGCGGCAGAGTAGTCGGCCTTGTCCTGCGCGCCATCGGCAGGCGCATCCCCATTCGCATCGGCTTGCGGGCTGACGGCGCTCTTGTTGACCAGCGCGACGACGCCGGCCGGCGAGACCATGGCGTCGACCATCTTGCCCAGCATGGCGCCGGCGATGGACTGGCCCAGGGCGGCGAAGGGGTTGTCCCTGCCGGCGGTGGCCTCGATGCTGCGGGCCATGCCGGCCTCCAGCTGGGCCTTCACGCTGGCGCGCAGGGCGGGGAAGTCCACGTGGGCGGCCAGCGCGTCGGCATTGCGCTCGGCCAGGGCGGTCTTGATCTGGCGCAAGGCGTAGTAGGGCGAAGCGTAGGCGGTGGCGGCGACGACGATGGCGGCCACGGTGGCGGCAAGGGTAATTTTTTTCAAGGGATGCCTGTCAGCTGGGTTGGAAATGCGGTGTGCCGCAGCGTAGCGGCTAAATGGAAAAGCGGCAATCATATTTTCTTGCCATTCACTGCCCCTTGTATTTTTTAGGTGGAGAGATGCTTGGCGTGCTGCGCGATGGCCAGTTCTACGCCGGCCACAACGTCAAGTTGGGACGTCCGGAAGTGTTGACCGGTTCGACTGGCGCCGTTGCCTGGCGTGCCGAAAATGCCGCATTTGACCGCACCGTATTCGTCGACAATATCGGCGGCATGCATGTTGGTTTCCCTGGGCAGTATTACGATACCGAATCTGGCTTGTGGTATAACTGGCACCGTTACGATGATGCTTCGCTGGGGCGGTATTTACAGAGCGATCCAATTGGGTTGGCTGGCGGCATCAACACCAATGCCTATGTGGAGGGTAACCCGATTAGCTACGTAGCCCCTACGGGGGAAATCGCTATCGCAGATGATATTGTGATCGGCGGTGGAGTTTTGATAGTCGGTTGCGCCATGTCCTCGGGCTGCCGCGATGCAATAAGTAAGGTTTTCTCCTCGATAGGCAACGCAATCGGTGACGGGTTTTCAGACTTCGTCAAGTTCTCCAAGGGGGGGGCTCGCAGAACATCAAGGATACGGGTTTGATTGGAGTATCCGACGCGGAAATTGAAGCGCGTCTGAAGGACCCGCGCACGAGTGCAGAAGAGCGAAAACGCTTGACCAACGAAGAAAAGGCGCGTGGCAAGTGGAACAAGGGCAAAGATAGCCGCAAGACATGCCCGTAATCCTGATTGGAGGCAATTATGCTTTGTTGTGCACATGCGATTTTTTACTTCCAGGTTCGTGGACAAGAGCAAGATACGTTTCTTGTCCATGAAAATGTTTATCTAATTGATGCTGAAGATGTGGATCAAGCCTCGGGAAGGGCGATTCAAATCGCCAAGGGAAACGAAGATCTCAGCGAGGACGGGCACCTTGAACTTAACGAGCAAAAGGCTGCATACGTCTTTGTTGGACTCCGAAAAATCATTGAAGTGGAGTCTAGTCCATTCCCGATAAATGCGTCTGGGCTGGTTGGATTAGAGTTAAGTTATTCGGAGTTCGAGGTGGATAGTTTGGATCAAGTTTTCGCTCTTGCCCGTGGCGATATGGTTGAAGTTCTGTACAGGGAATAACCATACCGTTATACATAAGTCTGCTACACGGCCCAGCGCCGTCAAGAAAGTCGTTAACATTCAATGAGTTACCCGAGGGTCTTGTAAACGTTGGCGAGATCCCGTTTACTCTTTGACTTTGGGTGACGTATTGGCCAAGGTAACGAGCCGCTGGACGGATCAAGAGTTTGCGGGACCGGACCTGGGCGATGCTCGCCTCGACAAACGAGCGAGACCACTGATGGAACGATTTACAGGGAAGCCGACGGCGAGCATTCCCGAAGCCTGCGACAGTTGGAGCGAAACCTGTGCGGCCTACCGCTTTCTCGGCAAAGATGAGGTGTCGTGGGAAAGCATCCTGGCTCTGCATTGGGAACGCACCCGCGAACGCATGCAGGACCATCCGGTCGTGCTGTGCATCCAGGACACTACCGAACTCGATTTCAATGGCCAGGAAGCGCAGGGGCTGGGACCGCTGAACTATGAGGCACGGCGCGGCACGTACCGATATCGTACAGCGCATGCCTTGCCTACCACGCGCTGCGCCTGGTCGACTAGGAAGGTGACCTTGCATCCGGCCGCCGCGCTGCCATAGTTCAACTGCAGGTACTCGCCCTGGTGCTCGTAACTAGCGGGCGTGCAGAAGCGGGCGGCGAGGGCGAAGCAGTTCATGCCAACAGCGATGTGTTCAGACGGGCGACCTACCGGCGCACCTACGCATCCGGAAAAAACCAGATGAAGATCATTGCAGCTGAGAATCGCATAATGCCTTTCGCAGGATTGCTGAGGCTATGTTAAAACGCGCTGTAGGTGGCATCCCTGTGTAAGCGCAAACAAAGCCAGTGTGCCGTCGCGCTTTTTACCACCCAGCATTCTTTGCGAAGCTTGTAAATATGCCAGTGGCGCGGTCTGCGGTCAGTGAAAGGGGGCGTCATGGCACATCCATTAACCATTCTAAGATAGCTGCTGTCCCTCCCTACTTGGTTTGCCAGCTCGAGCGCCTGCGCGTTAGAAATCGTCGAATATACCGCTGTAAGTCATTGTTTTAGGGGGTCTTATACAGTGGTTCATGGTGGGTGCTGTATAATGGGAGAAAAGTACCTAACTAGCTGTTTTAACTGAATAAAGACCTAATATCACATGCTTTCAACCGCAAATATTACGATGCAGTTTGGCGCCAAGCCATTGTTTGAGAATATCTCCGTCAAGTTCGGCGACGGCAACCGCTATGGCTTGATCGGCGCGAACGGCTGCGGCAAGTCGACGTTCATGAAGATCCTCGGCGGCGACCTGGACCCGTCGGGCGGCAATGTCATGCTCGATACCAACGAGCGCCTGGGCAAGCTGCGCCAGGACCAGTTTGCGTTTGAAGACATGCGCGTGCTCGACGTCGTCATGATGGGTCACACGGAAATGTGGGCCGCGATGCAGGAACGCGATGCGATCTACGCGAACCTGGAAGCGACGGACGAGGACTACATGAAGGCGGCCGAGCTGGAAGGCAAAGTGTCCGAGTACGACGGCTACACGGCTGAATCGCGCGCCGGCGAACTGCTGCTGGGTGCAGGTGTCGCCATTGACCTGCATCAAGGTCCGATGAGCAATGTCTCGCCAGGCTGGAAGCTGCGCGTGCTGCTGGCACAGGCGCTGTTCTCGAATCCGGACATCCTGCTGCTCGACGAGCCGACGAATAACCTGGACATCAACACCATCCGCTGGCTGGAAGACGTGCTCAACGAGCGCAACTCCACCATGATCATCATTTCCCATGACCGCCACTTCCTGAACCAGGTGTGCACCCACGTGGCCGACATGGATTACGGTACCCTGAAGATTTATCCGGGCAACTACGACGAATACATGTTCGCCTCGACCCAGGCGCGCAACCAGCAGCTGGCCAACAACGCGAAAGCGAAAGACAAAGTTGCCGAGCTGCAGGAATTCGTGCGCCGCTTCGCCGCGAACAAATCCAAGGCCCGCCAGGCCACCTCGCGCGCCAAGCAGATCGAAAAAATCAAGGTCGACGACATCAAGCCATCGTCGCGTGCCTATCCGTTCGTGCGTTTCGACGGCGAGAAGAAACTGCACCGCCTGGCAGTGGAAGTGGAGAACATCTCGAAAGGCTTCGACCGCCAGCTGTTCAAGAACTTTTCCATCATGGTCGAAGCGGGCGAGCGCATCGCCATCATCGGCGCCAATGGCGCCGGCAAGACCACCATGCTGCGCTGCATCGCGGGCGACATCGCCGGCCTGCAGCCGGACCAGGGCCGCGTGAAGTGGGCGGAAAACGCCAACGTGGGCTACATGCCGCAGGACCCGACGGAAGATTTCGCCAAGGACACGAACCTGACCGACTGGATCGGCCAGTGGACGAAAGAGGGCGACGACGACCAGGCCGTGCGTTCCATCCTGGGCCGTCTGCTGTTCGGCGGCGACGACGTCAAGAAGGCCGTCAAGGTGCTGTCCGGTGGTGAGAAGGGCCGCATGATGTATGGCAAGCTGATGCTGGGCCGCCACAACGTGCTGATGCTCGATGAGCCGACCAACCACATGGACATGGAATCGATCGAA
This sequence comes from Janthinobacterium sp., assembly GCF_009923995.1. Lineage (GTDB taxonomy): Bacteria > Pseudomonadota > Gammaproteobacteria > Burkholderiales > Burkholderiaceae_D > Janthinobacterium. Next base: position 4,293 of record NZ_RFSK01000038.1, on the reverse strand, counting down.
TCGCTGAACATCGCGCTGGAAAAATACGCGGGCACCCTGATCTTCGTGTCGCATGACCGCGAATTCGTCTCCTCGCTGGCCAACCGCATCATCGAGATCAAGGAGGATGAAGTGGTCGATTACCGCGGCAACTACGAGGACTACCTGAAGAGCCAGGGCATTGATTAATCTCTAGCCTGGCAAAGTACATGCCGGATGGCGCGCCAGTCGCCCGTCCGGCAGCACCACACCGACGCGCCGCGGTCCTTTCGTTCCGGCGCACCTGCTTCATTGCGTTCGTGCCGGTCTATCCCGTTTTTGTTTGACACAGCCATGCAAACTTTAGCCATCAAATCCGTCGAGTACGAACATCCACAAGACGGAGCCAGCTGCACTGCCCATGCCTGGGCACGCACGCCAGCGACGCCGTCCCCGGCTGAAAAAGCCGAACTCATCACGCGCATCAAGCGCCTGCTGACCGAGCGCGAAGCCGTGCTCGTTGCCCACTACTACGTTGATGCAGACCTGCAAGACCTGGCGGAAGCCACGGGCGGCTGCGTCTCCGATTCCCTGGAAATGGCCCGCTTCGGGCGCGACCATCCGGCCAAGACGCTCGTCGTGGCCGGCGTGCGCTTCATGGGCGAAACGGCGAAGATCCTCAGTCCCGAAAAAACGGTATTGATGCCCGACCTGGACGCGACCTGTTCGCTCGACCTGGGCTGCCCCGTGGACGAATTCACGGCCTTCTGCGACGCCCACCCGGACCGTACGGTCGTCGTCTATGCCAACACCAGTGCGGCCGTGAAGGCGCGCGCGGACTGGATGGTCACATCCTCCATCGGCCTCGACATCGTTGCCCACCTGCATGCGCAGGGCAAGAAAATCCTGTGGGCACCGGACAAGCACCTGGGTTCGTATATCCAGAAGGAAACGGGCGCCGACATGCTGCTGTGGCAAGGTAGCTGCCTCGTGCATGACGAATTCAAGGGCATCGAACTCGACCTGCTCAAGGAAGAGTATCCGCAAGCCAAGGTGCTCGTGCACCCGGAGTCGCCCGCCAACGTGGTGGCCCTGGCCGACATGGTGGGTTCCACGTCGCAAATGATTGCGGCAGCGCAAACCATGGACACGGACACGTTTATTGTCGCCACCGACAACGGCATCCTGCACAAGATGCGCGCGGCCGCGCCTGGAAAACGCTTCATCGAAGCGCCCACGGCCGGCAACAGCGCCACGTGCAAGAGCTGCGCGCACTGCCCGTGGATGGCCATGAACGGCTTGCTGAACCTGGCGCAGACGCTGGAAAACATGCATAACGAAATCCACGTCGATCCCGCCGTCGGCCAGCTGGCCGTGCGCTCCATCAACCGCATGCTCGACTTCGCCGCCGCGAAAAAGGCAGGCCTCAAGCCGGGCGCGGATCTGGCAAAAGAAACTACATTGTTCCAAGGAATCGGTCCAGCATGAGTACCCTCGTAAATTCTTTCGCTCCCTTCGATCCGGCCCTGGCGCGCGCGTTTGAAGGCAATCTGCTGGCCGCCCTGCTGGAAGACGTGGGCCAGTGCGACCTGACGGGCGAACTGGTGCCGCCCGACCACATCGTCACGGCCCGTGTCATCGTGCGCGAAGCGGCCGTGCTGTGCGGCGCGCCGTGGTTTGAAGGCATCATGAAAAGCCTGGACCGCAGCATCGACATCGTTTGGCAATATGCCGAAGGCGACATGATGACGGCCGACAGCGTCGTGTGCACGATCGAGGCGCCGGCGCGCGCCTTGCTCACGGCCGAGCGCAGCGCCCTCAATTTCCTGCAACTGCTGTCGGCCGTGGCCACGGCCACGCGCCAGTACGTCGACGTGGTGGCCGGTACGAAAGCGTCCATCCTGGACACGCGCAAGACTTTGCCGGGCCTGCGCCTGGCGCAGAAGTACGCGGTGCGGGTGGGCGGCGGCAAGAACCAGCGCCTGGCCCTGTACGACGGCATCCTGATCAAGGAAAACCATATCGCGGCCGCGGGCGGCGTCAGCCAGGCCCTGGAAAATGCGCGCAACCTCGACGCGGGCGTGCCCGTGCAGATCGAGGTGGAAACCCTGGCGCAATTGCAGGAAGCGCTGGACGCGGGCGCCGTCTCCGTGCTGCTGGATAACTTCAGCAACGACATGATGCGCGATGCCGTGGCATTGACGGCGGGCCGCGCCCTGCTGGAAGCGTCGGGCGGCATCAACTTCGATACCGTGCGCGCCATCGCCGAAACGGGCGTGGACCGCATCTCGATCGGCAGCCTGACCAAGGACGTGCGGGCCACCGATTACTCCTTGCGCATCGTCGGCTGATGAAGGAAGCAGGGCGGCGCCTGCTGGCTGCAGCACTGCTGGGCTCGGCGCTGGCCTGCTCCCTGCCGGCGCAGGCGCGCGAGCTGCTGGCCGTGGGCGCGCAGTTCGAGCGCGTCTTCGAATACCAGGACAGCGGCGACTACGGCGGCCTGGGCGTGGAACTGCTGCGCCTGATGGCGGCGCGCACGGGCAACACCGTGCGCTTTCGCATGGTACCGTGGGCGCGCGCCCAGGCCATGCTGGTGCAGGGCCAGGCCGATATCCTGATCGGTCCCTACAAGTCGCCCGAGCGCATCGCCAGCATGGCGTTTTCCGAGAAACCGTTCTACCAGGACCAGATCGTTTTCTACACGCGCCAGGATGCCAGCTTCGGCTGGGATGGCGATTACAGCGTGCTGAAGAGCCGCCGGGTGGTGCTGCTCAATGGCTGGGCGTATGGCGCGGACTGGGAGCGCGTGCGGCCCGGCTTGCAGGTCAGCGTGGCCAACACCGTGGAAAACGGCTTGAAGATGCTGGTACACAACCACGTCGATGTCTTCGTCAGCAACCGCCGCAATACGGACCCCGTCATCGCCCGCCTCGGCTATGGGCGCCAGGTGAAACCCCTGCCCAGGGTCGTGGAAACGCAGAACGGCTATTTCGCCTTTCCCCGTTCGCCTGCCTTCGACAAGCTGCGCCTGCAGTTCGACCAGGAACTGAATAACCTGCTCGACAGCGGCGAGCTGAAAAGACTGGGCCGGCGCTACGACGTCACCGTGCCCTGAGGGGCCATGCCGCCGCCAGGCGGCAGTATTTATATCCTCTGCTGTTGACATGCCTCAAACGGCCGCCCTGGCCCGGTTATACCCTGAAGACAGGCAGCGTGGCATTGCTCATTGCTCGCACTGCCTCTCACACTGCTTATTGCGCAGAAGGGAAATGCCATGAAAACGCACAACGCCAGCGCGATTGCCTGCGCCTGTCTTGCCGCCATCCTGGCCGCAGCGCTGTTTGCCTGCGGCGGCCACCATCACCACCAGCCACCCGTGCTGAGCACCTATGCCGCCACCAGCCTCGTATCCGATACGGCGTCGCTGCCTGCCCCGCATACGGATCCCAACCTCGTCAACGCCTGGGGCGTGGCCTTCAATCCGCGCGGCTTCGTCTGGGTGGCCGACAACGGCACGGCGAAGTCCACCCTGTACGACGGCAATGGCGTGCCGCAGTCGCTGGTGGTCAGCACGCCGGCAGGGCCGACGGGCATCGTCTTCAACGGCACGCAGGATTTCAAGCTGAGCCAGAATGGCGTGACGGCGCCCAGTCCCTTCATCTTCGCCACCGAGAGCGGCAGCATCGCCGCCTGGTCGCCCACGGTCAGCCCCGTCACGGCCCTCGTCGTGTATGACGGCAGCGCGGGCGGCAGCGTCTACAAGGGCCTGGCCATCAGCACCTTCGGGGGCGCCAACTACCTGTATGCGGCCGATTTCCACAACCAGCGCGTCGATGTGTTCGACGCCAGCTTCGCCAAGGTGGCCTTGCCCGGCGCGTTCAGCGACCCCAGCCTGCCGGCCGGCTATGCGCCGTTCGGCATCCAGGCCGTCGGCGAGCGCATCTACGTCGCCTATGCCATGCGGCAGGCCAGCGGCGACGATGAACAGGCGGGCGCGGGCCTGGGCATCGTCAATGTGTATGACAGCGGCGGCACGCTGATCAAGCGGCTGGCGAGCGGCGGCGCCCTGAATGCGCCCTGGGGCATGGCGCTGGCGCCCGCCAATTTCGGCGCGGCCAGCAACATGCTATTGGTCGGCAATTTTGGCGATGGCAGGATCAACGCCTATGATCCCTACACGGGCGCCGCCGGCGGCCCGCTGCTCAAGGCGGACGGCACGCCGCTGGTGACCGATGGCCTGTGGGGCATCGCCTTCGGCAATGGCCTCAACAACCAGCCCTTGAATACGCTGTTCTATGCGGCCGGACCGAACGACGAGGCGCACGGCCAGTACGG
>NZ_RFSK01000037.1 GCF_009923995.1 Janthinobacterium sp. | reverse complement strand
CTGCACGTCGACGTGCAGGGCGCCCCTGGCCGCCCTGCGTTTTACCTGCGCGGCGCTGCCGACGGCGAGCAGCTTGCCCCCGTCGTCAAAGGCCAGCGCCGTGAAGCGCAGCACCTTGCCGTTTGCATCGAGCGTGTAGCCGTTGGCGTTGTCGATGACGGTATCGGCATGCGCGTGGCCGAGTGCCCCCAGGCAGGCGAGCATGAGCAGGGTGCGGCGCAGTGGCAGGGTCGGCATTTCCATCTCCAGGTCTTAGTCGTTAGCAAAAAGACGAGTGTATAGAAATTGGCAAAATGGTCAATCAGGCAGCGGAAGGTGGTCGTACCATCAGCCAGTAGTCGCAGCCCGTGACGGCTTCCGCGTAGCGTCCCGCCGCCACGAAGCCCAGGCGGGCATAGAACGGCAGGCTGCGCTCGTTATACGTCTCTAGGAAGCATGCGGCGCCGGCCGCATCGACGGCCGCCAGGCCCGGCGCCAGCACGGACGCGCCCAGCCCCTGCCCTTGCGCGGCGGGAGCGATGCCGGCGATCGACAGATACCACGCATCGTGCAAGCCATGCGGCGCCAGCGCGTGCTCCATGTTCGCGACGATGGCCGTGAAATGCGCAAAGCCGCGCTCTCCCAGCAAGTCGCGCAAGGCGGCTTCGCGCTGCGCATACGCGGCCTGGCGCTGGGCCGCCGGGGTATCCGTGGTCCAGATGGCGGCGCCATGGCCCGCCGCATCGGCCAGGTCGACGCGGCCCGCCTGCTCGCCCTCGGCCAGCGCCAGCGCGAAATAGGCTTCCAGCATGGCCAGCCGCGCCGCCTCGTCCGCGCCGCACGCCACCGTGACGGTACGGTAGAACGGGTCGTCGGCCAGGGCGGCGGCCAGGCTGCGGGCGGTGCGGGAGGGGCTGGACATGGTTCTCTTTCAGTTCATGGAAACGCCGGCATCTTAACGCAAGCGCGCAGGCCTTGCGCCCGGTCAATATTTTGACTGCTCACGGCGCCTTCCGGGGGATTTCACGCCGTTCAACGGACAAAACGGCAAGCATGCCTGTGCCTCCGAAGCACAGTCACGGCAAGGCATGCGGCATCAAGGCACCGAGCCTGGCACTCAAGGCTTGGGCGGAACCGCTACACTTGATTCTTCCCCCCGCTTCGCCGGCGCCCGGAACCATTCCTGCGGCGGCACCACGTGCGACTCTTTCGGGTCATCGATATAGTGCGGCGAGGTGATCTGCACGTCGAATTCGTTGAAGACGTCGATGATGTTCTGGTGCAAGCGGTTCAGCACTTCGGCGCGCTGGCGGGGGACTTCGGCGCTGGCGTAGGCGACGAGGCGGTATTGCACGTAATAATCCTGAAGGGCCAGCTGCATCACGTAGGGCTTGGGCGTCGTCGACAATTCCGTCGTGCGGGACGCGGCCAGTTCCAGCATGGCGTGCACCTGGCGCCACGGCGTGGCGTAGCCGATGGTCACGGTGGAGTCGAGCACGAAGCCGCCGCCGGGCTGGGCGCGCGAATAGTTCTTCGTCGTCTGCGACATGACCCAGGCGTTCGGCAAGGCCACCTCTTCGCCCAGGCCCGTGCGCAGGCGCGTCTCGAACATGCCCACGTCGGCCACCGTGCCTTCGCAATCGCCCACGCGCACGTATTCGCCCTTGCGCAGGGCGCGCGTGTACATCAGGATCAGGCCGCTAGCGCCCTGTCCCACGATGCTCGACGCGCCGATCGACACCATCAGGCCCACCAGCACGGAGAGTCCCTGGAAGGCGGCCGTGTGCGAGCCGGGCAGATACGGATACGCCATGGCCAGGGCGAACAGCCAGATCACCACGCTGGTGATGCGGCGCGTGGGCAGGGCCGTGTCCTTGTCCAGCCAGCCGATCTGCAGTTCGCCGCTTTCCACGCGCTTGAACAGCGAGGCGGCCGTGGCGGCGATCAGACGGGCGATGGCGAAGATCACGCACACCAGCACCAGCCCCGGCAAGGCGCCGATGATGGCGTGGAAGACGTCGGCCGCCACGTCGAACAGGTAGCCGCTCAGGCTTTCGCCCCACGAGCGCGTGTACGGCAGGCGGCCCAGCACGAAGGCGGCCCACAGGTAGGTGGCCATCAGGCGCAGGCCCCACAGCACGGCGCTGAGCAACTGATACGCGAAGGCGATGTAGTGCTCGGCATCGAGCACGCGCACGTTTTTCAGGCGCACGTCGCGCAGGCGCGACGCGAGCAGGATGCCGCTGCGGCGCTTGGCCCAGCGGTAAAAGCGCGTCAGGCCCATCCACACCAGCCAGAAGACGAGGGTGGCGGCCGCGCACACGGCGGCGGCGATGGCCAGATAGCGCCAGCTGCCTTGTTCCTTGTAATCGAGCACGGCCTTGCTCAATTCCCCGGCCGCCACCTTGGCCACGCTTTCCGTCGTGTCGCCGGCCAGCTGGTTGACGTCGCCGGGCACGACGACGAACAGCTGCACGCCATCGAGCAGCACCTGCGTGCCTTCGGGAATCATGCGCGTGCTCGCCAGCAAGGGCCCATTCTTGGCCAGCACGCCTTCCAGGCGGCGCTGCGCCCCCGCGGCCCGTTCTTCGGGCGGATAACCGGCCAGCGCGGCGCGGAAGACGAAGACCTTGCGGTTGGCAAACATCAGCGGTGCCGTCCTGGCCGCCGCAGCCTGCGCCGGCGCCATGGCGGAGGCCGCCTCCGCGACGAGCGAGGCGGCGCCGTCGTCCGCATGGGCCGCAGGCAGCAGGAAGATCGTCAACAGGCAGAGCAGGCGGAGGAACGCGGACATGGCAAGAGTGGAAAGTGACTGGGAGTAGCCATCATGCCATGTAATCCTGGAAACTCAAGCGTCACACGCTCAGCCCGCATCATGGAAAATGATGCCCAGGGTATGGCGCGCGCCCGAACGCAGGCGCGACACGCCGTGGCGCATGTTGACCCGGTAACTGCCCCGCGTGCCGTTCACGGGGCGCTGCGCCACGGGAAACAGCACGGCGTCGCCCTGCGCCAGGGGCACCACTTCGGCGCGCGACTGCATGCGCGGGCGCTGCTCCGTCAGCACGAACTCGCCGCCCGTGTAGTCTTCCTGCGGGCGCGACAGCAGCACGGCCAACTGCAGCGGAAACACGTGCTCGCCATACAGGTCCTGGTGCAGGCAGTTGTAGTCGCCCGCGCCATAGCGCAGCAGCAAGGGCGTGGGCCGCGTCTGCCCCGCCGCATGGCAGCGCGCGAGGAAATCGGCATGGCTGGACGGAAAGCGCACGTCCAGTCCCATCGCTGCCTGCCAGCGGTTGGCGATGGCCGCCAGCGGGCCGTACAGCTGTTCGCGCAGGGCGGCCACGACGTCCGGCAGGGGATAGGCGAAATACTGGTATTCGCCCTGGCCAAAACCATGGCGCTGCATCACCACCTTGCTGCGGAAATGCGAGGCATCGTCATACCGGGCCGCCAGCGCCGCGCAGGCATGCGCATCCAGCAGGCCGGGCAGGACGGCGCAGCCGTATTGATTCAGCTCAACCTCGATCCCCTGCCAGTCCGGCGCCCTCACCGCTCGCCCTCGCGCTCGAGCAGCGCCTGCTTGCGTTCCACGCCCCAGCGGTAGCCGGACAGGGCGCCATCGTTGCGCACCACGCGGTGGCAGGGGATGGCGACGGCCAGGGCATTGGCGGCGCAGGCGCCCGCCACGGCCCGGGCGCCATTGGGTGCGCCGATGCGCCTGGCCAGCTCGGCGTAGCTGACGGTGCTGCCGGCGGGAATCTCGCGCAAGGCTTGCCACACGCGCTGCTGGAACACGGTGCCGCGCACGTCGAGCGGCAAGTCCAGGCCCAGGCCCGGCGCCTCGACCAGGCCCACCACCTGCGCCACGGTCCGCTCGTAATCGGCTTCCGCGCCGCGCAGCTCGGCGCGGGGAAAGCGGTCCTGCAAGTCGCGCAGCAGCACTTCCGGGTCGTCATCGATCAGGATGGCGCAGATGCCCTTGTCCGTGCTGGCCACGAGGATGGCGCCCAGCGAGCAGGCGCCGATGGCAAAGCGGATCACGGCGCCGCTGCCCCCGTCGCGGAAGGCGCCCGGCGTCATGCCCAGCAGGCCCGGCGTGGCGGCATACAGGCGGCCGCTGGAATTGAAGCCGGCCGCATACAAGGTTTCCGTGACGTTCGCCGCGCCCTGCAGGCCGGCCTTCAGGCGTTCGCCGCGCCGCGCCGCCGCATACGCTTTCGGCGTGATGCCCGTGTGTGCCTTGAAGACGCGGTGAAAGTGAAAGCGGCTCATGCCGGCGGCCGTGGCAAGGCTGTCCAGGTCGGGCAGCGCGTCGCTGGCGTCGATCAGGCGGCAGATCTCGGCCACGATGGCCGCCTGGCGCTGGGCCAGCGGCGGCAGGTTGGGCTTGCAGCGCAGGCAGGGGCGAAAGCCGGCCGCCTCGGCCTGCTCGCAGCTGGCGTGGAAGGCCACGTTGCGGCGCAAGGCGGGACGCGCCGCGCAGGAGGGGCGGCAATACACGCCCGTCGTGCGCACCGAGTAATAAAAGACGCCGTCGGCGTCGGGCGCGCGCCGCTGCACGCCTTCCCAGCGCTCATCGTCTGTCAGATACAAGTGTTTCATGGCGGACTCCCTGCAAGTCAATAGTCAGTCTTCAGCATAGCCAGTGCCTGCGCGCACCGCACTCCGGCGCTTGCTTTTGAATTCAAAAAAATGGCTGGCGGCAGGCAGCGTGCTCGGTGCTAAAATCGGCCATCGCGCCTCCGTCCGGAAGCGCGCCCTGCCCGCGCTTCGGAGACACCGCATTGGACGACCACAATACACAAGAAAATACGCCCATTTTCCAGCGCATCAAGGATTTTCTGCTGGCCGGCATCGCCGCCGGCCGCTGGAAGGAGGGCGACGTGATTCCTTCCGAGCAAGCCCTGGTGAAACAATTCGGCGTCTCGCGCATGACGGTCAACCGCGCCGTGCGCGAACTGACCAGCGAGCAGGTGCTGACGCGGCGCCAGGGTTCCGGCACCTATGTGGCGCAGCAAAAATACCAGGCGACCTTGTTGGAAATCAAGAGTATCGCCGATGAAGTGCGCGCGCGCGGACATATCCACCGCAGCAGCCTGCAATTGCTGGAACGCACCAAGGCATCGGACTTGCTGGCAAAGCAATTCGGCCTGCCGCCGGAACACCCGCTGTTCCATTCGCTGATCGTGCATTTTGAGAACGGCGTACCCATCCAGGTGGAGGACCGCTGGGTCAATCCCGAACGCGCGCCCGACTACATGACGCAGGATTTCTCCAGCATCACGCCGAACGAATACCTGATGGCCGCGGCCCCCCTGCAGGGCGCCACCTACAGCATCGAGGCGCTGTCGGCGCCGCGCGACATCGCCGAGATGCTGGCCATCGACACGAAACAGGCCTGCCTGGTGCTGCGCCGCCAGACGCGCTCGGGCGGCAAGGTCGCCTCGATCGCCACCATGTGGCATCCCGGCCACCGCTATCAGTTCGCCGGCAGCTTTAGCTGAGCACACCGGAAACACCGGCCGCGCGGCGCGCCTTGCGGCCGGTGATGCTCGCCGGCGCGGTACCGCACGCGGTGGCTTGAGCAGGCGCCTTCCAGGCTGCCGCTTCAATAGCACGATTTGGCGCTCAATTTCTCTCAGATTCTCACCAAATCGCGAAAAATTTGGCCATTGCGGGGCAAAAGAAAGCCCCGTTCTGACCGTTTCAGAACTTAAATACTCCGAGTAAATATTCGATGCTATAGTGGCCGCCAGAAGGCGCCATGGGCGCTTATTTGCGCGCGTCCCGTACGCCAGCACGGTCCAATCACGCCCCAGAAAGGGATGCATTTGTCGTATTGCAGCCACACGAGTTTCAGCGCACCACGCCGCCGGCGCCGTGCTCTGCGCCGGCTCGCGCATACGGTGCTCGCTGCGGGCATCGGGCTGTCCCTGCCTGTCCTGGCACAGGCGGCGCCCGGCGTGGCGCCAGCACTGCTGTGGCCGTACGCGGCGGCCAGCGCCACGACCCTGGCGGCACTGGCGTGCTGGCAAGCCTGGCGCTGGCGACGTCAGGCGCGGCACGGACAATGTCCCGCCGATGCCCGTGGCGAGGCCCATGCCGTGCAAGCCTTGCGCGGCGCCGCCATGGCCGGCTGGACCTGGCGCCGCGAGGCCGACCAGCTGCTGTTCGCTCCCCTGTATCAGGACATGCTCGGCGACAAGCACGCGCGCCTGGAACACACGCTGGCCGCCTGGCTGGCCGAAGTGCACCGCGACGACCGCGCTCGCCTGAGCCTGGCGTTTCGCCAGCATTTCGATGGCCAGGCGCCGGGCACGTTCAGCTGCGAATTTCGCTTGCGCCACAGCGACGGCCACTGGCGCTGGCTGCTGGCGCGCGGCGCCGTGCTGACGCGCGCCTCCGATGGCGCCGCCACGCAGGCCAGCGGCATCGTCTGCGACATCGGCGAACGCAAGCAGGACGAGGAAGCGCGCATGCGCTCCATGCTCGAAGCGGCGCCCGAAGCCATGCTGGTGGCCGACGTCGAAGGCAAGGTGCATTACGCCAACCAGATCGGCGCGCGCTGCTTCGGCTATCCCCTGGCCGAACTGACGGGTATGTCGCTGGAGCAACTGGTGCCGGAAAGCACGGTCAGCCAGTCCGCGGGCGACCCGCAGGCGCGCCACAGCCTGCCCGGCCGCGTGATGATGGCGCGCCGCCGCGACGGCACGCATTTCCCCGCCAAGGTCAGCCTGTCGCCGCTGCGCATGGCCGGGCAAGTCTTTTCCATCGTCTCGCTGCGCGACATGACGCAGCGCCAGCGCGCCGAGGAAGCGCTGCACGCCAGCTCGGAGCGCTACCGCCTGATCGTGCAGACGGCGGCCGAAGGCATCTGGATGACGGATGCGGATGGCAAGACCACCTTCGTCAACCCGAAGATGGCGCACATGCTGGGCTACACGGTGCAGGAAATGCTGCACCGCCCCATGCTCGACTTCATGGACCGCGACAGCCAGCTGCTGATGCAGCGGCGCCTGGCCAGCCACGGCAGTGCCGCCAGCCAGCCGGACCAGGTGGATTTCCGCTTTTTCCGCAAGGACTTGTCGAGCCTGTGGGGCTTGCTGTCGAGCACCAGCATCCAGTCGGAGAATGGCGAGCCGGGCGGCACGCTGGCGATGATTACCGACATCACGGAGCGGCGCCAGGCCTCGATCGCCCTGTCGAATTCGAGCCAGCGCATGGCCTCCGTCTTCGGCGCCGTGACGAATGGCCTGGTGGTGCAGGACAGCCACGGCCACATTCTGGAAAGCAATGCGGCCGCCGAACGCATGCTGGCGGCCAGCCCGGCCGGCAACAGCCTGTGGCAAGCCGTGCGCGAGGACGGCTCCGCCTTCGACCAGCGCAGCCATCCCGTGCACATCACCCTGTCGACGGGCGAAGCCATGCGCGACGTGCTGATGGGCGTGCAGCAGCCGGACGGCAGCCTGTCGTGGCTCTCCGTGAATACCGAAGCCATCCGCGATGAATACGGCAAGGTGGGCATGGTGGTGGCCAGCCTGACGGACATCACCTATCACAAGCGCAGCGAGAGCGCCTTGCGCGAGCTCAATGAACATCTGGAAGAGCGCGTGGCCCAGCGCACCGAGCAGCTCGACCAGGCCAAGCAGGTGGCCGAAGAGGCGAGCCTGGCGAAGGGACAGTTCCTGGCCAACATGAGCCATGAAATCCGCACGCCGATGAATGGCGTGATCGGCATGGCCTATCTGGCCCTGAAGACGGAACTGGAACCGCGCCAGCGCGATTACCTGGAAAAGATCCGCTTCGCCGGCGAACACTTGCTGGGCATCATCGACGATATCCTCGACATTTCAAAGATCGAGGCGGGCAAGCTGGAGATCGAGCGCGTCAATTTCAGTTTCGACCACGTCGTGCAGACACTGATGACGGTGGTGGCGCCGCGCGCCGCCGGCAAGAACCTGGAACTGCTGTTCGAGATCGACCCGCAACTGCCGGCCGTGCTCGTGGGCGACCCGCTGCGCCTGGGCCAGGTGCTCATCAACTACGCGAATAACGCCATCAAGTTCAGCGAACAGGGCAGCATCACCGTGAAAGTCCACAAGGTGGTGGCGGATGCGAAGCATTGCCTGGTGCGCTTTGAAGTGTGCGACCACGGCATCGGCCTGTCGCAGGACGAGATGAGCAAGCTGTTCCAGTCCTTCCAGCAGGCCGACACCTCCACCACGCGCGAATACGGCGGCACGGGCCTGGGCCTGGCCATCTGCAAGCAGCTGGCCCAGCTGATGGGCGGCGACGTCGGCGTCGACAGCCGCCCCGGCGCCGGTAGCACCTTCTGGTTCACGGCCAACCTGGGCATTTCCGACCAGGCGGCGCCGGCCATGCTCGACAGCATGGTGCAGACGGCGGCCGCCATGCGCGCCAGCGCCGACGCGGCCCTGGTGATGCGCACGCTCAAGCATGCGCGCATCCTGCTGGTGGAAGACAACACGTTCAACCAGCAGGTGGCGCTGGAACTGCTGGAAGAAGCGGGCGCCTCCGTCTGCCTGGCCAACAATGGCGAGGAAGCGCTCGACTTGCTGCGCCAGACGCAGTTCGACTGCGTGCTGATGGACGTGCAGATGCCGCTGATGGATGGCTTGCAGGCCACGCGCCTCATCCGCGCCGATCCGCAGCTGGCCCATTTGCGCGTGCTGGCCATGACGGCCACGGCCACGAGCGAGGACCGCGTGCGCTGCCTGGACGCGGGCATGGACGATTTCATTTCCAAGCCCATCCAGCCGGCCATGATGTACCAGACCATCGCCAGCTGGCTGCCGGCGCGCGAGACGCCGCCGCCACCGGCGCGCACCCGCGCCGCGCCCGCCTTCAAGACCACCCTGGCCGGCGATCCGCAGGTGATCGACCTGTCCATCCTGGCCAAGCTGCTGGGCTACAACCCGCAAAAGGTGCGCAAGTTTGCCTTCAAGTTCCTGCAGACGACGCAGGATGGCTTCGGCGACATCGATGCGGCCCTGGCGCGCGGCGACGTGCACCAGGTGCGCGAACTGGGCCACCGCATCAAGTCCTCGGCGCGCACGGTCGGCGCGCTGGGCTTGGCCGAGCTGTGCCATAGCCTGGAAACTCTGCCGCCGGGCGAGCCGGCCGAGGAGGCCGAGCGGGCGCAGCGCATCGTCACCCGGCTGTGGCCGCTGCTGGAACAGATCACCGAACAAATCATGAACAACACCAGCTTTGCCAATGACGATTAGCTACCGCCGATTTGCTTTGCGGCAAGGTAACGGCATCGACCACGATGCAGCATACAAACCGGAAACTGAAAGACATCACGATGAACAATGCATCTAATCAACACACCGAGGCCCAGGCCCAGGACGACGCGGGCCTGGCGCCCATGCGCATCTTGCTGCTGGATGACGATGTCTTCATGCTCGACGTGCTCAGCGACATGCTGGAGCAGCTGGGGCAGTTCGACATCCGCTGCGAATCGCACAGCGAGCAGGCGCTGGCCACCCTGCAGCAGCACCAGCCCGACCTGCTGATCTGCGACCTGTCCATGCCCGACGTCGATGGCATCGAATTTCTGCGCATGGCGGCGGAAAACGGCTTCCGCGGCGGCGTCGTGCTGCTGTCGGGCCTGCATTCGGCCGTGCGCCTGGCTGCCGAACGCCTGGCCGTGGCCAATGGCCTGCATATATTAGGCACCTTCCGCAAGCCGATGGAGAGCGCGGAACTGCAGCTCATGGTGAACTTGCAACGGCAGCACACGGCGCGCCTGTCCGGCGTGCAAGCCTGATACGGCGGCGGGGCAACGGCGATGGCAGACAGGCCGCGGGACCAGCAGGCATGCGGCCCTGGCGCCCGCTCAACGGGCCCCGGACAGATCTGCCTCAAGTTTTTCTGCAATAATCGCCACGCTTTGAAAAAATGGGTTATTATTTCAGCCATCCCCGCCTGCATACCTCTGGTCGCACCTTCCAAGAACATTGAAACTGTGCCCATTGCCCCCATCTGCTAGCTGCACTCCAGGAAGCATGGATGGCGAACCAGCGTATGGTTAATTCCAGGCATTATTGATCCCACCCTCATTTGAGGAAAATATGAGCGAAAATATCAAACACATTAGCGATGCATCTTTTGAAGCAGACGTCCTGAAATCCGAGTTGCCAGTACTGGTCGACTTCTGGGCAGAATGGTGCGGTCCCTGCAAGGCCATCGCCCCGATCCTGGAAGAAGTGGCCAAGGAATATGCCGGCCGCATCCAGATCGCCAAGATGGACGTGGACGCCAACCAGGCAGTGCCTGCCAAGTTCGGCATCCGCGGCATCCCGACCTTGATCCTGTTCAAGGATGGTGTCGCCGCTGCGCAAAAAGTGGGCGCCATGGCCAAGGGCCAGTTGACCGCTTTCGTCGACAGCAACATTTAATGTATGATAGGCAGCGCTGCGCCCGCAGCGCCGCCTGATTGGACACACCGGGAAGCGGCTTTCGTACCATTCGTGCAAAACCTTCCCGAATAATTAATCAAGCCACGCAGTTCCCTCCCCTACCTTTACATCCCGTCTCGGGACACTCAACACATATGCATTTATCCGAACTAAAGGCCCTACACGTATCCGCCCTGCTTGAGATGGCGATCGGTCTTGACATTGACAACGCAGCCCGCTTGCGCAAACAGGAGCTGATGTTCGCTATCCTGAAAAAACGCGCCAAGTCCGGCGAACAGATTTTTGGCGACGGCGCCCTGGAAGTGCTGCCTGACGGCTTCGGCTTCCTGCGCTCGCCCGACGCCAGCTACATGGCGTCCACCGACGACATTTACATCTCCCCTTCGCAAATCCGCCGTTTCAACCTGCACACCGGCGATTCGATCGAAGGCGAGGTACGGACCCCGAAAGATGGCGAACGCTATTTCGCACTGGTCAAAGTAGACAAGGTCAACGGCGAATCGCCGGAAGCCTCGAAGCACCGCATCCTGTTTGAAAACCTGACGCCGCTGCACCCGAACGAGCCGCTGCGTCTGGAACGTGAAATGAATGGCCAGGAAAACATCACCGGCCGCATCATCGACCTGATCGCCCCGATCGGCAAGGGCCAGCGCGGCCTGCTGGTGGCGTCGCCGAAATCCGGTAAATCCGTGATCCTGCAGCACATCGCGCATGCGATCACGGCGAACCACCCCGACATCACCCTGATCGTGCTGCTGATCGACGAACGTCCGGAAGAAGTTACCGAGATGCAACGTTCGGTGCGCGGCGAAGTCGTCGCCTCGACCTTCGACGAGCCGGCCACGCGCCACGTGCAAGTGGCCGAGATGGTGCTGGAAAAAGCCAAGCGCCTGGTCGAAATGAAAAAAGACGTGGTGATCCTGCTCGACTCGATCACCCGCCTGGCGCGCGCCTACAACACCGTCATCCCTGCCTCGGGCAAGGTCCTGACCGGCGGTGTGGATGCGAACGCGCTGCAACGTCCAAAACGCTTCTTCGGCGCCGCGCGCAATATCGAAGAAGGCGGCTCGCTGACCATCATCGCCACGGCCCTGATCGAAACGGGTTCGCGCATGGATGACGTGATCTTTGAGGAATTCAAGGGTACCGGCAACATGGAGGTGCATCTGGAACGCCGCCTGGCTGAAAAACGTGTCTATCCGGCAATTAACCTGAACAAATCGGGTACCCGCCGCGAAGAACTGCTGATCAAGCCGAACGAGCTGCAAAAAATCTGGATCCTGCGCAAGCTGCTGTACTCGATGGACGAGATCGAGGCGATGGAGTTCATCCTCGACAAGATGAAAGCAACGAAGAACAACGCCGAGTTCTTCGACATGATGCGCCGAGGGGGGTAAACCTACTGCGCGTCCCGCTCTACGGCCTGTGTTGCTCGCTGTACCTTCGTACAGCTGCGCTACTCGGCCGTATATCGGGCCTGCTCGCTACGGTTTCCCTCCCCTCGGTGGCGTCATATCAAGGCGCTACCGGCCCAAGCCGCTCCTGGAGCGGCTTTTTTATTGCCTGCGGCGGGAAAGCGCTATATAATCGACGGTTGCATTATTTTAAACCCTGGCAAGTGATCGGCAATCGGGTCAAGAAGCAAGACGACCGACGAAGTGCTGTTTGGCTACCTACTCAGAGAGAATCCCATGAAAGTCGATACCCATCCAGATTACCGCGAAGTTGTTTTCCACGACCTGTCGTGCGATTTCAAATTCGTTACCCGTTCGACCATCCAAACCCGCGAAAAAATCACCCTTGACGGTAAAGAATACCCACTGGTGAAGATCGAGGTTTCGGCTGAATCGCACCCATTCTTCACGGGCAAGCACAAAATCGTCGATACCGCCGGTCGCGTCGAGAAGTTCCGTCAGAAGTTCGGTTCCGTTGGTTCGAAAACCGCAGTCGCAGCAGGCTGATTTTTGCCGCTCTGCGGCAAAGAGGGCAGCTTCGGCTACCAGAGAAAAGGCAGCTACGGCTGCCTTTTTTGTCTTTGGCCGCTTTACTTTATACTCGCGCATACCCGACGCCATTCGTCGCGTCTTGCCATTTTTTCTGATACCGACTATCGATGAAGCCAGTCCGCCTTCCCGCCGCTGCCACACTCGCGCTGCCACGATGGGCCTTGTTTGCGCTTGGCCTGCTGTACATCCTGCCTGGCCTGATCGGCCGCGAACCGTGGAAGAACGATGACGCCGCCAGTTTCGGCATCATGTGGACCATGGCGCATGGCGGCCTGAACGACTGGCTGTGGCCCAACATCGCCGGCCTGTCCGTGCCCGACGAAGGGCCGCTGGCCTTCTGGCTGGGCGCCATCGCCATCAAGCTGTTCGGCTGGATCGATGGCGACGTCTTCGGCGCGCGCATGTCGACCATCGGCATTTTCGTCGTCAGCACCCTGTCCGTCTGGTACACGGCCTTCAACCTGGGCCGCCGCAACGACGCCCAGCCCCTGCGCCTGGCCTTCGGCGGCCAGCCCGAACCGGACGATTTCGGCCGCACCCTGGCCGATGCCGCCGTGCTCATCTACCTGGGCTGCCTGGGCCTGCTGCAGCACAGCCATGACATCACGGCCGAGGCGCTGTACGTCTCCCTGATGGCCTACCTGCTGTACCGCGCCGTGCGCTATGTGGAAGGCCCGTCCGTGCGCAATGCTGCCCTGCTGGGCCTGGCGCTGGGCGGCCTGACCCTCACGCGCGGCTGGATCACGCCCGCGGCGCTGAGCGTCGCCATGCTGCTGTGCACCGTCTTCCTGCGCCTGCCGCTGCTGCGCAGCGTGCGCCACCTGGCGCTGGCCGTGCTCGTGGCCATCGCCCTGGCCCTCGTGTGGCTGCTGCCGGGCGAATGGCTGCAACCCTACGGTCATTCGCCGCTGCAGGCGTGGATGGAGTGGAATTGCCGCCAGTTCGCCCCGCCCAGCGTGAAAAGCGTGCAGTATTTCTTCCGCGTCGGCATCTGGTTCTTCTGGCCCGCCTGGCCCTTCGCCGCCTGGGCCGTGTATGCCTGGCGCCGCCAGCACCACGTGCTGCACATCGTCGTGCCGCTGACCTTTGTCGCCATGCTGGCCATCCTCAGCCTGTGCCACCCCGATCCCGAGCCGAGCCAGCTGCTGCCCCTGCTGCCGCCGCTGGCCGTGATGGCCGCGTTTGGCCTGCTGACCATGAAACGGGGCGCCATCAACGCCATCGACTGGTTCTCCGTGATGGTGCTGACCATCTGCGCCCTCGTGCTGTGGCTGTTCTGGTTCGCCACCCTGACGGGCTGGCCGCCGCGCCTGGCCTATAACGCACTGAAACTATTGCCCGGCTTCAAACCCGAGCTGGACCTGGTGGCCTTTTTCGTCGCCGCCTGCGTCAGCGCGGGCTGGGTGGCCCTCGTGCACTGGCGCATCTCGCGCCAGCCGGCCGTGCTGTGGCGCGCCGTGGTGCTGTCGTCCGGCGGCCTGATCCTCATCTGGGTGCTGATCATGACCCTGTTCCTGCCGCCGCTGAACTACAGCAAGAGCTACGCCAGCGTGGCGCACCAGATTTCCGTGCACCTGCCGCCGGGCACGACGTGCATCAACAGCAACGTCGGTGGCGCCCAGCGCGCTTCGTTCGCCTACTATGGCCACCTGCCCTTTGCCAATGTGAACCAGCAGCAATGCGACGTGTTCCTGTTGCAAGACAGCATCAAAGTACCGGACAACAAGGAACAACTGCCCGAGCACCATGGCGCCGACTGGATCAAGCTGTGGGAAGGACGCCGCCCCACCGATGACGTGGAACGCTTCCGCCTGTATCAGCGCATCAGGTAGGCAACAAAAAAACCGGGCTCGCCCGGTTTTTTCATGCCCGTCACCGCCGCGCCGGCGGCAGGAAAAGTGTTGTCTTAAAATATAGTTAATTACCTAAATTGAACTAAAATTGTTTTTTAGATTATAATGGTGGCTTGCGCGATGGCGGTGTCTTGCTTTCCCGCCCACATCGTCCCCCAATTCACTATGAGAATGTCCATGAAATTTTTTGCCACACGTACCTTACCGCTCATCAGCGCCGCCCTCTTCGCCTTCTCCTTCAGTGCTTCGGCCCAGGCCACCGTGATTGACCTCGGCGTCGCCAACGGCTATTCCGCCTTTATTTTCGGCAACATCGGCAGCAGCACGGCCACCGGCTTCACCAGCGTCGGCGGCAGCATCGCGGCCGGCGGCAATGTCTACCTGGACAACTACAGCGTGGGCACGAATAAAAAGCCGGGCGCCGCCGCCAACACCATCGTCGCGGGCGGCAACCTGACGACGGGCTGGGGCACGCTCAACGGTTCGGCCGTGTACGGCGTCAACAATGCCAACGCCACCCTGACGGCGCCACAATGGTTCCCCACTAATAACATCAGCAAGGGCAATGCCTCCACCCTGGACTTTGCGGGCGCCAAGCAGCAACTGACGACCCTGTCGAGCGACGTGGCCAAGCTGCAATCGAACGGCACCGTGGTGTCGCAATACGGCAACATGACCCTGGTGGGCAACATCAACGCCGATGTGAATATTTTCAACATCGATGCGTCAAACCTGCACAACCTGACCCTGGACCTGTCCTCGCTGAAAAGCACGGCCAGCATCATCATCAACGGCACGGCCACCAACATCACCATGAGCGGCGGCTTCGACAATTTCGGCAGCTTCGCCGACCGCACGCTGTTCAACTTTGCCAATGCCACCACCACCAGCCTGAACAACGTTGGCATCAACGGCAGCATCCTGGCGCCAAACGCCGCGTTTTCCGGCTCGGGCAACATGAACGGCACCCTGATCGCCAATTCCGTCAGCTCCATCAATTCCGGCCACGTGTCGATGAACGGCTCCGGCTTCAACACGGTGAGCGTGTCGGCTGTGCCGGAACCAGGCACCTACGCCATGCTGCTGGCCGGCCTGGGCTTGCTGGCCTTCATGCGCCGCCGCACGCCAGCGCGCGCACCGCAGGCGCAACTGGCCTGAGCTTTACGCTAGAGCAATAAAAAACACCGGGCCGCGCGAGCGTCCCGGTGTTTTTTTATGGGCTGGCGAAAAACTTAATCCGCGCTCAGCCCAAGATCCGTCGCCACCTGCTTGCGCAACAGGTATTTCTGGATCTTGCCCGTCACCGTCATGGGGAATTCCTCGACGAAGCGCACATAGCGGGGAATCTTGTAATAGGCGATCTGGCCATCGCAAAAGGCGCGGATGTCCTCGCTCGTGGCCTGCGTGCCGGGACGCAGAATGATGCAGGCGCACAACTCTTCGCCATACTTGGCGTCGGGCACGCCCACGCATTGCACGTCAAGCACGCTCGGGTGGCGGTACAGGAATTCCTCCACCTCGCGCGGATAGATGTTTTCGCCGCCGCGGATGACCATGTCCTTCGAACGGCCGACGATGCTGCAAAAGCCCTTCTCGTCGATGACGGCCAGGTCGCCCGTGTGCATCCAGCGCGCCGTGTCGATGGCTTCCGCGGTTTTTTCAGGATCGCCCCAGTAGCCCTGCATCACGGAATAGCCGCGCGTGAGCAATTCGCCCTTTTCGCCGCGCGGCACGATGCGCCCTTCCGCATCGACAATCTTGACTTCCAGGTGCGGGTGGACGCGGCCGATGGACGACACGCGCATTTCGCGCGGGTCCTCGATCGCCGTCTGGAAGCTGACGGGCGACGTTTCCGTCATGCCATACGCAATGGTGAT
Source organism: Janthinobacterium sp. (assembly GCF_009923995.1). Lineage (GTDB taxonomy): Bacteria > Pseudomonadota > Gammaproteobacteria > Burkholderiales > Burkholderiaceae_D > Janthinobacterium. Next base: position 44,488 of record NZ_RFSK01000037.1, on the reverse strand, counting down.
TTCCGCCATGTGCATCAGTTCGATGACCCGCGTCATGACTTCCATCGGGCAGGGCGAACCGGCCATGATGCCGGTACGCAAGTTCGACAAGTCGTATTGCTTGAAATCAGGATGGTCGAGGATGGCGATGAACATGGTGGGCACACCGTGCAAGCCCGTGCAGCGCTCGGCCTGCACCGTTTCCAGCACGGCCTTCGGGTCGAAGCCTTCGCCCGGAAACACCATGGCCGCCCCATGCGTGACGCAGGCCAGATTGCCCAGCACCATGCCGAAACAGTGGTACAGGGGCACGGGGATGCACAGGCGATCCTGTTGCGTGAGGCGCATGGCTTCGCCGATGAAGAAACCGTTGTTCAGGATATTGTGGTGCGTCAAGGTGGCGCCCTTGGGCGCACCCGTGGTGCCGGAGGTGAACTGAATGTTGACGGCATCGTCAAACTGCAAGGTAGCGCTCACTTCTTCCAGGTGCGCCAGGTCGGCGTCCGTGATGCCGTCCATCAGCGCGTCGAAGTTGTGCATGCCCGGTGTGGCGGCCGCGCCCAGGCGGATGACGTGGCGCAGCTGCGGCAGGCGCGGCGACTGCAGGGCGCCGGCGCGCGCACGGGCGATCTCCGGCACCACGTCCTGCACGATGGCCAGGTAGTCGCTGGACTTGAAGCTGGGCGACAGGATCAGCGCGCTGCATTGCACCTTGTCGAGCACGTATTCGAGTTCCGAGCGCCGGTAGGCGGGGTTGATGTTGACCATGATCAAACCGGCTGTTGCCGTGGCAAACTGCGTCAGCACCCACTCGGCGCAGTTTTGCGACCAGATGCCGACCCGGTCGCCCGGCTGCAGGCCCAGCTTCAGCAGGCCGGCGGCCAGGCGGTGCACGCGCTGCTGGAATTGGGCATACGTCCAGCGCACGTTCTGGTGCGCCACGATCAGGGCATCGTGCTGGCCGTAGCGGGCGGCAATGCCGTCCAGGTAGGCGCCTATCGTTTCGCCGATCAGCGGCGTCTCGTGGGCGCCGTGTACATAACTCATTGCTTGCATGCTGTCTCCAGGGTAATGGCGCGACGCGCTCTTCTTATGGTCATCGACTACAAAAATTATAGCCGCAACCGCCCCCACCCTGCACCGCCTTGCTGTAATGTGCAGACCGGCACACACGATACCCACGGCAACTGACGGCACCATGACAGGCAACACGCAGCACCCGCCCGAACAGGGCTTCATCCTCACCCGCCACTGGCGCGATACCAGCGCCGGGACGGAGGTCGATTTCTGGCTGGCAACGGATGCCGGGCCCCGCCACGTGCGCCTGCCCGTGCAGACGTCCGTCGCCTTCATCCCCATGGAGCAGCGCGAGCAGGCGGAGCAGCTGCTGCGCGGCGAACGCCATGCCGAGCTGCGCCCCCTGTCCCTGTCCGACTTCCACCACCGTCCCGTGCTGGGCTTGTACTGCAAGCAATACCGGCACTTGCTGAAGCTGGAAAAGCAGCTGCGCGCCCATGGCGTCGACGTGTACGAGGCCGACATCCGCCCGCCCGAGCGCTACCTGATGGAGCGTTTCATTACGGCGCCGGTGGCATTTGACGGCGTCATCGCGGGCGAGAGCGTCCATTTGAAACCCGCGGCCGGCTACCGTCCCGCATTGAGACTGGCATCGCTCGACATCGAGACGACGGCCCACGGCGACCTGTATTCGCTGGCGCTGGAAGGCTGCGGCCAGCGCCAGGTCTACATGCTGGGGCCGCCAAACGGCGTCGACGGGGAGCGCGACTTCGACCTGGAATACTGCGACAGCCGCGCGCAGATCCTCGAACGCCTGAACGCGTGGATGGCGCAACACGATCCGGACGCCATCATCGGCTGGAATCTGGTGCAGTTCGACTTGCGCGTGCTCAAGGAACATGCCGAGCGTTATCAAGTGCCCCTGAAGCTGGGACGCGAAGGCGCCGTCATGGAGTGGCGCGCGCATGGCGGCAAGCAGGAACACTATTTTGCCGCCGCGGCCGGGCGCCTCATCATCGACGGCATCGAGGCGCTGCGCTCGGCGACGTGGAATTTTCCATCCTTCAGCCTGGAAAACGTGGCGCAGACCTTGCTGGGCGAAGGCAAGTCCATCGACAACCCCTACCAGCGCATGGCCGAGATCGACCGGCGTTTCCGCGAAGACAAGCCCGCCCTGGCCCGCTACAACCTCAAGGATTGCGAACTGGTCACGCGCATCTTCGCCAAGACCGAATTGCTGACCTTCTTGCTGGAACGGGCCAGCGTGACGGGCCTGGCGGCCGACCGCAGCGGCGGCTCCGTGGCCGCCTTCGAACACCTGTATTTGCCGCTGATGCACCGGCAAGGCTACGTGGCGCCCAACCTGGGCGATGTCTCCGGCGAAAACAGCCCCGGCGGCTTCGTCATGGATTCCCAGTCCGGGCTGTACGATTCCGTGCTCGTGCTCGACTATAAGAGCCTGTACCCGTCCATCATCCGCACCTTCCTCATCGACCCCGTGGGGCTGGTGGTGGGCACGGGCGGCGACGAAGCCGATACCGTGCCCGGCTACCGGGGGGCGCAGTTTTCCCGCGTGAAACACTGCCTGCCCGCCATCGTGCAACAGGTGTGGCAGGGCCGCGAGGCGGCCAAGCGCGAGCGCAACGCGCCCCTGTCGCAAGCCTTGAAAATCATCATGAACGCGTTTTATGGCGTGCTGGGCTCCAGCGGCTGCCGCTTCTTCGATCCGCGCCTGGCCTCGTCGATCACCCTGCGCGGCCACGACATCATGCACCGCACGCGCGAGCTGATCACCGAGCAGGGCTACCAGGTCATCTACGGCGACACGGATTCCACCTTCGTCTGGCTGAAGACGGCGCACAGCGACGACGCGGCAGGCAAGATCGGCCGCGCCCTGGTGGCGCACGTGAATGCGTGGTGGGAGCGCCACCTGCGCGACGAGTTCGGCCTGGAGAACGCGCTGGAGCTGGAATTCGAGACGCATTACCGGCGTTTCCTGATGCCCACGATCCGCGGCTCGGAAGAAGGCAGCAAGAAGCGCTACGCGGGCCTGGTAGGCAAGCCCGACGGCAGCGAAGACATGGTCTACAAGGGCCTGGAAACCGTGCGCAGCGACTGGACGCCGCTGGCGCAGCAGTTCCAGCAGGAACTCTACCGGCGCATCTTCCAGCGCGCCGCCTACCAGGACTATGTGCGCGACTACGTGGCGCGCACCGTGCGCGGCGAGTTCGACGCGCTGCTGGTCTACCGCAAACGCCTGCGCCGCCCGCTCGAGGACTACCAGCGCAACGTGCCGCCCCACGTGCGCGCCGCGCGCATGGCCGACGCCTACAACCTGGCGCAGGGGCGGCCGCTGCAATACCAGAACGGCGGCTGGATCAGCTATGTCATCACGGTGGCGGGCCCGGAACCGCTGGAAACGCAGCGCTCGCCCATCGATTACCAGCATTACCTGACGCGCCAGCTGCAGCCCGTGGCGGACGCGATATTGCCTTTCCTGGGCGACGATTTTTCGCGCCTCGTGTCGGGCCAGCAGGATCTGTTTTAAATTTGTTTTAAATCAATTCTGCTTACCTGCGCGCTCAAGCTGAGGTAATATCGGCGCCTGCCGGGCGTTGTCTGGCCCTGTCCGCGGGCGCTGCGCGCAGCGGCAGCGTAAAATACGCCATGGCGAAAGAATAAGAGCTCCACCGCAGAAGAAGATGCCGTTCCAGACGAGAATCGTTCGCAACATGATTTTCCCCACTGAAATGGCGCATAATTTACAACTATGTTGAACCTGCAGGCAGATCGCTCTCCCTCTGCCCTGCTAATTTTTGAATGAATTGACACCATGACCGAGATCACGTCCTTAAGAGACATCCCGCAAAAAAATATCTTCCGCAAGGGCGACACCTTCGTGCTGTTCGGCGAGCTGTTCGGCCGCGGCTATGTGAATGGCCTGCTGGACGAAGCGCGCAAGGCGGGCATGAATATCGTCGGCATGACGGTGGGCCGCCGCGATGAAAACATGGCGCTGCGCCCGCTGAACGCGGAAGAGCTGGCGGAAGCGGAAGCCAACCTGGGCGGCCGCATCATCAACGTGCCGCTGATGGCCGGTTTCGACCTCGACGCGCCGGCCGGCGAGCCGACGCCGACGGCCCTGCTGGCCGACATGACCCTGAAAAGCTGGCAAGAAGACAAGCTGGACTGGGCGCAGATCGAACGCTGCCGCGAAGCGGGCATCGCCCGTTTCACGGCCTCCGTGGCGAAAGCCATGGCCGAGCTGGACACCCTGATTCCTGACGGTAGCAATGTGTATTTCGCCCACACCATGGCTGGCGGCATTCCGAAGGTCAAGGTTTTCCTCGCCATCGCCAACCGCATCTACAAGGGCCGCGGCGAGCGCTTCATGTCCTCGCGTGCCCTGCTCGACAGCGACCTGGGCAAGCTGATCCTGATGAACTTCGACGAAGTGACGGCCAACACCCTGCAGCACCTGATCGACGGCAGCGCCGCCATCCGCGCCCGCATCGAAAAAACGGGCGGCCAGGTACGCTACAGCGCCTACGGTTACCACGGCACGGAGATCTTGATCGACGGCAAATACCAGTGGCAAACGTATAGCAACTACACGCAAGGCCTGGCCAAGATGCGCCTGGAAAACGTGGCCAAGGCCGCGTGGGAAAAAGGCATCAAGGCAACCGTCTTCAACTGCCCGGAAATCCGCACCAACTCGTCCGACATCTTCGTCGGCGTGGAACTGTCCCTGTTCCCCCTGCTCGACGCGCTGAAAAAAGAAGGCGGCGGCGCCTGGGCCGAAGAGCAGTGGAAGATCTGCCAGGGCTTGCTGGAAGACGGCGTGTCGCTGCAAGACTTGCTCGACCGCATCGCCGCCTACAACGGCGACACGACCAGCGTGCAATTCCGCAACTTCGCCGCCTGGCCGATGGATAACACGCCGGAACTGGCCGAAGTCATGATCGGCACGTCGGACGACATCACCAAGCTGCACAAGGACCGCAAGGAACTCATCACCGACCACCTGAGCTCGCTGGTGCTGGAAGGCACGGGCCCGCTGATGTTCCACACCATGTCGGAACCGCCAGCGCCCGTCATCTGGCTGAACCACGACATCATCGCGCGCCAGCTGAACTCCGTGCATAACTGAGTCTAGCGTCGCCGCACTGTGACAACGCCGTCCCGGGTGCAGATCCGGGACGGCGTTTTGCATGCCTGATCTGCTTGCCAAAAACGCGCTAAACAGTATACAAAGCAAAAAACTTGCCGGATCAGGATAAATCAGTGATAATGCGTCTCGCGTTGCCGGGATGGCGGAATAGGTAGACGCACGGGACTCAAAATCCCGCGCTGGAAACAGCGTGCCGGTTCGATTCCGGCTCCCGGCACCACCAGACAAATCGAAGAAGTACCGATAAAGCCATTAAATCCAATAGAATCAAGGATTTAGTGGCTTTTTTCTTGCCTGATCAACCCGATCACTCCCGATTGATCCCGATAAAAACTGATAGGCGTTACGCCAAATTTACGCCATGATTACGCCAAATTGGAGAGATCATGGCATCATTCAGAAAACGTTCAGGCGGTTGGCGCGCAGAAATAGCAGTGCTTGGCACCCGCGAATCGGAGACATTCAGTACTAAGGCAGAAGCCGTTGCATGGGCGACCGAACGGGAAGCACAACTGCGCCTTAGCGACGCCACTGGCATCGTCGCAGGCAAAACTTGCCAACAAGCATTTGAGCGGTACCGCTACGAGATTTCACAAGAATGGCGCACAATGGGAAACCATCCGACTTTCCGCAATCGCCAAGCACATTGTTGCCGATAAGAAATTAGACGACTACCTGGTTGCGGAAATTACCCCGGACATCCTGGGGCAATGGCGCGATATGCGTCTTAAAACAGTATTGGACTCAACGGTCAACCGCGATCTCAACTTGATCTCGCACGTTTTCACAACTGCGCGCCGCGAATGGAACTGGGCCTCGAAAAGCCCCACGGCCGATGTGCGTCGACCAAAGGACCCAGAGCTCAGGGACCGTCTCATCAGCCAAGATGAAATTGACAGAATATGCCTGGCACTCGGGTACGACGGCGAAATCACAAACACCTCAAGTATCGTCGCAGCCGCATTTTTATTTGCACTCGAAACGGGCATGCGATCAGGAGAAATTCTCAGCATCACACCAGAACGCGTCACAGGCGCAGTAGCGCACCTGCCTCGCACAAAAAATGATGCCAAGCGGGACGTCGCCCTATCTAAGCGTGCGCTTGAGATTTTCAGCGGACTGCCAAAGCCAAGCGCTCATGAACCCTATTTCAAAGTGTCCGACGAAAGTCGCGATGCATTATTTCGGAAGACAGTCATTCGCGTTGGCATCGAAAATTTAACCGTCCACGACACTCGGCACGAAGCCGTCACAAGACTAGCCAAGAAGCTGGGCATTCTTGAACTGGCCAGGATGATCGGACATAAAGACATTCGGCAACTGCAGGCTTATTACAACGAAACTGCTGGGCAGATCACGAAGAAATTAGGACGAAATTGAGTTCGTATTGGCGGGTAACGCATGGGGCGTGCCTTCAATGGCGAACTAATTTGACTAGCTGCATAGTGACCAAATAGTCAAAAAATACAATCGACTCTGTGTAACATCGATATTTCTTGGAAGACAGACGTGACCTGCTTACAATACAAGGATTTTTCCCACAATGAGCCAAAAATGCAGAAACGAAATCTTGAACTAGACGGAATACGCGGTTGGGCCGCGGCTTCAGTTCTATTTTTTCACCTGATTAACGAAATGTTCGGAGCATTATTTCCTCAGTTCCGTAACCCTCTCACACATATCTTTTTCAACGGGGGATTGGCGGTAGCAATTTTCTTCGTACTATCAGGAGACGCACTTTCGATTTCATACTTCCGGACCAACTCCTATCGATCACTTGATTCAATTTTGATCAAACGTTACTTTAGGCTGACAGTTCCTATCTTAATGTCCTGTAGCATCGTGTACGCCCTTATGCGATCTGGGCTGACCTTCAACATCCAAGCTGCTGCAATTGTTCACAGAGAAGACTGGCTAGGCGCTGCCATCAACTTTAACCCTAGCCTACTTGGAATGCTACGGTACTCGTTAATTTCGGTTTATGACGCACACACTGTCGCTATCTCTTACAACCCATACCTCTGGACAATGTCAGTTGAAATGGTCGGATCTTTTGTAGTTATCCTTTATTTGTACATGTCTAGACGCCTGTCTTATCCGACCCAGACCTTGATCACAGCAATAGTATTTCTTTATTTGATCCGTTCATTCAACGCTTTATTTTTGATTGGAGTATTGTTCGCACAGCTTCGGTCAAACGGTTTTTTCGACAAACAAATGACAGGTACCAAGTTCCGCCTCTGCAGAGGCGCATTGGCCGCAGCAATGATAGCAATCCTGATCGTTACCAATGAAATGCCGGGAGTTCAGGGGCATGTGAACATGCTGGTCGCGCCAGTGTTGGTGTATTGCTTTTACACCTCAAAATCGGCAATAGCGTTCTTTTCCAATAAAATCTCGGTATTTCTTGGAGAAATTTCATTCCCACTGTATCTCGTACACTTTGCGATTATTAGCTCCCTAACTTCATATTTGGTGATTGAAGCATACAACCGATCAGCACTGAACGTCACTAATGCTTGGCTGATAATTGCCGCTTCCGTGGCCGCATCCATAACAGCCGCGATCGCTTTCCGATGGGTTGAAGCGCGCGCATTAATTTTGATTGACCGCATCCCAAAAATACTGTTGCTACCCAGTGATAAAAGTTGTTTAAACACCCAAAAAGAGACGGCCAATGCTAGTGTCTGATACCCTGCAGCAACACCAAGAACAGCCTGGCCATGGCTGATTGCCGCTGCACCAACAGCCACAATCATCGCTCCCTGTCTCAAGCTAGAACCTGTTCAGCCGGCAATTATTGTCTCGAGCAACCAATTTGCAAGCACCGACTACCATGGCCACAAAGACGTTGCTGTGCGTGCTGAACGCCTGATTTAAGAAAGTGTATCTGGGGAGTTTTATAGCCACGCGCACATTAATAAATGTGTCTCGCGATAACTGGATAATGCAGCAATTCCGCGACATCCAGGATTGTGACTCCTGTTGTCGTGGGTTCGAACCCCATCAGCCCCCCACAGAATGAGTAAGTAGGTCAAAGGGTTACCCGCTCCGGCTTGTAACCCTTTTTTTTTGCATTTTCCTACGGCTTTTCTTATTTTCCAACGCAATCAAAGTTCAGCGTTGCCACTACGCAGGGCCAGTTCAAGCGGCGGACGCTTTTTCCAGGTCCTCATGAGAGGGTAATCCCCCCAAGCTGCAGAACATGCTGGCCGCGCTGATCCTGCTCACTCCCGCAGGGCGGTAGCCGTGCGCGGGCAAATGACGGCAATGGGCTGCGCGCAGTTCGTCGTCAGCCTGGTGCAGGCACGGGACGGCAGGCAAGAGATGCGGCAGTAGAGCGGGCTGGAACTGCTGCGCAGCCTAGCCTGGCTCAAGCGCATGAATGCGCGCCGCTAGAACATCACCCTGCGGCCAGCAGGCCAGCAGGGCCTGGTGCTGCTCGACGGCTTGCAACAGGCCGACTGCAGCGCCTGGATGCGCGCGGCTGGCAGGGCGCCGCTGCGCTGGAGGTGCGGCGCAGCCGCTTCCAGGCCTGGATCAAACTGTCCGGGCAGCCAGGCAGCGTCCGGCATGGCCGCAGACCCTTGCGGCTGCGGCTGCGGCTGCGGCAGCGACAGCGACATCACGGTTGCGGAATTTGGCGCGCTGGCCGGGTTGACTTGCCACGCGCCGGCCACGGCCGAGGGGCAAGCGGCGCGCTATGCGCTGCTGCAAGCGTCGAGCGGAGCAGCGGCCGCCGCAGCGCCCTGCCTGGAGCACATGGCGCACCTGCCGGATCCGCCACTACCGCCCAGGCTGGCCATGCCGCGGGGCGCCATCCGGAAACGCTCAAGCGGGCGCGCCAGATAATCGGCATCCCGGTGCTGGCGGCCTGGGCAGCAGCGTTTCCGCTTGCATTTCGACATGGTGGCGACCGTCAGGGACATGGATAAGGCAGACAGCGGGGCGTGATAATGCGTGTAGTTTTCTGTTCGGCAATTTGCTATTCTCGGGACAGGCTGGCGAGGGTGGATTTAATTAGTTAACGGCGCCAAGCGTCCAGAAGCCTACGTTGCTAGCGACAATTTAAACTGTTGACTTATTCACTAACCACCCTGATCGGCCCACACTACCATGTTCTTCCGTCTCGCCTTCCTTGCCGCCACCCTGACGCTCGGCTTCGCCGATTCGGCCGTCGCCGATACCGCCGTCCTCGAAAAACTCACAGCTAGCCGGCTCGCCATCACCCTGGACAAAGGCACGTTATCGGGACCCGGTGCGGCACTGCTGCTGCAGGCTTCGCGCCAGGCGCAGTACGTTCTCCTCGGCGAGGATCACGGTGTCGCCGAGATCGCCCAGTTCTCATCCGCCTACCTCAATGCCTTGCCCCCTGCCGGCTTCACGACATTGGTAACTGAAAGTGGTCCCGCCGTGACGAGCGCGCTCGAAAGGATACTCAAGGGCACCGACGCGGTTGCTGCCATCGCCAGATTCAACGCCACCTATCCGGACTCCGTTGCTTTCTACACCATGCGCTAGGAAGCAGAGATGCTCGCCGGCTTTGCCCGGGCCGCAGGACCGCGCTTCCAGCAATGGGGCATCGATCAGGAATTCGTAGGGGCGGCCAAATACCTGATCACCCTGATGCTGACCCAGCCGGTTAATCCGGCCGCCCGCGCGAAGCTGGAAGCCTTGCGTCAAATGGAAGATGTCGCGGCTCAAAAGGCGGCATCCACCGGCAATCCCTTCGAGTACTTCATACTGTCGGCCTCAACCGAGGAACTGACCTCCTTGCGCCCGCTACTTAGCGGCCCCAAAGAGCAAACCGCGCGAGGCCTGCTCGATGCATTGCTGGCCACCCGCGCCATCTTTCAGAAAAGCGTCTCGCAAGTGCCAGGTGATCGCGACCTGTCCAACCGCTTACGTTTGACGCTGTTAAAGCGGCCCCGGGAAACCTGGCTAAGCATGCAAGAGCAAAAGCTGGTGGTCAAAGTCGGCGCAAATCACGCATACAAGGGAATTAATCCACTCAACAATCGAGACATTGGCAACTTTCTGGCTGAACGCGCCGAAGGCCAGGGCCATACCTCGCTGCACCTGATCGTGCTGGCGGTGAAGGGTACGCAACTGAGATTCGCGGGCGCGGGCAAGCCATATCAGCCGGCACAAATCGCACTTGGCAGCTCGGCCTCCAAACTGCTGGCCAGCGCGAGCGCCACCGACGGCAGTTGGTCTCTCTTTGATCTGCGGTCACTGCGGCCAGGCTCACGCAAACTGGCGGGGGGCGACATTGAAGTGTTCAACCTGATCAACGGCTACGACTTTGCCCTGATTATCCCCGAAGGCAGCGCTTCTGCGCAGCTCGTGACCCAGTAGAGGGGTAGAGGGCATTTTAGTAACTGCAATTTTGCAATTAGACTGGTTCCCCGCTGCGAAACGGCCACGCGTGCACGGAAATGCTGCCCTTTGGCTTCAGAGCGGTGCCAGCCTAGAGTGAGAATTAGTGCGTTTTACAGATAGGAAACCGCTATCCTGAACGCCGTCGGCCGGGATCGGCCAAGAGCGGCCATTTGTCGAAACGCGTTTTCCGCCATACACTTTTCACGATTGCTCGATTCAAGGCTACATATCCATGCGCTACAAACCGTCAGCACAATACATCAAGTCCCTTCAACGTGGCCCTAGGCGGGTTGTAGTTGTGTTGGTGAGCGTCGTGCTACTCCTTAGCTACCTAATGTTCCTTGGACCAGCAAAATCCAAGGACACTCCTGCTGGACCATTTCTTTTCACAGTACTCGTCGTTGGCGGAGTTGGCCTTATGCAAGTTCGACGTCTTCGCGAGACTGCGGCTGAACTTTCCACGGTGTCGTATGTACTCATCGATGAAGGCATTTCAGTCGTATCGTCTGATGCAAGTTATGTGATTCCCTACCAAGGCGTTCGCGCAGTTACAATCAAACGTCGCTTTTTCAGCGAGGATATTGCTCAGATCCTGCTTAAAGGCAATGGCGGAGAGGCCGCGCTTCCTGGTTTGGAAACGCCAGAGCCATTTCTTGTTGCACTCAAAGAGCGCGTTGGCTCCGTCCCCTTCATCGAAAAACGTTCGTTCCTAGTGTGAATTTGCGCGTATTGCTCCGACGATATTCTGGCAGTCAATTGGGATGCGTCTATAACAGAGCGGTTTTCGACTCCGGTGATCCTGCCCCCCCACAGAACATCAAGCAATACTGATTAACACCCGTCCATCGCCAGATGCTGCGGGTTTTTTCATATTAACGCCCCAGCTTTTTCTCCAGCCCCGCCTTCACCGCTTGCCACTCCGTATCGATAATGCTGAAACGCACGGAATTGCGCTTGCGTCCGTCCGGCATGATGCGCTCGTGGCGCACGATGCCTTCCTGCACGGCGCCCAGGCGCAGGATGGCGGCGCGCGATTTTTCGTTCAGTTCATCGGTGGTCAACTGCACGCGCACGGCGTGCATGGTCTCGAAGGCGTGCGTCAGCAGCAGCCATTTCGCTTCCGTGTTCACGCCCGTACGCTGTACGGAGGCGGCCAGCCAGGTGTGGCCGATCTCCATCTTGCGGTTGACCCTGTCGATTTTCCAGAAGCGGGTGCTGCCGACGATGGTCCCCGTGGACTTGTGCACGATGGCGAAGGGCATGACCGTGCCAGCGCGCCGCCCTTCCAGCGCCGCGTCGATGTAGGCGGCCATGGTGGCGGGACCCGGCACGACGGTGACGCTCATGTTCCATAGTTCGCCATCGGCGGCGGCCAGCAGCAGTTGCGGCGCGTGCCCGGCCTGCAGGGGCAGCAAGTCGACCAGCTGGCCGCGCAAGGCGAACTCCATCGTTTGATCCATCTCAATATTCCATTAATAAGCAAACGGCTGCACGCCGAACAGCACGCCGTGCAGCCAGAACGCCAGCAGCAGCCACAAGGCCACGCCGGCGCCGATGGCGACCAGGGTGCCCGTCACGGTGCCGCCCTGGTACGCGACGCCGGCCGCGCGGTCGCGCCGCATGGCGGCACGCAGGTCGGCCAGCGACCAGACCAGGAAACTGCCGAACAGCACGACGTCGGCCACGTTGCCGTTGGCCAGCAGGTGCGCCACGGCCCAGAGCTGCGTGCCCAGCAGCATAGGATGGTGCACGAGGGTCTTGATGCGGTTGCGCGGCACATTGGCCGCCGCCAGGAGAATCAGCGACAACAGCATCAGCAGGCCGCTGGCATGGCGCCAGCCCATGGGCGGCGTCCACAGCAGCTGCGGCTGCTGGCGCGCCAGGCCGTAGCCCCAGATGATCAGGCCCAGGCCCAGCAGGGAAATAAGCGAGTACAGCCCCTTCCAGCGCTGTTCGCCGAGGCGCGCCAGCTGGACGCCGCGCCAGCCGTCGGCGACGATGCGCACCGAGTGCGCCCCGAGAAACAGCAGCAAACCGAGTATCAGCACCGTCATCGCTTTCTCCCCCAGTCATCACCAGCTATCGATCATAGACGACGCCGTGGCCGGCGCCGTCCGCGCAGATCAACGTTCCTCGCGATAGTAGTCGCAGCCGTCGAACGTCGTGCGCAGCGCCTGCTGCAGCTGGGCGTAGCGCTCCGGCGTCAAGGTAAAACGCACGTCGATCTGGCCATCGTCGTCCATCTGCATAGCCGCCTCGGCATCCATCTGCACGGACAGGCGGTTCGGATGCAGGATCACGGCGTGCATGTGGCCGTACCACGAAAATTCCTGGCCGCCATATTCGATGTAGGGCTCATCCATGCCCAGCGCCACGTCCTGCTCGTCGTAGGCATCGGCGCGCTGCAGCATCAGGTAGACGGGTTCGCCCTTGCCGGCGGGCGCGGCCAGGGTGGTGATCAGGGCATCGTCTTCATTGACGACGGACAACTCGGTGGCGGTAAATCCTGCGGACATGGCGTACTTTCAACAATTCAAGGGATGCCGCCACCATAGCGCAAAAGCGGCACCGGCGACATAGGGCGGGGCGAATAAAGCGTGCCGGCCCGGACGCGCATCGCCGCCTATAATTGTCGCTACAACTCATTTAACAGGAGACCGCCTTGAGCGCAGCACTACCCTACATCACCCGCCTGGCCATTCCCGCCATCGCCACCTACCAGCACCTGCGCGTCGCCGCCGGCCTGAGCGCCAAAAGCACGGCGGCGGCCGCCAAGGGCTTGCCGAACTCGCTGTTTGCCGTGCAAATCCTGCAGGGCGACGAAGTGGTCGGCATGGGCCGCATCATCGGCGACGGCGGCTGCTTCTTTCAGGTGGTCGATATCGCCGTGCTGCCGGCCCACCAGGGCAAGGGCCTGGGCAAGCTGATCATGCGCGAGATCATGCAATTCATCGAGACCGAGGTGCCGCAAAGCGCCTATGTCAGCCTGATCGCCGACGGCCAGGCGCAAGACTTGTACGCGCAGTTCGGTTTCCGACACACAGCGCCCGCGTCCGTCGGGATGGCGCTCAAGCGCTGAGCAGCTTACTAACTAATACGTACTCATTAAAAAGGAGACCGGGTAGTACATGCTGCAAGGCGTGCCGCCACAGACGGCAGGCTTGTACTTGCCCACCAACAATGCCTTGCTGATCAACTCAGCCACCTTGGGTCCCGGTGCTTCGAGTACCCGCACGGAGACGGGTATGCCCTGTTCATCAATCAGCACGTCGGCGCGCAAGTCGCCCTGGTCATTGGGAGCGCCCAATTTTTGCATCGCAATAGCCAGCGCACGGACAATTTCCGCACTGCCATTGACGGGATAGGGGGGCTCGTCATCCTCCAGAAGTATCTTATATCTCTGCTTGTAGCGGCGCTGCTGCGCCGGCGTCAACTCATGATAAGGCAGTTCATAGGGCACGATAGATTTGCTCGATACCTCGCGCCAAGCCCAGTTGGCGGAAAAGTCGGGAGGACTCAGCAAGCGATGCGCCTCCGCTGGCGGCAAGGGAGGCTGTCCGATTTCGCGATCTTCGTGGTACTCGACGGCGCGGCTCAGGCCATTCGGATAAGTAATGATGCCTTTGCCCTCGCGCTGGCCCTTGCTCCAGTTGCCTTCATAGCGTCCGCCCAAGGCATACTGCATCACCCCATGACCATCGCGCGCCGCCCCGTGCCAGGCGCCTTCGTAGCGCCCGCCATCGGGAAGCACCAGCACCACCGGGCCAGTCAGCACGCCTGCCTCGTAGCTGGCGGCCAGTTTTGTGCCGTCCGCCGCGACGAAGATCCCCTTGCCGTGCCGTTTTCCTGCCTGGTAGCCGCCTTGATAGAGCGTACCGTCCTTGCCGAGGAAACTGCCCGAATCATGCGGCAAGCCACGCTTCAAGCCGCCTTCGTAGCGGTCGCCTTCCTTTCCCGCGTGAAACCATTGCAACGTGCCCAGCCCTTCAGCATAACCATCCTTGCATCCGCCGCTCCATACGGCCGTCGCCTCGCCAGACTGGCCACTGCGCTCGACCAGGCAATCGGGCTTGCCCGCAAACGCGTCGGCTGCCGGCTGCGCCTGCACGCCGGCGCACCACAACAGGAGTGACAGCAACAACGTTTTTCTCATGATCATGCCTGAAATAAATAATGCAATACTAGCATTTATTTCTTTTAAGCATGCTAATTTGGCCACTACGACATCGCTGCGGTTGCAAAAACGGGCTTGGCGGGCGAGCCGTGGCGCCAGGGCAGGCGTGCAAAGGCTACACTGCCCGCTATTTTCATTCCACGACTGCGAGCAACATGACTGCAATGCTTTTCCATCCCGGAACACGAGCGGCGTCGCCGCTCCTTTTACGGCTAGCCGGGCAGACATGCTGATGCCGGCCTGGCTGGCTGCCAGCATGGCGCTGGCGCTGCTGCTGGGCGGGGCCGCCTGGTGGACGGAGCGCCGGCTGCAGCGGCGGCGCAGCAGCACGCGCTGGCCGTGGCTGGCGGCGCTGGCCGTGTCCGCCATCGTGCCCCTGGCCTGGCTGCCCGGCGTGCTGGCGGCCATGCCGGCGGAGCAGGCGCAGCTGAAACTGGCATGGCTCGTCCTGTCGCTCGGCATGCTGCTGATGCTGGCCCTGCGCGGCGCCTGGCTGCTGGCGCACCAGCGCCGCTGGCAACAGTCCAGCATGCTGGGCACGCCCGTGTACCTGAGCGGCGGCATCGGCCCCTGCGTGGCGGGCTGGCTGCGGCCGCGCATCGTCATGCCCGTGTGGCTATCCTCGATTGATGCACAGCAACAAGCGCTGCTGCTGGCGCACGAGCAATGCCGGCTGGCCGCGCGCGACCCGCAGCTACTGGCCCTGGCCCATGCCCTGATCGTGCTCATGCCGTGGAACCTGCCCCTGTGGTGGCAGCTGCACCGGCTGCGCTTTGCCATCGAAGTCGACTGCGATGCGCGCATGCTGGCGCAGGGCCACGCCTGGCGCGACTACGCCGCCCTGCTGCGCCGGCACGGCCAGTATTACTCGGGCCTGACGGGCGCAGCGCCCATCGTGCTGAAGGACCCGCGCGCGCTGCGGCGGCGCCGGCGCCTGCTGGCGGGAATTCCCTGGGACCGGGCGGCGAACTTGCTATAGTAGCGCCAGCGGCGCGCGGCGCGCCCCTGCCCCCGGCCTCCCCTACCCCGAAATCAGAGAGATACCATGCTTTACCTGCTTGCCATCGTGATCGTCATCGCCCTGCTGTATTACGTCTTCAGCGGCCGCACGCCCGTCCAGCCGCTGCAAAAGCCGCTGCTGTCGATACGCCAGTACGTGCCGGCGATTCCCCCGGGCGCGCCCGCGCATCACTGGCGCGACGAGGGACGCTTCGCGTCGGAAGTGGAAAACGAATCGATGTACCAGAGCACCATCGCCAAACTGGCGGGCGAGCATGGCCCCGGCAATGCGGAAGAAAAATGCCTGGCCCTGCTCGTCTGCGACGATGCCAACCCCTTCCAGGACAAGGCCATCGCCGTCTTCATCGACGCCCAGCTGGTGGGCTACCTGTCGCACAACGACGCCCTGCGCCTGCGCCGCAACCTGGGCCGCATGGACCTCGTGGGCCAGCTGACCTCGTGCGACGCCGTCATCCGCGGCGGCGGCCTGTGGAACGGCAAGCGCCTGGCGTATGCCGTGTGGCTGGACTTGCAACCCTACAATTAAAACCTATGCCGCGCGCGCCAGCCGCACGGCGCGCGTGGCGATAAAGCTGGGCAGGTATTTTTCGATTTCAAAGCGCGGGTGGGGATGCATTTCCTCGTGGTAACCCGCCAGCACGAAGCCGGCCGCCAGCTGGCCGCCGATCTGGCTGTCGAGGCCATGGCCGAAGACGAGCGCCTCGCCCCTGTCCATGCGCGCGGCCAGCGCAACGGCGTCCAGATCCGCCACGTCCGAGTACGGCAGCACGTAACGGGGGCGTATCAGGCCCTGCTGTGCCCACTGCGGGTCGCGGTCGCCGATGAACACGGCCGGGTTGAAGAAGCTGCTCAGCAGCACGCCGCCGTCCGCCAGCACGCGCGCGCATTCGCGCCACACGGGGGCGATGTCGGGCACGTACTGGTTCGACACGGGGTGGACGATGACGTCGAAGCTGGCGTCGGCGAAACAGGCCAGGTCGCGCATGTCGCCCTGCACCGTGACCAGCGGCAAGCCGTCGCGTTCGGCCACCATGCGGTCTTTCGCCAATTGCTGCTCAGACAGATCGAACACGGTGACGTGCGCGCCGGCGGCGGCCAGCACGGGCGCCTGCTGCCCGCCCGCGCCCGCCAGGCACAGGATGCGCCGGCCGCGCACCTCGCCCAGCCAGCCGGCCGGCAAGGGGCCTGGCGTCAGGTGGATCTGCCACTGCCCTGCGCGGGCCGCCGCGATGGTGGCGCCGTCGACGGGCTGCGACCACGGGCTGTTCTGCGCCGCCTGGGCGTCCCAGGCCTGCTGATTGTGCTGCAAAAAGTTATTACCTAAAGGCATCGTCATCCTTTCAGAAAAAACAGGACGCGAATGTAGCATGGCCGCCGCCACGGCGTCGCCGTTTGCAGAAAAACCACACAATTCCCAACTGCAACTTCCTCGCCGGCACGGGCGCCGCACGGCGTGCGCCGCCTTTTCCTGCCGCAACAGGCATTGCACGACAGGCAAAATAATTACAATTAAGCTATTTGTTTCCAGAAATCTGGTAAGGTAATCTGCATCGGTCACCCGCAGAGGCGGCCGGCCCCTATCCTGTTTTCCGCGCCCCGACGCCTTACTGCCTTGCCCACGATGATACCTGCCAGCGTCCAACAGCTGTTCCGCCTGCCCGCCGATCCCGCCCTGCTGCTGCAGGGGCAATATCACCCGGGACTGGTCGTCCTGTCGCTCGTGATCGCCATTTTCACGTCGTGGATGGCCTTCCAGATGACGGCCTACAGCCGCTCGCAGGCCAGCATCAGCCGCCAGTTGCACTTGCTGTGCCTGTTCGCCGGCAGCCTGGCCCTTGGCTGCGGCGTGTGGGCCATGCATTTCATCGGCATGCTGGCCTTCGAGCTGTGCACCAGTGTCGCCTACGACCCGGGCCTGACCCTGCTGTCCATCGTGCCCAGCGTGGCCGCCTCGTTCGTGGCCCTGGCCACCATCAGCCGGCGCGCCGTCACGGCGCCGCGGCTGCTGTGGAGCGGCCTGCTCGTGGGCCTGGGCATCGGCGCCATGCACTACATGGGCATGCATGCCATGCGCGTCGGCCTGTCGCTGCGCTACGACCCGCTGCTGTTCGTGCTGTCGCTGGTGGTGGCCGTGGTGCTGGCCAGCGTGGCCCTGTGGGTACGCTTCGGCCTGCGCGGCTGGCGCGGCGCCCTGGGCGCGGCGCAGCGCAACCTGATCGGCGCCGTCGTCATGGGCTGTGCGATCGCGGGCATGCATTACATGGGCATGCAGGCGTCCCGCTTCGTGGGAACAATTCCGCCAGGTAATGATGCCGATGCCAACCGTCCCCTGCTCGTCATCAGCGTGACCCTGCTGACCGTCGCCCTGACCATCCTCGTCGCCTCGGCCGTGGGCGTGCTGCGCTACCGCGAACTGTTCCGCCACCTGAACCAGAGCGAGAACTGGACGCGCTCGCTGCTGACGACCACCGTCGACGGCGTCATCACCATCGACAAGGAAGGCAACATCGTCGATTTCAACGGCGCCGCCGAGCGCATCCTGGGCTGGCGCCGGGACGAGATCATCGGCCGCCCCATCAGCGTGCTGGTCAGCGACGTGCGCCAGTCGGAACAGCATGGCTTGCTGCACTACCTGCGCACGGGCCAGGGAGATGCCGTGCATTCCAGCGAGGAAATCCTGTACCTGCGCAAGGATGGCGCCCCCGTGGCCGTGCAGCGTTCGATGGCCAGCGCGCGCCTGGCCGACCAGGACTTGTACGTGCTGTTCATTACGGACGTCAGCGAACGGCGCGCCATGCTGGCCGCCCTGCGCGAAAGCGAACAGCAATTGCGCTCGCTGATGGGCAACCTTCCCGGCATCGCCTTCCGCTGCACCACGGCCGAAAACCAGCCCATGCTGTTCATCAGCGACGGCGTGGAAGCCGTCACGGGCTATCCGCCCGCCGACTTCCTCGGTCCCGTGCCGCGCCGCAGCATCACGGGCCTGATCGCCGTGGAAGACCGCGCCTACGTCATCGACGTCTTCAACCGCAGCGTCGCCACGGGCGAACCCTACCTGCTCGAATACCGGCTGCTGCACGCGGACGGCAGGTCGCGCTGGCTGTGGGAGCGGGGCACGGTGGTGCATGACCCGGTGGGCGCCGTGCGCTGGGTGGACGGCGTCATCCTCGACATCAGCGAGCGCCGGCAAATGGAGGAAGACTTGCGCATGGCCAAGGAAAAAGCGGAACTGGCGGCCGCCGCGCGGGCCAGCTTCGTCGCCAACATGAGCCATGAAATCCGCACGCCCATGAATTCCATCCTCGGTTTTACGGACGTGCTGCTGGACTCGCCATTGACGCCGGAACAGCGGCGCCACCTGGACACGGTGCGCCAGTCCGGCCGCTCGCTGTTGCGCCTGCTCAATGAAGTGCTCGATACGGCCAAGCTGGACAAAGGCGCCATGGCGCTGGAACTGCGCGACTACAGCCTGCTGGCGCTGGTCGACGAGCTGGTTTCCACGTATGGCACCCATGCGCGCGCCAAGGGCCTGCTGATGGAAGTGCAATACGATCCGCAGCTGCCGGCCTTGCTGCATGGCGACGAACTGCGCATGCGCCAAGTGCTGGGCAACCTGCTCGACAACGCCATCAAGTTCACGGCCAGCGGCAGCGTCAGCCTGGCCGCCCGCCTGGACGACGGCCAGCTGCACCTGCTGGTGCAGGACAGCGGCATCGGCATCGCCCCCGAGCGGCGCGACGCCATCTTCGACCCCTTCGTGCAGGCCGATGCGTCGACCACGCGGCGCTATGGCGGCACGGGCCTGGGCACCACCATCAGCCGGCAGCTCGTGTCGCTGATGCAGGGCCGCATCTGGGCCGAGGCCGCCTTGCCGCACGGCAGCGTTTTCCACGTCATGCTGCCCCTCGTCCCGGCGCACCGGCAAGCGCTGCCCGCCAGCGAGCGCCGCAACGTGCGCCTGCCGCCGCTGCGCGTGCTGGCCGCCGACGACGTGCCGCAAAACCTGGAACTGCTGTGTTTGCTGCTGCGCAAGCGCGGCCATGCGGTGGAGACGGCCGGCGATGGCGAACAGGCCCTGCACATGGCGCAGCAGCGCGATTTCGACGTACTGCTGCTGGACCTGCAAATGCCCCGCATGGATGGCCTGGCCGCCACGCGCGCCATCCGCGCGGCCGCCCTGCGCGAGGGCCGCCCGCGCGTGCCCGTGATCGCCATGACGGCCAGCGTGCTCGAGGCGCACCGCAAGGCGGCCCTGGCGGCCGGCATGGACGGCTTCGCCACCAAGCCCGTCGAGTGGGCCGCCCTGTCGCAGGAAATCGCGCGCGTGCTGGGCCTGGCGCACGCCCTTCCCGCCGATGGGGGCGACCTGGCCGCGCCTGCAGGCCGGCGCGTGCTGCATGACGCGGAAGCCGTGGAGCGCTGGGCCGGCAACGAGGGCGCCTACCGCGCCGCGCTGGCGCGCTTCGGCCACGACCATCCCCGCGTGCCGCAGCCGCTGCTGGCCGCCATCGCCGCCAACGACCGCGCGGCGCTCATGCCGCAATGCCACAAGCTGCGCGGCGTGGCGGGCAACCTGGGACTGGAACAACTGGCGGCCACCCTGGCGGCGCTGGAGCAGCTGTGCGCGGGAAGCGATGCCGCAGCGGCACAGCAGCGCGGCGCGGCGGCCGCCGCCCTGCAGGCGCAATGGCCGGCGGCCATCGCCGCCATCGCCAGCCTGGCGCCGCCCGCCAGCGCCGCGGCCACGGCGGGCGCCGGCGACTTGCCGGCCGCGCGGCGGGCGGCCGGCACCCTGCTGCAAGCCTTGCGGCGCGGCGAACTGGATGACGTGGCGCAAGCCCAGCTGCACAGCGCCATGGGCGCGCAGACGCCGCCGCTGGTGGCACTCGCGCACGCCATCGACGACTTTGATTTCCCCCTGGCACAGTCACTGCTGCACGACTTGCTGCAATCATTCGATACGGAGTACCCATGAGCGTGCCACGCCAGGCCAAGCCCCTGCTGCTGCTCGTCGACGACGAAGCGGCCAACCTGCAATTGCTGCGGCACATCTTGCAGGACGACTACGCGCTGCTGTTCGCCAAGGATGGCGCGCGGGCGCTGGCACTGGCGCAGCAGGAGCGCCCGGCCCTGATCCTGCTCGACGTGATGATGCCCGGCATGAGCGGCCACGAAGCTTGCCGCAGCCTGAAGGCCGAGCCGCTGACGGCGGCCATTCCCGTCATTTTCGTCACGGCCCTGAACGACATGCGCGACGAGCTGAGCGGTTTCGAGGCGGGCGCCGTCGACTACCTCACCAAGCCCCTCAGCCCCGCCATCGTGCGCGCCCGCGTGCGCACGCACCTGTCGCTGGTGCGCATCGACGAACTGAAGGAGACGCGCCTGCAGATCGTCCAGCGCCTGGGCCTGGCGGCCGAATACAAGGACAATGAAACGGGCCTGCACGTGATCCGCATGAGCCACTACGCGCGCCTGCTGGGCGTGGCGGCCGGCATGGACGAAGCGGCGGCCGACGACCTGCTGCACGCGGCGCCCATGCACGACGTGGGCAAGATCGGCATCCCCGACCGCATCCTGCAAAAGCCTGGCAAGCTCGACGCGGACGAATGGGCCGTCATGCAGACGCACGCGCGCATCGGCGGCGAGATCCTCGGCGAACACGCCGCCGGCGGCATGCTGGCGCTGGCGCGCGAGATCGCCCTGTCGCACCATGAAAAATGGGATGGCAGCGGCTACCCGCACGGCCTGGCGGGCGAGGCCATCCCGCTGGCCGGGCGCATCGTCGCCGTGGCCGACGTCTTCGACGCGCTGACCTCGGCCCGTCCCTACAAGCGCGCCTGGCCCGTGGCGGACGCCGTGGCGTATTTACAGGAGCAAAAAGGCCGCCATTTCGATGCGCATCTCGTCGACCTGTTCGTGCAGGAAATGCCCGCCATCGACGCCATCCGGCTGCGCTGGGCGGAAAAGGAGACCGGCCACACGGCGGCCTGAGAAGTGAACTCCCGCCACGGCCAGCGTTGTTGCGTCACACAAGGAAGTGTCGGACATGTTGGTGCCGACGCCGATGCAGACCACTGAAAGGGCAAAGAGTTCGCTGCCATTATGGGCGACTGGTCAAAGCGAACATTGATCTGCATCAATAAAAGCAAACACCAGCATGCCATGCTTTCCACTTGGCTCCGGCGGTACGCGCCGCATGGGTGTCACCTGTTTCGCCAAAGAAATATTTCAATGGCGACATTTTCTATTTGGCATTAAAATCGGCGGCGCATTCTTGCCATCAACCCTCACCATTCCATACGACTATGCGTACACGCAGCAAGCTGGGAGCGGCGCTCCTCGTGCTCATGCTATTACAGGCCTGTTCCAAAGGCAGCGACCATCGGCTCGATACCGGCCACGGCATGGAAGCCTACAAGACCTCCCTGCAGGAGGCGCTCAAGGACATGCCGGACAAGGAGCAGCGCGCCTATGACTGGGCCGTCAGCGATTTCAATCTGGAGCAATTGCATGCCAGCTACCCCAACGGCACGCCGAAAGCCATCATCCGCGCCGAGCGCGACAAGGTGATCCGCGACGTGCCGGCCAAGCTGGCGCAGCTGGAAACGGCCAGGGCAGCGTATGTGGCCGGCCAGGCGGATCTATCCCGCATTACCGCCAGCGACGTGCACTTTACGATGGAGAAGGATTTTTTCGGCCTGCAGCCGACTGTCGTCGCCACCATCCACAACGGCAGCTCGCACGACCTGAGCAGCGTCAAGTTCGTCGCCCGCCTGTACGTCGACGACAAGCCCGACCCCGTGGCGGAATCCGAGCTGTTCAGCAATTACAATAACGACAGCGGCAACAGCACCGGCCTGCGCCGCGGCGATGCCGTCAAGGCGCGCTTCCGCATCGGCTTCGTCTCCGGCGACGGCAACTGGAAAACCGTGGAAATCCAGCAAGCGAAACAAACCCGCGCGGAACTCACCGTCTTGCCCGACTCGGCCACCGACACGGGCAACCGCAGCATTCTCGACGACCATGCCGCCAAGCAATACCAAGCCCTGCAAAACGCCTTGAACACGGCAAAGGGCTTGACGGAAATTTGATGCGGCCAGCCGCCTGCTGCCGCATTTATTGACCCAAATCAAGCCTCCCACAAGAAAACCGCCACCCGCCACGGCAATGCTGGACTTGGCCGCATTGCCGTTCTAGCCTTGTTGCCATCCTGACTAGCGAATGACACCATGGCCTACAAATCCATCCTCGTCCACGCCGACCTGTCGCGCCATGCGCCACGGCGCATCGCCATCGCGGCGCGGCTGGCGCACGCGCACCAGGCGCACCTGATCGGCGCGGCGATGACGGGCGTCTCGCGCCTGACCCTGGAAAACAACCGCGGCATGCGCGGCGACGCCGTGGCGACGCACATCGCCGCCCTGTACGGGCGGGCGGAACAGGCGCTGGACCAGTTCGAAACCCTGGCGCGCCAGGCCGGCGCCGTCTCGCTGGAGCGGCGCCTGATCGAGGACGACGAAGATGGCGGCATGGCCGTCAGCGCCCGCTACAGCGACCTGACGGTGCTGAGCCAGCACGATGCCGGCGAAGCCCTGCCCGGCGCCATGCGCGACCTGGTGCCCTACGTGATGCTCAACGCGGCCCGGCCCGTGCTGATCGTGCCGCCCGGCGCCGATGGCGCACAGGCAGGCGGCACGGTGGTGGTGGCCTGGGATGGCAGTATGGAGGCGACGCGCGCCATCGGCCACGCCCTGCCGCTCCTGCGCGCGGCGCGCCTGGTGGTGCTGGCCCTGCTGCACCCGCCCGCCGGCCACGCGCAGCCGGCGCGCCACCCGGGCACCGACATCGCCGCCTACCTGAGCCGCCACGGCGTGCCCGTCGAGGTGCGCTCGTCCGTCACCACGGGCGACATCGGCGCGGCCCTGCTGGCCATGGCGGCCGAGGTGCATGCGGACCTGCTGGTGATGGGCGGCTACGGCCATGCGCGCTTCCGCGAACTCCTGCTGGGCGGCGTGACGGAAACCGTGCTGCGGCAGATGACGGTACCGGTGCTGATGGCACACTGAAGCCAGGCGCGCGCCATGCCGACTTGAGCAAACTCGACAAGTCGGTGCCGATGATTTTCGTCGACGCCATCAAACGGCAGGCCGGCGCCTATTTCAGCTCGCTCAAGATCACGCTGGGCCTGTTCGCGCTGGCGGCGCTGCTGCTGGTATGGGGCAAGATCATGCTGTACCGCCACTACCACCGGCACCGCCATCCGCCCGCCGCGGCCCTTCCCGTGCCGCCCATGTAAAAAAAGCCGCGCCTCCTTGCGGATGGCGCGGCTTTCAAGCGACAGCTACAGCCTTAGGCTTTGCGCTGTGCCACGGCGTCGACGACGCACAGGGCCGTCATGTTGACGATGCGGCGCACGGTGGCCGATGGCGTCAGGATGTGCACGGGCTTGGCGCAGCCCAGCAGGATCGGGCCCACGGCGATGCCGTTGCCGGCCGCCGTCTTGACCAGGTTGTAGGCGATGTTGGCCGACTCGATGTTCGGCATGACGAGCAAGTTGGCGTCGTTCTTCAGTGCCGAATGCGGCATGATTTTCTGGCGCAGCTTGCTGTCCAGGGCCGTATCGCCGTGCATTTCGCCGTCGATTTCCAGGTCCGGCGCGCGTTCCTTGATGATGGCCAGGGCGGCGCGCATCTTCTGCGCCGAGGCGCTGTCGCTGGAACCGAAGTTCGAGTGCGACAGCAGGGCCGCGCGCGGCGACAGGCCGAAGCGGGTCATCTCTTCGGCGGCCATGATGGTGATCTCGGCCAGCTGCTCGGCGTCCGGGTTCTCGTTGACGTGCGTGTCGACCATCACCAGCTGGCGTTCCGGCATGATCAGCACGTTCATCGCGGCGTAGACATTGCTGCCGGCGCGCTTGCCCAACACCTGGTCGATGTATTTCAGGTGCAGCTGGGTGGTGCCGAAGGTGCCGCAGATCATGCCGTCCGCGTCGCCCTTGTGGATCATCATGGAACCGATCAGCGTATGGCGGCGGCGCATTTCCAGTTTAGCGTATTCCTCGGTGACGCCCTTGCGGCTCGTCATGTCGTAGTACGTATTCCAGTAATCGCGATAGCGCTCGTCGAAGTCCGGGTTGATGACGTCGAAGTCGACGCCCTGCTTCAGGCGCAGGCCGAACTTCTGGATGCGCGCTTCGAGCACGGGCGGACGGCCGACCAGGATGGGGCGCGCCAGTTTTTCATCGACCACCACTTGCACGGCGCGCAGCACGCGCTCTTCTTCGCCTTCGGCGTAGACGATGCGTTTCAGGTCGGCCGGCGTGGACTTGGCCATCAGGAACAACGGCTTCATGAAGGTGCCGCTGCGGTAGACGAATTGCTGCAGGCTGTCCGCATAGGCTTGCAGGTCCTTGATCGGACGCGTGGCGACGCCCGAATCCTCGGCCGCCTTGGCCACGGCTGGCGCGATCTTGATCAGCAGGCGCGGATCGAACGGCATCGGAATCAGGTATTCGGGACCGAAGGACAGGTTGCTGATGCCGTACGTGGTGGCGACGATGTCCGACTGCTCGGCATGCGCCAGGTCGGCGATGGCGTGCACCACGGCGATTTCCATTTCGCGCGTGATGGTGGTGGCGCCGCAATCGAGGGCGCCGCGGAAGATGTACGGGAAGCACAGCACGTTGTTGACCTGGTTCGGATAGTCCGAACGGCCCGTGGCGATGATGGCGTCGCTGCGCACGGCCTTGACTTCTTCCGGCAGGATTTCCGGATTCGGGTTGGCCAGCGCCAGGATCAATGGATTGGGCGCCATCTTGCGCACCATGTCCTGCTTGAGCACGCCGCCGGCGGACACGCCGAGGAAGATGTCGGCGTCCGGGATGATCTCGGCCAGGGTACGCAGCGGCGTATCCTGCGCGAAGCGTTCCTTGTCCGGGTCCATCAGTTCCGTGCGGCCCTTGTAGACGACGCCGGCCAGGTCGGTGACGTAGATGTTTTTCAGCGGGAAGCCCAGGTCGACGATCAGGTCCAGGCAGGCCAATGCCGCCGCGCCCGCGCCCGACACGACCAGCTTGCAATCCTCGATCTGCTTGCCGACGGCTTTCAGGCCGTTCAGGATGGCTGCGCCGACGATGATGGCCGTGCCGTGCTGGTCGTCATGGAAGACGGGAATCTTCATGCGGTCGCGCAGCTGGCGCTCGATGTAGAAGCACTCCGGCGCCTTGATGTCTTCCAGGTTCACGCCGCCGAAGGTCGGTTCCAGCGAGGCGATGATGTCGACCAGCTTGTCCGGGTCCGATTCGTTGATCTCGATGTCGAAGACGTCGATGCCGGCGAACTTCTTGAACAGCACGCCCTTGCCTTCCATCACCGGCTTGGCGGCCAGCGGGCCGATATTGCCCAGTCCCAGCACGGCCGTGCCGTTGGTGATGACGGCCACCAGGTTGCCGCGCGCCGTATATTTATAGGCATTGGCCGGATCGATGACGATTTCTTCGCAGGGAGCCGCCACGCCTGGCGAGTAGGCCAGCGCCAGGTCGCGCTGGTTGGTCAGTTGTTTGGTGGGCGTCACGCTGATTTTGCCGGGGCGCGGGCACTCGTGGTATTCGAGTGCGGCCAAGCGCAATTGTTGACGCAATTCTTCTTTTTTATCAGATGACGAATCCATGCTGTGCTGCCTTCCTGTTTGATCGATCGGGTGTTTCGGATTTTATCAGACCGATTCTTTCAATTAGCTAGGTATTTTCCGCTAGCCACAGTCTGATATCACGAAAACGCATAACCTGCCATTGTAAGGCCGCCCGCTTGCGCAAACGGAGATAGCAGCAAAAACTATCGAATTCTCATTTTTCATTGATTTTAAGAATCACCGGGGGATGGCCAGCCGCGCGCCCGGCGCAAAGCGCAAGGCGATCAGCAGCAGCACCGCCACGCCGGCCGCCATCACCATCCACGCCTGTGCCAGGCTGGACGACTGCTGGCGGATCAGGCCGGCGATGAAGGGCATGCTGCTGGCGATGATGTAGCCGCCGCCCTGCACGAAACCGAGCAGCGCGCCCGCGCCGGAAGGGTCCGTCACGTGGTCCATGCTGACGATCAGCGACAGGGGGAACAGGGCGCCGATGCCGCAGCCCAGCAATATCACGGCGGGCAGCGCCAGTTGCGCGGGCGCCACGATCAGGCAGGCCGCCAGCACGGCCAGCAGGACGGCCAGCAACAGGATGCGGCGGTCGGGAAAGCGGTGGATGACGGTGGAAACGGCCAGTCCCGCCAACACTTCCATCAGGGTCAGGCCGCCCAGCAGCAAGCCGCTGTCGGCCGCGCTCCAGCCCAGCTCCGTGTAGAACGGCGGCAGCCAGGCCAGCACGAGGGTATAGGCGCCCGTGCCGATGCCGAAAAACACCATCAGCAGCCAGGCGCGGGGGCTGCCCACGGGCAGGCTGGCGCCCGCGCCGCTGGCCACGTCCACGCGCCCGGCCGCCGCGCGGCGCCACAGCAGTGCGGCCGCCACGGCGGGCACGGCCCACAGGGCCAGCAGCGCCTGCCAACCCAGCGACTGCGCCAGGGGCGAGGCGGACGCGGCGGCAATGGCCGCGCCGCCCATGATGCCCGTCGTATAGAAGCCCATCAATTGCCCGGCCCGCTCGGGGAAATGGCGCTTGATGAAGGCGGGCAACAAGGCTTGCACCAGGGCGATGCCCAGGCCGCCCAGGGCAGCCGTGGCGATCAGGCCGCCGCTGCCGTGCAGGGGCCAGCGCAGCGCGCAGGCGCCGGCGATGATGGCGATGCCCAGCGCAATGCCGCGCGCCACGCCCAGGCGGCGCTGCAACTGCGCGCCCGCCAGCGCGCACACGCCCATGGCGAAGACGGGCACGGTGGTCAGCAAGCCCGCATCGGCATTGCTGATGCCCGTGCTGGCCTGGATGCTGTCGAGCAAGGGGCCGATGGCGGCCAGGATGGGGCGCAGGTTCAGGCCCAGCAGGATGATGGCGGCCACCAGCAGGGCGGAAGAGGCACGGGGGGAGGAAACAGGTCGGTCGAATGGCATGGGAGAGTAGTCCTTGCCTCGCGGGGAGGCACATGGTTTAATGCAGCATCAAAATATAACTCGATGAAAAGTATCTTAACACAAAGATAGATTTATATCTTGACGCTAAGATAGACAGAGGACGCCCCATGACGGATACCCCGCAAGAACACACGCGCGCGCAATTTGCCGCGGCTCAATGGCAGCGCGAACTGCCGCAGATGGACACCAGCGCCATGCAGCTGGTGGGCCAGCTGGGCACGGTAGCGCAGCTGATGGCGCGCGACTGGCTCAACCCCCTGTTCGCCGAACACGGCTTGCAGCCGGGCGAATTCGACGTGCTGGCCACCCTGCGCCGCTCGGGCGCGCCCCATGCCCTGACGCCGACGGCCCTGTACGAGGCGGCCATGCTGTCCTCGGGCGGCATGACCAACCGCATCGACCGCCTGGAAGCGGCGGGACTGATCGAACGCCGCAAGCACCCGACGGACCGGCGCGGCGTACTGGTGGCCCTCACGCCCAGGGGGCTGGAGTTGATCGACAAACTGGTGCTGCTGCACGTGGAGAACGAGCACGCCATGCTGTCGGCGCTGAGCGGGGACGAGCAGCGCCAGCTCGACCGGTTGCTGGCCAAGCTGCTGCAGGGCATGGCGCAGGCGAAGAAGGTTTAAGCGAGCACGCGCGCCAGCTCGCGCAGGGCGGCATGGCCGCGCCTTGCCTGGCGCTGCAATTGTTCCGGCGCACGGTGGCCGTACAGGGCCTGGACGTGGCCCTCGCTGGCGGCGCGCAGGTCGAGCTCGCCCGCGCCGGGGTCGGGTAACTGCCCCTCGACGAGGGTCAAAAAATAATGGCGGGGCGCGCCGCGCAGGTTGGCGGCAAACTGCAGCACCAGGCCGCTGTCGAACAGCAGCGCGCCGCTGTGCGCCCCCGCCTCCAGCAGCAATCGATACGGCGGCAAGGGCCGCCGCGCCGCGCGCAGCACGCTGGCCAGGCGCACCTGATAACCGAGTTCCAGCCCATTCGCGTGCAAGCGGCCGCCTTGCAGATACACCTTGAACGATGCCTGCACGGCCCGGCTGGCGCGGCGGAACCAGCGTTCATCCTCATACAGGCACAGCTGGCCGCCATCGCATAGTTCATCAAAACCGCGCGCCAGCAGTTCCGGCGCCGTGAAACTGGCAAGGCCAACGGCCTGCGGCTCGCGCAGCCAGCCATCGTCAAGATAGGATTGCATCACGGCGTGGATATCGTGGAGGGGCATGGGAAGGTGGACGGTAGTGGCTGGGGCGTCCATTGTAGGCCAGCCTATAATAGGGGCGCCACACCCTCCCTCAACCAGCAGACGAACCATGGCCCCACACGACGCGCTTTCCGAATTCGACCTGATCAAACAATATTTCGTGCGCCAGCGCCCCGGCCGCGCCACCCTGGGCATCGGCGACGATTGCGCGCTGGTGACGCCCGGCGCGGGCAAGCAGATCGCCATCTCGTCGGACATGCTGGTCGAGGACCGGCACTTCTTTGCCGGCGCCGATGCCCGCATGCTGGGGCACAAGAGCCTGGCCGTGAACCTGTCCGACCTGGCCGCCATGGGCGCCCGTCCCGTGGCCTTCACCCTGGCCCTGGCCCTGCCGCAGGCCGACCGCGCCTGGCTGGCCGGCTTTGCCGAAGGCCTGTTTGCCCTGGCCGACGCCTTTGATTGCGAACTGATCGGCGGCGACACCACCAAGGGTCCCTTAAATATCTGCATCACCGTCTTTGGCGAACTGGCGCCGGGCCAGGCCTTGCGCCGCAGCGCGGCCGTGGCGGGCGACGACATCTGGGTCAGCGGCACGGTGGGCGACGCGCGCCTGGCGCTGGCCGGCTACCGCATGGAGCAGGAGCTGTCGCCAGCCGACCTGCTGACGGCGGCGGCGCGCATGCATACGCCCACGCCGCGCGTGGCGCTGGGCTGCGCGCTGGCGGAACAGGGCCTGGCGCATGCGGCCATCGACATCTCGGACGGCCTGGCGGGCGACCTGGCACACATCTTGAAGGCGTCGCGGGTGGGCGCCACCCTGGACGTCGATGCCCTGCCGGCCGGTCCCATCCTGGCGCAGCAGGACACGGCCCTGCGGCGGCGCTACACGGCCGCCGGCGGCGACGACTATGAACTGTGCTTCACGGCGCCGGCATCGTCGCGCGAGGCCATCGCCGCCCTGGCCATCGCCTGCGGCACGCCCGCCACCCGCGTGGGCCGCATCGAGGCGGCACCGGGCCTGCGCCTGGTGGATGCAACGGGACAGCCACTCGATCTGCGCCTGGCGTCCTTCGACCACTTCAGCGCATAAGGTCTACCGCACCGTCACGCGCGCCAGCCCCGGCTGGTTCACCATCCAGTAGTGCTGGAAGGCCAGGCGGATGTTGTCGCGCAGCTGGATGTCGTCCCACGGCTTCGTATAAAACCGGTAGATGGCGCCCCGGTTGATGGAGTCGAGCACGGCTTCCAGGCCCGTGTAGCCGGAGAGGATGATGCGGATGGTTTCGGGGTACAGTTCCTTGACCTTGCTCAGGAACTCCGTGCCGCTCATGCTCGGCATGCGCTGGTCGCAGACGATGACGTGCACGCGGTGCAGGGCCAGCATCTCGAAGCCTTCGGCCGGCGTGCTGGCCGTGAGGATCTGGTAGCCCTCGGGACGGAACAGGCGGTGCAGCGACGACAGCACGTTGACGTCGTCGTCGACGATCAGCAGGGTCTGCGCCGGCTGGGCGGCCGGATCGTGGCCGGGCGGCAAGCCGGCGCCGGCGGCGATCATCTGCCCCAGCTCCAGCGCCGGCAGGGCGCGGCTGAAATAGAAGCCCTGGATTTCATCGCAGCGGTTGCGCCGCAGGTATTCCAGCTGCGGGCGCGATTCCACGCCTTCGGCCACCACGCTCAGCTTCAGGCTGTGCGCCATGCTGACGATGGCCAGGGCGATGGCGGCGTCGTTCGGGTTGCTGGTGATGTTGCGCACGAAGGCGATGTCGATCTTCAGCTTGTCGATGGGGAAGCGCTGCAGGTAGGCCAGGCTGGAATAGCCGGTGCCGAAATCGTCGATGGCCACCTTCACGCCGATTTTCTTCAGCTTGCCCAGCACGACGATGGTGCGCTCCGCATTCGACATCAGCGCCGTTTCCGTCAGTTCCAGCTCCAGCAGTTCCGGCGCCACCTGGTACTGCGCCAGCGCGCGCGTCACCTCGCCTTCCAGGTCGCCCTCGGCAAACTGGCGGCTCGACACGTTCACGGCCACGTGCACGGGTCCCACTTCGCTGTCGCGCCATTCGGCGATCTGGCGGCAGGCGGCGTGGATCACCCAGGCGCCCACGCGCACGATCAGGCCCGTGTCTTCCAGCACCGGCACGAATTCGGCCGGCGCCACCAGGCCGTAGCCGGGGCGGCGCCAGCGCAGCAGCGCTTCCACGCCGCTGATGCGGCCCGTGCGCAAGTCCACCTTGGGCTGGTAGTACAGGATGAACTGCTCATGTTCGAGCGCATGGCGCAGCGCCAGTTCCAGGTCCAGGCGCGCCAGCACCTGCACGTTCATGCCGGCCGTGAAGAAGCGGTAGCCGTCGCGGCCCGCCTGCTTGGCGCCGCCCATGGCCGTATTCGCATATTTGATGAGCGTTTCCGGATCCAGCGCATCGTCGGGATACATGGCGATGCCGATGCTGGCCGTCAGGGTGGCCGCGTGGCCGCGCAGGTCGAACGGCGCGCGCAGGGTTTCGCGCACCTGGTTGGCCACTGCCACGGCCTCCTGCTGGTTGCGGCTCATGGTCAATATCAGCGCAAATTCGTCGTTGCCCAGGCGCCCCACCGTGTCGCGCAGGCGCACGCATTCGACCAGGCGGTTGCTGAACTGGCGCAGCAGCTCGTCGCCCAGCGCCGCGCCCAGGGTGTCATTGATGCTTTTAAAACGGTCGAGGGCGATGAACAGCACGACGATGCGCCAGCTCTTTTCCTGCGCCAGTTCGACAGCCTGGGCCAGGGTCTGGTAGAACAGGCTGCGGTTCGGCAGTCCCGTCAGGCCGTCGTAATGGGCCAGGTGCTTCAGCCGTTCCTGCGCCTGGCGCCGCTCGCTGATGTCGCGCGCCACGGCGATCAGCAGCAGGCCGCCCGTGGCCGGCTCGCCCGCCACGGGCGATTGCGCATACCAGTGCCAGCCCAGCTCCACGGGCACCAGGCCCAGGTCGCGCCGCACCAGTTCGCATTCCGTCACTTCCGTGGCCAGGTGGGCCGAACCGCCCTGCAGCGCGGCCAGCGGCGCCGGCGGCGGCGACGGCAGCAGGGCGCCCGGCGCCAGCGACAGCAGTTCGCCGCGCGCATAGCCGAGCAGGCGGCAGGCGCCGTCGTTGGCGTCGACCAGGGCCATGCCCAGCACGTCGACGAGGAAGATGGCGTCCGTGGTGGCATCCATGGCGCCGCGGAAGCGCTGCAGTTCGGCCGTGCGCTGGCCCACCGTGCGCTCCAGCAGCGCGTTGTAGTGGCGCGCGGCGCGGTGCAGCAGCCGCACTTCGAGCATGTTGCGGATGCGCGTGAGCACTTCCAGCGCGTCGAAGGGCTTGCTGATGAAGTCGCGCGCGCCCGCCTCCAGCGCCGCCAGCTTGGCGTCCGGGTCGGCGGCGATCACCAGCACGGGCAGGTAGCCTTCCAGCTCCAGCGGGCGCAGCGCATCCATCACGGCGTAGCCGCTCATGGCGGGCATCACCAGGTCGAGGATGATCAGGTCGAACTGGTGGCGCTGGTGCAGGCCCGCCACGGCGCGCGCGTCGAGGGTGCTGGTGATGGCCGTGTAGCCGCCGCTTGCCAGCAGGTGTTCGAGCAGGCGCAGGTTGACTTCCTGGTCGTCGACGACGAGGATCTTGGCGCCATAGATGTCGGCTTGGCTGATCATGGCGCGCCCGTGCCTTTCTGCCGGCGCTGCTGCGCCACGTAGGCCAGGGTGCTGTTGATCGCCTCGGTAAATTCCTCGAGGTTGATCGGCTTGGTCAGGTAGCGGTAGAAGCCCATCGCCATGCTGCGCTCGACGTCGCCCGGCATGGCGTTGGCCGTCAGGGCGATGACGGGGATGTGCGCCGTGCGCGGGTCGGCGCGCAGCAGCTGCAAGGCGTCGGTGCCGTTAATGTGCGGCAGGTTGATATCCATCAAGATCAGCTGCGGCAAATGGCTGCGCGCCATCTCCACGCCCAGGCGGCCATCCCTGGCCGTCAGCAGCTGCAACTGGGGGCAGTAGCGCACGATTTCCTCGACCAGGGTCAGGTTGGCGGGATTGTCTTCCACGTACAGCAGGGTGACGGGGGCGCTGTTGTCGAGCAGGGCGCCGGCCAGGTCGGGCCGCGGCAGGCCCGGCGACACGGGCTCTGGCACGCTGGCGGCCGCGCGCAGCTCGATCCAGAAGGTGCTGCCGACGCCCGCCTCGCTGCTCACGCCGATGTGGCCATCCATCAGTTCCACCAGGCGCTTGGTGACGACCAGGCCGATGCCGCTGCCCTCTTCCGTGCCGCCTTCCTGGCCCAGGCGGTTGAAGGGCTGGAACAGCAGCGCCACCTGTTCGCCATCGAGGCCCATGCCCGTGTCGCGCACGCTGATGCGCACGCGCCCGCCCGGCTGCGGCGCGCAGGCGATGCGCACTTCGCCATGCTCGCGGTTGTACTTGAGCGCGTTCGACAGCAGGTTCAGCAGGATCTGCTTGAGGCGCGTGCGGTCGGCCAGCACGTTCAGGGGGCAGGCGTCGGGGAAGGTCATGCCGATGCCGCGCTGACTGGCCAGCGGCGCGATCATGTCGCGGCATTCCAGCAGGATGGCGTCCAGCGCCACCGGTTCCAGCGACAGGTTCACCGTGCCCGACTCGACCTTCGCCAGGTCGAGGATTTCATTGATCAATGTCAACAAATGGCGCCCCGACTTCAGGATGTGGCCGGCGAATTCCTTCTTTTGCGCCAGGGTCGACGGCAGGCGGTCGGAGCTGAGGATTTGCGCGAAGCCGAGGATGGCATTCAGGGGCGTGCGCAATTCATGGCTCATCGACGACAGGAAGGCCGACTTGGCATAGTTGGCGCTGCGCGCCTCTTCCATCGCCATGGCCAGCTCGCCGTTCGTCATTTCCAGCTGCACCGTGCGTTCATGCACGCGCACTTCCAGCTCCTGGTTCAGGCGCATGACTTCCTGCTGCGCCTGGGCGCGCTGCTCGGCCTCGCGCGCCAGCTCGCCGTTCGAGCGCTCCAGCGCCTGCGTGCGCAGTTCGATCTCGGCCAGCATCTTGTTGAAGGAATCGACCAGCTGCGCCACCTCGTCGGCGCTGAGCTTGCGCGCGCGGCGCGAATAGTCGCCCGTCTCGATGACCTCGCGCGCCACGTCGGCGATGTCGACGATGGGCTGGGTGATGACGTAGTCGAGGCGGCGCAGCAGCAGCAAGGCCACCAGCAGCGCCAGCACCGTCACTCCCAGGGCGATGGCCAGGTAATCGGCCGTGCGGCCCGCCAGTTCATAGTCGGCGCGCAGGTACACCGTGCCCAGCAGCTCTCCATTGTCGACGATGGGCTTGAACAATTCCACGGAATTGCCGGCGATGCTTTCGCCTTCCTTGCCCACCTGCGCCGGCAGCGCGCCCACGCCCTCGTTGGCGCGGTAGCTGGCAAACAGGCTGCCGTCGGCCTTGTACAGGGCGCCGGCCGTCACGCGCGGACGGATGCGCATCAGGTTGAGGTTTTCCAGCGCCAGGCGCTCGTCGTCGAAGGCCAGCGCGGCCGAACTCATGTGCCCCAGCAGCTCGGCCTGGGTACTGATGTCGGCCACCAGGTTGCGGTGGTAGACGCGCAGGTCGTACACGACGATGGTGCCCAGCGAGATGACGAGCGCCACCAGGGTAGTCAGCAGGACCACCGACATCAGCTTGCGGCGGATGGAACGCAGCCGTATCATCTAGGCGCCCCCCGTCTGCACGCGGTAGGCGGCCAGCAGCATGCGCGCGCTGATGCGGATGTGCGCCTGCGCCACGGGCTTCAGGGCCACGTCGAAGCGCACCTTGTCCTCGGCCATCACAAAATTGATCATGCTGCCCATGGCATAGACCTCATCGGAATCGGAGACCGTCAGCAACGCCAGGCCACGGCTGGCGGCCAGCATTTCCTGCAGCGTCGCCTTGTCCAGCGCGCCCAGGTACAGCACGTGCAGGCCGGCCAGCGGCTCGCCGCGCCGCACTTTCTTCACCTGCACGCTGCGCCCGTTGACGCTGTGCCCGGCCACGCTCAGTTCCAGCTGATCGGCCAGCGCATCGGCGCCGGCCACGCCGATCACCAGCGGCGCATCGGGCCGGGCAAAGCTGCCATCGGGCCATTCGACGAACCCGGCAAACTTGTACAGATACGCCGCCTTCACCTGGCGTTCCAGCTCGGCCGGCACCTGCGCCCCCGCATCGGCGCACAGGGCGCCCAGCAGCAGCAATAGCCAGCCCCAGCGGAGAGGGCCGCGGCCGGCGCCACGCAAGGGGCTACGCAGGGGGCCGCGCTGCTGCCGCCAGGTCCAGTTCAGAAATGCCATGACAACCGAGTAAAGATAATGCATTCGAAGGCGCGGCGCCATGCCGCGTCCCTATTCGGGCGATGCGAACCAGGGCGGCGCGGCGGCAGACCGCCTGCCTGCCCATATTGGTAGCAAATGTATAAAAGAGTGTACGCATTTTCGCCGATACCGGGGAAAGTTTCTTTTACCGTACGCCATGCTACAGTCACGCTTCCTCCCCCACCGCACACAGGCATCCCGCATGGACAACGCGCTCTTCCCCCTTTCCACCGCCGTCGGCCACGCCTTGCAGGCCCGCGGCCTGCTGCTGGCCACGGCCGAATCGTGCACGGGCGGCGGCGTGGCGCAGACCGTCACCGATGTCGGCGGCTCCAGCGCCTGGTTCGAGCGGGGCTTCGTCACCTATTCGAACGCCGCCAAGACCGCCATGCTGGGCGTGCCGGCCGACCTGATCGCCGCGCATGGCGCCGTCAGCGAGGAAGTGGCCGCCGCCATGGCGCAGGGCAGCCTGGCCCACAGCGACGCCCAGGTGGCCGTCTCGACCACGGGCATCGCCGGCCCCACGGGGGGCGTGCCCGGCAAGCCCGTCGGCACCGTCTGCTTCGGCTGGGCCCGCGCCGGCCACGTGCACACGGAACGGCTGGTGTTTGCGGGCGACCGGCAAGCCGTGCGCGAACAGGCCGTCGCCCATGCCCTGCAGGGGCTATTGCGATTTATCAAGTAGGATCGGCAACGCAGGCGCGGTCGCGGCCCGCCTGTTTCGCCGCATACAGGGCGCTGTCGGCGCGCATCAGCAATTCGTGGCGGCCCGCGCCGTGGCGCGGGTATTCGGCGATGCCGGCCGAAAAGGTGCAGCCCGTCAAGCTGTGCGGCGCCTGGCGGATCAGCAACTGGCGGTAGCGCGCGGCGATATCGTCGATCTTGTGCGCGGCGATGACGCTGTCGGCTTCGCGCAACAGCAGGCAGAACTCCTCGCCGCCGTAGCGGCACAGCATGTCGCTGCCGCGCAGCTGGCTTTCCACCAGGCGCGCGAACTGGATCAGCACCTCGTCGCCAAAATTGTGGCCGAAGGTGTCGTTGACGCGCTTGAAGAAGTCCAGGTCGATGATGGCGATGGTCACGGGCGCCTGGGCGTCGGCCTCGTGCAGGATGGCATTGAGGCAGGTTTCGAAATGGCGGCGGTTGTACAGGCCCGTCAGGTGGTCGCGCATGGCCTGCTCCTTCAGGCTGTCCTGCAGGGAATTGACGTGCAGGATCTGGTGCGCCAGCTCGCGGTTCAGGTGCTCGAGCTTGAGGTTTTCCGACTCGCGCGCCGCCTGCAGCTCCAGCGCCTTGTCGCGCTCGGCCTTCAGGCTGTGCATTTCCTTTTCCAGGTTGCGCATCAGGCTGCGCGAGGCGCGCGCCGACTTGCTGCTGGCCTCGAACGCGGCCTGGTATTGCTGCAGATAGCCATAGGCGGCCTGCCATTGCCCCAGCCGGGCGTTGATCTCGGCCAGCCCGCGCAGGATCTGCTGCTGGTGAAACGGATTGCGCGTCCAGCTCAGCAGGCTGTGCGCCTGCGTCAGCGAGGCCAGCGCCTGCGCCGTCTGGCCCGCGTCCAGGTCCAGCTTGCCGCGCACCAGCCACGCGTGCATCTGCTCTTCCAGGTCCTGGCCCCGGCGCGCATATTCCTCGGCGCGCAGCAGCAGCTGCAGGGCGCTGGCCGGCTGCTGCAGCAGGATGGCCGCATGGGCGGCAATGCAGAAGAGGAAGGCGCGGATGGCCAGGTCTTCTTCCGGCCACTCATAGAACGGCTCGACCAGCGCCAGCGCCTCGGCCGGCTTGCCCGTGGCCAATAAGCACATGGCCAGGTTGGCCGAGACGATGGTTTGCTGGTATTTGAGCTTTTGCGTGCCGATGATCTCGAGCGCCTCGACCAGCAGGGGGATGGCGTCTTCGTCATTGCCCAGGTCGTGCTGCGACGACGCCAGGTTCGACAGGCTGTTGACCCGGTGCGCGGGGCTGCCGAAGCGCTCGGCGATATCCAGCGCCAGCAGGAAATTGCGCGGGCCGTCCTGCGTGTCGCCGCGGTTCAGGGCATCGACGCCCAGCCGCGCATACAGCATGAACTTATGCAGCGAGTCGGGAATCTGCGCGGCCTGCGTGCGCGCCTGCAAGAAATGCTGCTCCGCCTCGGCAAAGTCGCCGCGCCGGCTCGCATACGCGCCCTGCAGGGCGGCGACCTCCATGCCGCCTTCGAGGTCGCCCGTCTGCCGGAAATAGTCGCGCAAGCCGCCGCACGGCGGTTCGGCCTCGCCCCCGTAATAGGCCAGCCAGCAATGATTGAGTTCCGCATACGCGGCGCCGCGTCCATATTGCTGGCGCTGCGCCGCCGCCAGCGCCATCTGTGCCAGCCGCCGCGCCTGGCGGCGGTTGCCGACGAGGCAAGACAGGGCCTGCTGATTCAGGCGGTCGATGTCGGCTTTATCGAGACTGGAGATCGGCACTGCTTCCTCATGCACACTCTGGCGTGGATGGTTCACAAAAAAATTGCTCTGCAACAATGGTATCCTGATTAACATCATAACCAGATTCGTTCTTCCCCATGGCAACTTTGCAAAGGATTGTGGTAAAAATGCCAGTTGCCATGGGACAGCGCCATGGTTGCCCTATACGTCAAAAAGAACTATTCTCAACCATCGCCAGACACCCCCGCCACGCCGCCTTCATGACCCTGTTCACGCGCCCGCCCCTTTGCCTGCCACTGCCCTGCCTGCTGCTGCTTGCCGGCTGCGCCGCCGCACCGGCGGGACAGGAGCCGGCCGGCCCGCCCTTGCAGGGACCCGCCTACACCGTGTACGCGGCCGGCGACATCGCCGACTGCCGCCAGCGGGGCTGGGCCTACACGGGAGCGGCGCAGACGGCCGACCTGATCGCGGGCGAACTGGCCGACAAGCCCCGCGCGGCCGTGCTGAGCCTGGGAGACCATACCTATCCGGCGGGCCTGGCGGCGGAATTTCGCGATTGCTACGCGCCCACCTGGGGCCGCTTCAAGGAGCGCACCTTCCCCACTCCGGGCAACCATGAATACTACGGCTCGCGGGAGGCCAGCGGCTATGCCGCCTATTTCGGCCGCCCCGACTACTACAGCTTTGAACTGGGCGCCTGGCACGTGATTTCCCTCAACAGCCACCTGCCGGCCGCGCGCCTGGCGGAACAGCTGGCCTGGCTGCGGGACGACCTGGCGCGCCACCCGCGGCGCTGCACCCTCGCCTACTGGCATGCGCCGCTGTACAGTTCCGGCGGGCATATCGCGCCGAAAACCATGCAGCCGGCCTGGCAAGCCCTGTATGACGCGGGCGCGGAACTGGTGCTGTCGGGCCATGACCACGACTACGAACGCTTCGCGCCGCAGGATGCGCAAGGCAAGGTCGACACGCAGCGCGGCGTGCGCCAGTTCGTCGTCGGCACGGGCGGCGCCTTCCTGACGCCCTTCTTTTACCTGATGCCGCACAGTGAAATGCGCGACAACAGCAGCCATGGCGTGCTGAAGCTGCGCCTGCACGACGATGGCTACAGCTGGCAATACCTGGGCGTGCCCGACGACGGGCAAGTGAAGCGCCCGGCCCCCGACAGCGGCATGGCCCGCTGTCACTGATCCCGATTTCTGACGCAACTGACGCAACAACCTGGAGTAGTCGCAATGCAAAACACGGTACATTTCATCCTGCAGGGCAAGGGTGGCATCGGCAAGACCCTCGTCTCGACCCTGCTGGCGCAATGGATGGGCGGCAAGGACAGCACGCCCCTGCGCTGCTATGACACCGATCAGGAAAACGCCACCTTTTCGCGCTACAAGGCGATGAATGTCAAACACGTGCCCGTGATGACGGATGCGCGCAACATCGATCCGAAGCGCTTCGACGCGCTGATGATCGACATCCTCGAAGACGACGGCAACTGCGTGGTCGACAATGGCGCCAACACCTTTTCGCCCCTGATGGGCTATCTGCTGGAAAACGACTGTTTTTCCCTGCTGGAAGAATCGGGCCGCAAGGTCTACATCCACACCATCGTCGGCGGCGGCGACACCCTGCACGACACGGCCACGGGCTTTGTTGCCACGGCGCAATCGACGAAGGTGCCGCTGGTGCTGTGGCAGAACGAGCACTTCGGCCTGCTGCAATCGGCGTCCGGCAAGCAGTTCATCGAATCGCAATCGTATGCCGACAACCGCGCGCGCGTGAAAGGCAGCATCACCTTGAGCCAGCGCAATCCCGACACCTTCGGCGCGGACGTCAAGAAGATGAACACGGCGCGCCTGACGATGCAGGAAGTGCTGCAGAACGACAAGTTCAACATCATGGAAAAGCAGCGCATCAAGGTCGTCTACCGCGACATCTTCGAACAGCTCGACAAGGTGCAGTGGTAGATGGACCCGCATAAACTGCGCACGCAGGTGTTCGACAAGACGGGCATCAAGATCGACGTCGACGACCCCGTATTCGCCCTGGTGGCGCTGAACGAAGCGGTGCTGGCGGAAACCGTCGGGCGCCAGCTGGCCCTGCTGGAAGGGGCCACGGAGGCGCTGGCGGCGCAGGCGCGCGCTGAGGCTGTAATTGCCGGCCGCCGCCCCGCCCCCCTCCGTGCCGCAGACGCCCGTGTCCGCGCCATCGCCGGCCGGCTTCACGCCGCGCGAATGGCGCCTGCTGGGCGCCGCCGCCATCGTTTCCCTCGCCAGCGCCCTGCTCGTGCTGGGCGGCGCGGCCCTGCTCTACAAGAGCACGCCCGCGGCGCCCCCCACGCAAGCCACAAGCCAACCGTAGCATCCTACCAACCCCTCTCTGGAAGCACGCATGAAACCGATCAAACTGCTGGCCATACCCGCCCTGATGCTGTCGCTGTACGGCGCCCCGTCCACCGTCGTCCACGCCGCCGCTGCGGCCGCCGCGACGGGAGCGACCAGCGTGCCGAGTACGGCCTACGAGAAATACACGCTGCCGAACGGCCTGGACGTGATCCTCGTGGAAGACCATAAATTGCCCGTCACGGCCGTCAACATCTGGTACCACGTGGGACCGGCAAATGAAGCGCCGGGGCTGACGGGCTTTGCCCACCTGTTCGAGCACATGATGTTTGCCGCCACCAAGCACGTGCCGCGCGGCATGGCCGACCAGCTGCTGGAGGGAGCGGGCGCCACGGATTCGAACGGCAGCACGGATTTCGACCGCACCAATTACTTCGACACGGTGCCGTCGAACCAGCTGGAACTGGCCCTGTGGGCCCATTCCGACCGCATGGGCTACCTGCTGGACGTGCTCGACCAGACGGCATTGACGAACCAGCAGGACGTGGTGCGCAACGAGCGCCGCCAGAGCGTGGAAAACGCGCCCTACGGCATCGTGCAGGAGGCCCTGTACCACCAGCTGTTTCCGAAGAACCATCCGTATTACGCCAGCGTCATCGGTTCGCACGCGGACATCCAGAACGCGAAACTGGACGACATCAAGGAATTCTTTACCAAGTACTATGGCCCCAACAATGCCAGCCTGGTGATCGCCGGCGACATCGACAAGGCGAAGACCAAGGAGCTGGTCAACAAATACTTCGGCAGCTTCAAGAGCGGCCCGGCCGTGCCGAAACCCGATGTCGTCACGCCGCCCATCACGCAGGAACGCCGCATCGTGGTGCAGGACCGGGTCGAGCTGCCGCGCGTCTTCATGGCCTGGCTGACGCCGTCCGCCTATGCCCCTGACGACGCGGAACTGACGATGGCCGCGCAGATCCTGGCCGGCGGCAAGTCCAGCCGTCTGTATAAATCCATGGTGTACGACAAGCAGATCGCGCAGGACGTGGGCGCCAACCAGAGCTCGAACGCCCTCGCCTCCGTGTTTACCGTGGACGTGACGGCCCGTCCCGGCCACCAGCCCGAGGAAATCGAGCAAGCCATGCAGGCGGAACTGGAGCAGCTGCGCGCCAACGGCCCCACGGAGAAGGAGCTGGAACGGGCCCGCAACAGCATCGAGACGAGCTTGCTGATCCAGGTGGAAAAAGTGGGCGGCAATGCCAACATGATGAACCAGTACAACCAGTACCTGGGCGATCCCGGCTACCTGGCCAAGGATATCGAGCGCTACCGCCAGGTGACGGCGGCCGGCGTGCAGCGCGCCGTGGACACCTACCTGAAGAACCAGTCACGCGTGGTCGTGTATGGCGTGCCGGGCAAGCCGGACCTGGGTCCGGAAGTGGCGACGCCCGCGCCGGGCAAGGTCAAGGCTGCACCGGGCACGGCCATCAACCCGGACGAGCCGTGGCGCAACGCGGTGCCGAAGGCGGGTCCCGCGCCAAAGCTTGTTCTGCCGCAAGCGACGTCCTTCACCCTGAGCAACGGCTTGACCGTGATCCACAACTACAACCCGGCCGTGCCCCTCGTCTCCAGCCAGCTGGTGGTGAAGAGCGGCTCGGGCGCCAATCCGCTGGCGCAGCCGGGCTTGTCGAGCTTCACGGCGCAGTTGCTGCAGGAAGGCACGGCCACGCGCAGCGCGCCGCAGATCGCCGACGACGTGGCGCAGCTGGGCACCTTCCTGGGCACCGGCTCCGGCGCGGATGCCTCGTTCGCCCAGTTGACCTCGCTCAAGTCCACCTTCCCGCAGGCGCTCGACGTGCTGGCCGACGTGGTGCAGCACCCGCAGTTCCCGCAAGAAGAGGTGGAACGCCAGCGCGCCAGCCGCCTCGGCGAACTGGCGCAGCAGCGCGAAAACGCGGCGGCCGTGGCGGCCCGCGTGGAAGCGGCCGCC
Source organism: Janthinobacterium sp. (assembly GCF_009923995.1). Classification (GTDB taxonomy): domain Bacteria; phylum Pseudomonadota; class Gammaproteobacteria; order Burkholderiales; family Burkholderiaceae_D; genus Janthinobacterium. Next base: position 2,405 of record NZ_RFSK01000037.1, on the reverse strand, counting down.
CTGTACGGCCCGCAACATCCCTACGGTTACATCCAGCTGGGCACGGAAGCGGCCCTGAAAGCCACGCGCCGTGCCGACCTGCAAGGCTACTGGCAGCAGCACTACCTGCCCAACAATGCGGCCCTGATCGTCTCGGGCGACATCGGCGCAGCGGAACTGAAGGCCCTGGCCGAAGCCAAGTTCGGCAGCTGGAAGGCGGGCACGGTGGCCGCCCCGGTAGCGGCGGCGCCGCAGACGACGAAGGCGCGGCTGATCCTCGTCGACAAGCCGGGTGCGCCGCAGACGGCCGTGCGCCTGTCGGCCATCGGCGTGGCCCGCGCCACGCCCGACTATGCGCCGCTGCAAGTGATGAACGCGGCGCTGGGCGGCCTGTTTACTAGCCGCCTGAGCAATAATTTGCGCGAAGAGAAGGGCTACACGTATGGCGTGCGCTCGCACTTCCAGTACCGTAGCCAGCCGGGACCGTTCTCGATAGCCGCCGGCGTGCGCACCGACGTGACGGGTCCGGCCGTGTCGGAAACCTTCAAGGAAATCCGCGCCATGATCGCCAAGCCGCTCACGGCCAAGGAATTGTCGAATGCGCGCAATTCGCAGGTGCTGTCGCTGCCGGGCCAGTTCGAGACGAATGCCAGCATCAGCAGCAGCATGGCCAACACGTATATCTACGGCCTGGGCCTCGACTATTACAGCACCTTGCCGCAGCGCTTTGCGGGCGTGACGGACAAGCAGGTGCAGCAGATGGCGAAGAAATACCTGCAGCCGGAAACGCTGATCGTCATCGGCGTGGGCGACAAGGCGAAGATCGCCCCGCAATTGACCAAGCTCAAGCTGGCGCCCGTGGAACTGCGCGATGCGGAGGGGAACGTCAAGTAATCGGGTTCAGCGGCGCTTGAACAGCGCCGCTGCATCCACCAGCGCCGCGATCGCCACGCCCGCCACGTAGGCGATCAGGTCGCCCCAGGCGAAGGTCGACCCCAGCACCAGGTGGCCCAGCGGATGGGCGCGCAGCGCGACGAGCCACGGCGTCTGGACCAGCTGGCCAAATTCCACGGCAAAGCAGATCAGCAGCGCGATCAGCGCCAGCGGCCATGTGCGCATGCGCGTGGCGATGGCGCCCAGCGCAAAGACGATCATCATGGCCCACAGGGCGTCGCCCGGATACTTGCCGAGCGCGGCGGGAACGAATTGGGGAAAGGCGCGCGAGGCCAGGCCCAGCGCGATGACAGCCACGGTCGCGCCCACCTGCAGCAGGCGGCGGCGTTCAGGTTTTACCAGGAACATATTTCCATTCAGAGACACGATACGGGCCGACCCATTGCGGACCGTATTTGTTGTATGCCGATATTGTACTGCGCGGCCGTGTCCGCCTGTAGCCTATTGCGCCTGGGCACGCTCATCCCAGGTCGACATGTTCCGCCAAGAAATCGAGGAAGACGCGCACGCGCAGCGGCACGTGCCCGCCCTGCCCCACAAAGACGGCATGCACGTCCTCGCTGTCGCCCGGGTTGTACCCCTCCAGCAGCGCCAGCAGGCGCCCGGCGGCGATGTCGGCGCGCACCTGGAAGGCGGCCAGGCGCGCCAGTCCCAGTCCCGCCAGCGCCAGCTGCCGCAAGGCTTCGCCATCGCTGGCCTGGGCATTGCCTATGACAGGCACGACGATGTCGCCCTCGGGCAGGCGCAGCGGCCAGCCGGCGCGGGCGCGCGCATAATTGGCGTCGAGCAAGTTGTGCGCCGCCAGCTCGGCGGGCACCTGCGGCGTGCCGCGCCGCGCCAGGTAGGCGGGCGATGCGACGATCGCCATGCGCGTCTGGCCCAGCTTGCGCGCCAGCAGGCTGGAGCTTTTCAGGGGGCCGGCCCGCACGGCCACGTCCGCGCGCTGGCCGAGGATGTCGACCACTTCGTCCGTCAGCACGATATCGAGCGTCACTTGCGGATAGCGCTCCAGGAACAGCGGCGCCAGCGGCAGCAGGAAATGCTGGCCGAAGGGCACGTTCGCATTCACCTTGATCTTGCCGCGTGGCACATCCTGCACGCCGGCGCAGCGCTCGGCCTCGTCCAGGGCCGCCAGCACGTGTATTCCCCGCTCGTACAGGCCGCAGCCCTCGGCCGTCAGCTGCAGCTGGCGCGTGGAGCGGTTCAGCAGGCGCGCGCCGAGGCGCGCCTCCAGCCGCGAGACGAGCTTGCTGACGGCCGACGGCGTCATGCCGCAGGCGCGCGCGGCGGCGGAAAAGCCGCCCAGCTCGGCCACGCGCACGAACACTTCCAGCTCGCCGGAACGGTTGACATCCAGTCTTGCCATTGTGAATTCAACTCATAAATGTTCTTCAATGAGATAGTCTAGTGCATAAATGGCTTTGCTTGCATCATGCGCCCATTCCCCTTGATGATGCGAGCTCCCATGCAAC
>NZ_RFSK01000036.1 GCF_009923995.1 Janthinobacterium sp. | reverse complement strand
ATGGCCGCCGGCGGCCATGCCCAGCAGCACGAATGCGGCCAGCGCCACCAGGGCCGAGCCGCGCAGATAGGCGGGCCGGTTGCCGTGGCGGTCCGTATGGCGTCCGCTCCAGAGGCGCATCACCATGGCGCCCGCCTGCAGGGCCACCATCACGCCCGTGATGGCAGCCAGGCCCAGGTGGCCATGGTCGTGCAGGAAGACGGTGGCGTAGCTGAGCACGGCAAACTGGGGCACGCACAGCAAGCCGATGGCGGCCACCATGCGCCAGACTTTGCGATTCTGTAACGGCAGTGGCGGCTTGGTCCCAGACAGCCCCGTGGACGCGTTGTGCGGCCCCGTGGCGGCCTCGGCAGAGAAATCGGGCTCATGCATCCAGCGCCACGTAAAAAACGCCGACAGGCCGCATACGAGGGCCAGGACGCCAAACACGGGGACAAAGCCGTAGCGCGATGCCAGGCTGGGCAGGATGAGGGCGCCGAGGCCGCCGCCGAGGGGCACGGCCGTCTGGCGGATGCTCATGGCGAAACCCCGTTCGCCGGCGCCGAACCAGCGCATTACGGCGCGCCCGCTGGCGCCGTTCACGCTGCCGCCCAGCACGCCAACTGCCGCCAGCCCGGCCGCCAGCGCCCACAGGGGCGGCACGGCGCCATCCTGCGGCGTGATCCACAGCAGCAGGGCAAGCAAGGCCAGCATGGTGCCCAGCAAGCCCGTCAGCAGCACGGGCCGGTCGCCCCAGCGGTCCGTGGCCATGCCCCATGGCAATTCGGTGAGGGCCACGCCCAGGCCCATGGCGCCCAGCGCCACCCCCAGTTGCGTATTGCTCAGGTGATAGCCGCTGCGCAGCCAGATGGCCGTCGTGGGCATGCCGTTGGCGGCGGCGGAAAAAGTGGCGTTGGCCGCCACGCCGACGGCCAGCACCTTCCAGCGGTGCGAGGCGCCCAGCGCGGGCGGGGAAACGGTGGCGGCGGCGGTGCAGGCAGTGTGCATGGCAAGGAGGGGAAAGTGGTTGACCCTGACAGTGTTGCGCAGTACGATCGTTCTGAATATCAGATAATTTAATGTGAACCATCCCATAAAACAGGACGATCCAGGCGACGCCATGAGCCCACTCAATTTCGACATGTCCTTCCTGCGCAGCTATGTGGCCGGTATCGAGCTGGGCAGCTTTGCCCGCGCGGCCGACAAGGTGGGGCGCTCCACCTCGGCCGTCAGCGCGCAGCTGAAAAAACTTGAGGAACAGGCGGGCGTGCCCCTGTTCCGCAAGGACGGCCGGGGCCTGGCGCTGACGCAGGCGGGCGAGGTGCTGCTCGGCTATGCGCGCCGCCTGCTGGAACTCAATGACGAGGCGGCCGTCGCCTTGCGCGGCGTGGAACTGGAAGGCTGGATCAGGCTGGGCTTGCAGGAGGATTTCGGCGAAGCGCTGCTGCCCGACGTGCTGGGGCGCTTTGCGCGCGCCCATCCGAAGGTGCGCATCGAGGCGCACGTGGCTTGCAACACGGCCTTGCTGGAACGTCTGTCCATGGACCAGCTGGACCTGGCCTTGCTGTGGGGCGGCGCGGGCATCGTCGGGCTCGACGGCTATCCGCTGCACCAGCGCCAGCGCATCGCGGAACCGGCCATGCGCTGGATCGGCTCGTCCAGCGTGGCGTGGCAGCCGCAGGCGGACGAACCTCTACCGTTGATCATGTTCGACCGCGAATGCTTGTTCCAGCGCTGCGCCACGCAGGCGCTGGACCGGGCCGGCATCGCCTGGCGCATCGCGTTTACCAGCCCCAGCCTGGCCGGCCTGTGGGCGGCGGCGGCGGCCGGACTGGGCGTGACGGTGCGCACCGGCCACGGCTTGCCGTCGTCCGTGCGCGCCCTCGACGAAGCCGAGACGGGCTTGCCCGCCCTGCCCGCGCTGGCGCTGGAATTGCTGCATGCATCCCACGTGCCCCGGCCGCCAGTGCAACGGCTGGCGGCCCTGATCATCGAGTCGCTGCAGGCCGCGCCGGTCTAAAACTCCTGCACCGTGGGGCGCAGCACGATTTCATTGATGTCCACGCCATCGGGCTGCTCGATGGCATAGGCCACGGCGCGCGCCACGGCGTCGGCGGGAATGGCTTGCTTGTAGAACTCCTTCAAGCCGGCCGCGCTTTCCGCGTGGCTGCTGCCGCCTGGCAATTCCGTTGCCACGGCGCCAGGCAGGATGGTGGTGGTGCGGATGGCGCCGCCCACTTCATGGCGCAAGCCTTCCGAGATGGCGCGCACGGCAAACTTGGTGCCGCTGTAGACGGTGCCGCCCGGGCTGAATACTTTCGCGCCCGCCACCGAGGAAATGTTGATGAAGTGGCCGCTGTTTTGTGCGCGGAAATGCGGCAAGGCCGCGGCGATGCCGTACAGCACGCCCTTGATGTTGATGTCGATCATGCGTTCCCATTCCTCGACCTTCAGCGCATCGATGGGCGCGATGGCCATCAGCCCCGCATTGTTGACCAGCACGTCGACTTTGCCGAACACGGCCAGCGCCGTGTCGATCAGGTTTTTCACGTCGCCGGCCTGGGTCACGTCGGTCTGGGCGATGGCGGCCTGGCCGCCCGCCGCCGTGATGTCCTCGGCGATGGCGTTGAGCAGATCCATGCGCCGCGCGCCGAGCACGACGGAGGCGCCCAGCGCGGCCAGGTGGCGCGCGGTGGCTTCGCCCAGGCCGCTGCTGGCACCGGTGATGACGACGACTTTCCCTGCAATTGCTTGACTCATGATGGATTCCCTTCTGGAGGCAGTAGCGTGCTGCGGATGACATCAATGGATGAGGCGAATGCCCCGTGCTTGTCGCCGTGCGGCCGTATGGGCGAGGCAGGCCGTGTCAGGAAGCGGCCACGCGGCAGGCATAGCTTAGCGTATTTGCTGCAATATTGATAATTATCCGGTGCGCGCGATGAGTACCTGCACGGGCGCCATGGGGAAGTCGCTGGCGCCGTATTGCTCCACCTGCCGCCAGCCCGCGTCGCGCAGCAGTTGCGCCAGCTCTCCCTGCCGCGTCACCGTGCGGCCCAGCATGCGCATCGGCAAATAGTAGGGCAGCACGCGCGCCGCATCGCCGGGCGCCGGGGCGATTTCCGCCTGCACGCAGACGAAGACGCCGCCGGGTTTCAGGGCCGCGCGGATCTTGCGCAAGGCCGCCGCCATGTCGGGCACGAAGTGCAGCACGGACGAGCACCAGACGAGGTCGTAATCGCCGCCGATGTCGTCACTGTCCAGGTCGCCGCCCAGGGTTTCCAGGCGGTCGGACAGTTGCGCATGGACGATGTTGGCGGCCGCCACTGCCACCGTTTCCGGCCAGTCGAAGACGGTGCCGCGCAAGCCCGCATGGGCTTGCGCCAGCGCAATGGCAACCCAGCCCGGGCCGCCGCCCAGGTCGAGCAGGCGCAGCGGCGTGCGGCCGTCTGCGAACGGCGCGATGCGCTGCATCACGGACAGGGCCGCGCGCATGGTGACGGCGCGCTGCTCCTGGCCGATCTGCTGCTGCGCGGCGACGGCCCAGTTGATGCCAGTTGCGCTGCGGTATGGCGCGGCCTGGCCCCCCGTGCGTATCAGCGTACTGAGCTGTGTGGCGAAGTGCCGCAGCGCATGCAGCCGGTACAGCCAGGCATCGCCGCAAAAGGCGTCAGCATCGCGGCAGAAATAGCGCAGGGCGGCGGCCGCGCAGCGGTAGCGCTGTGCGTCCGCATCGGTCCCGGCCCCGGTCCCGGTCCCGGCCACGTCGCGTTCCAGCAACTGCATGCTCCAGAGTAACTCCAGCAGCAAGGCCGTATGCGGTGCATGCAGCGACAGCGCTTCGGCCAGCTGCGCCGGCGTGTGCGGCGCGGCCAGCGCGTCGAAAATGCCCAGTTCCAGGGCGGCGGCCAGGGCGTCGGCCTGGACGGGCGCGACGGCCAGGTCCCAATATGGTTGCAAGGCGTGCGAGGTGGTGAACGGCATGGTGCTTCCTTTCGGCGGGGTGGGCATGCCATCGATTGTATGCAACAATGAGAATAATTATCATTTAGATTTGTATGCGGGGCGGCGCATTACGTATGCGCGGCGGCGCGCGCTAGACGAGGAGGAGCGATGGCGAAAGAGGACAGGCAAGCGGCAGGCTGGACGCGGCGCCCGCTGGACCCCGCGATGGATGATTGCCGCGCCGACCAGCGGCAGGTCGACGAGGGCGTGCTGCTCGTGCATTCCGACTACCGGCCCCGGCATGCGCTCGTCGAGCAGTCGAACCATGACGATGCGGGCGGCATGGTGATCACCATCGGCCTGGAAGGCGCGTCCGGCTACACCACGCGCGATGGCGAGCAGCTGCGTTTTCAGGGTGGCCATACGACGGTGACGGTGTTTCGCCACACGAGCGGCGAGCGCCGCTTCGAGGCGCATCAGCGGGCGGCGCAATTGCGCGTGCTGGTCGACGAGCACGCGCTGGCGCGCTACTGGCCCGACGGCCTGGCGGTGTTGCTGCCCGGGGGCGGCGCGCGACGGACCCGCTGGCCGTGCATATCGGCGTGCTCACCGTCCTGGCGGAACAGTTGCGGGCCTTGCGTCCGGCCCCCGCGCCCGTGCCGCGCTGGTCCGAGGCCGACATGCTCAAACTGGAGCAGGTCCATGCGCTGATGCAGGAGCAGATGGCGCAGGAACTCACGCTCGATTACCTGTGCGCGCAAGCGGGACTGAGCTTGTTCAAACTCAAGCAGGGCTGGCGCTACCGCTACGGCGACAGCCCGCAGCGCACCCTGCTGGCGTTGCGCATGCAGCGGGCAAAGTTGCTGCTGGAAAATGGTTGCCAGGTGGCGCAGGCGGCCTGGCAAACGGGCTACCGCCATCCGCCCAATTTCAGCGCCGCCTTTACGCGCTACTTTGGCTACACGCCGAAGACGGTGGCGCGTGCGGGAGCCTGAAAAGCCGGTGTAGAATCGGCGGGCAGCATCCCCGCCCCTACCTACAAGGAGACATGATGGCCCGCAAAATCTTCGTCAGTCTGCCCGTCCAGTCGCTCGAGCGTTCCGTGGCGTTTTTCACGGCGCTGGGTTTCAGTTTCAATGCCCATTTCACGGATGAAACGGCGACCTGCATGATCGTCGCCGACGACATCTTCGTCATGCTGTTGACGCACGACAAATTCCAGCAATTCACGCCCAAGCAATTGTGCGATACCAAGGTGGCGACGGAGGTGCTCGTGTGCCTGTCGGCGGAGAGCCGCGGCGAAGTCGATGCGCTGGTGGCCAAGGCCGTCAAGGCGGGCGGCAGCATCTACAAGGAGCCGATGGATTACGGCTTCATGTATGGCCACAGTTTCCAGGACCCGGATGGACATCAGTGGGAGCTGATGTTCATGGAAGCTAATTCTGTACCGCACTAAGCATCCCCGGTCGGATTAGCGGGGCCGCCGGGGTGCGGCCCGCCCCGTGATCCGACAAGATTGCCGGCCGGCGGCGGTGTCGGATGACGCGCGGCCTTGCCACGCTCATCCGGCCTACCCGGCCTGCTTAGCTGGCCAGCGCCAGCAGATCGACGACGTCCAGCCCGGCCAGGTCCTGCGTCGTGTTGCCCGCAAACGCGGCGCGGCTCGGCTGGCCGTTTTTCAGCCAGGTCCGCGTGACGTCCTTGATCTGGCTCAAGGTGCAAGTCAGCACGCCCGTGCGGAACTGCTGGCGCACGGCTTCTGTCGTGCCCCGCTGCTGCATGTTCCACGCCGTCAGCGCTTCCGCGTACGGCGAATGGGGCTTGTCGAGGCCCTTGATGACGCAGATGATGGCTTCCTCCACCTGCTCCTGCGAGAAGTCGCCGTCGAGGATCTGGTCCAGCGTCGTGCCGAAGTCGGCAAAGGTGCCGGCCAGGCGCGGATCGCGGTAGGAACTCAAGGTAAACGTGCCGGCGCCGGCCGCATAGCTGGCGCTGCCGCCATACGCGCCGCCCTTTTCGCGCAGGGCCGTATGCAGCACCTGGTTGGTCATCAGTTCGGCGGCCACGGCCAGGGCCGAGGCGTCCGGATTGTGCACGCCGGGCACGGCCCAGGAGACGAAGCAATGGTTGATCTGGCTCGTCGCATGCAGGGCCGTATTGGCCAGCGGCAAGGCCGGCGGCGCTACAGACTCAAGCGCTGCGGCGGCCTGCGTGCCGGCCGCCGGCAAGTCCAGCAGGCGGGCCAGGGTGATGCCATCCTGCTCCAGGCCCGCGCACAGCACGGTTGGGGGCTGGGCGATGATGTGCGCGTGCAGGGTGTCGAGTTCGCGGGCGATTTCCTGCAAGCCCTCGGACGTCTTGCTCAGCTGCTGCAGGCGGCGGTAGAACGGCAGGGCTGCCGGGCCGCCGACGATGTCGTCGAAGCGGCGCGTGGGCGACAGCGGTGCCGTCGAGGCCAGCATGGCGTAGCGGTTGCCCGATTCGGCCAGGCTGGACAGTTTGTCCTGCACCAGGCTTTCGATCAGGAAGGCCAGGCGCTCTTCTTCATCGAAGCGGGGCTTGGCGATCCAGGCCGACAGCACGGCGGCGATGGCCGCGTGTTCTTCGCGCAGGCCGCTGGCCGAGAACGACAATTCCACGCGCATCGCCTGTTGCGGGCGGGGGATGGCTTCCAGGCCGATGTGGAACGAGGGCACCATGCTCTGGCGCCAGGCGCTGGCATCGTCGAAGGACATGTTGCCCACGCCCAGTTCCGGCGCCAGGTCCGTGTACAGGCGCAGCCATGGCCACGCCGCTTCCGGCAGGTCCGACACGTCGTACAGCACGTTGGCGTAGCTGATGCCGTTCGAGGCGATACTGAACGCCACGGCGCCATCGACGGCGGGCGGAATCGGCAGGGCCGGGCGCGGCAGCGCGCTGACGTCGCCGGGGCGGATGCGCGGCAAGACCTCCGAATTCGACGGCAGTTGCTGGTGCGCTTCCAGCGCGGCGGATTCGGCAATGATGTGCTCGCGTTCGGCATCCGTCAGGCGCGCCTGCAGGGCCGCCAGCTTGGCGTCTTCCTGCGCGGCGCGGTCCGTGAAGAAGGCGGCATCGGGCACCACGCGCGTCGTCAAACGGGTCGGGTTGGCGATCAGCTCGCGCACCAGCTGCTTGAAGAATTCCGGGTCCTCGATCTGCTGTTCCAGGGTTTCCAGGATGGCCGCATTGTCGAAGGCATCCATGACGTTGCCGTCATACATGGCCAGCGGCAAGGCGTGCAGCAGACGGCCCAGGCCATACGGCATGCGGCCGCTGCTGATTTCGCGCTGGCTGTACTTGATGTCGCGCAAGGCGGCGTGCAGCACGGCGGCGGGGATGCCCTCTTGCGCCGTCTCTTCCAGCGCCGTCCAGATGCGCTGGTGCGCATCGGCGATCTGTTCCTGCGTCAAGCCTTCCATGCCGATGTGGAACACCATCTGGCGGATGCCCGCGTCGCGGCCATTCATGTCCGACGGGCGGCCATAGCCGGCCGATTCCATGGCGCGCATGACGGGCGCCGACGATTCGCCCAGCAAGCCGTGCGACAGCAGGTGTGCGTGGTAGTAGGCGATGGGGTCGCTCGACTCGCCCATCAGCCAGGCGAATTGCAGGCCGAATTCATCGTCGCGCGCTTCCTGCGACGGAATGTTGACGGTGTTTTCCTGCGGCGCCGTCCACGTGGGCGCCAGCTGCGGCAGCCGGCGCGGGCTAAAGCCGCTGAGCTTGGACAGCACGCGCTCGGCCACCTGCTCCTGCACGGCCGACGCTTCGATGTTGCCGGAAGTCATGATGACGGCTTGCGAAGGATGGTAGTGGCTGGCGTGGAATTCCTTCAGCATGTCATGCGTCAGTTCCGGGATCACGAGGGGATCGCCGCCCGACTCCACTTCGTACGTCGTGCCTTTGAGCAAGGTGCTGGCGATGCCGCTGTCGAGTGCGCGCATGGGGCTGTTGAAGGCGCCCTTCATCTCATTGAAGACGATGCCCTGGTACACCAGCTTGTCGCCTTCGAAGGCGTGGCGCCAGCCTTCCTGGCGGAAATTCAGGTAATCGAGATTCGGGAAGAAGGCCGCGTCCAGGTACACGTCGAGCAGGTTGAAGAAATCCTTGCGGTCCGTGCTGGCGAACGGGTATACGGTGCGGTCCGGGTAGGTCATCGCATTCATGAAGGTGGCCGTCGAGCGGCGCAGCATCGAGAAGAAGGGGTCGCGCACCGGATAGCGGGCCGAGCCGCACAGGGCCAGGTGCTCGAGGATGTGCGCGCGGCCGTCGCTCACTTCGGGCACAGTGGGAAAAGCCACCAGGAACACCATTTCAGCCTGTTCGGTATGCATGTGGATATGGCGCATGCCTGTTGCCGGGTCGACGTATTGCTCGATGGTCGCCTGCAAGACTGGAATGAAGTTGCTGCTGACTTTTTCAAATGTGCTCATGCGGTATGGGATCTCTGCGGTAGGTGATTCGGAAATGCAAAATGCGGGTGGACGTGCATCACATCTGGGGACAAAGCGGCGTATTGCCAGAGCTGGCTGCCAGGCGGCTGGTCCAGGCAGTGCCACTTTGATGCCTGTGTAACATTTTCCCTATTGTACTAGGAGTGTTGTCGCTCCGCCGCCGGGGGCTGATTGGCTGCGGCCTGGGGGCTGGAAAAGCAACAACTGGCGGAAATATTGTAAGATCGGCCACTTTGCGGCAGGCGGCGACCCCGTCTGCAGGCTTAGCGTACCATGCGCCTTTTCCCCTTGCCGACTGCACCGAAGGCCGTACCTTGTCCAGACTTTCCTTTCGCCAACTGTTATTCGCCGCCTTCATCCTGACGGCCGGCATCTTGACGGCCACGTCCGTGCAAGCCCTGCTCACCCTGGAACACCTGGCGCGGCTGGGACGCGAGACGGCGGCGCAGGCGATTACCCTGACGGAACAGTCGCAGCGCCTGTCCGAACGCACCCTGGCCATGGAGCGCAGCGCGCGCCAGTTCCTCGTGCTGGACGACCCCGTCTTCCGCGAACGCTACGCGGCCGCCCGCGCGGAAGCGCAGGCCGCCCTGCAGGTGCTGAACCGCGCCACGCCCGAGTTCGCCACCCAGCTGGCCGACGAGTGGACGGCGCAGGCGCAGGCGGCGTGGGAAGTCTTGCAGGCCGGCAAGCGCCGCAAGCGCGATGGCCACGCCGTCGTGTACCGGGCCTTTGCCCGCATGACGCAGATCAATGACACCCTGGCGCGCGAGAGCAAGACGGAAATCGGCAGCCGCAACGATGCCCTGCTGGTGGAGCTGGAACGCCAGCGCGGCATGCTGGGGGCGCTGGTGGCCGGCGCCGTGCTGCTGGCGGCCGTGCTGGCTACCTGCTTCGGTTTTCTATTGTCGCGTCCGCTACGCCGCATCGAGACGGCCATCGGGCGCCTCGGCGACAAGCGCTACGACCAGCCCATCGTCGTCGGCGGCCCGGCCGACACGCGCCGCCTGGGACAGCAGCTGGACTGGCTGCGCCAGCGCCTGGCGGACCTGGACGCGGACAAGGAACGTTTCCTGCGCCATATCTCGCACGAACTGAAGACGCCGCTGGCGGCCCTGCGCGAAGGCGTGGCCCTGCTGGAAGACGAGGTGGCGGGCAAGCTCAGCGATGGCCAGCGCGAAATCGCCGGCATCCTGCAGCAGAATACGGCGTCCCTGCAAACCCAGATCGAAGACTTGCTGCGCTACAATACCGCCGCCTTCGATGCCCAGCATCTGGCGCACAGCAAGGTGGACTTGCTGGTCCTGCTGCACGATGTGGTGGCGGGCCAGCGTTTGCAGTGGCAGGCGCGCCGCCTGACGGTGGAGGTACAGGGCGAATCGCTGATCGTGCAGGCGGACCGCGACAAGCTGGCCACGGCCCTGGCGAACATCCTGTCGAACGCCGTGCGCTTCAGCCCGGAGGGCGGCACTGTGCGCTTCAGCCTGGCCTGCGAGGCGGGCCGGGCGCGCATCGACTGCAGCGACGAAGGTGCCGGCGTGGCGCCCGAGGATACCGAGCGCATCTTCGAGCCGTTTTATCAGGGCGTGCGCCAGGCCACCGGCGCGCGTAACGGCAATGGCATCGGCCTGTCCATCGTGCGCGAATACATTGCCGCCCACGATGGCAGCGTCACTCTTTTACCGCGCCAGGCCGGCGCACATTTTCGGATAGAACTGCCCTTATGATGACGAGAATTCCCGTGGCCGCCATGGCCGCCTGCGCGCTGCTCCTGGGCGGCTGCGCCAGCAAGCCCGCTACCCAGACGCCCGTGCTGGTGCAGACGCCGCCGCGCGTCGTGGTCGTGGCCGATCCCCAGCTGACCGAGCTGCTGGCCTACCAGGCCAGCCTGCGCCTGATGACGCCGGCGGAACTGGTGAAGGCGCAGCTGGACCTGGCCAAGGCGGACAGCGCGCCGCAGAACACCATCCGCCGCGCCATGCTGCAGGCGGCCGTGCGCGGCACGGGCGACCTGGCCCGCGCCCAGGCGCTGCTGGAGCCGCTGCTGACGGCGACGGGCAAGGATGCGCAGCTGTTGGCGCCGCTGGCGCAATTGCTCAGCAGCCAGTACGCGGAACTGCGCCGCCAGGAAGACAGCATCGACAAGCTCAACACGCAGCTGCGCGACGCCCAGCGGCGCATCGACCAGCTCAATGAAAAGCTCGAGGCGCTGAAGAATATCGAGCGCAGCCTGTCCGTGCGTCCCGCTGCGGGAGCGCCGAAATGAGCGAGCACGCCCACATCCTGCTGGTCGACGACGACCCCGACCTGCTGCGCCTGCTGACCATCCGCCTGAAGGCGGGCAATTACCGCGTCACGGCCGTGGGCAGCGCGGAAGCGGCGCTGGCGCGCCTGGCCGTGGAATTGCCATCCCTGGTCATTACCGACGTGCAATTGCCGGGCCGCGACGGCCTGGCCCTGTTCGACGAAATCCGCCGCCAGCACTCGGCCCTGCCCGTCATCCTGCTGACGGCGCACGGCACCATTCCCGATGCCGTCGAGGCCACGGCGCGCGGCGCGTTCGCCTACCTGACGAAGCCGTTCGATGGCAAGTTGCTCATGGAAAAGGTGGCGTACGCCGTCAACCTGTCCACCGTCATGCCGGCCGCCGCCTCCAGCGACGAGAGCTGGCGCGCCGAGCTGATCAGCCGCAGCGCGCAGATGGCCGAGCTGCTGGCCGAAGCGAAGCTGGTGGCGGGGTCGGATGCCAGCATTTTGATCCGCGGCCCCAGCGGCACGGGCAAGGAATTGCTGGCGCGCGCCCTGCACAACGCCAGCCGCCGCGCCAAGGCGCCGTTTATCGCCGTCAACTGCGGCGCCATCCCCGAGCAGCTGCTGGAATCGGAACTGTTCGGCCACGTGAAGGGCTCGTTCACGGGGGCCGTCGGCAACCGCGAAGGCTTGTTCCAGGCGGCCGATGGCGGCACCCTGTTCTTGGATGAGATCGGCGACATGCCCCTGCCGCTGCAGGTGAAACTGCTGCGCGTCCTGCAGGAGCGGGCCGTGCGCCCCGTGGGCGCCGACCAGACGCGCCCCGTGGACGTGCGCCTGCTGTCCGCCACGCACCGCGACCTGGACGTGGCGATGACGGAAGGGCAATTTCGAGAAGACCTGTATTACCGCCTCAACGTCGTCACCTTGACCCTGCCGCCGCTGGCCGAGCGCCGCGAAGACATCGCCCTGCTGGCCAACCATTTCCTGCAGAAACTGGCGGCTAAGTACCAGAAGCCCCTGAACGGCTTCGCCCCCGATGCCCTCACGGCCCTGGTGGCCGCGCCATGGCCCGGCAATGTGCGCCAGCTGGTCAATGTCGTCGAGCAAGTGTGCGCGCTGGCCACGGCGCCGCTGGTGCCCTTGAGCCTGGTGCAGCGTGCCTTGCGCGTGCCGTCGCTGGAAGCGCTCAGCTATAACGAAGCGAAGCAGCGCTTCGAGCGCGACTACCTGATCCAGCTGCTGCGCCTGACGGACGGCAACGTGGCCGACGCGGCCCGCCTGGCCGACCGCAACCGCACGGAGTTCTACCGTTTACTGCAGAAATACGAGCTGACGCCGGCCCTGTTCCGGGCCGACGGCGACCCTGTCGCTGAATAGCGACAAAAATAAAGTCTTACGAATCAAGTACTTATTGTAAAACATTGATATTGTTGCTATACCTTGTCGCTGTCAGGCGACAAAAAGCCCGGTTTTCCGGGCCGGATCGGCGGGAAAAGCGCGGAAAAAATCCGGAATGAATGTAAGTCGTTGATTTTCAATGAAAATTAAAAGCTGGCACGGTGCTTGCTGTATGGGTAGATGTGACGCTCCAAAGTGTTGCTTTAACCAAGTAAGAAGCTTTTAACTTCATTGAGAGGAACTACCATGCAAACATCGAAACTGTTCAATACCCTGGTTGCCGCTATCGTTCTGTCGGGCGCCTCGATCACCGCTTCGCATGCAGCTGACTCCGCACCAAAAGCACAAGCTCCTGCTGACACCGTCGTGGCCGCCAACGCTGCCGCAGCCGTCCCTGATGAAACCATCACCTCCTCGGCCAAGGCCGCCCTGAGCGCCGATGCGCAAGCCGCCACCCTGCCAGTCAAGGTAGCAACCCAGCAAGGCGTCGTGGTCCTGTCGGGCGACGTGCCGAGCGCCGAAGCGGGTGACCGCGTCGTGCAGATCGTTGCTTCCGTGAGCGGCGTGAAAGAAATCAAGAACGAACTGAAAGTCAAAGCCGCCGGCTAATCGCTCTCGCGCTGTACTTTACTCCGGGTTGCCCTGTCTGCGGACAGGGCATTTTTTTTGCCTGCTTCAGTTGGTCTTGACGGTTTCGGCAGCCGCTTGCGGGGGCAGCGCTGTCTCCGGCACGATGGCAATATCGCGCATCTGGATGGTTGTCGTCGGGGGATAATCAAATCCCGCTCCCGTATTCCGGTCGACGATGTAGCCGATGCCGCCGCCCAACAGAATATTGCCCCACACGGCGCCGTTCGATTTCGATACCAGGGTCGAATTTCCCGACAGATTGCCCTTCTTGCAGTCAATGATCATGTCGCCCGTGCTCTTGTGCACCATGACGCTGCCCGGGCTGACAACGAACCAGTTGCCGGCGTCGTTGCTGAGATTGCAGCCTATGCCGGACACTTCCTTGCTGTCATGGATGGTTTGGATGGAAACAGGTTGAAATTTTTCGCCTGCGACGGATGCGCAGCCAGTCAATACCAGTGCTGCCAAAAGAATAGATAACTTATACATATTAGCCCTAGATCTCGTTATAATTTTTAAAACGAACCAGTGTAAATTAGCATTATTTATTTATCTATGAAAATATTTCGATTATGCAAATTTTGTTTCTTTTTAGATGAATCCCGGGGAATCTGCATGGGTTTCGTAGTGCTCTCCCGGCATTCCCCGCGCATGATGTTTACCGATGAGGAATCGAGTTCAACGGTAGAATAGCCAGCAAAGGCGTCGTTTCCGGCGCTCCATCATCCCTGGCACAGCGTTGCACGGCTGCGCCGCTACCAGGCTACTGCATGTCTTCTTTCTCTCCCGCTGCCCTGCTGCGCAATCTGAAACCCGATAATTTCACCATCGCCCTGCTCGTCACCGTGGCACTGGCCAGTTTCCTGCCCTGCACGGGCCAGACGGCCGTGGTCTTCGGCAATATCACCACCGTTGCCATCGGCGCCCTGTTCTTCCTGCATGGCGCCAAGCTGTCGCGCGAAGCCGTGGTGGCCGGCATCATGCACTGGCGCTTGCACTTGCTGGTACTGGTCAGCACCTTTGTCCTGTTCCCCCTGCTGGGCCTGGCCCTGCGCCCGCTGGCGCTGACCTTCCTCACGCCCGACCTGTACGTGGGCATCCTGTTCCTGTGCGCCCTGCCCTCGACCGTGCAATCGTCGATCGCCTTGACGGCCATGGCGCGCGGCAACGTGCCGGCCGCCATCTGCAGCGCCTCGGCCTCGAATTTCATCGGCATCTTCCTCGCGCCGATTCTCGTCGGCTTGCTGGTGGCGAAAGGCGCGGAAAGCAAGTCCTCGGTCGATGCCGTGCTGTCCATCGTCATGCAGCTGCTGCTGCCTTTCCTCGCCGGCCAGTTCCTGCGCCGCTGGATCGGCCGCTGGGTGGACCGCCATAAGGCCATGCTGAAATTCGTCGACCAGGGCTCGATCCTGCTGGTGGTCTACACGGCCTTCAGCGAAGCCGTCAGCGAAGGTCTGTGGCACACGATTTCGGTGGAAACCCTGGTGGCCCTGGGCGTGTTCAGCATCGTGCTGCTGGCGCTGGTGCTGGGCCTGATGACATTCATCAGCCGCCGCCTGGGCTTTTCCAAGGAAGACGAGATCGCCATCGTCTTCTGCGGCTCGAAGAAAAGCCTGGCCAGCGGCGTGCCCATGGCCAAGGTGCTGTTCGCCACCCACTCGCTGGGCATGGTGATCCTGCCGCTGATGCTGTTCCATCAGATTCAGTTGATGATCTGCGCCGTGATCGCGCAGCGCTATGCGCGCAGGGATGAGGGACAGGACATGCCGACATCAATGTCTTAAATTATTTTAGATTTTTAGCCGGATAAATGCAATAAAATTGCTTTCCAATACTGTTTTATGAAATATTTTGCTGTTAATGAATTCATCTAAGATTTTTCAATTTTATTAATTGAGATTATTAAATTTTGAGGTATGAATTTTTATTCCAAAAAAATTTATAATCAATGATGCTATTTTTCTAAAAATTTAAACATATGCAACTTAAATCAATTTTTATCGAAAATTATAAATCTTTTTATGAGAGAAGAAAAGTTGAAATAGGGGAAGGCTTTAACTTATTTCTTGGTGCGAACAATTCTGGAAAAACAACATTGCTTGAAGCGTTGGACTTAGTGCAAGGACGATCAGTGCCACATCGTTCGTCTTTAAGTTTGCCTACGTACGGAGCAGTTCTAGAGTCCCGTGTGCATAGTAGCCTACAAGTTTCTATAGAAACTTCGATTTCTGAATTGAGGGAGCTTTGTGGCGATGAAGTAATGATACCAATCCCTATTGACTTTAAAGATAGGATTCTCGGAATGGATCATGCCGAAGGAGCCTTTCGATTAATATCCGGTAGTCCTGAAATTGTTATTAACTTAGATTTCCGTGATTATTTGCAAATTTCAGTTAAAACGACATTTGGTTTGTCGTCTAATGTTGCTTACAATCAACAAGCAAGTACACATGTTTTGCAATTAACTTACTCTTCTGGGAAAAATGACTTTCCAATTTGTCGAGTAGTAAATTTTACAGGGCACCCTGTTCCTCTGAAATTCAATGAAATATTTAAAAGATTTTTTTATCGATTTTCGGCACAAAGAAATTCAACAGGTAAATCTGGTTTTACTAACTTACCCGTTGCTCTTGCACCGGATGCGAACAATTTAGCATTCTGCTTAAGTCAGCTACAAGCTAGCGATGCGCACGGACATAGCGAATTGTGTGCTTGGGTGAACCGTATTTTTCCATCTATAAATTGGGTGCAAGCTCCCATCGTTGATAATAATCAATGGGGAATTGAGTGTCTTCCATGCAAACCTCAAGATCGTCGTGATGACCTAGCAATACCGCTTCATCAAATGGGAACAGGTATTGGCAATGTGCTTGCTATACTTTACGTCGTAAAAACAGCGAGACGGCCACAAGTTATTGCAATTGACGAACCAAATTCGTTTCTACACCCTAGAGCTCTGCGAGAACTATTGCAGATATTAGCGGCAGAAGGAAAGAATCATCAATATATTCTTACAGCTCATTCCGCCGAGGTACTAACAGCTATTAAACCTACGTGGGTAACTATGTTTTCATCTTTCACCGGACAAACTACTGTTCGACAAGTCCCAGGTATCGGTGTTGCAGATCTTCGAGTTGAGCTATCAGATTTGGGTATTCGCATGACGGATTTACATGGTCGAGACCGTGTATTATGGGTAGAAGGACAGACTGAAGAGTTAGTGATTCCCGAACTATTGCAGTTCTTTTGTCCCCAGCTAGCAGCAGGGACTGCGGTACTTAGGGTAGAACATACTGGTACTTTTGATAAGAAAAAGGGCATATCAGCTGCGGAGGTGGCAAAAATATATAAACGTTTAAGTTCTTCATCGGCATTGGTTCCTCCAATGGTGGGAATTTTGTTAGATCGCGAAAACAAAACTTCGGCGGAATGTGAAAAAATAGAAAATGAATCTTCTGGAATTCTTCGATTTCTGGAAAAAACAATGCTTGAAGATTATGTTTTAGATCCTACTGCAATTGCTTCTGTCCTATTAGATTTGGGCGAAAAATGTAATGAGGAAATGGTAAAAAATATTATTATGGATGAAGCCAATAAGGAAAAAAATGCTGCCGATAAATTAGCAGAAGTTTTTACAAAAATTTCATCTGCCAGACATATTTTCAGAAAAACTAGCCATACACCAAAAATTGTAATTTGGTTGTTGAATAATAATCCATTATATTTGCAGCCTCTGGGTAATTTTTTAAATAATATTATTGAAAGGGATTTAAAGGTATAGCTGCAGATTGGGCTGCAGCAGGTTTCATAAAAAAATAGAAAATCTTTTTTCATCGTAATGTATTTATTTACCAATTTTTGCTCACGCACCGTCGAAGAAAGTGAGCGCAAGACTTTCTAGATATAAGTCCATGCTTTAGTAATCTCTTGCAGTAATTCCAAACGGTTAATTATTTTAGCCCTCCACTGCCATATTAATGGCTACATTGACGTTTTCCATAATGAGGTTGAGCGATTATTCACCGCACTCCCCTAGAGATGCTCTGGATGTGGGCATCGCTGCCGGGGATGAACAAATGTGGCTGAATGCCACTCACCTTATACGCTTCTGCGCGTTGCTTCCCCGAGTTGAAGTTCATTCTCAATGTGGAAATGCTGAGCGCATAGTTGAACTTGCGTAAACACGACACGTTCCTTGGTGTCAATGGCAATGATCACTACTTGTCCTTGCTCGCCACTTGCTGGATGCCTTTGAGATTTGGAAATATCTTCAGATAATATAGAAACCATGTGGTCATGAACGACACCACCACTTTTCCTCGATGGTACTGACGGCAAGCTCATCGATGGTTTTTCCCCGATAATTTCATATTTCTCAAATCCCGATTGTTTGACTTGCGCCATGGCAGAACGCTATATCTCAGTGTATATTACGGTCCTTGTTCTCTTCTCTTTAAGGATACGACCATGCGCCTCACTTCCCTCGCCAAGCTCCTCGGCACCGCCCTCCTCGCCATCGCCGCCTCGTCCGCCCTTGCCGGCGAAGTGGTGGTGTCGGCCGCGGCCAGCCTGACGAATGCGTTCAAGGATGCGGCGCAGGGCTATGAGGCGCAGTATCCGGGCAGCAAGGTGTCCCTGAACTTCGCCGCCTCGGGCGTGCTGCTGCAGCAGATCGTCAAGGGCGCGCCCGTCGACGTGTTTGCCTCGGCCGACCAGGAAACCATGGATGCGGCGCAAAAGCAGGGCCTGGTGCTGCCGGCCGACCGTCACGACTTCGTCAGCAACAGCCTGGTGCTGATCGTGCCGCATGACAGCAAGCTGGGCATCAAGGCGCTGGCCGACCTGACGCAGAAGGGCGTGACCCGCGTGGCCATCGCCAATCCGGCCAGCGTGCCCGTCGGCCGCTATTCGGAAGGCGCGCTGAAGAAGGCGAAACTGTGGGACGCCGTGCAGTCGAAAGCCATCAGCACGCAGAACGTGCGCCAGTCGCTCGATTACGTGGCGCGCGGCGAAGTCGATGCGGGCTTCGTGTATGGCACCGACGCGGCCATCATGAAGGATAAAGTCAACGTGGTGCTGGAAGTGCCGCTGGAGGCGCCCGTGCTGTACCCGATCGCCACCATCAAGGACAGCGCCAACCAGGCCGAAGCGAAGCGTTTCGTCAGCTACCTGCAGACGGCGCCGGCGCAAGCCATCCTGGCCAAGTACGGCTTCAAGAAACCCTAACGCCACCGCGCCCGCATGGATATTGCCTGGACCGCGCTGGCCCTGTCGCTGAAGGTGGCGGCGTGGGCCACGGCGCTCAATTTGCTGCTCGGCATCGGTACGGGCTATCTCCTGGCGCGCACTCGCTTTCCCGGGCGCGAGCTGCTCGACGCCCTCCTGACCCTGCCCATGGTGATGCCGCCCACCGTGCTCGGCTATTACCTGCTGGTGCTGCTGGGCCGCCGCGGCACCCTCGGCATCTGGCTGCAGGACAACTTCGGCATCAACCTGATCTTTACGTGGCAGGGCGCCGTCATCGCTTCCACGGTGGTCGCCTTTCCCCTCGTCTTCAAGCCCGCGCGCGCCGCCTTCGAGGCCGTCGACGGCCAGCTGGAACAGGCCGCCCGCGTGCTGGGCATCTCGGAAATGGCGATTTTCTTCCGCGTGACCCTGCCGCTGGCCTGGCGCGGCATCCTCGCCGGCGTGCTGCTGGGCTTCGTGCGCGCGCTGGGCGAGTTCGGCGCCACCCTGATGGTGGCCGGCAGCATTCCCGGCAAGACGCAGACCCTGTCCGTGGCCGTGTATGAAGCCGTGCAGGCGGGCCAGGACGACGTCGCCAACACCCTCGTGCTGATCACCTCCATCGTGTGTATCGTGGTGCTGCTGTCGGCTGGCCGCCTGGCGCCCGGGCGCATCGTTCACAAATGACGCCCATGCAACTCGACCTCGACCTTCGCGCCACCTTGCGCTCCGGCAAACGCCGTTTCGACATGCACGTGCAATGCACGTCGCACAGCCAGCGCATCGCCGTGTATGGCCCGTCCGGGGCCGGCAAGAGCATGACCCTGAAAGCCATTGCCGGACTCTTTACCCCGGACGCCGGCCATATCCGCCTCAATGGGCGCACCCTGTTCGATTCGGCCGCCGGCATCAATTTGCCGCCGCAGCAGCGCAACGTGGCCTACCTGTTCCAGGACTACGCCCTGTTCCCGCACCTGACGGTGCGCCAGAACGTGGGCTTCGGCCTGGCGCGGGGCTGGTTCAACCCCCGCGCGCGCGAAAAACTGCAGAAGGTCGACCACTGGCTCGATGCGTTTCACCTGCAGGAGCTGGCGCACCAGTTCCCCGACGAGTTGTCCGGCGGCCAGCGCCAAAGGGTGGCGCTGGCAAGGGCACTCGTGGCCGAGCCGGCCGCGCTGCTGCTCGACGAGCCGTTTGCCGCCCTCGATCCCGCCCTGCGTGTCAAAATGCGCCTGGAACTGAGCCAGTGGCAGCAGCGCCTGGACGTGCCCATGATCCTGATCACACATGATCCGGAAGATGCGCGCATCCTGGGCGAACATGTGCTTTACTTGCGCGACGGACAAATTGACAGCATGGAAGAAAATACGGCATTGGGTGAACGCATTGGATAAATCGGCGACAGCGGAAATCGGCCTGCAGGGCTCGGTATGGATGACGGTGGGCGGCGAGCACCTGGGAGGGGCCGGGCGCGTGGAATTGCTGGGCGCCATCGCCGAGTGCGGCTCCATCACGCAGGCGGCCAAGCTCGTCAAGATGAGCTACAAGGCGGCCTGGGACGCCATCGACGCCATGAACAACCTGGCCGGCGAACCGCTGGTCGAGCGCCTGACGGGCGGCAAGGGCGGCGGCGGCACGCGGCTGACGCAACGGGGACGCCAGCTGGTCGACAATTTCCGTATCATCGAGCGTGAGCATGCCCGCTACCTGCGCCAGCTGGGCAGCCAGGCGGAAGGCATCGCCGACGATCTTTTACTCATACGGAGAATGGCCATGAAAACCACCGCACGCAATCAATTCCTGGGCAAGGTTACTGAACTGAAACAGGGTGCCGTCAACGATGAAGTCACCCTGGAATTGCCGGGCGGCCAGCAGATCGTTGCCGTCGTCACGCAGGGCAGCAGCGCCAGCCTGGGCCTGGCGCCGGGCGCGGAAGCGTTTGCGCTGATCAAGGCCTCGTCCATCATCCTCGTGGCCGACAGCGCAGGCGCGCGCTTTTCGGCGCGCAACCAATTGGCCGGCACCGTCACGCGCGTGCAGACGGGCGCCGTCAACACGGAAGTGGTGCTGGACCTGCCCCGCGGCGGCACGATTGCCGCCATCATCACGAACCAGAGCAGCGCCGACCTGGGCATCGCCATCGGCAGCAGCGTGACGGCCATCTTCAAGGCGTCCAGCGTGATCCTGGGCGTGCCCGCGTAAACGGCGACGCTGAGCAAAGTTCCGGGGTCAGACCCGATGGGTCTGACCCCGGCCTTACGTTGCAGGCCTAATCCTCCAGCCTGGACAGCCATTCGCGCGCCGCGGCCAGCGCCAGTTCCAGCTCCTCCCCCGCCCCCGACAGCAGCGCCGGCACCTCGTCGTGGCGGCCCGCATCGATGGCTTCCTCGGTGGCGAAGGCGGCGCGGATCAGGCGTTTCGTGCCCAGCGTGCCCACGGAGCCGCGCAAGCCGTGCAGGATGCGCGCCACCTCGCTGTGGCGGCCCGCCTGCAGCGCCGTTTCGGCATCGCGCACGGGCGTCATGCCCTTGTTCAGCGCATCTTCCACCATGCGCCGCAGCACCCCGCGGCCTTTCGCGTCGCGGCCCATCACGCGCATCAGCGGCGCCATGGTAAACACCTCGTCATCGACGGGCGGTGCGGCGCTGGCCGGCTGCGCGGGCGGCCGCTTGGGCAGGTGCCGGTTGATCACTTCCATCATTTCCTCCACCACGACGGGCTTGGCGATGAAGTCGGTAATGCCGGCCGACATGCAGCGTTCGCGTTCGGACGCCAGCACGCCGGCCGTCATGGCGATCACGGGCAGCTGCAGGCGCAGCTCCGTGCGGATCAGCTGGGTGGCGCTGAAACCGTCCATGACGGGCATCTGCATGTCCATCAGCACGATGTCGTAGCGCAGCGCTTCCATGCGCAGCCGTTCCACGGCCTGCAAGCCGTCGCCCACCACGTCCAGGGTGGCGCCCATGTGCTCGAGGATGCCGCGTGCCACGGCCTGGTTCAAATGATTGTCTTCCACCAGCAGGAAGTGCACGCCGGCCAGTTCCGTGCCCAGCGGCTGGTGCAGCATGCGCTGTTCGCCGCCGTCGTTCTGCGCGATCAGCGCCTGGTGCAGGGCATCGAACAGGCTCGATCCCGTGATGGGCTTCATCAGCACGACATCGGCCTCGGCCGCGCTGGAGATTTCTTCCAGGTGGTTGCGCGCGAAGGCGTTGACCATCACCACGATGGGCTGGCGCTGGCCGGACGCGGCTTGCCGGATGGCCTTGGCCGTGGCCAGGCCATCCATGACGGGCATGTGCCAGTCGGCCAGCACCACGTCGTAGGGCTGCTGCTGCGCCAGGCGTTCGCGGTACAGCTCGATGGCGGCAAAGCCCGAGTCCACCTCGTCCGCATTCCAGCCCCAGGCATGGATGAGCTTGACGATCAGTTCGCGCGTGGTGCGGTTGTCGTCGGCCACCAGCAGGCGCAGCGGTCCCAGGGTGGGCGTGCGGCGCGCTTCGGCCGGCTGCGCCAGCACCTCGAACGGCACGCTGAACCAGAAGCGGCTGCCCTTGCCTTCGCTGCTGGCGACGGCGATTTCGCCGCCCATCATGTGGATCAGGTGCTTGCTGATGGCCAGGCCCAGGCCCGTGCCGCCGAAGCGCCGCGTGATGCTCTGGTCGCCCTGGGAAAAGGCCGTGAACAGCTGGGCCTGCTGCTGGGTCGTCATGCCGATGCCCGTGTCGCGCACCTCGAAGCGCAGCCAGGCCCGTTCCTGGCTGCCGTCGGCCAGGCTGACGGCCACCACCACTTCGCCGCTCTCGGTAAACTTGATGGCATTGCCGGCCAGGTTGACGAGGATTTGCTGCAGGCGCTGGGCGTCGCCGACGAGGCGGCGCGGCACGTCGGGCTCGACGGCGATGGCCAGTTCCAGCTCTTTCTCGCCCGCGTTCATGGTCATCGTCGTGGCCAGCGTATTCATGACCTCGTCGAGGTCGAATTCGACGGGCGACAAGTCCATGCGGCGCGCCTCGATCTTGGAAAAATCGAGCACATCGTTGAGGATGCCCAACAGGGACTGCCCCGCCACGCGTACCATGGTCAGGTACTTGCGCTGTTCGATGTTGAGCTTGGTATTTCCCAGCAGATACACCATGCCCAGCACGGCGTTCAGGGGCGTGCGGATTTCATGGCTCATGTTGGCCACGAAGTCGCTCTTGGCGCGGTTGGCCGCCTCGGCGCGGTCGCGTTCCTGCTCCAGCTCCAGGGCGCGCGCCTCGACTTCCTGCTGCAGCCGGTCGCGCTCGCTCATCAGGCCGTTGAACGCGTCCGTCAGCTCGCCGATCTCGTCGCGCTGCTGCACCGGCACGGGGGTAAAGCGCTTGCCCGAGGCGCGCAGCGACAGCAGCGTGTCGCGCAGGCGCACCAGGGGCGACAGCAGGCGCACGGTGACCCAGCCCAGCACGGCCGCGGCCAGCAGCGAGGCGCAGATGCTCCACAGCACCAGTCGCGACAGCACGCCGTCGAACGGTTCGAAGGCATCGGCCACGGGCAGCGAGGCGGCCAGCAGCCAGTTCACCGACTTCAAGCGCTTGAAGCTGTTGACGCCCGTGATGCCGCGGCTGTTGGTGCTGACCATGCTGCCTTCGCCGTCTTCCTTGAGCAGCTGCGTGGTGACGACGTTGGCGCCCGCCGCGCGCGGCTGCAGCAGGCGGCTGGCGTCGGGATGCAGCACGTAGCGGGGCACGGCTTCGCGCGTGAGGATGAAAAAATAGCCGCTCTTGCCCACCTTGGCCGTGCGCAAACGCCCCAGCATGTTGTCCTTGTACAGGCGCAGCACGCCGATGACGATGCCGGCCACCTCGCCGTTGTTGTCCAGCACAGGGGCGACCATCTGCACGATGGGCAAATGGCTGGTCTTGCCCAGCATCGGCTCCGTGATCATGGCCTGCCTGGTGCGCATGACGGTCTGGAAATAGCCGCGGTCGGCCACGTCGGTGCCGTTGCGCCCCTGCACCTCGGGCACGTTGGCCACCACCTTGCCCTGCGTATCGAGCACGAGCACGTCGTCGAACAGGGCCAGCATGGCGCGCTGCGTGTAGTAGTCGCGCAATGCGCCGGCGTCGGCCATCAGGGCGGGCGGCTGGTGGCGCGCCGTCTGGGTGATGATGTCGAGCAGCATGGCCAGCTTGTCGTCGAGCTCCTCGGCCGTGCGCTCGATCAGCGCCGTTTGCTGGCTCAGCAGCACTTGCGTGAAATCGTCGCGCATGTGCTTGACCTGCACCACGGTGACCACGGCGATCATGGCGATCGAGGTCAGGCTGGTGGCCAGCGCGACTTTTGCTTTAATGCCGAGAGGCTTCATGATTTCCTTTGAGTACCCGGAGGCACAGGCGGCAGATAATGCTGTCAGGAATTTTCCTATCAATACTTCAACTTGGCAAGCGCAGGCCGCGTAATTTTCCGCGCTGGAACGGGCTTTTGACGATGTTGCCATAAAATTAAATGCCGGACGTCGTTTATTCAGCGAAATTACGGTGAATTGCGGTGAAATTGGCACATGGCAACGCACTATGCAGTAAACTTGTTATTGCATTTTCTAAAAGGGTCTGACATGACAGAAGCGCTACTCTCTCCAGCCGTGCCCGCCGTGAACGTGGAAGCGTTGCGTGCGCGCTGCTCGACGTGCAGCATGCATCAATTGTGCCTGCCGATGGGACTCGACGTGGGCGACATGGACCGGCTCGACCAGATCATCGGCCGCCGCCGCAAGGTCGCGCGCGGCGCCTCGCTGTTCCGCATCGGCGACTCGTTCCAGAACCTGTACGCCATCCGCCTGGGCCACTTCAAGACGTACCAGATCAATCCGGGCGGCGAAGAACAGGTGACGGGTTTCCAGATGGCCGGCGAACTGCTGGGCATGGACGCCATCAGCGCCGACCGCCACCACTGCAATGCCGTGGCGCTGGAAGACAGCGAAGTGTGTGAAATCCCGTTTTCCAGCCTGGAACAATTGCTGGGCAATATGCCCACCCTGCTGCGGCATTTTCACCGCATGATGAGCCAGGAAATCACGCGCGAGCAAAGCGTCATGCTGTTGCTGGGCAATATGCAGGCGACGCAGCGCTTTGCCGCCTTCATTGTCAACCTGGCGTCGCGCTACGAGGCGCGGGGCTATTCGGGCAGCAATTTCCAGCTGCGCATGTCGCGCGAGGAAATCGGCAATTACTTGGGACTGACCATCGAGAGCGTCAGCCGGCTCTTGTCGAAATTCAAGAAGGAAGGCTGGCTGCGCGTCTCCAACCGCGAAATTGAAATCCTGCAGCCCGCGAAATTGAAAGCCATCACGGCCGGCACGGATACCTGCAAATAGGTCTACAGTTCCTCGTCCGCGTGCAGCGCGATGCTGCGCTGCAGGGGCCAGGTCCAGATGCCGGACAGGCGCCATTCGCGCTTGTCGTTTTCCACCAGCACCTGCCAGCGGCTGCGCTCGAGCATCGGCAGGGCCACCGAGAAATTGCCGGCCGCATCGGGCTGCACCAGCAGCCTGATATCCTTCTCCGGCAACGTCGCATGCGCCAGGTGCAGCTGCAAGGGCGCCTGGTAAGCCTTGCCGAAGCTGTGCACGGAGCCGCTCAGGCGCGCCTGCGCCACGTCGTAGGACAGGCGCGTATCCATCGCCAGGTTGCTGGCGACCGTATCGCGCCGCAAGTCCTGGTTGATGGCCTTGCCCTGCTTGTAGTAATCGCCCACCACCAGCGCGTCGGGCTGCGTAAACGCGATATACGCCATGCAGCTGCCGACGACGACGGACAGGCCGGGGCCGATCATCAGCAGCCATGGCCAGCGATGCTTGTACCACGGGGCAACGGGAGCTTGCAGCTTGAGACTGTCGGACATGGTATTTCTCCTGTGTAAACGGCCGGTCCCCATGCGGGGACTGACCTTCCTGCAACTTGGTGGCGGCGGCGAGGGCACCCGCTCCCCGTCCGCCTTTCCTTCTAACGTGGCACGATGAAGACCGCGTTTTCCCGCACATGCAGCGACGGGTCGTCCAGCGATTGCAGTTCGATGGCAATCTTGTTCGAACCCTTCTCGCCCACGCCGTGCGGCACGCGCAGGCGGATGGGCCAGCCCAGGGTTTCCGTCGGCTGCAGGGTCACTTCGTCGCGCGTCAGCAGGGTCAGGCCCGGCAAGCCGGAGACGCTGATCCTGAAATGCTGGCTTTGCTCCGAGGTGTTCATGATCTGCAGGCGGTAGACGTTTTCGATCATGCCGTCCTCCACTTCGCGTCCCATGGAACCGCGGTCGCGGATCACGTCCATCTTCAACGGCGTGCGCAGGGCCAGCGAGGTACACACGGCGATGATGATCAGGGCCAGGATGGACGTGTAGATCAGCACGCGCGGGCGCATGGCGCGCCGGCGGATCTGCTGCGAGTTGAAGTTGTTTTCCATCGCGTGGTCGGTACTGTAGCGTACCAGGCCACGGGGCCGGTCGACCTTGTCCATCACGCTGTTGCAGGCATCCACGCAGGCGGCGCAGCCGATGCATTCATACTGCAGGCCGTTGCGGATATCGATGCCGGTCGGACACACCTGCACGCACAGGGTGCAGTCGATGCAGTCGCCCAGCTTGGCATCGGGCGCCTTCTTGTTCAGCGCGCCGCGCGGTTCGCCCCGCTTGGCATCGTAGGTGATGATCAGGGTGTCCTGGTCGAACATGGCGCTCTGGAAGCGCGCGTAGGGGCACATGTACTTGCACACCTGCTCGCGCAGCCAGCCCGCGTTGCCGTAGGTGGCCAGGCTGTAGAACAGCACCCAGAACCATTCCCACGGACCGAAGTTCAGGGTGGTCACTTCGTGCGCCAGTTCCTTGATGGGCGTGAAGTAGCCGACGAAGGTAAAGCCCGTCCACAGGGCGATGGCGCCCCATGCCAGGTGCTTGGCCGTCTTCTTGGCCGTCTTGCGCAGCGAAGGGCCCTGCTTGTCGAGGGCCATGCGCGCGCTGCGCGTGCCCTCGATCTTGCGTTCGACCCACAGGAAGATTTCCGTGTACACCGTTTGCGGGCAGGAAAACCCGCACCACACCCGTCCCGCAATGGCCGTGACGAGGAACAGCAGATAGGCACAGATGATCAGCAGGGCCGCCAGGTAGATGAAATCCTGGGGCCACAGCACGACGCCAAAAATGTAGAACTTGCGCGTGGTCAAATCGAACAGCAGGGCTTGCCTGCCATTCCAGGTCAGCCACGGCAAGCCGTAGAACGCCAGCTGGGTAAGCCAGACGCATACCCATCGCCAGGTAGCGTAGCGTCCTTTGGCCTCGCGAGGGTAGATTTGCTCGCGGGCCGCATACATCTTGATGACTTGAGGTTCCATTACGTCATTTCACGGGCGTCTGGGGATTCGACAGGCTCCAGACATAGGCTGACAGCACGTGCACTTTCGATTCCCCGAGGAAATCGCTGAAGGCCGGCATGGTGTTGTTGCGCCCCTTGCGGATGGTTTCCATGATGGTATCGGCGCTGCCGCCGTACAGCCAGATCTTGTCCGTCAGGTTGGGCGCGCCCAGCATCTGGTTGCCCTTCGCATCGGCACCGTGACAAGCCATGCAGGCGCCGAACTTGGCCTTGCCCAGCACGGACTTGACGGGGTCCGAGGTGGAGCCGGACAGGCTCAGCACGTAGTGGGCCACGTTCTCGACATCCTGCTCGGAGCCGAGCGCAGCGCCCATCGGCGGCATTTGCCCATTGCGCCCGTGCATGATGGTGGTCTTGATGACGTCGGGTTCGCCGCCATACAGCCAGTCCCTGTCCGTCAGGTTGGGGAAGCCCTTGTTGCCGCGCGCATCCGAACCGTGGCATTGCGCGCAGTAGGTGAGGAACAGGCGCTGGCCGATGGCTTGCGCCTGCGGATCGGCGGCCACCGTCTTCAAGTCCTGGCCCAGGTACTTGTTGAACAGGGGGCCGTATTCGGCTTCCGCCTTTTTCAGCTCTTCCTCGTACTGGCCCGTGGATTTCCAGCCCAGGCTGCCTGCGTACGTGCCCAGGCCCGGATACAGGAACAGGTAGGCCAGCGCGAAGACGATGGTGATGTAGAACAGCCACATCCACCAGCGCGGCATCGGCGTGTTGAGTTCCTTCAAGTCCTCGTCCCAGACGTGGCCCGTGGTGCCGTCGGCGGGGGCGCCGGCGGCCACTTTCACCTTCGACTGCGAGTACAGCAGCACGCCGCAGCCGATGATGCCCAGCAGGGACAGCACGACGATGTAGATATTCCAGAAGCCATTGGTAAAGTCAGCCATGGTTGCGCTCCTCTTGTGCTGGCGCAACATCGGCCGCGTAGTCGAGCGCCTCGTCGGCGAACGGCAGGCGCGCCGCCGCGTCGAAGTCGCTGTTGCTGCGGCTGAATGTCCACCACAGGATGCCGACGAAGGTGGTAAAGGAAACCACCGTCATGACGCTGCTGGCGCTGTCAAACAGGTTTTCGATAGCCATGCTAATTCCTTGTTTTGATTAATGTACCGAGGCCCTGCAGATAGGCGACCAGGGCGTCTTCTTCCGTCTTGTCCTGCAGCTGCGCGGGGCCGGCGGCGATCTCCGCATCGCTGTACGGCTGGCCCAGGCGCTTCAGGGCACGCATCTTCGGCATGATGTCGTCGGGTACCAGCTTGGTCTTCGCCAGCCAGGGGTAGGCCGGCATGTTCGACTCGGGCACGACGTCGCGCGGGTTGTTCAGGTGCGTGCGGTGCCATTCGTCGCTGTAGCGGGCGCCCACGCGGGCCAGGTCCGGCCCCGTGCGCTTGGAACCCCACTGGAACGGACGGTCGTAGACGAACTCGCCGGCGACCGAATAGTGGCCATAGCGTTCCGTTTCCGCGCGCAGCGGACGCACCATCTGCGAGTGGCAGTTGTAGCAGCCTTCGCGCACGTAGATATCGCGGCCCGCCAGGCGCAGCGGCGAATACGGCTTCAGGCCGGCGACGGGCTCCGTCGTGCTCTTCTGGAAGAACAGGGGGACGATCTCGACGGCGCCGCCGATGCTGATCACCACCGTGACCAGGGCGATCAGCAGCCAGGGGTTTTTCTCAATCCATGCATGTGAAAATTTCATTTGCTTTTGCTCCTATCAGGCGTGCGCCGCGTTCAGTTCCGGAATGCGGGCGACGGGGAGTTTGCTGCCGCGCAAGGTCATCCAGGTGTTGTAGCCCATGATGCACATACCCGACAGGTACAGCAGGCCGCCGGCCACGCGCACCACGTAGTACGGATACGTCGCTTTCACGCTTTCCACGAAGGTGTAGGTCAGGGTGCCGTCCGGGTTGACCGCGCGCCACATCAGGCCCTGCATCACGCCGGCGATCCACATGGCGGCGATGTACAGCACGATGCCGATGGTGGCCACCCAGAAGTGCACGTCGACCAGGCGCGTGCTGTGCATCTGCGTGCGGCCCGCCAGGCGCGGCAGCAGGTAGTAGATGGAACCCATGGTGATGAAGCCCACCCAGCCCAGGGCGCCCGCATGCACGTGGGCAACGGTCCAGTCCGTGTAGTGCGACAGCGAATTGATGGTCTTGATCGACATCATCGGACCTTCGAAGGTGGCGATGCCGTAGAACGACAGCGAGACGATCATGAATTTCAGGATCGGGTCGGTGCGCAGCTTGTGCCAGGCGCCCGACAACGTCATGATGCCGTTGATCATGCCGCCCCAGCTCGGTGCCAGCAGCACCAGCGAGAAGACCATGCCGATCGATTGCGTCCAGTCAGGCAAGGCCGTGTAGTGCAGGTGATGCGGGCCCGCCCACATGTAGGTGAAGATCAGCGCCCAGAAGTGGACGATGGACAAACGGTACGAGTACACGGGGCGCTCGGCCTGTTTCGGGATGAAGTAGTAGACCATGCCCAGGTAGCCGGCGGTGAGGATGAAGCCCACCGCGTTATGGCCGTACCACCACTGGATCATCGCGTCCTGCACGCCCGCATAGGCGGAATACGACTTGGTGAACGAGGCCGGCATGACGGCGCCATTGACCACGTGCAGAATCGTCACGGCCAGGATATAGGCGCCGAAGAACCAGTTGGCCACGTAGATGTGCTTGACCTTGCGCTTGATCAAGGTACCGAAGAACACGATGGCGTAGGCGATCCAGACGACGGCGATGAGGATGGAAATGGGCCACTCCAGCTCCGCGTATTCCTTGCCGCGGGTCAGGCCCATGGGCAGGCTGACGACGGCGCACAGGATCACGGCTTGCCAGCCCCAGAACGTGAAGGCGGCCAGCTTGTCGGAAAACAGGCGCACCTGGCAGGTGCGTTGCACCACGTAGTACGAGGTGGCGAACAGGCCGCAGATGCCGAAGGCGAAAATCACCGCATTCGTGTGCAGCGGACGCAAACGTCCGTATGTCAGCCAAGGTATGTCGAGGTTCAGGGCAGGCCAGGCGAGCTGAGCGGCGATGATGACGCCAACCAGCATGCCGATGATGCCCCATACCACAGTAGCGACCGCGAATTGCTTCACGATCTTGTAGTTATAGTTCAGCGATTGATCCACAAAGACTCTCCCTGGAATTACTATTTATGATGGTGGCCAGAGAGTAAGTGTTTGACCGCTAAAAAACTTTGATGTGGATCAAAATTCCCCAGATGAAATAAGCGTAGTGAAGTGGCACGGATTTAAAACGCGATCTGGGTAAAAAAAGCCATGCAAGATCCCTGCAAGCAGGGCTTGATCTGGGGCAAAACAGAGGCTCGGGCGCTGGCGCGCAAGGCGCCCGCCGCGCAGGAAAATATCAGGGGGGCGGCACGTCGCCGGGCGCCGGCTTGGCCGTCGTATCGTCGTCCTGCAGCACGCGCAGGCCCGGTCCGACGAGGTCGTCGAACTGGCCGCTGTCCGAGGCCGTGAAATACACCCACAGGGCGATGAAGACGACGATGACGCTCAAGGGGATGAGGAGGTAGAGAGCTTCCATTAGACTTTCCGCAGGCGCAGGGCGTTGGCGATGACGACGGCCGAGCTGGCAGCCATGCCGATGCCGGACAGCCACGGGTTGAGGAATCCCAGCGCGGCGGCCGGGATGGCCGTCAGATTGTACAGCGTGGCCCAGCCCAGGTTTTCGCGGATGATGCGCATGCTGCGCGCCGCTGTTTTCGCCGTGTCGAGCACGGAGCGCAGCTGCGACGACAGCAGCACCGTATCCGCATGGGCCTGCGCCAGCGCGGCGCCGGAACCCATGGCGAAGGAGACGTCGGCCGCGCTCAGCACGGCGGCGTCGTTGATGCCGTCGCCCACCATCGCCACCACGGCGCCCGTCGCCTGCAGCTGCTGCACGAAATCGAGCTTTTCATCGGGCAGGCACTCGCCGCAGGCCGTGGCGATGCCCAGTTCGGCCGCCACGCCTTGCGTCAGCGCTTCCTGGTCGCCGCTGAGCAGCACCACCTGCTTGCCCCGTCCGTGGAAATACGCGACCACGTCAGCCGCTTCCGGGCGCAGCGCATCGCTGAGCAGGAAACGCGTCAGCCAGCGTCCCTGCGTGCCCAGGTACAGCGGGGTCATGCCCTGCATGCCGACGGCCGTGTCGCCCAGCGGCGGCCCGGCGATGGCGGCAACGAAGGCCGCATTGCCCAGGCGGTAGCGCACGCCATCGACGATGCCTTCCAGGCCCTGGCCCTGCACTTCCTGCAACTGCTGCGCATGCGCGCGGTCGCGTTCGCCTGCCGCCGCCAGGATCGCCTGTGCCAGCGGATGGGCGCTGCCCGCTTCCAGCGCGGCAGCCACCTGCAGGCTGTCGTCTTCCGTCATGCTGCCCAGGCTCTCCGTCTGTTTCAGCACGGGCCGGCCCAGGGTCAATGTCCCCGTCTTGTCGAAGACGATGTGGGTGGCGCGGTGCAGGGTTTCCAGCACGTGGGGCTGGACGATCAGCACGCCGCGCCGCAGCAGGCTGTCGGTGGCGGCCGCCAGCGCCGTCGGCGTGGCCAGCGACAAGGCGCAGGGGCAGGAGACGACCAGCACGGCGATGGCCACGGGCCAGGCCTGCGCCGGGTCGTGCCAGCTCCAGAAGGCGAACACGGCGGCGGCAAACATCAGCAGGCCCAGCACGAACCAGGCGGCCACCTTGTCGGCCCACTGCGCGATCTGCGGCTTGCCGCTGCCGGCCCGCTCGATCAGTTTCAACAGGTCGGACAGGGTGCTGTCGCGCGCCGGCTTGAGCACGCGCAAGATGAGCGCCGCGCTGGCGTTGATGGCGCCGCCCGGCACCCGCTCGCCCGTCTTGCGGCGCTGGGCCGCACTCTCGCCCGTCAGCAAGGATAAATCGAGCGCGCTCGTGCCTTCGATGATGACGCTGTCGGCGGCGATCGCCTCGCCCGGTTTCACGAGGATGACGTCGCCCACGGCCAGGCTGCCGGCCGGCACGAGGGTGGTGGCGCGGCTGTCCGGGAAGCCCGCCAGCAGCGAAGCGGACGCGGGCAAGGCGTGCTGCAGGCGCTCGAGGGCCGAGGCGGCCTTGCGGCGCGCCTGCAGCTCGAAATAGCGGCTGCACAGCAGCAGGAAGATGAACATCGTGGCCGAGTCGTAATACACCTCGCCGCGGCCCGTAAACGTCGCCACCACGCTGCCGAAGAAGGCCGCGAGGATGCCCAGCGCGACGGGCACGTCCATGCCCAGGGTGCGCGCGCGCAGGCTGGCCCAGGCGCCCTGGAAGAAGGGCATGGCCGAATAGCAGATGGCGGGCAGGGTCAGGAGCAGGCTGGCCCAGCGCATCAGGCTGGCCATGCTGTCGTCCAGGGTGCCGTCCTCGGCGGCCAGGTAGGATGGCGCCACGTACATCATCACCTGCATCATCGACAGGCCGGCGACGAACAGCTGGCGGCCCAGGGTCTTGCTGGCTTTCTGCAGGCGCTCGCCATGGCGCACGGCGTCGTACGGATAGGCCGTGTAGCCCACTTGCCGCACGGCTTGCAGGATGTCGCCCGGTTCGCAGTCGGCGCGGCTCCAGCGCACGTACAGGCGCTCCGTGGCGACGTTCAGGCTGGCCGCCTGCACGCCGGGCAAACGCGTCAGCTGGCGCTCGATCAGCCAGACGCAGGCGGCGCAGCGGATGCCCTCGACGGACAGGGTCGCTTCGCAGCTGCTGGCGTCGCGCGCGAATTGCGCATCGTCATTGCTGTACAGGCGCAATTCGGGCGGCATCAGGGTGGCATCAAACGCGTTGACGGCGTACTCGTCGCGCTCGCGGTAGTAGGCGCTCTGGCCGATGTCGACGATGGTTTGCGCCACCGCTTCGCAGCCGGGGCAGCACATGGCGCGCGGCACGTCGTCGATGGTGACGCTCCAGCCGGAACCGGCGGGCACGGGCAGGCCGCAATGGAAGCAGGCGGCAGGTTTCAGGACAGCATTCATACGGTTCTTTTCATGGATGGCCCGTGACGCACAGGGCGTCGAGCCAGCCCAGCGACACGCCATGGGCGGCGCGCAGCAGGCCCAGCACGCCAAAGGCCAGCACCAGCGCGCCGCAGGCGAGGCGCACGGGACGGCGCTGCAGCTGCGCGCGCAGGCGCGTGCCCAGCAGTCCCATGCCGAACAGCATGGGCAGGGTGCCCAGGCCAAAGGCGCCCATGGCGGCCGCGCCGTGCAGGGCCGAGCCTTGCAGCATGGCCGTCAGCAGGGCGCTGTAGACCATGCCGCACGGCACCCAGCCCCACAGGCCGCCCACGGCCAGCGCCTTGACGACGGTATCCATCGGCATCAGGGGTTTCAATAAGGGGCGCACGCGGCGCCAGAGGACGTTGCCGGCCGCTTCCAGGCGGGCCAGGCCGCGCCACGCATCCATCAGGTACAGGCCCAGGGCGACGAGCATCAGGTTGGCCAGCCAGTAGCCGGCCACTTGCAGCGTAGCAATTTTGAGCATGCCGGCGCCGGCGATGCCGCCCGCGATGGCCCCGGCCAGCATGTAGCTGGCGATGCGCCCGCCGTTGTAGGCCAGCACGCGCAGCACGTTCGCTTGCAAGGTGGTCGTCAGCGTGGGGCGCGCCACGGCGATGGCGATCACGGGACGGCCGGGCGCCGCCGCACCGCCGCCCAGCGACAGGGCGCCGACGATGCCGCCGCACATGCCGATGCAGTGCACGCTGCCGGCCAGGCCGACGAGGAACAGCGGCAGGAGACTCAGGGCATTCATCGCATCGCGCGGTCTTACACCGTTTTCGAGTAGCGCAGCGGCTGCGGCGCATCCGGCGTGGCGTTGGCGCGCGCCAGGGTCAGGTAGCGGTCGAAGACCATGCAGATATTGCGGATCAGCAAGCGCCCTTTCGGCGTCACCGTCAGCCAGTCTTCCTCGATGACAAGCAAGCCGTCGCGCGCCAGTTCGCGCAGCTTTTCCAGCTCGCTGGCGAAGTAGCTGCGGAACTGCACGGGGTGCGCCTGCTCGATGGTGGCGATCGACAGTTCGAAATTGCACATCAGCATCTGGATGATGATACGGCGCAATAAATCGTCCGTATCGAGCTTGATGCCACGGGCGATGGGCAGCACGCCTTCGTCGAGCTTTTCATAGTAGGCGTCCAGCGTCTTTTCATTCTGGCTGTAGACGGCGCCGACGGAGCTGATGGCCGACACGCCGCAGGCGATCAGGTCCGCTTCCGCGCGCGTGGAATAGCCCTGGAAGTTGCGGTGCAAACGGCCCTGGCGCTGCGCCACGGCCAGGTCGTCCGTGGGCTTGGCGAAATGGTCCATGCCGATGTAGACGTAGCCGGCGGCCGTCAGGCGCGCGATGCACAGGCCCAGCATGGCCAGCTTGCTGGCGCTGTCGGGCATGTCGGCGTCGAGGATGCGGCGCTGGGGCTTGAACAGGTGCGGCATGTGCGCGTAGTGGTACAGGGCGATGCGGTCCGGGCTGGCGGAGATGACCTTGCGCAAGGTTTCCGTCATGGTCTCCAGGTTTTGCTTGGGCAAGCCGTAGATCAGGTCTATGCTGATCGAGCGGAACCCCGCGTCGCGCGCCGCCTGCATGATGGCCACCGTTTCCGCCTCGGGCTGGATGCGGTTGACGGCCTTCTGCACGTCGGCGTCGAAATCCTGCACGCCCAGGCTGATGCGGTTGAAACCTTGCGCGCGCAGGGAAAACACGCGTTCGCGCGACACGGTGCGCGGGTCGATCTCGATGGAATACTCGCCATCTTCGTCGGAGGCGAACTCGAAATGCTGGCGCAGGTGCGCCATCAGCTCGTCCATCTGCTTTTCGCTCAGGTAAGTCGGCGTGCCGCCGCCGAAGTGCAGCTGCTCGATCTGGTTCATGCCGGCAAACAGCTTGCCCTGCATGGCGATTTCCTGTTTCAGATAGCTGAGATAGGTGGCCGCCTTGCTGCGGTCTTTCGTGATGATCTTGTTGCAGGCGCAGTAGTAGCACAGGGTGTCGCAGAAGGGCACGTGCACGTACAGCGACAGGGGCCGGCGGCCGCCGCGCATGCGCAGGGCGGCCAGCGCTTCGAGGAAATTGCCGTAGCCAAAGTCGGCGTGAAAGCGGTCGGCCGTGGGGTAGGACGTGTAGCGGGGGCCGGACTGGCTCATCTTGCCGATGATGACCGGGTCGAATTCGACGACGGCGTCCAGGTCGGCGGAAGCACTGCTGAGTAGTGTAGGCATGATGTGTTTCGATTCTTGAGTGGAATGGGCCGCCCGCTCAGGCGGCCAGGCGTTTCAGGCCGGCGCTCTTGCCGGTATTGGCGGCGCCCGCGGCACCGGATTTGCCGCCCGGCATGGCGACGCGGCGCGGCGGCGGCATCTTGCCGAAATTGAACAGGCTCACGGCCTGCGACAGGCTGGCCGCTTCTTCCGCCAGGCGCGTGGCGGCCGCGGCCGCTTCTTCCACCAGGGCCGCGTTCTGCTGCGTCACCTGGTCCATGTGGGCGATGGCCTGGTTGACCTGGTCGACGCCGATGCTCTGTTCGCGCGAGGCGATCGAGATTTCCTGCATGATGGCCGTCACCTGCTTGACGGAGCTGACCACCTGTTCCATGGTGGCGCCGGCGCGGTTCACCTGCAGCATGCCGGCGCCCACCTTGCCGACGGAAATTTCGATCAGCTGCTTGATGTCCTTGGCCGCCACGGAGGAGCGCTGCGCCAGGTTGCGCACTTCGCCCGCCACCACGGCGAAGCCCTTGCCCTGCTCGCCCGCGCGGGCCGCTTCCACGGCCGCGTTCAGGGCCAGGATGTTGGTCTGGAAGGCGATGCCTTCGATGAGGCCGATGATGTCGACGATCTTCTTCGACGAGGTGTTGATCTCGTCCATGGTGGTGATGACGTCGGCGACGATTTCGCCGCCCTGCACGGCCACTTTCGAGGCGGCCACGGCCAGTTCATTCGCCTGCACGGAATTATCCGCGTTCTGTTTCACGGTGGACGAGAATTCCTCGATGCTCGAGGCCGTCTCTTCCAGGCTGGCGGCCTGCGATTCCGTGCGGCCCGACAGGTCCATATTGCCGACGGCGATCTGCTTGGTGGCCACGGCCATGGTTTCCACGTTGATGCGCACGTCGCGGATGGTGGCGATCAGGTTGCTGTTCATCTGTTGCAGGGCGCGCAGCAGCTGGCCCATTTCATCCGTGCTGTCCGTCTCGAAACTGCCCGACAGGTCGCCGGCGGCGATGGCCCGCGCGCCGTTGAGGGCCTTGCCCAGCGGATTGAGCACGGACATGCGCAAGGTGTACCAGAGGAAGACGTTGATCAGGAAACCGAACAGGGTGGCGCCGAAGATGGCGTAATTGGTGATCTCGCCGCCGCTGGCGAACAGGCTGATGATGCACACCAGCAATTGCAGGCAGTTGACGATGGACGTCGCCGCCCAGATGCGCAGGTTGAGCGACATATGCGTCAGGCTGTGCAGCAGGTGCGCCAGGCCCGGGCGCACGATCTGCCCGTTCTTGATGACGATCTTGCCGCCTTCCTTGCTGCGGATGGCCGCATACGCTTCCTCGGCCGCTTTCACCTGGTCCTTGTCCGCCTTCACGCGCACGGACATGTAGCCGATGGTCTTGCCCGCTTCGCGGATGGGCGTGACGTTGGCGCGCACCCAGTAAAAGTCGCCGTTCTTGCAGCGGTTCTTGACCAGGCCCGTCCACGGCGTGCCCGCCTGGATGGATGCCCACAGGTCGGCAAATGCCTCGGCCGGCATGTCCGGGTGGCGCACGATGTTCTGGGGCGAGCCGAGCAGCTCAGCCTCGCTGAAGCCGCTGACCTGGCTGAAGTACGGGTTCACGTACACGATATTGCCGTTCATATCCGTTTTCGACACGATGGCCTGATCGTCCAAGACGAGGACTTCACGGTTAGTCACTGGCAAATTTTGGCGCATGGTCGCGGCTTCCTGATCTATTAAATGAGTAAGACTTGCACGATTGCAAGAACGGAGATCAGTGTAAGGAGTCGACTAGGCAAATTTATTGATGTAGATCAAAATCCTCCAGATTGCTTGGTCTAATTTGCCGTGGCGATCCCGCGTGCGCCGGTTTCGCCTGGACGGCTTTTCGTTTACAGTGTCAATTTGCCTATTTCTTTTGCCAAGCATCATCTTTTTAGTACGCATATCACTGGAGCAGCATGGGTTTTTTCGATTTCTTCCGCGCCCGCCCGACGCCTGACGGCTTTGCGGACCTCGTGCTGCGCCAGGTGCGCCAGCGGCATCCGGGGCGCGCCAGCCGCTACGAAGCGGCGGCCTTCCGCATCGTGCTGGGCGGCGGCGAGCAACAGATCTTCAACCTGGACAACGCCTACCGCGATTACTGCGCCGCGCCGCGCAAGCTGCGCGCGCAGGTCCTGCAGAATTACCTGGCCGGCATCGACGTGCCCGCCCTGCCGGCCACCTTTGCCGAGGCCAGGGAACAGCTGATGCCCGTGATCCGCAGCCGCAGCCAGGGCGACTACCTGCGCCTGCTGGCGCTGCGCCAGCCGCCGCGTCCGGCGCTGGCCGATGCCTGGCTGGCGCTCGATGACGATGCGCTGATCCTGCTGGCGCACGACACGGCCGCGTCGATGGTGACCATCGGCCAGGCCACCCTGGCGCAATGGGGCGTGACGTTCGAGCAGGCGCTGGACGTGGCCATGGAAAACCTGCGCGCACGCACGCCGCACCGCTTCCTGGCGCTGGGCGATGGCTTGCTGATGGGCGAATGGGACGATGCCTATGATTCCTCGCGCCTGCTGCTGCCGGACCTGCTGTACCGCGCCTGCGCCGGCGGCGAGCCGCTGGTGATGATCCCCACGCGCGGGCGCTTCCTGCTGGCGTCTTCGCACAACGTGGCGGGGCAGCTGCGCATGGTGGCCCTGGCAGACAAGCTGATGCAGGACGAGGGGCGGCACGTGTCGCCCGCCATGTATGGCGTGCGGCAAGGCAAGATCGTCGCCTGCCAGCCTGCGGATGCGGCCGTGGCCGCGGCGCTGGCGCGCCTGCAGGCGATGATACGTGCCCATCATTACGGCGAGCAGAAGCAGGAGTGGGATGCGCTCAACGAGAGCACGGGCGAGGATGTGTTCGTTGCCACGTGCATGCTGTTCCAGTCGAAGGGCAGCGAGGGCGTCGTGTCGCTGGCGACGTGGACCCGTGGTATCGAGACCTTGCTGCCGCGCACCGATATCGTCGCCATGGTGGTGCCGGCCGACGATGGCGGCGCCGGCGTCACCAAGATGCTGGCGTGGGACGATGCGCTGGCCATCGGCGGCGAGCTGATGCAGGAAATCGAATGCTATCCCGTGCGCTACCGCGTGCAAGGTTTTCCATCGCCCCAGTCGCTTGCCGCCGCGCCCGTGTGGGACAGCTGACGCGGCCAGCGCCTAATCGGACCCCGCCGTCAGCGGGCGCAGGCTGCCCACGGCATAGCCTTGCGCGTAATCAACACCCAGGTCGCGGATGACGGCCAGGGTGGCCGCGTCTTCCACGTATTCGGCCACGGTTTTCAAGCCCATCACGTGGCCCACTTCATTGATGGCCTTGACCATGGCGCGGTTGATGGCATTCGTGGCGATGTCGCGCACGAAGACGCCGTCGATCTTCAGGTAGTCGACGGGCAGGGCCCGCAGGTAGCCGAACGAGGAAAAGCCGCTGCCGAAGTCGTCGAGCGAGAAGCGGCAGCCCAGCGCCTTGAGCTTGTGCATGAACACCTGCGCCTTGGGCAGGTTGGCGATGACGGCCGTTTCCGTGATTTCAAAGCAGATCTGCTCGGGCGCGATGGCGTAGTGCACGAACTGCTCGGTAATGTAGTCCTGCAAGCCCGTGTCGGCCAGCGACATGCCCGACAGGTTGATCGAATACAGGGCCGGTGCGCGGCGCCGGCTTTCGGCCAGCGCTTCGAGCGGCGGCAGGCTGTCGCGCACGCTCTGGATGTGGTGGCAGACGGCGCGGATCACCCAGCGGTCGATGGACAGCATCATGTCGTAGCGTTCGGCGGCGGGGATGAAGGCGCCGGGCAGGATCAGGTCGCCCTTGCTGTTGCGGATGCGGATCAGCACTTCGTCGTGGTATTCGGGACTGTCGCGCAGGTGCACGATGGGCATGGCGTACAGGCGGAAATAGTCGTGCGTGAAGGCTTCGTTCAGGCGTGAAATCCACAGCATTTCGCCGTGCCGCTGCGCCAGCATGACGTCCGATTCCCGGTACACGTGCAGGCGGTTGCGGCCCTGCTCCTTGGCCAGGTAGCAAGCCTGGTCGGCCGCGCTCAGCAGTTCGCTCATGGACTTGCTGTCCTGGCTGATTTCCACGATGCCGATGCTCACGCCCAGCTCGAAGCTGCGTTCGTCCCAGGCGAAGCGGAATTCGCGCACGGCCAGGCGCAGCTGCTCGCCGATCAGGCGCGCGTGCTCGAGCGGGCAGTGCGGCAGCAGCACGCCCAGCTCGTCGCCGCCCAGGCGCGCCAGGATGTCGCTGTCGCGCATCTGTCCCTGCAGCATCTTCGCCAGCAGCTGCAGCAGCACGTCGCCGGCGGCGTGGCCGCAAGTGTCGTTGATGACCTTGAACTGGTCCAGGTCCAGGTACAGCAGGGCATGCACGTGGCCGTCCTGCTTGGCCGTGTGCAGGGCGCCGGCCACCAGATGCTCGAATTCGCGCCGGTTGATCAGGCCCGTCAGCGCATCGTGCGTGGCTTGCCACGACAGCTGCTGGCTTAACGTGCGCTCGTGGCTGACGTCGCGGAAGACGACGACGGCGCCGAGGATATCGCCATCGCGCGACCAGATGGGCGCGGCGGATTCCTCGATGGCGATGCGCCGGCCTTCGCGCGCGACCAGCTGCGTGTGCGTGGACATGCCGATGGCCTGGCGCAGGCGCAGGCACTTGAGGGCCACGTGCTCGGGCGGCTGGCCCGTGTGCTCATCGACCAGCGGCAGGGTCTGGAAAATGTCCAGGCCCTGCGCCATGTCGTTGCTCCAGCCCGTCAACTGTTCGGCCACGCGGTTCAGGTAGCGCGTCTTGCCCTGCGGGTCCGTGGTGATGACGCCGTCGCCGATGGAACTGAGCGTCACTTCGGCCAGCTCCTTGCGCTCGGCAATCATCAGCTCGCGCGCCATGTGCTCGGTGATGTCCCAGATGATGCCCAGGGTGCGCTCGGGATGGCCGGCCGCGTCCATGAATACCTGCGCCTTGGCCGCCAGCCAGTGCTCGCTGCCGTCGGGCCAGACGACGCGGTACTGCAAGGCGTAGCCGTCGCGCTGGCGCACGCCCTCCTGCAGCACGCCCACCACCTTGTCGCGGTCCTCGGCATGCACGCAGCCGAGGAAGGCGTGGAAGGGTTGCGTCAGCGCGCGTTCCTCCAGGCCCAGCAGCGCGGCGCCCTTGGCCGACCAGCTGACCGTGCCGTCGATGACCTGGCCATCGACGATGCGCGAATCCCAGATCGCCATGTGCGCCGCTTCCAATGCCATTTGTAAACGTTTCTGCTGGTCGCTCATTGCCCTTCCCCCGTCCGGATACCACATAGACAGGCGGGCGGCCGCTAGGTTCCCGGCACGTCGGCCGGGGTGGCGCGCGCCACGTCGCGCCCGTTCTTTTGCACGGCCACGGCGGCAGACAGGCTGAGTAAGTAAGCCATGGCAAAGTAGCCCTTTTCGCGGTTCTGCAGGGGGTGTTCCACAGGTCGGGCAGGCAGGTGATGATGCCGATCAGCAATGCCGCCCGGGAGGCGCCGATGAAGGCGCTGCCGGGACGTGGGAAGGGGGCAGTCCGCATGGGGTCTCCCTGGATGGGCAGGCGCGGCCGGCGGGGCCGGGGCGGCAGGCACGGATGCGCCTGCCGCCCCATCAGACCAGAAAGCCTATTTGCGTGACTTGATCATGCGCAATAAAGCCG
This sequence comes from Janthinobacterium sp., assembly GCF_009923995.1. Classification (GTDB taxonomy): domain Bacteria; phylum Pseudomonadota; class Gammaproteobacteria; order Burkholderiales; family Burkholderiaceae_D; genus Janthinobacterium. The sequence goes on along the minus strand of NZ_RFSK01000036.1, from coordinate 20,563 downwards.
ATACGGCCGTGACGCCGGCCAGCACCAGGCCGCCCGCGATGACGCCCGCCACGGCGTTGATCAGGCTGGGCGTGACGGCGGCCAGCACGGGGCCGGCGAGGGCCACGCCGCCCACGGCCTGCTCGACGTGGTGCAGCATGGCGCTGGCCCACGGCCAGCCGTGCGTGAGGATGCCGCCACCCACCATGAACATGGCCAGGGTGCCCACCACGGACAGGAATTTCATCAGCTTCGGCGCCGCCGACACGAGCATGCGGCCAAACGCCCGCACGCCATTCATCAGCGCGCCGGCGCCCTTGCGCGCGGACAGGTAAAAGCCCGCGTCGTCGAGCTTGACGATGCCCGCCACCAGGCCGTACACGCCCACCGTCATGATGATGGCGATGCCGACGACGACGGCCACCTGCTCGACGAAAGTGGCCGTGGCCACCGTGCCCAGGGCGATGACGATGATTTCCGCCGACAGGATGAAGTCGGTGCGGATGGCGCCCTTGATCTTGTCCTTTTCCAGCGCGACGAGGTCCACCTGCGGGTCGCGCAGGGCCTGCGCCAGCTCGGCCTTGTGGCTGTCGTCCGGGTGCAGGTATTTGTGTGCAAGCTTTTCGAAGCCCTCGAAGCACAGGTAGGCGCCGCCCACCATCAGCAGCGGCGTGATGGCCCACGGCGCGAACGCGCTGATGGCCAGCGCGGCGGGCACGAGGATGGCCTTGTTCTTCAGCGAACCGACGGCGACGGCCCAGACGACGGGCAGTTCGCGCTCGGCGCGCACGCCGGCCACCTGCTGCGCATTCAGGGCCAGGTCGTCGCCCAGCACGCCGGCCGTCTTCTTGGCGGCCACCTTGGTCATCAGGGAAACGTCATCGAGGATGCTGGCGATGTCGTCGAGCAGGGCCAGCAGGCTGGAGCCGGCCATCTCAGCGCGCTCCCGCAGTGGTGGCAGGGAATGGCGAAGCGAGTAAAGTGTTGTTTTTCATGATGTTATTCTTGGTTGTACGGCAAGGAAAAGCGCTGCCAGGGCATGCATGTGATCTTACCCCAGGGATGGCCGGCAGGGCCGCACTGGCCGGGTTAAAATTGCTTCTCGTCACCATTTTCGGAAACCGCATGCATTTCGCCACCTGGATCGCCTTTGTCTTCGCCGTCTCGCCCGGTTCTGGCGCCGTGCTGTCGATGTCGCACGGCCTGTCCTACGGCGTCAGAAAGGCCAGCGGCACCATCCTCGGCCTGCAGCTGGGGCTGCTGGTCGTGCTGGGCATCGCCGGTGCCGGCGTGGGTTCCCTGCTGCTCGCGTCCGAAGTGGCGTTCAACATCGTCAAGACGGTGGGCGCCCTGTACCTGATCTACCTGGGCCTGTCGCAGTGGCGCGCCAAGGTGGCCGTGGCGGGCGACCTGCATGCGGCGGCCGTGCTGCCATCCCTGCGCCGGCGCGTGCTGACGGGATTCCTGACGAATGTGACGAATCCGAAGGGCATCATTTTCATGGTGGCGGTATTGCCGCAGTTCATCAGTCCCACGGCGCCCCTGCTGCCGCAGCTGCTGATCCTGGCCGTGACCATGTGCACCATCGACTTGCTCGTCATGCATGGCTATGCCTTCCTGGCTTCGTCCATGCAGCGTTTTTTCCGCGACGCCCGCGCCGTGAAAAAGCAGAACCGCTTCTTTGGCGGCCTGCTGATGGCCGTCGGCACGGCCCTGTTCTTCGTCAAGCGCGGCAGCCACGCTGCCAGTTGAGCCTGCCTTCGGGCGGGAACTGTTGCATCTTGTTCGATTTGCAAACATTTGTAAGCCTGCTTGTGGCGCGGCCGTGATCGCGCTGTAATGGGCTACCGTCCTCCCCTTGTCCTGCCTGGAGCGCTGCCATGCGTCCGACCCTGTCCTTCCCCCTGTTGAATACCGTCTGCGCCGTGCTGCTGGCGTCGGCATGCTCCTTCGCCCTGGCGCAGGACCCGCCTTCCCGCGTGGGCCGCATCTCCACCGTCGAAGGACAGGTGCTGGTGCGCGCCGGCGATGGCGAGGCGCAAAACGCCTTGCTGAACTGGCCCGTCACGACGGATAACCGCCTGACCACCCTGCGCGGCGCGCTGGCCGAGTTTCGCGTGGGCGGCGCCGCCGTGCGCCTCGACGGCGATTCCGAGCTGGAAGTGAGCGAGCTCGATGACGACCGTTTGCGCCTGCACCTCGGCTATGGCAGCGTCAGCGTGCGCGTGCGCAGCCCGGACGCGCTGCGCGGACTGGAACTGACCACCGCCCAGGCCCGCGTGACCCTGACGCAGCCGGGCTGGGTGCGCATCGATGCGGGGCGCCAGCCTGATACCAGCGTCGTCAGCGTGCTCGAAGGCGTGGCCGACGTGGATGGCGCGACGGCCAGCGTCACCTTGCGCGCAGGCAAGCGCGCCGAACTGACGGACGAGGAAGTGCGCACGGGCAGCCTGCAGAGGATTGCGTTCGACGACTGGCCCGAAGCCCTGCCCGTCGCCACGCCGGCCTTGCGCTATGTCACGGACGATACGACCGGCTATGAAGAGCTGGACCGCTACGGCGCCTGGCAGGAGGATGCGGAATATGGCCCCGTGTGGCTGCCCAGCGCCGTGCCGCTGGGCTGGGCGCCGTACAGCGACGGGCGCTGGACCTGGATCGCGCCGTGGGGCTGGACCTGGGTCGACAATGCGCCCTGGGGCTATGCGCCGTCGCATTACGGCCGCTGGGTGCTGCGCGGTCAGCGCTGGGGCTGGGCGCCGGGACGCGAACGCGTGCGCGCAGCGTGGGCGCCGGCCCTGGTGGGCTGGGTCGGCGGCAACGGGCCGCAGCATGGTCCGCACCCGGGACCGCGCCCGGGCGTGGGCTGGTTTCCCCTCTCGCCGCATGACCGCTACGTGCCCGGCTACCGCGCCAGCAGCGATTACGAGCGCCGCATCAACCGTTACGCGGACGGGCGCCGGCCGGTGGTGGGCGAAGCGGAACGCCGCAATGGCATGAGCATGTTGCCCGGCGAGCGTTTTGGCGGCCAGCGCACGGTCGACGTGCCGCGCCGCAACCGCACCACCATGCCGCCGCCCGTCATGCAAAGTTTGCCCTTGAGCACGGCGCCGCCGCCGGCGGCCAGCTGGCAGCGTCCCGCCGCCGTGCCGCGCGTGGATAATGCGCCCCGCCGCGACTGGGTCAACCACCCCGGTCGCCTGCAGACGGACGATGGCCAGACGTCGCGCCCGCCCATGCCGCAGCGGCCGTCCATGCCGGCCTCGCCGCCGCAGCCGTCCGTGCCGGCCCAGCCCGTGATGCCGGCCATGCCCGCCCTGCCGCCCGTGCAGGACCACGTGGGGCGCCAGCCCGGGTGGCGGGGCGAGGAGCGGGCGCGCGACGAGCGTCCCCGCGCCGAACGGCCGCCGCAGGAAAGGCCGTCGCAGGAAAGGCCATTCCAGGAGCGGGCGCCACAGGAGCGGCCAGCGCAGCGCCCGTTCATGGAGCGCGAGCGCGCGGCCGAGGCGCCGCGCCAGGAGCGCGAGCATGGCCCGCGCCGCGAGATGCCGCCGCCGGCAGCACCGGCCCCGGCGCCGGCAGCGGGGCCGAGGCCGGCCCCGCCACCGCCGGCGGCCCGCCCCGCCCAGGAGGCGCGCAGTGCCGAGCGCGCCAACCCGCCGCGCGAGCGCAACAACGAACGCAATACGGAGCGGGGCAATCCCGGCCGCAGCGGCCGGCCGCAGGAAGCGGAGCGCTGACGGCCGCCGCCGCGCCTGGTCGCGCCAGGATGGCGTTCAGGCCGCGAAAACGGCAGCTCATCGCATGCCGGAGGAAAAGGGGCGTCGTTCTGTCTACAGTAGGCAGTGCGGAAGAGCGCAATCCCTTGCGGCGCGACAGCACCGATTTTTCCGGCTATTTTGTTCAAACGAAATAGTTTTCGCCAGCTTGCAAAGCTGGCTTTTTTTTTGCCCCGCCGCCGGCGCCGTGGCACGGGGCGCATGCGCCCGCAAAGTTGGCTACAATACGCTTTTATGCAGCCGCCGCGCGATGTATGCTGCGCCGCCTGTCCTGACCGGCACTGATTGGATTTCCCATGCAAACCACCCCTCCCAGCGAACACATCATTCCTCCCAGCGAATCGCTGATCGAATATCCGAGCGACTTTCCCATCAAGATCATGGGCCCGACGCACGTGGATTTCGCCCCGACCATGCTGGAACTGGTCATCAGCCACGATCCCACCTTCCACGCGGGCCGCATGGAAGAGCGTCCATCGGGCAAGGGCAACTACACGGGCCTGACCGTGACCGTGCGCGCCATCAGCCGGGAACAGCTCGACGCCCTGTACACGGCGCTGTCGGGCCACCCGATGGTGAAGATCGTCATGTAAGCATTGCCGCCGTCGCGCTGGCCCGCTTCCTCGTGAGCAGCCAGACGGCGGCGAAGGCGGCGCTGGCCGCCGCCGTCACCCACAGCAAGGGTCTTTCCGTGCCGTCCGTGATGGCGGCAAGCAGCGCGCCGCAGGCGGCCGTGATGGCCATCTGCACGAAGAAGAACAGGCCCGATGCGCTGCCCGCCCGGGCGCCATACGGCTGCAGCACGGCCAGCTGGCAGGCCGGAATGGCCATGCCCACCGACACCATCACCAGCAGCATGGGCGCCACCAGCGACGCCACGTGCTGCGGCGCCAAGCTGCCTGCCAGCAACAGGCTGGCCGCCCCCGCCACGTTCAGGCCCACGGCCACGCCCAGCATGCGGTCGGCGCCCAGGCGCGGTCCCAGCGCGCGGAACAGGCTCGATCCCCCGATATAGCCGCTGACCGTCAGCGCGAACACCAGCGCATACGCGCCCGGCGACAGATGCATGCCCCTTTGCAACAGCACGGACGATTCCGCGATGAAGGGGAAATACGTGCAGTACACGCAGCCGATGGCCAGCGCATAGCGCAAAAAATAGGCATCGCCCAGCAGGCGGCGGTACAGCGCCAGGGTGTTGCTTTGCGGCACGGTGCTGGCGGGACGGGTTTCCGGCACGTAGGCGGCGATCAGCCACAGCGACAGCGTGCCGAGCAGGCACAGCACCCCGAACACGGCGCGCCAGCCGAAGGCTGCATCGAGCACGCTGCCGGCCATCGGCGCGAGGATGGGCGACAGGCCCATCATCATCGAGATGCGCCCCAGCATGCGCGCCTGCGTGGCGGGATCGAAGCGGTCGCGCACCATGACCCGGCCGATGATGGTGCCGCTGCAGCCGCCGAAAGCCTGCAGCAGGCGCGCGGCGATCAGCACGTGCACGTCCGTGGCCACCGTGCAGGCGATGCTGGCGAGCACAAAAATGCCCGTGCCGGCCAGCAGCACGGGGCGGCGCCCCCAGCGGTCGGCCAGGGGGCCGCAGGCCAGCATCGAGGCGGCCGAGCCGGCCATGAACAGGCTCAGGGTCAGTTGCAGTTGCGCGTCGCTGGCCTGCAGGGCATCGGCCATGGCCGGCAGCGAAGGCAGATAGATGTCGATGCTGATGCGCGACAGGCAGACCAGCAGCAGCACGATGCCGCTCCAGGCCCACAGGGGGAGGGATGTATTTTTAATCATGTTTTTCACGCCAACGGCAAGGGGGCGCCCGATTGGCGCACCAGAACGGTGAGAGTAAAATGGTTGTGGTGTAATGCGAAGTGCCAGTCATCAGAAATTTCATTGGACCACTTGGACGATCATCATCATGCCGCGAGGAAAATCACCGCTAGCGCTGGACTTGCCCCGCCCGACCAGCTGGCTCGACAAGGCCGGCGTCAGCAAGCAGGACGGCGCCTATGAGGCGCTGCGCTCGGCCATCCTGACGAAGGTGCTGCCGGCGGGCAGCCGCCTGCCGTCCAGCCGCACCCTGGCGGAACGGTGGGAGTTGTCGCGCGGCACCATCGAAACCGTCTTCGACCGCCTGCATGCGGAAGCGTACGTGACGCGCGTGCCCGGCTCCGGCACGCGCGTGTGCGCCGTCGTGCCGGAACGCTTCCTGATGGCCGGCTTTGGCGAGGATGGCCCTGCCGCCCTGTCCGCCATGCCGGCGCCCGCCTCTGCCCTGGTCCCCGACACGGGCGTGCGCGATGGCCTGCCGTTCGTTGCCCGGCGCGCCGACGCGAGCCTGTTTTCCCTGGCCGCCTGGTCGAAATGCGCCGCGCGGGCGCTGGCCGCCGCCACGCCTGAGCAGCTGTGCAGCGCCGACCCGGCCGGCCAGCCCCCGCTGCGCCAGCAGATCGCCGATTACCTGGGCAAGTACCGGGGCATCCGCTGCGACCCGCAGGACATCGTCGTCACCACCGGCATCCGCCATGCGCTCGACTTGCTGGCGCGCAGCATCGTGCGCGATGGCGACAAGGTGTGCCTGGAAGACCCCGGCTACCCGGCCGCGCGCGCCCTGTTCGCCCTGGCCGGCGCCGTGCCCGTGGACATCCCCGTCGACGCCGAGGGCATCGACAGCGCCGTCCTGCGCCTGCACCCCGACGCCAGCCTGGCCTACGTGACGCCGGCGCACCAGTCGCCGCTGGGCGTGACCATGTCCGTCACGCGCCGCCTGGCCCTGCTGGAATGGGCGAATGACAACGGCGCCTGGGTGGTGGAAGACGATTACGACAGCGAATTCAATTACCAGAGCGCGCCGCTGGCGGCCCTGAAGGCGCTGGACCAGTACCAGCGCGTGATTTACTGCGGCAGCTTCAACAAGACCCTGTTCGCCGGCCTGCGCGTGGGCTTCATGGTCTTGCCGCCCGGCTTGCGGCCATTGCTGCTGCGCACCTTGCAGCTGACGGGGCGTTCCGTGGGCGTGACGGAGCAGTTGGCGCTGGCCGCCTGGATGGAGGAAGGCGCCTTCGTGCGCCATTTGCGCCAGGCGCGCCTGGCCTACAAGGAGCGGCGCGACCTGCTGCTGGCCTGCCTGGAACAGACGGCGCCCGGGCGTTACACGATTTCCGGCCAGCAGGCGGGCTTCCATTGCGTACTGTGGCTGGCGCCGGACAGCGACGAGCGGGCGTTTTGCGCGCGCGCGGCGCAGGACGGGCTGGCGCTGCAGCCGCTGGGCGACTTTTGCAACAGCGCAAAGTTGGCGCCGGCCGTGCTGCTGGGCTATACGGCCCTGAGCCTGGCCCAGGTGCGCCACGCTGCACAAAAATTGGGCAGCTTGCTGCTGCCTCCCGGCAACGACGCGGCACTCGCGGCTGAATGAATTGGCGGCCTGGCTTATAATCACGGCTTCGCCGCAGCGTCCGCAGGGCGCCGGCAGCTGATTACAGAATCTGTCATGACCACCACCCGAACCGAAGCGGCGCTGATCCGCGAGCTGGGCCGCGTCGATTACGAGCCGACCTTTGCCGCCATGCGGGCGTTTACCGACGCGCGCACGACGGACACGCGCGACGAACTGTGGATCGTCGAGCATCCGCCCGTGTTTACCCTGGGCCTGGCGGCCGACCGCGGCCATCTGCTGGCCGGCGCCGACGCGATCCCCGTGGTGCAGACGGACCGCGGCGGCGAAGTCACCTTCCACGGCCCCGGCCAGGTGGTGATTTACCTGCTGATGGACTTGCGCCGCAACAAGCCGGGCGGCAAGCTGTATGCGCGCCAGTTCGTGCATAAAATCGAGCAAGCCATCATCAACGTGCTGGCGGCGTATAATCTCGCAGGCGAGCGCATCGATGGCGCGCCCGGCATTTATATTGCCGGCGGGCCAGACAAGGGTGCGAAGATCGCCGCGCTGGGACTGAAAGTGCGCGGCAATGGCTGCACCTACCATGGCGTATCGCTCAACGTGGCGATGGACCTGGCGCCGTTTTCCTGGATTAATCCCTGCGGTTATTCCGGCCTGAAGACGGTGGACATGCGCAGCATGGGCGTTTCGGCGCCGCTGGCCGAGGTGCAGCGGGCCCTGGCCCATGAATTGACCGTATTACTCGATGTAACCGAGGTAAACAGCGCCGCAGGCGCGCCTCAGGCAGCGGATGCCTGAGCAAACAAACCAAACTACGCCCGTCAAGGGCTTGCAGCCATGACTTCTGAGACCATTTCCAGCACCGCCCCCGCCGCGACCGCCGCTCCCGCGTACAACCCGAGCGAAAAGCAAAAAGGCGCCAGCAAGACGTCGCGCATCCCGATCAAGATCGTCCCGATCGAACAGATCGAGCGCCTGAAAAAGCCGGACTGGATCCGCGTCAAGGCCGCCTCGGCATCCACGCGTTTCTATGAAATCAAGGATATCCTGCGCGAAAACAAGCTCGTCACCGTGTGCGAGGAAGCCAGCTGCCCGAACATCGGCGAATGCTTCGGCAAGGGCACGGCCACCTTCATGATCATGGGTGACAAGTGCACGCGCCGCTGCCCGTTCTGCGACGTGGGCCATGGCCGTCCCGACCCGCTGGACAAGGACGAGCCGTCCAACCTGTCGAAAACCATCGCCAAGCTGCGCCTGAACTACGTCGTCATCACCTCCGTCGACCGCGATGACTTGCGCGACGGCGGCGCCGGCCATTTCGTCGAGTGCATCCAGCAAACGCGCGCCCTGTCGCCGAACACACGCATCGAAGTGCTGGTGCCCGACTTCCGCGGCCGCCTGGAAAAAGCCCTGAACCTGTTCAAGGATGGCTTGCCTGACGTCATGAACCACAACCTGGAAACGGCGCCGCGCCTGTACAAGGAAGCCCGTCCCGGCTCCGACTACATGCACTCGCTGAAACTGCTGAAGGACTTCAAGGCCATGTACCCGGACGTGAAGACCAAGTCCGGCATCATGGTGGGCCTGGGCGAGACGGACGAGGAAATCCTGCAAGTCATGCGCGACATGCGCGAGCACGACATCGACATGCTGACCATCGGCCAGTACCTGGCGCCGTCGAACAGCCACTTGCCCGTGCGCCGCTACGTGCACCCGGACGTCTTCAAAATGTTCGAAGAGGAAGCGTATAAAATGGGCTTCACCCACGCCGCCGTGGGCGCCATGGTGCGCAGCTCGTACCACGCGGATGAACAGGCGCACAGCGCCGGCGTGGAATCGGCGCTGAATTTCTAAGCACCTTGCGCCATATCAAAAACCGTCCGCTCTAGCCGGGCGGTTTTTTTTTGCCTGTGCGTATCGTATGCGCCTCATCGCCTGAGCATCCTATACTGGCATGCTGAAAAGGCATGATTGATAAATACGCTATGAGGTGGCGCATGGACGTACGCATCGACGCATCGTGGAAGGCGCGGCTGGAGGGGGAATTCGCCCAGCCCTACTGGGAACGCCTGGCCGCCTTCGTGAAGGGGGAATATGCGGCGGGGCCGTGCTGTCCTCCCGGAAAGTACATTTTCCGCGCCTTCGACCTGACGCCGTTCGGGCAGGTCAAGGTGGTGATCCTGGGGCAGGACCCGTATCACACGCCCGGCGCGGCCATGGGCTTGTGCTTTTCCGTGCCGGACGGTCATCCGCCGCAGCCCAGCCTGCAGAACATCTTCAAGGAGCTCGCCACGGATGCGGGCATCGAGCGTGCACGCACGGATTTGTCCGACTGGGCACGGCAAGGGGTATTCTTGCTCAACAGCGTGCTGACGGTGCGCGCCGGGGCGGCCGGTTCGCACGCGGCCAAGGGCTGGGAAAAGCTGACGGACAGCGCGATCCGCCACCTGTCGGCCGAGCGCGAGCATCTGGTGTTCATCCTGTGGGGCGGCTACGCGCAAGCCAAGCGCCCCCTGATCGACCCCGGCAAGCATCTGGTGCTGGCGGCGCCCCACCCTTCTCCCTTGTCTGCCAGCAAAGGTTTCTTTGGCAGCAAGCCGTTCAGCCAGGCGAATGCCTACCTGCAGGCGCATGGCCAGGCGCCCATCGCCTGGGGCGATACCTGATACATGACGGCAACCGACAGCGGCAGGCGTTGCTCCCTGCCGCTGTCCTCGCGCGACTTACAACACCTGGACAGAACCGTAGCGAGCGGATGTGCGGCGTGGCCGAGAAGCGCAGCTGTGCTTTAGCACAGTGAGCATCGGAGGCCGCGCCCCACGCCGCGCAGTAGGTACTGTCAGGTGTTAAAAACTGGTGGACAGGCCGGCATAGATGCTGCGGCGGGCGCCGTATTGCGGCGCGCCCACGCCCACGCCGGAACCGTCGCGCAGCAGGTAAGACTTGTCGAACAGGTTGATCAAGGCCAGGCGACCCTCCACCTTGCCCACCGGCGTGTTCTTCCATGTGTGCGTGAGCGCCGCGTTGACGGTGAAATAGCCGGGCAGATGGCCGGAATTCGGTGCGCCGCCCTCAGGGGTCATGCGCAGGCCGCTGCCGTACAGGAAGTCAGTGCTCACTTGCGAATCGCCAAAGTGGTAGTGGCCGCCACCGGACAGCGTGTATTTCTGGTCATGATCGAGGTAGACATAGTTCTTGCTGATGTAGTTCAACTCATCGGCGCCAAACAGGGCCTGGCCCGAATTGATGTTGCGCCCCTGCGCCTTCTGCGTGCTGGCGTTGAGGAACAGGCCCCAGTTCTTCTCGCTGTAGATGGCGGACAGTTCCAGGCCCTTGGCGTAGCCGTCCGCGTAGTTGAACGGCGTGAGGATCAACGCCTGACCGAACTGGCCTTCGTCCAGCAGGTTGTTGATTTTTTTGTAATATGCATCCGCCGTCACGGTCAGCTTCGGTGTGACCTGGTGGCTGATGCCCACGTCATAGTAGTGCGTGCGCTCGGACTTGACGTTGTCGGACTGGCCGATTTCCGGCGCATTCGTCGTGTTCGCGTACAGGTCGATGCTGCCTTGCGCGGCCAGTTCCTGCGGCGGCGGTGTGAAGTAGCGCGAATAGCCCGCGTGCAGGGCCGTGCCCGGTGCGATTTGGTATGCCAGGTTGACGCGCGGGCTCCATTGCTGCTCGTTCGTATAGGCGGAGACCTTGTCGAAGCGGGCGCCATAGTTCAGGGTCAGGGGCTTGCTGATGTGCCATTCATCCTGCAGGTAGAAACTGGCCAGGGTGCCCGTCTTGCCGCTGTTGTCCAGGATGCTGACCGGCGTGGTGGCGGTTTGCGTGCCGTCCAGCGCGGGGAAGACGGCCACCGTGTTGTCGCTCGTTGTCTTCTGGCGCGTGTAGGCCAGGCCGGCGCGCACCGTGTGGTCCTGGTGCAGCTTGTAGCTGATGTCGAACTGGGCGCCGGACGCGCTGTTCGAGCGGCGCGAGTCGGAAGCGACGCCGTTGTAGATCAGGTCGCCGATGGGATCGGGCGTGAAGTGCAGTTCCGAATACTGGTGGAAGGCGGACACCTGGTAATTGACGTCGCCCAGGCTCTTCTGCAGCGACAGCACGAGGAAGCGGTTCACTTCGCGCTGGTTTTCATCGAGCTGCGACGAAGGCAGGCTGGACGTGCCCGCCTGCGCATCGCTGTGGCCGGCCAGCGAGAAGGCGGGCGCCTGGTCCGGGTTGTTCGGGATCTGGAAGCGGCCGTTGTACGTGCCGAACATGGCGCCCAGGCGCGTATTGTCATCGAGGAAATACGACAGGCTGCCGAACGATTTGTTCTGGCGCGTCTTGTCGTGCAGGGCGCTGCGCGTGTCCTGCGGGTTTTCCACGCCCAGCGCATTGCCCAGGTAGCTGCCGGACAGGTAGTAATTGAACTTGCCGACGCTGCCGAAAAATTCGGCACTCGGCTCCACGTGGTCGTGGCTGCCGACAAGGATGCCGATGCGTCCGCCCGGCGTCATGCCGCCCTCTTTTGTTTCGATGTCGACGATGCCGGCCGTGCGCAGGCCGAACTGGGCCGGCAAGGCGCCCGTCATGAAATCCGTCTTGTCGATCAAGCGCGTGTCGATGGACTGGCCAAAGCCGCTGATGCTCTCCGGCAACTGCACGCCATTGATGCGGTATTGCACGTTGGCATGATCGTCGCGCACGTGCAGGGCGCCGGAGCCCTTCGAATCCTGCGACACGCCCGGCAGGCGCAGCAGCACTTCATTGAATGGCGTGTTGTCGCCCTGCCCCAGCATGTCGACCATGTGGCTGTCGATGCTGTAGATGGTGGTGCCGACTTTCGGCGACAGCTCGATGCGCGCGCTTCGCAGGTGGGCGGAAGTGACTTCCACCCTTTGCATTTCCTGCGGCGCGGCGTCGGTGCCGGCGGCAGCGGGGCTGGCATCGGCAGGGTCGGCGGCATGGGCGGACACGGTAAACAGGCTGGCAAGGGCGAGCGACAGCGCGCTCAGACGGGGAGTGTGTTGCATGGTAAACCTCAAGAATAGTCAACGCCAGGCGGCCCGGCGCGCATGACGGCGCGACCAGGGACAGCCCGAAAAAGGAAAAACAGCGTGGGAACTACAGCGAGGCGGCAGGCGGGCCGCGCACGGGCGGCAAGACGAGAATGGCGACGGGTGCCAGGGCCGCCGGCGCGGCGGTCAGCAGGCGGTATGGCAGTAACTGGGCCGGTGGCTCGGCGATGGCCGGCGGCACGGCGATGTCGGCCACCTTGTCGATGACGGTGGCGCACAGTGCGCACTCTTCCGCGTCGAGGGTCGTCTTGTGCAGGTGCGAAGCGGCCGTCGACAGCAGGAACACGAGGGCCAGCGCACTGAACAGCGCCACGCACAGCTGCCACGGCGTGCGCGCGAGGGCGGACACCGGGTGGTGGGCAGGCTTGCCGTAAGGCTTGCGGGTGGGCTGGCGGGAAGACATGGGCGAATAGTAGCAAGAAAATCGCCATGGTGTCAGCGCTTGTTGCAATTCATTTGCGCTATCCAGGCCAGGCAGGAGGCCAGTTGATAATGATTTTCACTCCCTCTCTTTCATGCTATCGTTCCGCAGCCCAAAATTCCCAGAGTCCCCCTTCATGTCCAAGCGCCCGATCAAATGGTTGTTAGCCAAGCTGCATCTGTATGCGGGGCTGTGGTTCGGCGCCCTGTTCGTCCTGCTGGGCTTGACGGGCTCGGCCATCGCCTGGATGCCGGAACTCGACGCCTGGCTCAATCCGGATTTGTTGCAGGCCAGCGCGCCCGCGCCTGGCCAGGTGTTCCAGGTGACGCCGCGCACGCTGCAGGCCGTGGTGGACCAGCTGACTGCCGACCCCGCCTACGGCAAGCCGGCACAGCTCAATCCGCCCGCCGATGCGCGCGACGTCTACGTGGCTTCGTACCGCCAGGCGGGCAAGCCTTCCCCATGGCGCCAGGCCATCGTGCGCCAGGTGATGGTCGACCCCTACACCCTGCAGGTGAAGGGCGAGCGCGACTGGGGCCGCTTCGGCCTCACGCGCCCGCTGTTGATGTCGGGCATGTTTCATTTGCACCGCTATCTGCTGTCGGGCGACGTGGGCAAGACGGTCACGGGCATTTCCGGCGTGGCCCTGCTCCTGATGGCGCTCACCGGCATCTACCTGTGGTGGCCGCGCCTGCAGTGGGCGGCCATCCGGCGCGCCCTGACGGTGTCGCATGGCGGCTCCTGGCCCCGTTTCCATTACACCTTGCACAAGGCGGCCGGCTTCTTTGCCGCGCCCGTGCTGGCCGTGATCGCCTTTTCCGGCATCTATTTCAATCTGCCGCAATTGATCGTGCCGCTGGTGGACCTCGTGTCGACGGTGCCGGACACGGCGAAATTGAAAAATGTGCAGCAGGATGGCGCCGTGCTCGATGCGGGCCAGGCCATGGCCGCCGCGCAGCGGCTGTATCCGCAGGCGCGCGTGTCGCGCATCGTGCTGCCGGCGAAACCGGAGCAGCCGTATGACATCCGCGTGCGCCAGCCGGACGAAATCGCCCACGGCGACGGCGCCACGCGCCTCACCCTGGACGCGCGCAGCGGCCAGGCCCTGCGCATCCGCGACCCGCTGACGGCGCCGTATGGCGAGCGCTTCCTGGGCTGGCAATTTCCCCTGCACTCGGGCCAGGCCTTCGGCGTGGCCGGACGCAGCTTCATGACCGCCTTCGGCCTGATGCCCTTGCTGTTCCTGCTGACGGGGACCCTCGTGTGGTGGAAACGCCGGCGTGGCCGAAAATAGGCGGGCGCCAAACCGAGGCGGGGAAAGTTGCTATCATCATAGTATTTTCCGGCAGATCCGCTGTCCGGAGTCACCCGCACAAGGAGCCGCATGAGCCATCCCGAAATCACCGTAGCACTGTTGAATGAACGTGGCGTCGGCCGCCTGCCCGGCCACCTGGGCATCGTCATCACGCAAGTGGGCGACGGCCAGCTGACGGCGGAACTGCCCGTGCTGCCGCACCTGCTGGCGCCGAACGGCTATCTGCACGCGGGCAGCGTCGTGACCCTGGCCGACACGGCTTCCGGCTACGGCTGCATCGCCAACCTGCCCGAGGGCGCGGAGAACTTCACCACCATCGAACTGAAGTCGAACCACCTGGGCACGGCCCGCGACGGCACCATCACCTGCACGGCCAAGGTCGAGCACAAGGGCCGCAACACGCAAGTGTGGGATGCCGTGGTGAAAAGCAAGGAAACGGGCAAGACGATCGCCCTGTTCCGCTGCACGCAGATGATTTTGTATCCTAAGTAAGACTATATTTTCACCCAGTTACCCTTGTAGAGAATCGGTCCCGTCGGTCCGTTCGGATTCGGCGAACCGCCTTTCGGCTCTAGGGTGACGGCCAAGAGGGCCACGTCGCTGCCGATGGCGCGCTGCGACAGGGCCAGTTTCACGCTGCCCTTGTCGGCCAGCAAGCCCAGGGAGCGGGGATTGCCGCTCTTCGGCACGGCCCACAGTTCCAGGTCCTTATCGCTCGGCACGGGCGCGTTGCCCACCATGCGCACGTCGAGGGCGCCGTGGCGGCTGTCGGCCGTCAGCAGCAGGGCCGTTTGCGCTTTCTCGTCCGTCAGGCTGGCCACATAGCTGATCTGCGGAGCGTCGAGCACGCGCGTGGCCACGACGATCACCAGCAGCGCGGCGATGGCGCTCGAGGCCATGCCCAGACCACGCCAGAACGACAGCGAATCGCGGAACAGCGACCAGCCGCCGTGCGGCGTCAGGTGCAGGCGCTGCTCGATCTGCTGCCACACGCGCTTGGGCGGTGCCACGGGCGTGGCGAATTCGGCCATCGGTTCCAGGCGCTGGCGCCATTCGGCCGTGATATTGCGCAAATCGGCGTCGTTGTGCAGCCAGCCTTCGAAACGCCGCCGCGCGCCCCCTTTCAGGGTGCCGAGCACGTATTCGGACGCCAGTTTCTGGCGCAGCACCTCATTGCCGCGGATATTCATGATGCCTCCCGTTTTGCCAGGCACGTGCGCAGCCGTTCCAGGCTGCGGCGTATCCAGGTCTTCACGGTGCCGATCGGCAGCGACATCTGCTCTGCCACTTCACTGTGCGACAGGTCATGATAAAACGCCAGGGCGACCACCTGCCGGTGCAGCCCTTCCAGGGCCGACATGCAAAACGCCAGCGCCTTGGCATCGCCGCTCAGCTGCAGCGATTCGATGGGCGTGGCCTGGGGGTCTCTGAGTGCATTCATGACTTCGCTATCAAACTGGTCGGCATCGATTTCCACGGTATCGTCGCTGCGCCGCAGCACATCGAACGCCTTGTTGCGCACGATGGTGGCCATCCAGGTCATCGGCGCTGCCAGATGGCTCTGGTAAGCGGCGGCGTTGTTCCAGATGGCGACGAAACCCTCCTGCAAGGCTTCTTCAGCGAGCTCTTGCTTATGCAATATACGCAGCGCGAAGCCAAACAGTTTCGATGAAGTGCAGTTATATAGCTGGCGGAACGCCTTGGCGTCCTTGTTGGCGGCGGCAAGCAGCCAGGTCTTGAGTTGTTGCGGGTCGGGCGGTTGGGCGGCTAGGGACACGGCTGGCCTTCACAAGGTGAATGGGATCACGCAAGGGAAGGTTATAACGGTTTGGCAACACTTGGCAACAGGGTTTTGTGCCGTGCCGCCAGGCGGGCTTGCGCTGGATCAGCCGGCGATGGCCGTTTCCAGCAATTTGTGCAGTTCGGCGAACTCCGGCTTGCCCACGTAGCGCTTGAGGATCTTGCCCTGCTTGTCGAGCACGAAGGTGGTGGGCGTGAGGGCCACGTCGCCGTAGGCCTTGGCCGCTTCGCCCGTCACGTCGAGCGCTACCTTGAAGGGCAGCTGGCGCGTTTCGGCAAAGTTCAGCACGTAGTTGGCCGGGTCGTACTTCATGGCCACGGCGACGAATTCCAGGCCCTGTCCCTTGTACTTGTTGTAGGTATCGACCATTTCCGGCATTTCCGCCACACAGGTGGTGCACGAGGTGGCCCAGAAATTGACCATCACCACCTTGCCGCGCAGGCTCGCCGAGCTGATTTTCTCGCCATGGATGCCGTGGAAGGTCACATCCGGTGCGCTCTGCTTGTCATTCAGCGACAGGTAACCGGCCGCTGCCACGCCCGCCACGAAGACGGCGATGAGGGCGGGCTTGACCCAGGATTTGCTGGCGGATGGCGAAGTTGACATGGTTTTCACTTGAAAAGCGGGGCGATGCGGCCACGATGTGACTATTATAGCCGCCGCATCGTCGGCCTGCCGTAGGCCCGATGGCGGCGGTGCTTACTGCTGGACCGTGTCGCTGACGGTGCTTGTCGTGCGCTGCTGCGGCGGGTCCGGCTGCAGCTGCTTCAGTTCCGCTTCCGAGATGTAGTCGAACAGCTTGACCACTTTCTGCACGCCGCTCACGCCGCGCGCCACGTCGGAGGCGACCGTGCCTTCGCGCTGGGTGACGCGGCCCATCAGGAAGACGGTGCCGTTTTCCGTGACCACCTTGAACGAGGCGGCCGAGATGGTTTTCATGTCCACCAGGCTGGCCTTGACCTTGGCCGTGATCAGCGCGTCGTTCGAGCGCGAGGTGTAGCTGGCGGGGCCGGCGATGATCAGTTCATTCGCCACCGATTCCACGCCTTCGATATTGCGCACTTCGCGCTCGACGGCATTTTTCATGGCCTCGTCGCGCACTTCGCCCGTCAGCAGGACGCGGCGGTTGAAGCTGGTGACGTTCACGTGGCCGATGTCGCCCACGATGGAGGGGATGCGTGATTCGCCTTTCAGGGCGATTGACTTGTCTTCGGTCTGGGCGCCCAGGGTGCGGCGGTCTGCCGCGGCGACGCCGCCCATCACCGCGCCGCCGACCATCAGTTCGATGCAGCCGGTGAGCGAGGTGAGCATGGCGCCGCACAGCAGTGCGGTGGCCAGCGGGCGTTGTACGCGTTTCCAGCCTGGGCCAGTACCGAATTTAGTCATTCACGTCTCCTCCGAATAGGGCGACGTCGATGCCGTCGCAGATGCAATGTATGGTGGTCAGGTGGACTTCCTGGATGCGCGCCGTGCGCTCGGCCGGCACGCAGATGTGCACGTCGGCGTCCGTCAGCATCTTGCCGATGGCGCCGCCATCCTTGCCCGTCAGCGCCACGACGCGCATTTCGCGCTCCAGCGCCGCTTCCACGGCGGCCATCACGTTGGCCGAATTGCCCGACGTGGAAATGGCCAGCAGGATGTCGCCCGCCTGGCCGAAGGCCTGCACCTGCTTCGAGAAGATCTCGCGGTAGCTGTAGTCGTTCGCCACGGCCGTCAGGATGGACGTATCCGTCGTCAGCGCCAGGGCCGGCAGCGGAAAGCGCTCGCGTTCGAAGCGCCCGACCAGCTCGGCCGCGAAATGCTGGCAGTCGGCGGCGGAACCGCCGTTGCCGCAGGCGAGGATCTTGTTGCCGTTGGACAATGCATAAAACATCAGGTCGATCGCCTGCGCAATGGGTTGCGCCAGTACGGTAGCGGCCTGGATCTTGAGTTCGGCACTTTCGTGGAAGTGCGAGAGGATGCGTTGATTATTCATAGTCTGCCGATTATAGTGCAGGCGCGCGGCATGGCGAACAAGCACTGTTAAAAATGCTTACATATCCAGAATGTTTTTCAGCCAGCTGATGTGGCCGCCGTCGATGCACAGGGCATCGAAGCGGCAGGCCGGCAGGCGCTTCTGGCCCAGCAGCCAGGTTTGCGCGGCCACCACCATGCGCCGCTGCTTGGCCGGCGTGATGCTGGCCAGGGCGCCGCCGTAGGCCGTGCCCGAGCGCAGCCGCACTTCCACGAAGACGATGCTGGCACCGTCGCGCATGATCAGGTCCAGTTCGCCGCCCTTGCACAGATAGTTGCGCGCCAGCAGTACCAGGCCTTGCCGCAGCAGATACGCGAGCGCATCGTCCTCCCCCTGCCGTCCCCGTTGCTGTTTCGTCTGCGCAGGCGGGGAGGGCATGGCGGTCCTTATTGCACCTGCGGCAGGACGGCGGGCGTGGGCGCGGCCGGCGGCCAGGTGCCCAGCGCGCCCTGCTGGTAGGTAGCGGCCTGTTCCGTGCGTTCGAAGATGCTTTGGCCATCCTCGAAGCGCACGGCCAGGCGGCCCGTCACGCCATCGAGGGTGAAGGGCGCGTTCGGCCGCAGCGCCACTTCACGCGCCACGCGGAAGGCATCGATGCCCAGCGCGTACAGGCGTTCCATGTCGGCCGTCAGGCGGGCGTCGGCCGGCTGCGGCGGCTGCGGATACACCATCACCTGCGGATGGTCGCGCTGCACCTGCCATGGCAAGTCCAGCAGGCGCGCGCCGTCCAGTTCGGGGCCGCTGGCACCGCGTCCGGCGCCGGGATTCAGGGACGAAGTGCCGTACAGGGGCAGATCGCTGCCGATGGCCACGCGCAGCTGGCGCGCCTGGTCGGCGTCGAGCGCGGCAAACAGCAGGCCGGGCGGGGTGGCGGCCAGGCGCGCGCGCAGCTGCACCAGCTCGGCATCGCTCAGGTAGCCATTCGTGGCCGTCAAGTCCATCGTCTCGACCTTGCCGCCCTGGCGCAGCCATTCCTGCTTGAAGGCGGCGCTGGTGCGGCGCTGCGACGGTGCGCCCGCCGACAGGATCAGGGCGCTGGCGCCCGGCTGTTCGCTGGCGGCCCAGGCGGCGACCTGGCGCGCTTCCGCCTCGATCGACAGGCCCATGACGAGCATTTTTTCCGGCAGGCGCGCTTCGCCGCGGTTGTCCGGGTGGTTCAGGGCGATCGTTGGTTTACGCACCAGATCGCTGTTCGCCACGGCCGTGACGGCCGAGCGCGACAACGGTCCCACGATGATGTCCTGTTCCTCTTGCGCTTGCGCAAACTTGTTCAGCACGTCGCTGCTGCCGTCACCCGTGTCGATCACCGTCACTTCAAAGCCGCTGCGGTCGCGTTCGTACGCGGCCATGAAGCCGGCGCGCAGCAGTTCGGCGGCGGGACCCAGGGTCGTCGAACGCAGCGGCAGCAGCAGGCCGATGTGGTGCACATTGCCATCGGCGGGCGCCGGTGCCGTGGCGGCCGGCATGTCCTGTGCCGTGCCGGTGGCCGGCTTGCCCTTGACGGGCGCCAGCGGCGCGCCATTTTCGTCATACGCGGTAATATCGGGCACGGCCACGGCAAAGGTGACGGGTTCCGGTGCGGGCGGTTTCGGCGGCACGGGGGGCGGCAGTGGCTTCGGAGGCGGTAGCGGCCTTGTGTTAGATTCAATAGGCGCGCACAATTGCCCGGGCGCGTCGCAAGGCGTGCTGCAAGCGCTCAGCATGCCGGTCGCGGCACAAACAAGCAGTAACTTCACACTATTAGCAAGCATTTAACCTCCAAAATGACCGTACAAGAAATCCGTTCCATCGCCAGCCTGCCCATCATGACAGAGGCGGCGCACCAGGTCTATCCTATCGCAACATTGTATATAGTGGCCACGCCGATCGGGAATGTGACCGATATCAGCCTGCGCGCGCTGCATCTGCTGAGCCTTGCCGACGCCGTCGCCTGTGAAGATACGCGCAACACGGCGCACCTGCTGACGCGCTTTGGCCTGAACAAGCCATTGATTGCGGCGCATCAACATAATGAGCGGGAAGTGGCGGAAACCCTGATCGCCCGCCTGCACGCCGGCGAGCGCATCGCCCTCGTCTCCGACGCGGGCACGCCCGCCGTCTCCGCCGCGCGCAAGGCCTGAACCTCGCCCCGCCGCGCGTTCATCCCGGCAAGGCCGATCGGCGCCAGCGCCACCGGCATCGCCAGCTTCTGCCCTAACAGCTCCGCCGAAAGATCAATGTCCGCCACATCGGCCAGCACCCGCTGGCGCAGCGCGATGCCCGCCAGATCGGAGATATTCCGCCGCAGCGTCTCCTCGGCATAAGACCCGCCGTCGACGTACTCGAACAGGAAATGCGGCAACCGCCGCCGCGCGGCTTCGCGAAAATCAGCGATATTGGCAATGATCACAAGGCGATCTCCCCAAGCCAGCGCGCGCGATAGGCGTGAAGGTCGCCGGCCAGAGGCTCCACCTGCCGCAACCGCGCGGCGGGCACCAGCCCCGGATCAATCAGCCGCAGCGCGCCGAACGCCGCATCGCACGGACCATCCGCCACCATCACGCGGCAGTCTGGCCGCAGCGCCGCCAGAGCGCGCACGAACACTTCGGCGCCCGCAAACCGCCCCTCGACCAGCAGCACAGCCTGCGCCCCGATCAGCCCCAGCGCCGCATCGGCCATCAGTGCGGCGTAAAGGCAGGCGGCGGCGCGGCCATCACCCGGCTCGCCGATCCACCGCGCTTGCCGATCCGGAAACGGCCCGCAGCCCGGCGCCAAAGTCGGCACCAGCATGGTCCCGCGCGCCAGCAGCCCCGGCACT
>NZ_RFSK01000035.1 GCF_009923995.1 Janthinobacterium sp. | reverse complement strand
TGCATTGCGTGGGTGGATGTTTTGTTGCATTCAGAGAAATCTGATAAGCTCCCGAGAGCATACCCGATTATAATCCGCACACCGTGTGCGCAATGGCGCGGCGGGCTGGCCACCTGCCATTTGACGCGCCCTTGCGGGCGCGGCGCAAGGCAACTACGGCTGGCGGCGGCAAGGCCGCGCAGACGGGCACCATGGAGATACGCATGTTTTTGGATCACCCCATCATTACGGCCACGAATAGCTTTACCGAACCCGACCGCATCGAACGGCTGACGCGCGTGTATGGTTACGCGGCGGCGCTGGCCGACCAGGCCGGCAATGTCGGCTTCATTGAAAAAGTGGCGCAGATCCACGATCACAAGGGCACCCTCATCGTTTTCTGGCATGAAGCGCCCAGCGAGCCGGAAAAGCAGTACTTCGTGCAGGCCTGGGCCAGCAAGGTCGGCGACGGCAGCACCAATGTCGAACACGAAATCTGACAGCAGCTGCCGCGCCAGCGCGGCGATGGCGTAGCCCATGGATATCAAGACCCTGGTACTGGCCCTGGCGCTCGGCAACCTGAGCCTGTGCGCGGCCCTGTTCTTCTTCGAATACGAGCGCAAGAAGTCGCTCAGCATGTCCACCTGGGCGGTGGCCAAGCAATGCCAGGCCGTGGCCTGGTGCCTGCTGTATTTCCGCGGCGTGCTGCCCGATTTCCTCTCCATCTTGCTGGGCAACAGCCTGCTGTTTGCCGGCATGGCGCTGGACGCCGGCGCGCTGTGGCAGGCGGCCGGGCGCAGCGGCTGGCGCCGCACCGTGCTGCCGGCGCTGGGCGGCGCGCTCGCGCTGTTCGCCACCTGCTATGTGTTCGACGTGGCGCCGCTGCTGCGCAGCGCGGGCGGTTCGCTGATCGTGGCCGGCTTCTTCCTGGCCGGAGTGGCCGCGCTGTGCCTGAAGTGGCGCGAGGCGAGCATGCTGCGCCGCTTCCTCGTCGTCAGCATGGGCATCCTGTCGCTGCTGATCGCCGCGCGCGGCGTGCTGGCCGCCACCGTGCCCGGTTTTGACGCGGAACTGATGCAGCTGGCCGGCTTCGGCGCGCTGTACCTGATGATGCTGACGAATGCCTTCGGCTACCTGCTGCTGTCGCGCGAAAAGCTGGGCAGCGAACTGGCGCGCCTGGAAGTGATCGACGCGGCCACGGGCGTGCCGAACCGGCGCGGCTTTTACCAGGCGCTGGCGCCGTGGATGGCGCTGGCGCGCCGGCCCGGCCTGCCGACGGCGCTGGTGGTGCTCAATATCGACCATTTCAAGCGCGTCAACGACAGCTACGGCCATCCGGTGGGCGACGCGGTGCTCAAAGCCATCGTCGACACCTGCCGCCAGCAATTGCGCGACAGCGACCTGATGGGCCGCCTGGGCGGCGCCGAATTCGCCATCCAGCTGCCGCGCACGACCCTGGCCGATGCGCTGATGGTGGCCGAGCGCATCCGCGCCGCCGTCGCCGCGTTGCCCGTCAAGACGGAACGCGCCGTGCTGCAGCTGACGGCCAGCCTGGGCGTGACCACCATCCGCGCCGAGGACAGCACCGTCAGCCTGTTCAAACGGGCCGACGAAGCGCTGCAGGCGGCCAAGCAGGGCGGGCGCGACCAGGTGGCCGAGGCGCCTGGCGCCAGCACGCTGGACGTGTAAGGCGCTTATTTCTTGGGCGAACCCAGCCAGCTGGGTTCCTTGCCGCATTCCTTGCTGAGGAACAGGGCATCGAGGCCGGGATCGCAGCGCCGGTCAGGCGCCTTCATCGGTTCCACGCTCAGCCATTCACTCCTGGGCAGGATTTTTTCCTCGCGCGGCGCCACCGGCGGCGCGGGCGGCAGGCTGTCCTGCCACCGGGAGGCGGCCGGCGCGGGCGGGGTGGCCCAATTCGCGTCCACCTGCTGCGCCGGCGCTGTGCCCGCGTTTGCGGCCGGCGTCTCTTCGCGCGCCTGGACGGCGGCGCACAGCAAGCTGCCCGCGAAAGCGAACAATACCGTGCGCGCGACTGCGCTAGCTGCTGAAATCATGCTTGCTCCTTGGTCAATGCCGGAAAGGCGTGCCCTGCAGTATGACGGTGTGCGCAAGCAAAAAGACAAGAAAATTGCAACCGCATGTTACCAAAGGGACTATAGTTATGGGTAAGGGGCAGGTGCGCCGCAGCAAGTTTGCCGGGGTACCGGGCATCTGCCTCCGACATGTGAATCCCCTAACTTTCATTTAAGCTAAGCAAGTTATGCTGTGGGGCGGTCGCTTGCCCCAGCGTGCCGTCCGTACCGCACCCCTCTTTCTTACTCTTGCAAGGCCCATGATGAAAAGTCTCAAATCCCTGCCTGTATGGCCCCTTGCCGCGCCGGTCGCCGGCTGGCTGTTCCTGTTCGGCTCCACCTTCAACTTCGGCGGCGCCTACCAGATCCTGCTCGTCGCCGGCCTGATCGGCAGCGTGCTGGCCGCCGTGTACCACGCTGAAGTGGTGGCCCACCGCATCGGCGAGCCGTACGGCACCCTGGTGCTGGCGCTGGCCGTGACCCTGATCGAGGTGGCGCTGATCGTCTCGCTGATGCTGGCGGGCGGGCCGGAAACGACGGGCCTGGCGCGCGACACCGTGTTTGCCGCCATCATGATCATCCTGAACGGCATCGTCGGCATCTGCCTGCTGCTGGGCGCCGGCCGGCACAAGGAGCAGAGCTTCGGCCTGCTGGGCGTGAGCGCCTCGCTGGCCACCCTGGCGGCCATCGCCATCCTGACCCTGGTACTGCCGAACTACACCTCCAGCGCGGCCGGCCCCTATTACAATTCGAGCCAGCTGATCTTCATCGCCGTCATTTCCCTCGTGTTGTACGGCACCTTCGTGCTGGTGCAGACGGTGCGCCACCGTGATTACTTCCTGCCCAAGGAAGCCGTGGGCGACGAGGAAGTGCATGCCGCGCCGCCGTCGGCCACCGTGGCCTGGATCAGCGCCGGCGCCTTGCTGGTGTGTCTGGGCGCCGTGGTGCTGCTGGCCAAGTCGCTGGCGCCCGCGCTGGAGACGGCGATTGCCGCCATGGGCGCGCCGAAGACCCTCGTCGGCATCGTCATCGCCGCCATCGTGCTGCTGCCCGAAGGCCTGGCCGCCGTGCGCGCGGCCCGCGCCAACCGCCTGCAGACGAGCCTGAACCTGGCGCTCGGCTCCGCCCTGGCCAGCATCGGCCTGACGATCCCCGCCGTGGTGGTGGTGTCGCTGGCCACGGGCCTGACGATCACCCTGGGACTGGATATCAAATCGACAGTCCTGCTGCTGCTGTCGCTGATGGTCGCCACCCTGTCCCTGGGCACGGGCCGCACCACGGTCATGCAGGGCACCGTGCACCTGGTGATTTTCGCCGTCTACCTTTTCACCACCATCGTGCCGTAGGGCGCAACTGGCGGTCGCCGTTTTGTCACAATCCTGTCACGCTGCTGTCATACGATGGGGGTAGTGTGGTAGGATTTTTAAATCGTTTAAATGATTTATATAGTTTGCCAACCCAGTTTGACAATTTTTCAGCGGTTGGCACGGCAATGACAAGACAAGAGGTCAGTATGTATGCAGCGGTGGACCTGGGGTCCAACAGTTTTCGTTTACACGTCGGCCGCCACGATGGCGACACGATACGCGTCGTCAAGAGCGTGCGCGACCCGATCCGGCTGGCCGCCGGCCTGGATGCCAATGGCGACCTGACCGAGGCGGCCATGCAGGCGGCGCTGGCCTGCCTGCAGCGCTTTCGCGCCATCCTGGCCGGCTTCGAGCTCGATGCCGTGCGCGTGGTGGCCACGTCGGCCATGCGCGTGGCGCGCAATGGCGCCGTCTTCCTGCCGCTGGCCGAACAGGCCATCGGCTACCCGATCGAGATCATCTCGGGCGAGGAAGAGGGGCGCCTGATCTACATGGGCGTGGCCAACTCGCTGGCCATTCCCGGCGAACGCCGCCTGGTGATGGACATCGGCGGCGGCTCCACCGAACTGATACTGGGCCGCGGCCACGATATCGAGCGCGTCGAGTCCTTCAGCCTGGGCACCGTCAAGCAAAGCCTGTCGTTCTTCATCGGCGGGCGCATCGACGCGCCGTCGTTCGAGGCGGCCATCCTGTCGGCGCGCAGCCATTTCGAGGATGCGGCGCCGCCGTATCATCCGCAGTACTGGAAGACGGCCTACGGCTCGTCCGGCACCATCCGCACCATCGCCGACATCATCGCCCGCAACAAGCTGGGCGACGGCCTGTTGACGAGCGCCAGCCTCGATGCGCTGGCGCGGCGCTTCATCGAACTGGGCCACACCAGCCGCATCGACATGCCCGGCCTGCGGCCCGACCGCGCCAGCACCATCGTCGGCGGCCTGGCCATCCTGATCGGCCTGTTCCGCGAGCTCGACATTCCCGTCATGACGCCCATCGAGGCTGGGCGTCATGTGGGACCTGTACCTGCGCTCGACCAAGCGCGACCGCCGCGAGCAGTCGGTGCAGGGCTGCATGGACAAATTCCATATCGACCAGCAGCGCGCAGGACGGGTCGCCGAGCAGGCGCTGGCCATGTACGCCCAGCTCAAGCCCACGTCCGAAGCGCTGGTGAAGTGCCTGCGCTGGAGCAGCCTGCTGCACGAGGTGGGCCTGGCCGTGTCGCAGACGGGCTATCACAAGCACGCGGCCTATATCGTGGAAAATGCGGACTTGCCCGGCTTTACCACGCGCGAGCAGAAGACCATGAGCCGGCTGATCCTGGCGCAGAAGGGCAACCTGCGCAAGATCGGCGAAGTGCTGTCCGACCCGGATTTTGCCAAGGCCGTGCTGGCGCTGCGCCTGTCGATCCTGCTCATGCATGCGCGCATCGAGGCCGATTTCAGCGAACTGCGGCTGCGCATGAAGAGCCGTATCGAACTCGACATCAAGCGCGGCTGGGTGGCGCACCATCCCACCGTGTCGTTCTGGATCGAGAAGGAACAGGAATTCTGGGATGAGGTCGGGGTAGATTTCACCATCCGCGCCAGTGCCTGACAGGTCGTGCCATGCGCATGACTTGATGTGCAGCAAGCAAGGTTTCAAAAAACAGTATATATTGTTTATATTATTTATTAGATTGGAAAATCCATGACCAAACCCGTCCCAGCAAAAAAGGCCGACAGCGCGCCCGTCTCGATGTTCCCCACCAGCGCTTCGATTAGCGCGGCAGCGGCCAAGACCGCACCAGCCGCCAAGGCCGCACCTGCCGCGAAGCCGGCCGCCAAGCCGGTGGCAAAAGCCGCCGTCAAGCCTGCGGCAGCCAAGCCCGCCGCCGTGAAGCCTGCCGCCGCCAAACCTGCCGCAGCCAAGGCGCCAGCCGCCAAGGCCGTAGTGGCCAAGCCGGCGGCGAAGGCCGCAGTGGTCAAACCGGCCGCCAAGCCAGCTGCCAAGCCTGCCGCCAAGGCCGCCACCAAGCCAGCCGCGAAAGCTGCCGCCAAGCCTGCCGCCAAGGCCGCCGCCAAGCCGGCAGCGAAAGCCCCGGCCAAGCCCGTGGCCAAAGCCGCCGCCAAGCCGGCCGCCGCGAAAAAGGCGCCTGCCGCCAAGGTCGCCGCCGTGAAGGAAAAAGCCCGCAAGCCGAAACTGGTGCGCGACAGCTTCACCATGCCGGAAGCGGAATATGAAGTATTGGGCCAGGTCAAGAAAGCCTGCCTGAAAGCCGGCTTCGAGATCAAGAAGAGCGAATTGCTGCGTATCGGCGTGGCGCTGATCAGCCAGATCGACCTGGCGACCCTGCAAAACGTGCTGGCCGGCTTGCCGCAGCTGAAAACGGGCCGTCCGAAGAAGGATTGATGGCGCGGGCAGGGCGGTCCCGCACGGACTGCCGCCCGCTTCGCCGTTCTGGTTTACCATGGGGCCTGTACTAGTTCCCCCATGGTTGCCATGTCAGAAGATATTCATGCCGAACGCGCCGGCTTCGTCGAGCGCGCCATCGTCCGCCACCGCGCGGCCGATGCCATTCCCGCCATCGACCGCGTCGCCGAGGAAATCCCCGTCGCGC
Organism: Janthinobacterium sp.; assembly: GCF_009923995.1. GTDB lineage: Bacteria > Pseudomonadota > Gammaproteobacteria > Burkholderiales > Burkholderiaceae_D > Janthinobacterium. The sequence goes on along the minus strand of NZ_RFSK01000035.1, from coordinate 55,473 downwards.
TGGTCTTCAATGGCATTTCCCACGTCGTCATGATGGCCACCCCGCGCGACCTGGAAGCGTTTGCCTACGGCTTTGCGCTGACGGAAGGCGTGGTCACGTCGGCCGCTGCCATCTTCGACTGCGAAGTGTTCCTGCGTCCCGATTCCGCCGAAGTGGCGCTGACCATCGCCCAGGAAGACTTCGTGCGCCTGAAGGACCGCCGCCGCGCGCTGACGGGGCGTAGCGGCTGCGGCGTGTGCGGCATCGACAGCATCGAGATGCTCGACCTGCAGCCGGAAGCGCTGCCGCCGTCGCTGATCCACGTCGACCTGCCCGCCGCGCTGGCGCGCGCAGCCGCCGGCCTGCGCGAGCACCAGGCGCTGATGCAGGCCACGGGCGGCGTGCACGCGGCCGCGTGGTGCGCGCCCGACGGCGCCATCGTGCAGGTGTTCGAGGATATCGGGCGCCACAACGGCCTGGATAAGCTGATCGGCCACCTCGCGCTGCACCAGGTCGACATGCGGCGCGGCTTCGTCTTCCTCTCCAGCCGCGGCAGCTACGAGCTGGCGCGCAAGGCCGCGCGCATGCGCATTCCCCTGCTGGCGACCATTTCCGCTCCCAGTTCGCTGGCCATCAGTATCGCCACCCAGGCGGGCATGAAGCTGGTGGGCTTCTGTCGCCAGGATGCCTTCGTCGACTACACGCCCGGCATCGCCCTGTAAGCGCCGTATTTACTGGCGGCGCGCACGGGTGTGGTAATTCCGCACGCTCTCCCCCTGGTATTGACTTGCGTCATGGAAATGACATTCGGCTGTCATTTTCCTGACATATTAGGCAAGTACGCTGGAGTCGTCTTGATCACAGGGGGATGAAACCATGCAAAACATAAGCGCGTCAAACGAAGTCAAGTCCCGGCCGGTCCAACTGGTGCTGAGCCAGGCCACCACGGCCGCTGAACTGCGTGAAGTACAGCGTCTGCGCTACAAGGTGTTTATCGAGACCATGGGCCTGACGTCGCTGGCCAATGCCGATGGCCTCGACAGCGATGAATTCGACGCGCATTGCGATCACCTGATCGTGCGCGATGCCGATACCCTGAAAGTGGTCGGTACCTACCGCGTGCTGAGCGCGGCCAAGGCCGCCAAGATCGGCCGCCTGTACTCCGAAAATGAATTCGACCTGAGCCGCCTGAACAACCTGCGCGGCCGCATGGTCGAAGCGGGCCGCGCCTGCATCCATCCGAAGTACCGGGGCGGCAGCGTGATCATGCTGCTGTGGTCCGGCCTGGCCGAGTACATGCGCCGCGAGCGCTGCGACTACCTGGTGGGCTGCGCCAGCATCAGCCTGGCCGATGGCGGCCACAATGCCGTCGCGGTGTACCAGGCGCTGGCCGAAAAGCACATGGCCCCCAGCGAATACCGCGTCACACCGCACCTGCCTTTCCCCATCCACCAGGTGGAAGCGGCGCACAAGCCGCAGGTGCCGCCGCTGATCAAGGGCTACCTGCGCTCGGGCGCATGGATTTGCGGCGAACCGGCCTGGGATCCTGATTTCGAAAGCGCCGACATGTTCATGATGATGCCGCTGGCGAACCTGGATGAACGCTATGCGCGCCACTACGGGGTCGTGCCGGGCAACTGAGGCGCGTCCGCTCACGGCGGCAGCGCGCCGGCCAGCGCCTGCACGGCGCTGCGCAAGCCGCCGTCCGCTCCCTCCGGCGGCAGCAGTTCGAGCAGGAAGCGCAAGGGCACGGTGATCGCTTCCGGTTCGCCGATGCTGCCGTGGCGCCGCACGGCGTCGTGGTACAGGGCCAGGAAGGCCTGGCGCGCTGCGGCATCGAAGGGCACGCCGTCCTGCGCGTCCCACAGGGCCGCCAGCAGGGCGGCGCGCACGGGGGCGCTGGCGTCGATGGCGCGGTGTTCGTCCGCATGGCGCTGCTGCGCGTAGGCGATGGCGTCGTGCAGCAGCTCGCCCAGCTGCGGATGCAGCGCCTGCCAGGCGCTGTCGTCGTCGTGGGCTTTCAGCAGCAGGGCGCCCGCCAGCACCTGGAAAATGAGGTCGCAGTCGGCCACGCCGCTGCGCAGCCGCGCCTCTTCCAGCGCCGCCAGGCAGGCGTCGCTCATGGCCCGCAGCGCCTGCCCGGGCGCGCTGCCCGCGCGGCAGGCCAGGCGCGCCTGCAGGGCCCAGTAGCGCCCCAGCAGCGCCAGGCGCTGCGCCGTGGGCGCCAGCGCCACCAGCAGGTCGATATGCCGTTTGCCGTCCTGCATCAGCTGCCGGCCCCGCACCGGGTCGCACGCGGCCGGCACGTCGATGCCGGCGCCGCCATCCACGCCGCACAGGGCCGCGCCCTGGCGTATCTCCAGTTCCGCGCAGTGGGCCAGCGCGCGCAGGGCCACCTTGCCGTCGGCCGCGCTGTGCGCCGCCCGGTAATGTTCGATGGCGCGCAGGGTGTTGTCCAGCCCACCCAGGCCGGCCCGCGTGGCGGCCATGTTTTCGCGGATGTCGGCGCAGCCGAAGAAGCGCGCGCGCACGGCTTCCTCGATGCTGCCCAGCTTTTCCCCGATGGCCGCGCGGCGCGCCGCATCGGCGCCCGCCAGGCGCGCGTGCAGGGTTTCCAGGTCGGCCAGCAAATGGCCGTGGTAGTGGTAGTCGGGCGCCTGCCAGGGGCGGCTTTGCGTGTTCGGGAAGCGGTAATGGTCGTCGCCATACGCCTGGTAGGCGCCCCAGGTGTTCGAGGCGGGGAACTGCACGTACGCGGCCTCGCGCGCCAGGCGCACGGCGTCGCCGAAATATTCGCCGCTCAGCATGGCGTGATAAAAGCTGTGCGCGAAGATGCTGGCCGCCTGGTCGTCGATGCGCCAGCCGGCCGCGATCACCGCCTGCGAGCCCATTTCGATGAAGGCCGTGGCCAGGCTGGCGGCCAGCTTGGACCAGGGCGCGATGGCGTCCGGGCGCATGTCGCCCAGGTGGCAGCAGTTGATGAAGACGAATTGCGGCACGCGTTTCAGCTTGCTCACCTGCGCCGCCGTCAGGCGCGTCTTCGGCCCCAGCACCAGTCCCGTATGGGCGATGCCGGGGCCGGCCACCTCGCCGTGGCCGGCCAGGTGGATGGCGAAATAGCGCTCGTCGAACAGGTGCACCAGCACGCGCTGGGCCTGCGGCCGCAGCAGCTCGCGCACCTGGTAGCCGTACGCGCCGAACATGCGCGCCACGTCCTGCGCCTCGGCCTGGGCGGCGGGCAGTTCGGACAGGCCGGAATCGGTGTCGCCGATCACCAGCACGTTGCTGCTGGGCGGGCTGGTGGCGGGCGGCTGTTCGCGCAGGCTGGCCAGCTGGCGCACCATGCCGATGCGCGTCGACAGGGGGCTTTCCTCGCCGTCGGCCTCGTCGCGCATCAGTTCCCACGGGTAGATGGCGGCGCTCTGGTCGACGGCCAGGATCAGGCCGCGCATCTCGGGAATGGCCGCCTTCAGGCCGTTGGGCAGCATCAGTTCATACAGCGCGCGCGACAGGCCCGGCTGGTCGGTGGTGTTGTCGGTGGCGTCCATGATCAGGCCATCGACGGCCTGGCGCTGGTTCGGCTCCTCGTCGACGCTGTTGTGGGCGCGGTCCGTCAGCAGCGTGAAGCGCAGGGCGCCGGAGAGATCGGCGGCGACGATCTGCACGCGGCGCCAGCCATTGTCGCCGCTCAGGATGGGCAGGATGCGCCGGTAGCCGCCAGGGCTGTGGCGGATGCGCTGCTCGAACGTGAAGCTGTCCTGGTAGCGCGCTTCGGCCAGGATTTCCTCGATGGCCATGGCGGCGGCGATGGCGCGCGCCTCGGACTGCTCGTAGATGGCGAGATGGCCGATGCGGCAAGCCATGCCCGCGTCTTCCAGGCGCCGGTTGGCGCTGCGCGCGCCGTCGACCAGGGCCCGCGCGCACAGGGCGATGCTCAAGCCGCCGTAGCCGGAACCGGACAGCAAGCTGGCCACGCGCAGGCCGTGTTCGCCCGTCGGCGGCGCGGCCAGGTGGCCGGCGGCGCGCACCTGCAGGCAGACGCACGCGTATTCGAGCAGCCCGCCGGCGAAGGCGCGCGCCAGTTCGCCCGGCGTCAGCTCGCCCAGCGGGCCCAGGCCGATGACGATGGCGCCGCCGGGGCGCCGCGCCGCATCGGGCTGCAGCACCACCAGCGCGGAATCGGGGCGCTGCGGGAAGCGGCCCAGCGCGTGGATTTCCTGCAGCTTGCCCGCCAGCAGGCGGTCGAGAAAACTCATGCTGCCGCGCAGCGATTCGTAGGCGTAGCAGCCGCTCATGACGGGGGCGTCTGCCGAGGCCATGCTGCCGTGGATGACGGAAATGCCCAGTCCCGGCGCGCGCCGCTCGGGCGCGACGGCGGGGCGCGCGGCGCCGATGGCCGCGTCGAGCAGCTCCTGCGGCTGCGGGTACAGCGGCGGCGCGTCGGGCGCGTGGGGCCGGAAGCGGGGCGGGGCGGCGCCAGGCGCGTGCGGCGGATGCAGCGGCAGCGGCCCGCCCTGGCCCGTGTCGAGCAGCTGCGCGATGGCCGGGTAATGCTCTTTTTGCAGCAGCAGGTCGCCATGCGCCACGGGCAGGTAGCAGGCGTTGACGCCGGCGGGAATCGCGCCTTGCCACGGCGTGCGCCCGTCGCCATCGGGGGTCCAGGCCACTTCGATGCCGCCGCCGTGCAGGCGCAGCGCCACCGGCGTGTCGGCGCAGCCGGCCAGGTAGCTGCAGTGCCGCGCCTCCAGCGTGGCACCGGCCAGCAGGGCCGCCGTGGCGCGCGCCGCCGCCAGCGCCGCCGCCTCGGGCGCCTGCCAGCCGCCGGGCTGGCCGGCGTGCGGATCGCCGGCCGCCAGCGTGGCCCAGGCCTCGGCGTCGAAGTAGTCGATGGCGCCGCCCGCCTGCGGCCAGGGCAGCATTTCCAGCACGCCGGGGAAGGCGCGCACGAAGCCGAGGAACTGGCGCCGCGTATGCTTCCAGGCGATCCAGCTGGCCAGCATGCGCACCAGCGGATCGCGTCCCAGCAGCACCTGCACCATGGCATGGCTGCCCTGGTTGGCCGTCCCCACCTGCAGCAGGCGGCTGCCGGCGATGGCGCCGAAGCGCTGCCAGCGGTCCTTCAGGGCCAGGCGCGCCACCAGCCCGCCCATGCCGTGGGCCAGGATGCGCAGCGACTGGCCGCGCTGCTGCGCGTCATGCATGGCCGCGTCGAGCACGGGCAGGAAGGCCGCGGCGGAGTCCTGCAGCGACAAACGCCAGTCGTAGGTAAAGGGCCGCACTTCCTGGCTTTGCGCGAGAAAGCGGGCGAACGGTTCGTAGCTCGATTCGAGCCAGCCGGCGCTGACGATGTGCGGCTGGCCCACGGCCAGGCGTTCGATGCGGCCTTCCACGAGGTTGACGGGATCGAACCAGATGCGGTTGCTGCCCACCTGCAGATGGCTGCCCATGATGTCGGGCAGCAGCAGCACGATGGGCGCCTGCTCGCGCCGTTTCGGCACTTCGCCGCCGCGCGCCAGCATGCCGTGCTCCATGCCGGCCAGCGGCAGCCAGGTCGCATCGTCGCCCGCCAGCGCCTGCACGGCAGCCGCGCCGGACGGCGCGCGCTCGAAGTAGTTCAGGTGGTGCACCTGCGGCCCGCGCAGCAGCAGCTGGCGCACGGGCGTGCTGCGCATGGCGCCGCCCGCCATCGAGGCGCAATTGACCACCAGGTCGCTCTGCCCGCCATAAAACATGTCGCCGAGGCAGTCGCCCAGCCAGCCCAGCAGGCTGTCGCCGCTGCAGTCGCCCGCCAGCACGTGCAGGGGGCTGGCCACGCGCACGTCCGGTGCATTGAGCAGGGCCACCAGGGGCGAGTCGGGCATCATCGCCTCGAGTCCGGGCAAGATGCGCGCATCGCAGCGCTGCTGCACCACGGCCAGCAGGAAGGCGAGGGCGCCGTCCGGCGTGTCGCCCGGCGCCGCGCCCTGCAGCAGCTTGAGCATCACGCTGGCCCAGCGGTCCAGGCGGCCGGACATCAGCGTGGTGCCGCGCGCGGGACAGGCCACGCGCACGAAGCGGGCGATGCGGATGGCGCGCGTCTTCAGCTCCATGCTCAGCTCGCGCAGGCGCGCCGCGTCCTCGGCGTGGCCGGCGCGCCCGCACAGCTGCGCCTGGGACGTGAAATGCTCGATATCGTGGCTGTTGAACGCTTCGCCGCCCACCGTGTTCTCGCTCGCCCGCGCCAGGCCGTCGCCGGCCAGGTCGACGGCGCCGCGGCTGTCGATGCGCTGCGCGCGCGCCAGCAGTTCGCCCACCATGCCGCCGCGCGAGTGGGCCAGCAGGTGCAGCACGGCGCCGTGCGGCAGCTGGTGCACGAGCGCCAGCGCGTTGTGGATGGGACTTTCGCTCAGGCTGCGGTGCTCGTAGCCGTAGATGCGGTTGCCGTACTGCGCCGCCAGCTGCGGCGCCAGGCCGTTGCGCCACAGGCCGCCGAAGCTGCGCGGCGTCGACGACGCCGTGCCGTGCAACAGCAGCAGCACGGGTTCCGGCCCGGCCGGCAGGCTGGCGACCTGCGTCATGGCGCCCGTTTCGATGCCGCAGCGGTACAGGCCCAGGCGCTGCTCCAGCTGGCGGTCCTGGAAGGCGCCGGCCGCCGCCAGCGCCGTCATGGCGCCGGCGCCGCTGCGGTAGACGCGCACGGCGCGCAGCATCCAGGCCCCCAGGCCGTCGCGGCTGGCGCCTGGCGGCGGCCGCACCGCCTGCGGGCGCAGGGCCAGTCCCACGTCGATGGCGGGCGGCGCGCCATCGCGGGGCAGCGCGGCCGGACCCAGGTAGCGCGGCAAGTCGAGGCTGCTTGCCAGCAGCGAGCCGCCATCGCTCAGCAGCAGCTGCACCACGTCGGCCGGGCCGATGTCGAGCGCCACGCGGCAGCTGCCGATGCCGCGCGCCCCCGACAGCACGTGGCTCTCGCCGTGCCAGCCGGGCGCGGCGGGGCACTCGCCGCAACTGGCGAGGGGGTCGCGCGTGAGCGTCAGGCGTAGCACGGGCGGCGCGGCCGGTGCAGGGGACTCGCTGGACATGCGGATGAAAAAAAGAGCTAAAAGCTGACCTTGATACGGGACGGGGCAAGGCGTGTTGCGTCAGATCAAGTCGATGCGGGAAATGGCGGCCGGAAGGCGGAAAGGCGGGGGAAGGGGCAAGCGCGTGGCGGGGATGGCGTGGCGGCAAGGGCGGCAGAAACGGTCAGCAAGGTTTGGGCTGGGCTTCTTCGCTATCGTGCTCGGGTGCTCTGCGGTGAGCGAACTACGCGAATTTCATGGCAAAAGTTCATGGCGCCGGGAACCTGAGTGCCTGGCAAGGCAAGACAACAGCGTGATGGTTCAATGGACTGGCGTGGCGGACAATTCCTTCAGTTCGCGGATGGTGATTTCCGACTTTTCATGCATGCGCAATAAAATCGTCGCACCGACCGACAGTTTGCCGTGCCGTATCTTGCTGATGATGGGGGGCTGGACTTCCAGTACACGGCACAGTTCCGCATCATTTTTCAGATTCATCTTCTCGATGAGGGTATCGAGCAGCTTGTTGGGCACAAAACTCGATGGTTCGAGCGCGCGCGCCCGGTTCATCGCTTCAATCATTTCCAGCTTCTTTTGCCGAACGTTCATTTACTCCTCCTTCAGGTTATGCAAGGGACGGGACCCGTAAAGCGGTCCCGGCTATAGTTCGTCATCGCAGTACGGCTGTCCGGATGACGTGACAACATTCGCGTTACAACATTGATAACCAGGCAAGTGTTTTCAATAATACTACGATAACAAAACTTGTGATACATGGTCAGTAAAATTAACTGATTGTTTGATCAATTCGGTTGACGGTTGTTGTATTTTGTAATCCTGTTTTCGTCAGGATCATGGTCCTGTCCGCCATTTCAGCGGCGGCCAGCGAATGCGTGACCATGATGGCGCAACTGCCGTTGGCCTTGATCTCGGCGCGCAGCAATTGCAGGATGCTGTGCGCCGTGTCCGGATCGAGGTTGCCGGTGGGCTCGTCGGCCAGCACCAGGGCCGGCTTGTGCACGAGCGCGCGGGCGATGGCCACGCGCTGCATTTCGCCGCCCGACAACTGCTGCGGAAAGTCGCCGCCGCGTCCGCCCAGGCCGACCGCCTCGAGCATGCTGGCGGCACGCTCCTGGGGCAGGCCGTTGAGCAGCAGCGGCAGGGCCACGTTTTGCAGCAGGGTCAGGTGCGGCAAGACGTGGAAGGCCTGGAAGATAAAGCCCATGCGGGCGCGACGCAGCTGGGTGGCGGCCGCGTCATCGAGGCTGGACATGGCTATGCCGTCCACCAGGATAGGGTGCGCTTCGGCACCCGCATCGGGCGTATCGAGGCCGGCGATCAGGTTCAGCAAGGTCGACTTGCCCACGCCGGAATCGCCCATGATGGCGATGAATTCTCCCGCTTCGAAGCGGCAGGAGAGGTTGGCCAGCACGGGCCGTGCATGGGCATAGGACTTGGACAGATGGCGCAATTCGAGCATGGTGTTAACGGCGATCGTAAAGGGAGGCACGCGGGGGAGAGGGGGGCCTGGGGACTGCAATGGCGCGCGGATTGTTTGGCCGGCAATGTGTAGTATACGACAGGCTTGTCCTTTTTGCTTGGCAATACCAATTTCGCGTGCGCGCCGCCCGTTTGACCTTAAGTTACCTGCCGCACGGCTGGCTTGCGCGGATTCCGCTATGATGGGAAAAAGTCATCGCTTCAGGTGCCCGCCAGGCTGTGCGGCAGGGCCTGTCCGCCAGATGCCAGCCAAGCAAGCCATCCTTGAACCGAGAGAGACGACGCCAGCCCATGACCACGCCACCCGCGCAGCATCTGTCCGATTTCTATCCCGCCGGCAACGCCGAAGCGGCCAGCGCCACTCCTGCCACGATAGCCGAGATCAGCAGCGGCCTGCTGGCGCGCCAGGCCTGGACGTCGCCCAAATACCTGTACGACGCGCTGGGCTCGAAACTGTTCGAAGCCATCTGCGCCTTGCCCGAGTACTATCCGACGCGCACGGAAGCGGCCATCTTCGCCCGCCATGGCGCCGAGATCGCGCATGCGGTGGGACCGGGCAGCACCCTGATCGACCTGGGCGCGGGCAATTGCGCCAAGGCCGCCAGCCTGTTTCCCCTGCTGCATCCGGCGCAGTACGTGGCCGTGGATATTTCCTATGACTTTCTCAGCGAATCGCTGGGCCGGCTGCAGCAGCGCTTTCCGCACATCGAGATGACGGGCCTGGGCCTGGATTTTTCCAGCCGCCTGGACTTGCCCGCCAGCGTGCGCGACGCGCGGCGGCTGTTTTTCTATCCCGGCTCGTCGATCGGCAATTTTGCGCCGGAGCAAGCGATCGCCTTCCTGCGCCGCCTGCGCGCCAATTCCGACGGCGACGGGGGCTTGCTGATCGGCGTCGACCTGGTCAAGGAGGACGCCATCCTCGACGCCGCCTACGACGATGCGCTGGGCGTCACGGCCGCCTTCAACCTGAACATGCTGCGCCACGTGAACGGGTTGATCGGTGCCGATTTCGACGTGCGCGCCTGGCAGCACCACGGCTTTTTCAACGCCGACGAGAGCCGCGTGGAGATGCACCTGGAAGCGCGCCGCGAACAAGTCGTCCGCTGGAAGGGCGGCGAGCGGCGTTTCGCGAAAGGCGAGCGCATCCATACGGAAGACAGCTACAAATATACGCGGGCCGGCTTCGTCGGCTTGCTGGAGCAGGCCGGGTTTTCCACGGTGCAAGTCTGGACGGACCCGCAGCAGTGGTTTGCCGTCATTTATGCCAGAGCCATCCGAGATTAAAGGCGACGATGCTGATCGATCATTACCATACCGTGCGCCGGCATTCGCTGCGGCTGGCCGAACCCCTGTCCGACGAGGATTGCGGCGCGCAATCGATGCCGGACGCCAGTCCCGTGAAATGGCACCTGGCGCATACCACGTGGTTCTTTGAAACCTTTATCCTGGAAAGCATGGAGGCGGGCTTCGCGCCATTCCACCCGGCCTTCCGCGTGCTGTTCAACTCGTATTACAACGGCGTGGGCGAGAAGCACCCGCGCGCCCAGCGGGGCGTGCTGACGCGGCCCGGCATGGACGTCGTGCGCGCCTACCGGATGGATGTCGATGCGCGCGTCGCCCGCCTGCTCGCTGGCGAACTGGCGCGCCCCGAGCGCGAACGCCTGACCATGCTGCTGGCGCTGGGACTCGAGCACGAACAGCAGCACCAGGAGTTGCTGTTGACGGATGTCAAGCATTTGCTCGCGCAGAGTCCCTTGTTTCCCGCTTACGTGGATGGGGCGCCGGACAGCGCGGCGGCGCCTGCGCCATCGCCTGCCTGGATCGCCTTCGACGGCGGCCTGACGCAGATCGGCCATGCGGGCGACGGCTTTTGCTTCGACAATGAATTGCCGCGCCACCCGCAGTACGTGGCGCCGTTCCAGCTGGCCAGCGCGCTCGTGACGAATGGCGACTATCTCGCCTTCATCGAGGCGGGCGGCTACCGCACGGCCCATCTGTGGCTGGCCGAAGGCTGGGACTGGGTGCGCAGCCAGCAGTTGCAGTGTCCGCTGTACTGGCAGCGCGACGATGGCGGCCGCTGGCAGGAATTCACCCTGTCCGGCTTGCGCCCGCTGGACCTGCAGGCACCGGCCAGCCATTTGTCGCTGTTCGAGGCGGATGCCTATGCGCACTGGGCCGGCGCCCGCCTGCCGACGGAAGCGGAGTGGGAAGTGGCGGCGCAGGGTGTCGCCGTGGAAACAGGCCAGCTGCATCCGGCCGCCGCCACGCCGGGCGGGGGATTGCGGCAAATGTTCGGCCATTGCTGGCAGTGGACCAGCAGCAGCTATGCGCCGTATCCGGGCTACCGTCCGGCGCCCGGCGCGCTCGGTGAATACAACGGCAAGTTCATGCTGAACCAGTACGTGCTGCGCGGCTCCTCGTGCGCCACGCCGCCCGGCCACGCGCGCGCCAGCTACCGCAATTTCTTCCCGGCCGGGGCGCGCTGGCAATTTACCGGCATCCGCCTGGCGCGCCAGGTGGAATAAGGACCTAGCCCAGGCGCGGGACGGCGGGCGCGGCAGGGCGGGGCGCTGCCTTGCCGCCGGTGCCGGACTCCAGCGTGAACTGGCTGACGAGGGTTTCCAGCTCGCCCGCCTGTGCATGCATGGCCGCCGCGGCGGCCGCCGCCTGCTCGACGAGGGCCGCGTTCTGCTGCGTCGTCTGGTCCATCTGCATGATGGCGGCATTGATCTGCTCGATGCCTTCGCTTTGTTCGTGGTTGGCGACGCTGATTTCCCCGACGATGGCGCTGACCCGGCCCACGCTGGCCACCACTTCATCCATCGTGGCGCCCGCCTGGCTGACCAGCTGCGCGCCCTGGCCGACCCGGCTGACGGAGTCAGCAATGAGTTCCTTGATCTCCTTCGCCGCCTGGCTGGAGCGGTGCGCCAGGTTGCGCACTTCGGTGGCAACGACGGCAAAGCCGCGTCCCTGTTCGCCGGCCCTGGCCGCTTCCACGGCCGCATTCAGGGCCAGGATGTTGGTCTGGAAGGCGATGCCGTCGATGACGGCGATGATGTCGACGATCTTGCGCGAGGACGCATTGATGGCGTCCATGGTATCGACCACCTGGGCCATGGCCGTGCCGCCGCGCTGGGCGATGGCGGATGCCGAACGGGCCAGGGTGTCGGCCTGGCGCGCGTTGTCGCTGTTGCTGCGCACTGTGCCCGTCAGTTCGATCATCGACGACGCCGTCTCTTCCAGCGCGCTGGCCTGGGCCTCCGTGCGGGCCGACAGGTCGGCATTGCCGCTGGCGATCTCGCTCGACGCCACGGCGATGGTGCCCGTGCCGCTGCGCACCTGCCCCACCAGGGTGGCCAGGTTGTCGTTCATGTCGCGCAGCGCGTGCAGCAGCTGCGCCGTTTCATCCTTGCCTTCGGCTGCGATCTTGCTGCTCAAGTCGCCTGCGGCCACGGCCTGCGCCACGCGCAAGGCGTAGGCGACGGGCGTGGTGATCGAGCGCGTGACCCGCCAGGCGAAGAGCACGCCCAGCAGCAAGGCGGCCGCGCCCAGGCTGGTCATCAGCACGTTTGCCGTGGAGATATTCTGGCGGATTTGTCGGCCGCCCTGGACGACGACGCCGCGCTGGATGTCGTTCAGGCGGTTCACGGTCGCCTGCAGGCGCGTCAGGGCGGGCAGGGTGTCGTCGCGCACGTGCAGGGCCGCTTGCGCCCGCTGTCCCGCGCCCAGCAGCTTGTCCGCCTGGCTGAATGACACGACATAGGCCTTGCGCTGCTGTTTCAGGGTCGCCAGCAGTTCCTTGCCTTCCGGCAGCACGATCAGGCGGTCGAGGATGGCCAGCGCGTCCGTGATGGTGGCCTTGTTGGCGTCGATTTCCGCGTGGATGGCGCTGGCACGGGCGGGATCTTCATGGATGAACAGTTCCAGCACGAGGGCCGCGTTCGAGCGGGTGGTGCTGCGGATGGTGGCGATGGCGTCGGCCTTGGCCCAGTCGCGCTCGATGATGGAGTCGCTGAGGGCGCCGATCTTGTCCAGCCGGAACAGGCCCGTGCCCACCAGCACTGCCATCAGCAGCAATACCACGCCAAAACCCGCACCCAGGCGCGCGCCTATCTTCATGTCCGTCAATTTCATACTGATTCCCTCGGTAGCTGATATTCTGTCTCCGCTGGTCTTGTTATGAATCAATTATACGGCCGGCAATACCTGATTGGCACTGGTAATTGCCAGAAAGAAATGAAAAAGCGGCACGGCGATCAAGCCGTACCGCTTTTTATCCCTATGGAGCGCGTCGAAATTGCTTAGGCGGCGCTGGCCGCCACGTCGGCTGCTGTTGTTTTTTCCGCTTCCGTCTGCTTGATGCGGCGGTTCACGGCCGACAGCACGGCCTTGAACGAGGCGGTGACGATGTTGCTGTCGATGGCGGCGCCGAACAGGGTAGGGCCGTTGTCCAGGCGCAACTCGACATAGCAGGCGGCCTTGGCATTGGCGCCCGAGCCGATGGAATGCTCATGGTAGTCCATCAGCTTGATGTCCAGGCCCAGGGCATTGACGAAGGCGTCGATGGGGCCGTTGCCGCCGCCCTGCAGGGCCAGCGGCGCCTGGCGGTGCGACAGGCTGATGTCGATCTGCACGGATTCATCGCTGCTCGTGTCTTCCACCATGCGGTGCGAGGCGTAGGCGTACGGTGCCGTCTGTTCCAGGTATTCCTTCTGGAAAATTTCATGGATATCCTGCGCGGCGATTTCGCGGCCCGTGGCGTCTGCCACGGCTTGCACGGCGCGCGAGAATTCGATCTGCAGGCGGCGCGGCAGGACCAGGCCGTATTCCTGTTCCAGCAGGTAGGACATGCCGCCCTTGCCGGACTGGCTGTTGACGCGGATCACGGCGTCGTAGCTGCGGCCCAGGTCGGCCGGGTCGATGGGCAGGTACGGCACTTCCCAGATGCTGTCCGGCTGCTGCTTGGCGAAACCTTTCTTGATGGCATCCTGGTGCGAGCCGGAAAACGCCGTGAACACCAGGTCGCCCGCATACGGGTGGCGCGGGTGGACGGGCAGCTGGTTGCACTCTTCCACGCATTTGCGCACGGTGTCGATGTCGGAGAAATCCAGGCCCGGGTGCACGCCCTGCGTGTACAAGTTCATCGCCAGGGTCACGAGGTCGACGTTGCCGGTGCGCTCGCCGTTGCCGAACAAACAGCCTTCCACGCGGTCGGCGCCCGCCATCACGGCCAGCTCGGCCGACGCGACGGCCGTGCCGCGGTCATTGTGCGGGTGCACGCTGATGATGATGGAATCGCGGCGCGCCAGCTTGCGCGACATCCATTCGATCTGGTCCGCATACACATTGGGCGTGCTGCATTCCACGGTCGATGGCAGGTTGATGATCATCTTGTTGGCGGGCGTCGGCTTCCAGATGGCGCTGACGGCGTCGCAGATATGCTTGGAGAAATCGAGTTCCGTCGTGGAGAACGATTCCGGCGTGTATTCGAAGCCCCATTCCGTTTCCGGATGCTGCGCCACCAGTTGCTTGACCAGGGTGGTGCCGGTGGTGGCGATGTTGGTGATTTCCTCGCGCGACATGCCGAACACGACCTTGCGGAACACGGGCGCCACGGAGTTGTACAGGTGCACGATGGCGCGCTTGGCGCCGACGACGGATTCCACCGTGCGGCGTATCAGTTCTTCGCGCGACTGGGTCAGCACGATGATGGTGACGTCGTCCGGGATGCGGCCTTCATCGACGAGTTTGCGCACGAAATCGAAGTCCGTCTGCGATGCCGATGGGAAACCCACTTCGATTTCCTTCAGGCCGATGGCGATCAGCATCTCGAAGAACCGCAGCTTCTTTTCCGCGCTCATCGGCTCGATCAGGGACTGGTTGCCGTCGCGCAAGTCGGTGCTCATCCAGATAGGCGGCTTGCTGATGATCTGGTTCGGCCATTGACGGTCGGTCAACTTGACGGGAGGGAAGGCGCGGTATTTGGAAGCTGGGTTCTGCAACATCATGATCGGGTACTCCTGAAGATAGGGGGAAATCAATGGTTGTGGCGCAAGCTTGCCGGGCGGCCACGCAACACTAGGCCAGGCAAGCGATCGGTAGTTTTAGCAGGCAAAGCACGGCAACGGCGCCAGCGGGGGCGGTCGCGTCAGAAATTACGGGTGTAGCGGGGGATGGTGCAAACATCATCAAACCTTCCAGGGTTCTTGAAACACGCCGGCGGATGGCCAGGCGAAGCAATGCGGCAAGCTTATGCGCGTGCTAGTAGTAGTCGCGATAGCGACAGCAGGGAAGGGGATGGATGTTTGAAGGAGGACATGCACCCAATGTAAGGGAGGTTGGGGCGGGCTGTCAAGCGTTTCCTGGCGTTGTCCTGTGTCACACGTACCGCACTTGCGCCGCCACGGCCGGCATTTCCTGCGCCATGCGCGCCAGGATGCGTTGCAGGATGGCCGCGTCGCGGGGCAGGCGTGCCGCGAAGGCGGGCCAGCCGCGCAGCTCCAGCTGTTGCGGCATGTCCACCAGGCCCGTGATGGCATCGTGGAATGCATCCCAGTTCATGCCGTAGAAGGAAGGGAAGCCCAGCGCGGCGGCCAGGGCGGCATGCAAGGGGCGCGCCGAATTGATCCCGCTCAAGTCGATCGTCACGAGGGCTTGCCGGCTCACACTATTCCCTTGAGCAAGTTCTGCAGCTTGTCGCGCATGCCGGCGGCCACCGTTTCGTGCTGCGCCAGGATGGCGGTGGCGTGCTGGAACGGTGTCGGGTCCAGGTACAGGCGCGGCAAGTCGGCCACGGCCACGCCGCGCGGGCCGCCGCGCAGGATCTCGTCGCCGTGTTTGGCAATGGCGGTCACCGCCGCCTGGATGCGCGGCGTGGCAGACGCTGCCAGGCAGGCGGCCAGCGCCGCGTCGAGTTCCGCGCGCGCGGGCGCTTGCGGCAGCACGGGGGCGGCGATCTGTTCCAGCGGCGCCATGTTGACGGCCGGCTTGCGATACGCCAGCAGAGTGTCGAGCGCCATCAGTCGGTGCGGGCCGCCGCGCTGCAGCCAGCCGGCGATGCGGGGCCAGGGCGTGTCCAGCAGCGCCGCCGCCACGCCCCATTGTGTTGCCACGGGCGACGCTATATTAGCCTCGATCCACGCCATGGCGGCCGGATTGCCCGTGTAGGCCAGCAGGCTGGCGTTCGAGGAGCGCAGCGCGGGCGCCTGCGCGGCCAGCACGGCGGTCAGCCAGGCGAGGGCGCCGTCGGGCGGCATGGTGGATAACTGTTGTGCAAACGGGGCGCTCAGGGCGCGGCTGTCGGCAAATTGCAAGGGGTGCGGCATGTGCATGGTCAGTAAAGGGCCAGGCGCCAGTCTAGCAGCCGGACGGGTGCGCACGAACATTGTCACTATAAACATTTAAGACGGGCTTCAGCGACCGCGCCCGTGCTTGCGCTACAATCGGCTCTTCTTTTTACTGCCGCGTGCGGTTCTTTCCTGCCACTATGTTCCCTAAACGCCTGACCCTGCTTGCCCTGGCCGCCTTCGTGCTGGCCGGCTGCGATACCACCGCCCCGAAACCCGTACAAGTACTGACGCCGCCCGAGCCGGTCGTCGTCGCACCCCGCAAGATCAAGATCGGCCTGGCCCTGGGCGGCGGCGCGGCGCGCGGCTTCGCGCATATCGGCGTGATCAAGGCGCTCGAATCGCAGGGCATCCATGCCGACATCGTCACGGGCACCAGCGCCGGCAGCGTCGTGGGAGCCTTGTATGCGGCGGGCAATTCCGGCTTCGCCCTGCAAAAGATGGCCTTCGACATGGACGAGGCGGCCATTTCCGACTGGGCCTTGCCCCTGTTCGGCAAGTCCTCCGGCGTGCTCAAGGGCGAGGCCCTGCAAAGCTATGTCAACAAGGCCGTCGGCGGCGTGCCGCTGGAAAAGCTGAAAATCCCGTTTGGCGTCGTCGCCACCGACCTGAAGAATGGCCAGCCGATCCTGTTCCAGCGCGGCAACACCGGCATGGCCGTGCGCGCCTCGTCGGCCGTGCCCGGCGTGTTCCAGCCCGTGACGATCGCCGGCCATACCTATGTCGATGGCGGCCTCGTCGCCCCCGTGCCCGTGCGCTTTGCGCGCGACATGGGCGCCGACTTCATCATCGCCGTGAATATCTCGTCGCAGACGGATACGCAGAAGGCCATCAGCTCGATGGAAGTGATCATGCAGACCTTCGCCATCATGGGCCAGCGCATCAACCAGTTCGAATTGAAGGATGCGGACGTGGTGATCCAGCCCAGCCTGGGCACCATGAAGGGCAACGACTTCAACAGCCGCAACCAGGCCATCCTGGCGGGCGAGCAGGCGACCTTTGCCGTCATGGCGCAGCTCAAGCAAAAGCTGAAGGCCAAGCGCGAGCAGTAAGGGCTGGCGCCGCCATGCATTTCGTATACAATTTTGCTTCAACATAACAAGGATGCCCTATGCAATCGAAACCGGTTTTGACCCTGGATGATGTGAAGAAAATCGCTGCCGCCGCCGAAGCGGAAGCGGTCAAGAATAACTGGGCGGTCACGATCGCCATCGTCGATGACGGCGGCCACCTGGTCTGGCTGCAGCGCATGGACGGCGTGGCGCCCATCTCGTCGCACATCGCGCCATCGAAAGCCAAGACGGCCGCGCTGGGCCGCCGCGAATCGCGCATCTATGAAGAGATGATCAACGGCGGCCGCGTCTCGTTCCTGAGCGTGCCGGAAATCGACGGCCTGCTGGAAGGCGGCGTGCCCATCGTGTTCGAAGGCCACTACGTGGGCGCCGTCGGCGTCTCGGGCGTCAAGTCGGCGGAAGATGCGCAAATCGCGAAAGCCGGTATCGCCGCTTTGACGGCCTAAGTAGTAGCCGCAATTGCGGAACAAGCCGCCCCGCGCCAGCCGGGCGGCTTTTTTCATGGGGCGGGGGATTTATGCTGCTGCGCAAAAAAATGCCGCCCGTTCTGAATTTTCTTCCTTGTGGAAAAGCTTCCTTTTGGTTATAATTCAAAGGTTTAGCCAATCACACATATACCGTAGCGACTACCCATCCCCTCATTCAAAATGACCGTTGAAACGCCCTGAGTGCATGCAGCTCGGGTATCTAGGCGGTCGGTCTGACGTGGCGCAGCTACGGTAACTTTATCAGGAGTTGCCCTTGCCGCCATTTTTTTCTGGCCCTGCCGTTCCAGCCATATTAGCGCTTGCTGATGGAACGATCTTTAAAGGTTTTTCGATCGGTGCCGCCGGTCATACCACGGGCGAGGTGGTGTTCAACACCTCCATGACCGGGTATCAGGAAATCCTTACCGACCCAAGCTATTGCCGCCAGATGGTCACCCTGACCTATCCCCATATCGGCAATACGGGCGTCAATCCGGAAGACGTCGAATCTTCCAAGGTTCACGCTGCTGGCCTCATCATCCGCGATCTGCCATTGCTGGCATCCAATTTCCGTTCCACCCTTTCCCTGTCCGACTACCTCAAAGCTGAAAATATCGTCGCCATCGCCGGCATCGATACACGCAAGCTCACGCGCATCCTGCGTGAAAAAGGTGCACAGGGCGGCGCCATCCTCGTCGGCACGCAGGGCAACGAGCCATCCGCCGCGCAAGCGCTGGAACTGGCCCGCTCCTTCCCCGGCCTGGCCGGCATGGACCTGGCCAAGGTGGTATCGAGCAAGGCCGCCTACGAATACCGCGAAACGGAATGGACCCTGGGCGAAGGCTACGGCCAGCTGGCCGACGCGGACGCGAAATACCACGTGGTCGCCTTTGACTACGGCGTCAAGCGCAATATCCTGCGCATGCTGACGGCGCGCGGCTGCAAGGTCACCGTGCTGCCCGCGCAGGCGACGGCCGCCGACGCCCTGGCTTTGAACCCGGACGGCATCTTTCTGTCGAACGGCCCCGGCGACCCGGAGCCATGCGACTACGCCATCGCGGCGACCAAGGAGCTGATCGAGAAGGGCATCCCGACCTTCGGCATCTGCCTCGGCCACCAGATCATGGCGATCGCGTCCGGCGCGAAAACCTTGAAGATGAAGTTCGGCCACCACGGCGCCAACCACCCGGTGCAGGATCTGGAAACGAAACAGGTCCTGATCACCTCGCAAAACCACGGTTTCGCAGTGGACGCGGCGACCTTGCCTGCGAACTGCCGCGTGACCCATGAATCGCTGTTCGACGGCTCCCTGCAGGGCTTTGCCCGCACGGACAAGCCGGCCTTCTGCTTCCAGGGCCACCCTGAAGCGTCGCCGGGCCCGATGGATGTTGCTTACCTGTTTGACCGCTTCATCAATCTGATGGCTGCGGAGGAGAAAAAGAAAAATGCCTAAACGTTTAGATATCAAAAGTATTCTGATTATTGGCGCCGGCCCGATCGTCATCGGCCAGGCCTGCGAATTCGATTATTCCGGCGCGCAAGCGTGCAAGGCCCTGCGCGAAGAGGGCTACAAAGTCATCCTGGTCAACAGCAATCCTGCGACCATCATGACGGATCCGGAAATGGCCGACGTGACCTATATCGAACCGATCACCTGGTCGGTCGTCGAGCGCATCATCGCCAAGGAGCGTCCTGACGCCATCCTGCCGACGATGGGCGGCCAGACGGCGCTGAATTGCGCCCTGGACCTGTTCAACAATGGCGTGCTGGCGAAATACAACGTCGAGCTGATCGGCGCGTCGCCGGAAGCCATCGACAAGGCGGAAGACCGTTCCAAGTTCAAGGACGCGATGACCAAGATCGGCCTCGGTTCGGCCCGTTCCGGCGTGGCGCACTCGATGGAAGAATCGTGGGCCGTGCAGCGCACCCTGGGCTTCCCGACCATCATCCGTCCATCGTTCACCATGGGCGGCTCCGGCGGCGGCATCGCCTACAACGAGGAAGAATTCGAAACCATCTGCAAGCGCGGCCTGGAAGCGTCGCCGACGAAAGAGCTGCTGATCGAGGAATCCTTGCTGGGCTGGAAAGAGTACGAGATGGAAGTGGTGCGCGACAAGGCGGACAACTGCATCATCATCTGCTCGATCGAAAACCTCGACCCGATGGGCGTGCACACGGGCGACTCCATCACGGTTGCGCCAGCGCAAACCCTGACGGACAAGGAATACCAGATCATGCGCAATGCCTCGCTGGCCGTGCTGCGCGAGATCGGCGTCGACACGGGCGGCTCGAACGTGCAATTCTCGATCAACCCCGTCGATGGCCGCATGATCGTCATCGAGATGAACCCGCGCGTATCGCGTTCGTCGGCCCTGGCCTCGAAAGCGACGGGTTTCCCGATCGCCAAGATCGCCGCCAAGCTGGCCGTCGGTTTCACCCTGGACGAGCTGCGCAATGAAATCACGGGCGGCGCCACGCCGGCCTCGTTCGAACCGTCGATCGATTACGTCGTCACGAAGATCCCCCGTTTCACGTTCGAGAAATTCCCGACTGCCGACCACCACCTGACGACGCAGATGAAATCCGTCGGCGAAGTGATGGCCATCGGCCGTACCTTCCAGGAATCGTTCCAGAAAGCCTTGCGCGGCCTGGAAGTGGGCGTGGACGGCATGAACGAGAAGACCAAGGACCGCGAAAAGATCGAAGAGGAACTGGGCGAGCCCGGTCCCGAGCGCATCTGGTACGTGGGTGACGCGTTTGCCCAGGGCTTCACCATGGAAGAAGTGCACCAGCTGACCAAGATCGACCCATGGTTCCTGATCCAGATCAAGGAAATCGTCGACCTGGAACTGTGGCTGGACACGCAGAAGCTGGAAAACCTGGACAAGAACACCCTGTACAAGCTGAAACAGAAGGGCTTCTCGGACCGCCGCCTGGGCTTTTTGCTGCAGACGACCGACACGGCCGTGCGCCAGCAGCGCCATGCGCTGGGCATCCGTCCCGTCTACAAGCGCGTCGACACCTGCGCGGCGGAATTCTCGACCGACACGGCGTACATGTATTCCACGTACGACGAAGAGTGCGAGTCGAATCCGACCGACAAGAAAAAGATCATGGTGCTGGGCGGTGGCCCGAACCGTATCGGCCAGGGCATCGAGTTTGACTATTGCTGCGTGCACGCGGCCCTCGCCATGCGCGAAGACGGCTACGAAACCATCATGGTCAATTGCAACCCAGAAACGGTTTCGACCGACTACGATACTTCGGACCGTCTGTACTTCGAATCCCTGACCCTGGAAGACGTGCTGGAAATCGTTGCCATCGAAAAACCGGTGGGCGTGATCGTGCAGTACGGCGGCCAGACGCCATTGAAGCTGGCGCTGGACCTGGAAGCGAACGGCGTGCCCATCATCGGCACCTCGCCCGACATGATCGACGCGGCCGAAGACCGCGAGCGTTTCCAGCAGATGCTGCACGCCCTGGAACTGCGCCAGCCGCCTAACCGCACGGCGCGCACGGAAGCCGACGCCCTGGCGCTGGCACAGGAAATCGGCTACCCGCTGGTCGTGCGTCCATCGTACGTGCTGGGCGGGCGCGCCATGGAAATCGTCCACGAGCAGCGCGACCTGGAGCGCTACATGCGCGAAGCCGTCAAGGTGTCGCACGATTCGCCCGTGTTGCTGGACCGCTTCCTGAACGATGCCATCGAGTGCGACGTCGATTGCATCTCCGACGGCGAAACCACCTTCATCGGCGGCGTGATGGAACACATCGAACAGGCTGGCGTCCATTCGGGCGACTCGGCCTGCTCCCTGCCGCCATACTCGCTGGCAGCGGAAACCATTGAAGAATTGAAACGCCAGACGGCGCTGATGGCCAAGGGCCTGAACGTGGTCGGCCTGATGAACGTGCAGTTCGCGATTCAAAAGCAGGAGATCGATGGCGAAATGAAAGACGTCGTCTTCGTGCTGGAAGTCAACCCGCGCGCTTCGCGTACCGTGCCTTTCGTGTCGAAAGCCACTGGCCTGCAACTGGCGAAGATCGCCGCGCGCTGCATGGTCGGCCAGTCGCTGGCGTCGCAGGGCATCACGCAGGAAGTCGTGCCGCCATACTTCAGCGTCAAGGAAGCCGTGTTCCCGTTCGTCAAGTTCCCGGGCGTGGACACCATCCTGGGCCCTGAAATGAAATCGACGGGCGAAGTCATGGGCGTGGGCCTGACCTTCGGCGAAGCGTTTGTGAAATCGCAACTGGGTGCCGGCGTGAACCTGCCAAAATCGGGCAAGGTCTTCATCAGCGTGAAAGCGTCGGACAAGCCGCGCGCCGTGCAAGTGGCGCGTGACCTGGTCGAGTCCGGTTTCACCGTGGTCGCGACCAAGGGCACGGCCGCCGTGATCGCTGCTGCCGGCATCGCCGTCACGCCAGTGAACAAGGTGATCGAAGGCCGTCCGCACGTGGTCGACATGATCAAGAACCATGAAATCGTGCTGGTGATCAACACCGTAGAAGAAAAGCGCAGCGCCATCGTCGATTCGCGGGCCATCCGCACGTCGGCCCTGGCCTCGCGCGTGACGACCTACACGACCATCGCCGGCGCGGAAGCGGCCGTCGAGGGCATCCGCCACCTGGACGAGTTGCGCGTGTACGATTTGCAAGGCCTGCACAAGACCTTGCACTAAGCTATTTGCAGTGACTGCCGTTAGGCGGTACACTGCAAGCTTCAACCACAGAGTTCCGTGCAGAATAGCGCGCGGCCTCTGTGGTTTTCGCTTGGTGCATCCGATAACAGTGACAAAACACTGGCAACGGCGCCGATAACTAGTAGATAGTAGAGATAACATGACCTCAGTCCCATTGACCAAATACGGCGCAGAACTCTTGAAGGAAGAGCTGCATCATTTGAAGACCAAGGAACGCCGCATCGTCATCGATGCGATCGCCGAAGCGCGTTCGCACGGCGACCTGTCGGAAAACGCCGAATACGATGCCGCCAAGGAGCGCCAGGCCTTCGTCGAAGGCCGCATCGCCGAGCTCGAAGGCAAGCTGGGTGCCGCGCAAATCATCGATCCGACGGCGCTCGACGCGGAAGGCCGCGTCGTGTTTGCCTCGACCGTGAACCTGGAAGACCTGGAATCGGGCCAGAAAGTCACCTACCAGATCGTCGGCCTCGATGAAGCCGACCTGAAAATGAACAAGGTGTCCGTGACCTCGCCGATCGCCCGCGCGCTGATCGGCAAGTACGCCGGCGACGTGGTGGAAGTGCAGGCGCCGTCCGGCCCGCGCGAATACGAAATCCTGGAAGTGCTGTACATCTGATGCTGACGCGCGTGCGCATCCTCGTTGCCACCCTGTGGGCGGGCAGCCTGTGGACCATCGGCTTCATCGTGGCGCCCACCCTGTTCGGCACCCTGGGCGATCGCGTGCTGGCAGGCAACATTGCCGGCAGCATGTTCCGTGCCGAAGCGTGGCTGTCCATCGCCTGCGCGCTGATACTGCTGGCCTTGCTGCAGTGGAGTCCCGGGGCGCTGGAAGCGAAGCGCCGCCGCCTGCTGGGCGCGCTGGTGCTGTCCATGCTCGTGTGCGCGCTGCTCAGCCACTTCGGCATCACGCCGCTGATGGCCGAACTCAAGGCGCAGGCACCGTCGGGCATCATGGACGAGGCCATGCGCAGCCGCTTCGGCCTGCTGCATGGCGTGTCGACCCTGATCTTTGCCGTGCAGAGCCTGCTGGCGGGCGTGCTGATCTGGAAGCAGCAATAGTTCTATTAACCCCAGAAGCGGAAACATCCGGGGTCAGTCTCTTCGAGATTGGATTCCGTTCCACTGGGACGGAATCCCCCGCCGGGTCTGACCCCAAAAAAAAGCGGAGCAGGGGATATCCCGTGCTCCGCTTCTTGTTTCAAGCCCGGCCGCCTTGCGGTGGCCGGGTGAACAGGCTTACTTGCTGCCCAGTGCGCTTTTCTTGGCGCTCTTCTGACGTGGCTTGGCACGCTTGATGGAACCGCCTTCGGTGACGCGCTCATTGCCCTTGATCATGACTTTCGTCACGCTGGGGCGCTTGGTGCCGCTGGCGCTGGCCTTGACGATGGTCACTTCGCGCATGCCTTTGCCGGCGCTGACCTTCTCCTTAACCACTTCTTTTTTCGGACGGTAGATTACCAGCAGTTTGCCAATATGTTGTACCGGGGCGGCGCCGAGATTGCCGCAAATCGTATCGTACATTCCGACGCGGGCTTCGCGGTCGTCGCCGAACACGCGGACTTTTATCAGGCCGTGCGAATCCAGGCCAAGGTCGATCTCTTTGAGGACAGCAGGTGTCAAGCCCGCTTCGCCAATGATGACGATAGGCTTCAGCGCGTGTGCTTCGGCGCGCAGTGCGCTGCGCTCTACGGGTGTAAGTTTTAGCATAATAATATTTAGTAATTCCCTTAAAAGCAGTATTCTACGCGAATGGCAAAGAAGAAATTAAACAAAAACTGGTTGCACGACCACATAAATGATCCTTATGTGAAGTTGGCGCAAAAAGAGGGCTACCGCGCCCGGGCAGCATACAAGCTGAAAGAAATCGATGAAGACGAGAAACTGATCAAACCTGGCCAGGTGATCGTCGACCTGGGCTGCACTCCTGGCAGCTGGGCCCAGTACACGCGGCGCAAGCTGGCCGGCAAGGACGGCGGCGGGGTCAATGGTACCTTGATTGGCCTGGACATGCTGGAAATGGAGCCGATTGCCGATTTCCACTTCATCCAGGGCGATTTCCGCGAGTCGCGCGTGCTGCGCCAGCTGGAAGTGGTGTTGCAAGGACGCAAGGTCGACCTGGTCCTGTCGGACATGGCGCCCAACCTGTCGGGCATCGCCACGGCGGATGCCGCGCGCATGGAGCACCTGATCGACCTGGCCATCGAATTTTCGCAATTGCATTTGAAACCATCGGGCGTCTTGCTGGTGAAATGCTTTAAAGACATGGGTTTCAGCCAGATCGTGGAGAAATTCCGCGCCGAATTCAAGGTCGTGGTGCAGAAAAAGCCCAAGGCCAGCCGCGATAAATCCTCGGAAATCTTCCTGATGGGACGTGGAATCAAGAATCCGCTGAAAAATGCCGTGGAAGAAGACGATTCCGCCCTTGATATTTAAGGCCGAATCCGCACATGGGAACGAGAAGTGCGCTGGCGGCAATGGCGTAAAAGCCTAAATTGTTTATACTGCACTTTTTTGCGTGAACGCGGTTTTTTCGCGCGCACGGATCGGCGGGCTTTGGCACGGCCCGCTTATTGCGAGTAAAATCGTGTTTCTAGCTATAGGTAAAGAGATGCGCACTGCATCCAAGGAGTCTTCGTGAATAACATGTTTTCCAAATCTGCCATCTGGGTAGTCGTATTGCTGCTGTTGTTCATGCTGTTCAAGCAATTCGACAGTCATGGCGCCACAGGCGGCAGCAAGGCCATCGCTTATTCCGATTTGCTGGATGAAGTCAAAGCCAAGCGCGTCAAGGATGTCGTGATCGAAGGTTCGTCGATCACCGCCAAGCTGATGGACGACACCAAGGTACGTACCACCGCCACCACCCTCGACAAGGGCCTGATCGGCGACCTGCGTGACAATGGCGTCCATTTCGACGTGCGTCCGCCCGAGGAAGCGTCATTCCTGCAAACTATTTTTGTTTCCTGGTTCCCCATGCTGCTGCTGATCGGCGTGTGGGTCTTCTTCATGCGTCAGATGCAAGGCGGCGGCAAGGGCGGGGCATTCTCGTTCGGCAAGTCGAAGGCACGCATGATGGATGAAGCCAGCAACACCGTCACCTTCGCCGACGTCGCCGGTTGCGACGAAGCGAAGGAAGAAGTCAACGAAGTGGTCGATTTCCTCAAGGATCCGAGCAAATTCCAGAAACTGGGCGGCCGCATTCCCCGCGGCGTGCTGATGGTCGGTCCTCCGGGCACGGGTAAAACCCTGCTGGCGCGCGCCATCGCCGGCGAAGCCAAGGTGCCGTTCTTCTCGATTTCCGGTTCCGACTTCGTGGAAATGTTCGTCGGCGTGGGCGCCAGCCGCGTGCGCGACATGTTCGAAAACGCGAAAAAGCATTCGCCGTGCATCATCTTCATCGATGAGATCGACGCTGTCGGCCGTCACCGTGGTGCCGGCATGGGCGGCGGCAATGACGAGCGCGAACAGACCCTGAACCAGTTGCTGGTCGAGATGGACGGTTTTGAAGCGAACTCCGGCGTCATCGTCGTGGCCGCCACCAACCGCGCCGACGTGCTCGACAAGGCGCTGCTGCGTCCGGGCCGTTTCGACCGCCAGGTGTCCGTCGGCTTGCCCGATATCCGCGGCCGTGAACAGATCTTGAACGTGCACATGCGCAAGGTGCCTATCGGTACCGACGTGAAAGCCGATATCCTGGCCCGCGGCACCCCCGGTTTCTCGGGCGCGGACCTGGCCAACCTCGTCAACGAAGCAGCCCTGTTCGCCGCGCGCCGCAGCAAGCGCCTGGTGGAAATGATCGACTTCGAAGACGCGAAAGACAAGATCTACATGGGTCCCGAGCGTAAATCGATGATCATCCGCGAGGAAGAGCGCCGCAATACGGCTTACCATGAGTCCGGTCACGCCGTCGTCGCCAAGCTGCTGCCGAAGGCCGATCCCGTGCACAAGGTAACGATCATGCCGCGCGGCTGGGCCCTGGGCCTGACGTGGCAGCTGCCGGAACACGACAACCTGTCCGCCTACAAGGACAAGATGCTGGAAGAAATTTCCATCCTGTTCGGCGGCCGTATCGCGGAAGAGATTTTCGTCGGCCAGATGTCCACGGGTGCCTCGAACGACTTTTCGCGCGCCACCAAGCTGGCCCGCTCCATGGTGACCCGCTTCGGCATGTCCGACAGCATGGGCGTGATGGTCTACGAAGACAGCGAAAACGAAGGTTTCTTCGGTGGCGCCACGAAGACGATCTCGGAAGCGACCCAGCAAAAGGTCGACGCTGAAATCCGCAACATCCTCGACAAGCAATACGCCCTGGCGCGTACCTTGTTGGAAAGCAACCGCGACAAGGTGGAAATGATGACCAAGGCCTTGCTGGAATGGGAAACCATTGATGCAGAGCAAATCAATGACATCATGGCCGGCCTGGAGCCGCGCCCACCGAAAGTCATCCCGCCGCGCCGCAATGCGGGCGACAGCGGCACGGGCGGCATCTCGCCGAACGTGACGGCGCCAGCCTGATAGCGACCACCGCCTGATTGGTGGCGTGAAAGAGAAGGGTAAGGAGCGATCCTTGCCCTTTTTCGTTGGCGCCCCAGGTTTCCTTGATGACTATAAAGTTTCAAATGCGACACTATTTGCAATTCGGCCGTTTCGGCTTCAACCTGTCGGGCGCGCAGGCGCTGGTGATGGGCATCCTCAACATCACGCCTGACTCCTTTTCCGACGCGGGCCAGTACCAGCACCTGGAATCTGCCCTGTCGCGCGCCGAGCAGATGATTGCCGACGGTGCCGACATCCTCGACATCGGCGGCGAATCGAGCCGGCCCGGCGCGCCGCCGCTGCCGCTGCGCGAAGAGCTGCAGCGCGTCATGCCCGTGCTGTACGCCTTGCGCGACTGCGGCAAGCCCCTGTCCGTCGATACCTACAAGCCCGAAGTGATGCGCGAAGCCATCCTGGCCGGCGCCGACATGATCAACGATATCAACGGTTTCCGCGCGCCGGGCGCCATCGAGGCCGTGCAGGGCAGCGATTGCGCCCTGTGCATCATGCACATGCAGAACGTGCCGGAAACCATGCAGCAGCAGCCGCAGTACGAAGACGTGGTACGCGAAGTCATCGCCTTCCTGCGCGAACGGGTTGACACCATGGTGGCGGCCGGCATCGCCCGCGAGCGTTTGTGCGTCGATCCCGGCTTCGGCTTCGGCAAGACGGTGGAGCAGAATTACGCCTTGCTGCGCGCCACGCGCCAGCTGCGCAGCGAACTGGGCTTGCCCGTGCTGGCCGGCCTGTCGCGCAAGTCCATGGTCGGCGCCGTCACGGGCCGCCCCGTCGGGCAGCGCCTGGCCGGCAGCATCGCCGGCGCCCTGGCTGCGGTAGCGCAAGGTGCAGAAATTATCCGTGTGCATGATGTGGCGGAAACCGTCGATGCCCTGAAGGTCTGGCGCATGGCGCACTGAGCCTGTAAGATTCAATATAAACAACAAAAAGAGAAAGACTATGACGCGTAAATATTTTGGCACCGATGGCATCCGCGGCTTGGTGGGTACGGCCCCGATCACTCCCGATTTCGTCATGCGCCTCGGCTATGCAGCCGGCACGGTGCTGGCCCAGTCGCAAGGCGGCAAGGCGCGCCCGACTGTGCTGATCGGCAAGGACACGCGCATTTCTGGCTACATGCTGGAGGCGGCGCTGGAAGCGGGCCTGTCGTCCGCCGGCGTGGACGTGATGCTGGCCGGCCCCATGCCGACGCCGGCCATTGCCTACCTGACGCGGGCGCTGCGCCTGTCGGCCGGCGTGGTCATTTCCGCTTCGCACAATCCCTACCAGGACAACGGCATCAAGTTCTTTTCCGGCCAGGGCACCAAGCTGCCCGACAGCGTGGAGCTGGAAATCGAGGCGGCGCTCGATGCGCCCATGGCCTGCGTGCCGTCGGACAAGCTGGGCCGCGCCAAGCGCCTCGACGACGCCCAGGGCCGTTACATCGAATTTTGCAAGAGCACCTTCCCGAACGAGCTGGACCTGCGTGGCCTGAAGATCGTCGTCGATTGCGCCCACGGCGCCGCCTACCATATCGCCCCGCACGTGTTCCATGAACTGGGCGCGGAAGTCATTTCCATCGGCAACAAGCCGGACGGCTTCAACATCAACGCGGGCTTCGGCGCCACGGCGACGGCTGCCATGGCCGCGGCCGTCGTCGAGCACGGCGCCGACCTCGGCATCGCGCTCGACGGCGACGCCGACCGCCTGATCATGTGCGACGCGACGGGCCGCCTGTATAACGGCGACGAGTTGTTGTACGTCATGGTCAAGGACCGCCTGGCGACGGGCCCCGTGGCCGGCGCCGTGGGCACCCTGATGACGAACATGGCGCTGGAAGTGCTGTTCAAGGAGCAGGGCATCGGTTTCGCCCGCGCCAAGGTGGGCGACCGCTACGTGCTGGAAGTGATGAAGGAAAAGGGCTGGATACTGGGCGGCGAAGGTTCCGGCCACCTGCTGTGCCTGGACAAGCACACGACGGGTGACGGCATCGTCTCCGCGCTGCAGGTGTTGTCCGCGCTCAAGCGCAGCGGCCAGAGTCTGCAGCAATGCCTGGCGGAACTGGTACTGTTCCCGCAGACCCTGATCAACCTGCGCGTGGCGCCCGGTTTCGACTGGCAGAAAAATGCCGCCATGGTGGCCGAGAAGGAAAAAGTCGAGGCCGAGCTGGGCGACACGGGCCGCGTGCTGATCCGCGCTTCGGGCACCGAGCCGCTGATCCGCGTGATGGTGGAAGCGAAGGACAAGGAGAAGGCGGAAAGCATGGCGCGCCGCATCGCCGACAAGGTTGCTGCCTGAACAGGGCCAGGGCGGCCTTGCCCGCCTTGCCCTGAACGTTTTCGAGCAGGCTGAGCGGGCAGGGCGATAGTTATTTCCATCTAATTTGCCTATGGCAATTGACGAAATTGGGTGGGGGCGTTATTATCTTGTCTTCGGAGTGTGGCGCAGCCCGGTAGCGCACCTGGTTTGGGACCAGGGGGTCCAAGGTTCGAATCCTTGTACTCCGACCAAAGTCATAAGCGGGCTGTCAGAGATGACAGCCCGTTTTCTATTCCGCGCAGCCATTTCATTGCTGACGCGCATGGATTAAAATACTGCACCTTTCCGCCCATCGTTCAACGGATAGGACAACGGTCTTCTAAACCGTGAATGGGGGTTCGATTCCCTCTGGGCGGACCAGTTTCATACTGGCCATTTCCCTGCGTGCCGCTTCACGGCCGCGCAAACAATACCTCACTCAGCAAATACAGCAGCGGCGGCGCGCACAACAGCGCGGACCATAGCGGCCGCATTTTCTTGCGCGCCAGCTGCGTCAGACGCAGCCGTTCGCGCACGGGCAGTCGCGTGCGCGTCTGGAATGGTGGCTTGTGCATGCATGCTCTCCCGCATGATCGATGAAGTCATCGAGCATAGCGGGAGAGGTATCAATGCGCCGTAAAAAGAAGGCGGCGTGGCGTCTACGCGGCGTAAAAAATGGCTGGCGCCGTCCGCGCCGTGTCTGTCAGGACGAGCGGCGCCGCGCCATCCAGCCCAGCAATCCCAGGCCGGCCAGCAGCATGGCATAGCTTTCAGGTTCCGGCACGGCGGAAGTGAAGGCCCTGTAGTTGCTCAGGTCCTTGGGCAGGCCTGTCACCGTGAAGGTGCTGCCGGCAGCCAGGGGCGTGGCCCAGTGGAATACCAGCTCGCCCTGGCCGAAGTGGATGGCCAGGTAGTCATAGGCGGCCGCGCTTGTATAGGAATTGACGCCCCCGCTCATGCCCGCCGTGGTGCCGGCCGTGCAGCCCGAGGTGGGATTGTCGCAAGCCGAGACGGCGGCGCCCAGGCTGGTGCCGAACAGGCTGTTGAGATATCCCTGGATGGCCGCGGGACTCTGCGGCACGAGATTATCGTCATAGTATTTCACCACCAGTGCGGGCGACGGGGTGTAGGTGACGGTGCTGCCGGCCACGATGAAACCGCTGGCCGGCCCCACGTCCACCCACGTGGCCGCTTGCGCCGTGCCGGCCAGGACGGCCACGGCGGTCAGCATGGATGCCTTGAGGGCAATGCTCTTTATGTTTTTCATGGAAATCCCCTTGTACTTGAGACAGTCGCTTCATTGCGTCGGGACGCATCCCTGCATGCCGGGGAGGTCATCCCGTTGCCAGTTTGCTGCGCGTAGCGAGTACGCATATGCAAGCTTAGTCTTGATGAAAATTAATACAATTTAAATAATGCTATTGGTGAAGTTGATAACATCGCATACGGCTATGTCCGATTGATCCGGCGAGGCGGGGAGGGGCGTGGCTATCCGCGCCGGGCCGTGCCGGCGGCTGTCTGTAGCGCAGGGGAGGGGGTCAGTCGCTGTTGTTGCCGACGCCGAACAGGCGATCCTTGGCGTTGAGCAGTTTTTGCACCTTGGCGCCCATTTTCATCAGCTGCGCCATCGACTCGGGCGACAGGCGCTGCAAGTCGTCGAACCAGGTATTGGCCAGGTCGACCAGTTCATACATTTCACGCATGCGCTCCTGCGCGTACTGGTCCACGGGTTCCGTGGCCGGCGCCAGCAGCGATTCGCGCAACACCGTCAGGGTGGGCGCCACTTCGCGGCGGCGCCGCTCGGCAGCCACCACGCGGAAGATTTGCCATACATCGCCCAGCGAGGAAAAATACTCGCGCCGGTCGCCGGGAATGCGCGACTGGCGGATCAGGCCCCAGCCCTGCAATTCCTTCAGGCCGATGCTCACGTTCGAGCGCGAAAAACTCAGGTGTTCCGCAATTTCATCCGCGTGCAGGGGATGCTCGGCGACAAACAGCAGCGCGTACACTTGGCCCACGGTGCGGTTGAAGCCCCAGCGGCTGCCCATCTCGCCGAGATGGCTGACGAAGGTCAGGATCAGCGGCGTCATCTGGATATTTTGAGTTTTCATAAGTGTTTGGATTTTTTCACGGCATACTGGCCGGGTCAATTGATATATGTCATGTTTCGCAGTATTATACAAAAAATCGAATTTACAG
Source organism: Janthinobacterium sp. (assembly GCF_009923995.1). Lineage (GTDB taxonomy): Bacteria > Pseudomonadota > Gammaproteobacteria > Burkholderiales > Burkholderiaceae_D > Janthinobacterium. Next base: position 24,344 of record NZ_RFSK01000035.1, on the reverse strand, counting down.
AAAATTCTGAAAACTCAAGAAGTATAAAATATGCCGACTGCGCCATTGTCCTTGCCCCGCTTTGTCCTTCCCCGTATTGCCAGCCTGGTGCAAGGGGGCGCCGCCTTGCTGTGGCTGCCCCAGGCGGCCTTGCTGGCCGGGGCGGTGCAAGCCATGCTCGATGGCGCGGGCTGGCGCGCCGCGCTGGCGCCGGCGGCCGGCGTGTTGCTGCTGGGCATGCTCAGGGCCGCGGCCGAGGCGTGGGGCGCGCGGCGCATGTACGGCGCGGCGCGCGCCCACCTGTCGACCCTGCGCGCCCACGTGGCGCAGGCGCTGGCCCGCCGTTCGCCGCTGGACCGCCAGCGCGCCCAGTCGGGCCAGGCGGCCAGCGTCATGGCCGAGCAGGCCGAGGCCATCGTGCCCTACCTGGTGCGCTACCGGCCGGCGCGCTGGAAGGTGATGCTCGTGCCGCTCGTCATCCTCGCCGTGGTGGCGCCCCTGTCGTGGATCGCCGCCCTGATCCTGCTCATCGCCGCGCCGCTGATTCCCGTCTTCATGGCCCTCGTGGGCATGGGGGCGCAGGCGGCCAGCCGCGCGCAGATGGTGGAAATGGGCAGCATGAACGCCTTTCTGCTGGACCGCCTGCGCGGCCTGGCCACCCTGCGCGCGCTGGGCGCCGTGGACGCCACGGCCGAGCGGCTCGCTGCCTCGTCGCAATCCGTGCGCCGGCGCACGATGGTGGTCTTGCGCATCGCCTTTTTATCGTCCGCCGTGCTGGAACTGTTTTCCGCCCTCGGTGTCGCCATGGTGGCCGCCTACATCGGCTTTTCCCTCCTGGGCAGCATTCATTTCGGCACCTGGGGCAGGGAGCTGAGCCTGGGGCAAGGCCTGTTCATCCTGCTGCTGGCGCCCGCCTTCTTCGAGCCGCTGCGCGAACTGGCCGCCGTCTGGCACGACAAGGCGGCCGGCGAAGCGGGCCTGGCCGGCCTGCACGACCTGGCCGGTGACGGCGTGCCGCTGCCCGGCGCCCAGGTGGCTGTCGCCGCCGTCTCCGCCGCCGCCATGGCCGTGGCAGCGGCGCCCGGCATTGACATTCGTCAATTATCGTTTGCCCATCCCGGCGAGGCGCCCGTGTTCGACGGCTTCGACCTGCACGTGCGCCCCGGCGAACACGTGGCCCTGCTGGGCGCCAGCGGCGCGGGCAAGACCACCTTGTTATCCTTGCTGGCCGGCCTGCTGCCTGCCGGCGGCGGCGAGATCCGCATCGGCGGCGTGCGCCTGAACGACGCCAGCGTGAATACCTTGCGCCAGCGCATGGCGTGGATGGGCCAGCGGCCCCACGTGTTTGCCGCTTCCGTCAGCCAGAACGTGACCCTGGGCCGCGCGGGCGCCAGCGCCGCGCAAGTGACGCAGGCGCTGCACCTGGCCGACCTGGCGCAGGTGGCGCAGGCACAGCCGGCCGTCATGCTCAGCGACGGGGGGCAGGGCTTGTCGGGCGGCGAAGCCGTGCGCCTGGCCCTGGCCCGCGTGGCCCTGCATCCGCATGCGGACGTGCTGCTCGTCGATGAACCGACGGCCCACCTGGACAGCGAAACGGCGGCCCGCGTGACGGACGCCCTGCTGGCCCTGGCGCAAGGCAAGACCATGCTCGTCGCCACGCACGACCCCGTGCTGGCCGGGCGCCTGCAGCGCAGCGTGCTGGTCGATGCCCGGGCGCAGTCACAGGAGGCGCGCGCATGAAAAACTCGCTCCTGTTAAATCCCGTCCTGCGCCAGTTGCTGCTGGCCCAGCCCGGCAAGCTGATCGCGGGCGCCATGCTGGCGGCCCTGACGGCGCTGGCCGGCATGGCCTTGCTCGGCCTGTCCGGCTGGTTCATCACGGCCACCTCGGTTGCCGGCCTGCACGCCTCGACGGCCATCGTCTTCGACGTATTCGGACCATCGGCCGGCATCCGCCTGCTGGCCATCGGCCGCACGGGTTCCCGTTACGCGGAGCGCCTCGTCACGCACGATGCCACGTTTGCCGCGCTGGCGCATATCCGCGTGCAGCTGTTCCGTGGCTGGTCGCGTCCCGAGGCGGCCAGCCGCCTGCTGCGCCAGCCCGCCAAGCTGCTGTTCCGCCTGACGGCCGACATCGACGCCCTCGAATCGCTGTATCTGCGCCTGCTGGTGCCCGCTTTCACGGCCCTGTGCGCGGCCCTGCTGGCGGGCGTGGCGCTGGGCCTCATGCGGTGGCAGCTGGGTGTCGGCGTGGCCGCATGGCTGCTGGCCGCCGGCGGCGGCATCGGCTGGCTGGCGGCCCGCCGCGCGCGCCGCCCGGCCATCGTGCGTAGCCGCGCCATCGAAAAATTGCGCTCCAACACCATCGACCTGGTGGCGGGCCAGACGGACCTGGTGATGGCCGGCCGCATCGATGCCCAGTGCGCCGCGCTGGCGCAGATCGACCGGTCCCTGGCGCACGCCGATGTTGCCCTGCAGCGCCTGGAAACGTCCGCCGGCGCCGCGTATGGCGTGGCCGGCAGCGTGACCTTGGCCGGCGTGCTGCTGGCCGTGGCCGCGCTGGTGCAGCAGCAAGCGCTGGACGTGCCGCTGGCGGCCCTGGCCCTGCTGATCGCCCTGACGGCCGTGGAACCGTTTGCGGGACTGCGCCGCGGCGCGCTGGAAGCGGGACGCATGCTGCTGGCCATGCGCCGCCTGGCGCCGCGCCTGGACCGGCAAGACCTTGCGGCGCCGCCCGTCGATGCGGCGCCTGGCTTGCATCTGGAGCACGTCAGTGCAGCGCACGCGGGCAGCCGGGCGGCCATCCTGCACGACATTTCCCTGCATATCGGCGCCGGCGAGCGCGTGGCCTTGATCGGCCCCAGCGGCGCGGGCAAGTCCACCTTGCTGGCCCTTGCCGCGCGCGAGCTGGCGCCGCTGGCGGGCACGGTCCGTGCGGGGCGCGCCTGCCTGTTTACCCAGCGTACCGAATTATTCCAGGACAGCGTGCGCGACAACCTGCGCCTGGCCGACCCGTCCGCCAGCGACGCGCGCCTGTGGCAGGCGCTGCACGCGGCCGGCCTCGAGGACGAGGTGCGGGCCTTCGCGGGCGGCCTCGACACCATGCTGGGCGAAGGCGGCCTGGGCCTGTCGGGCGGGCAGGCGCGGCGCCTGGCGCTGGCGCGTTTGTTCCTGCATGAATCAGATGTATGGCTGCTGGACGAGGCCACCGAGGCGCTCAATGCGCAGACGGCGATCGATGTCTTGCAGCGCCTGCGCGCGCGCAGCGAAAGGCGCAGCTTGCTGATCGCAACCCACCTGCGGCGCGAAGCGGCGCTGGCGGACCGGCTGGTGAGCCTGCGCGGCGGACGCATCGTCGGCGACGCACGGCGCGGCACGCCGGCCTACGAGGCGGCGCTGGCCGCCCTGCGCGGCGATTGACGAAGAACAAGGAAGAACAGGGGAGACACAGGGGGCGCTGCCTGACCGCTTTACAACAGCGGCGCCAATCGAACAGCATCAGATAGATACCAAGTTTACAATTACAGCAGGGAAACACCAAGGGAAATCATATGGACTTCGATATTGTCGCCTTATCCAGACTGCAGTTTGCGCTGACAGCTCTGTACCACTTTATATTCGTTCCGCTGACGCTGGGCCTGTCAGTGATCCTCGCCATCATGGAGACGGTCTACGTGATGACGAACCGACCCATCTGGCGCGACATGACCAAGTTCTGGGGTGTCTTGTTCGGCATCAACTTCGCCATGGGCGTGGCGACGGGCATCGTCATGGAATTCCAGTTCGGCATGAACTGGAGCTACTACAGCCATTATGTGGGCGACATTTTCGGCGCGCCGCTGGCCATCGAAGGCTTGATGGCCTTCTTCCTGGAGGCGACCTTCGTCGGCCTGTTCTTCTTCGGCTGGGACAAGCTGTCGAAGCGGGGCCACCTGGTGACCACCTGGCTGGTGGCCATCGGCTCGAACTTCTCGGCCCTGTGGATCCTGATCGCCAACGGCTGGATGCAAAATCCCGTCGGCGCGGCCTTCAACCCGCAGACCATGCGCATGGAAGTGAGCGATTTCGGCGCCGTGCTGACCAATCCCGTGGCACAGGCAAAATTCGTGCACACGGTATCGGCCGGCTATACGGCGGCGGCGGTGTTCGTGCTGGGGATTTCCGCCTGGTACCTGCTGAAAGGCCGCCACGTGCAGCTGGCCAAGCGCTCGATGACGGTGGCCGCCTCGTTCGGCCTGGCCGCCTCGCTGTCGGTGGTGGTGCTCGGCGATGAAAGCGGCTACCTGTCGTCGGAACATCAGAAGATGAAGCTGGCCGCCATCGAAGCCATGTGGACCACGGAGCCGGCGCCAGCCGCCTTCACGGCCTTCGGCTTCCCTGACGAAAAGGCCCGTGAGACGCACTACGCCGTGCACATCCCCATGGTCATGGGCTTGATCGGCACGCGTTCGCTGACGACGGAAATCCCCGGCATCGAACAGCTCGTCGAGCGCGGCGAACTGCTGATACGCGACGGCATCAAGGCGTATGACGCGCTGCAGACCATCCGCGGCGTGGCGCCAGGCAGTCCCGTGCCGCAGGAGGCGAAGGACATGTTCGAGTCGAAAGGCCAGTCCATGGGCTATGCCCTGTTGCTGAAACGCTACGTGGACGATCCGCGCCAGGCCACGCCGGAGCAGATCCGCAAGGCCGCGCTCGACACCGTGCCGCCCGTGGCGCCCCTGTTCTGGTCCTTCCGCGTGATGGTGGGCCTGGGCATGTTCTTCATCTTGCTGATGGGGACCTTCTTCGTGCTGTCGACGCGCCGCACCCTGGACAAGCACCGCTGGCTGCTGAAGCTGGCCGTGTTCGCCATTCCGCTGCCGTGGGTGGCCATCGAGGCGGGCTGGATCGTGGCCGAAGTGGGCCGCCAGCCGTGGGTCATCGAAGGCGTGCTGCCGACGGCCGTGGCCGTGTCCAACCTGGGCGCGACGACCCTGCTGCTCACGATCGCCGGCTTTGCCGCCATCTATACCGTGCTGTTGATTATCGAAATGAAGCTGCTGCTCAAGGCCATCCGCAAGGGGCCGGAAGAGACGGCGCCGGCGCCCGCGCCAGCGGCCCCGGCCATTCGTACCCAACACGCCTAAGGAGGGCAGACCATGATTTTGCATGAAATGATTTCTTACGAAACACTGCGCCTGATCTGGTGGCTGCTGATCGGCGTGCTGCTGATCGGCTTTGCCATCACGGACGGCTTCGACCTGGGCACGGGCATCCTGCTGCCCTTCGCCGGCAAGACGGACCTCGAGCGCAGGGTCATCATCAACAGCATCGGTCCCGTATGGGAAGGCAACCAGGTGTGGCTGATCCTCGGCGGCGGTGCCATCTTTGCCGCCTGGCCGCAGCTGTACGCCGTCTCGTTCTCGGGCTTCTACCTGGCCATGTTCGTCATCCTCGTGGCGCTGATCATCCGTCCCGTGGCCTTCAAGTTCCGCAGCAAGCGCGAAGATCCCCGCTGGCGCGCCCGCTGGGACGCGGCCCTGTTCGTGGGCGGTTTCGTGCCGGCCCTGATCTGCGGCGTGGCCATCGGCAACGTGCTGCAAGGCGTGCCGTTCCGTTTCTCGCCGGACATGCACATCTTCTATGACGGCAGCTTCTTCGCGCTGCTCAACCCGTTCGCGCTGCTGTGCGGCCTCGTCTCGGTGGCCATGCTGGTGATGCATGGCGCCACCTGGCTGCAAGTGAAAACGGACGGCGCCGTGGCGGACCGTTCGCGCAACTACGGCAGCGTGGCGGCGCTGGCCACCGTCGTGCTGTACGCGCTGGCCGGCGTGGCCCTGTGGCTGTGGGTCGATGGCTACCGCTTCACCAGCACGGTGCTCGTCGATGGCCCGTCGAATCCGCTGCTGAAAACGGCGGAAGTGCACGCGGGCGCCTGGTTCCTCAACTTCGCCGCCCATCCGTGGACGTGGATCGCCCCCGCGCTGGGCTTGCTGGGCCCCTTGCTGGCCTTCGCCTTCCTGCGCGCGCGCCGCGAAGTGCCTGCCCTGCTGGCCAGCGCGGCCAGCATCGCCGGCATCATCCTCAGCGTGGGCGCGGCCATGTTCCCGTTCATCCTGCCTTCGTCGATCGACCCGCGCGCCAGCCTGACGGTATGGGATTCCTCGTCCAGCCACCTGACCCTGTTCATCATGCTGGTCGTCACGGCCGTCTTCATCCCCCTCATCGTGGCGTACACCACCTGGGTGTACAAAGTGCTGTGGGGCAAGGTTGACGGCAAGGCCATTGCCGACGACAGCGGTCACGCTTACTAAGTTTAAGAAAGGAAATCATTATGTGGTATTTCGCCTGGATACTGGGTCTGCCGCTGGCGGCGACCTTCGCCGTGCTCAATGCGATGTGGTACGAAATCGCCGACGGCGACACGACGCCCGAACAGTACCGCGATACGCGCGACTAGACTGAGCGCCCGCCGGCGTGACTGGCCCCGCCCCGTGCGCCTGCATGGGGCGGGGCTTTTGCTTTTGATGAAGGTCAAAGCAAGATGAAATTGTCCCGGATGCGCAGCTTCATGCCGCGCGGCGCGTCGGCACCGGCCGCCACGGCCCAGGCCGTGATCCATTGCGCGCAGCGTTCGCGCGCCGGCGCATCGGCCAGCGCTCCATTCAGGCGCCGCAGGCGCGCGTCGGCCTGGTCGATGCGCCGGGCCAGGTACAGGCGCTGATCCATGGGGTCCGTCTTCTTGCTGTAATGCTGCATCATGGCACTCCCTTTCCGCGTGGTCACTTCCTTGGGCGATGGCATAGCCATCTACGCGCGGGCGCGCCGTTCGGATTCAGGGGAAGATAAAAAAGGCTTTGTCCCCGTCAAATAGGGGAGCTCACGGTATGGCTGAGGTCTAACTGAGTGGACCAGCCAGCCGGGAGCACCGCATGCAAGCAGCCGAATGGAAACGTTTTATCGCCCAGTTTGCCAATCTGAGCCGGCGCCAGCGCCTGGCCGGTATCGCCTTGCGGCATGGGGCCGTATCGCCGGATGCCGCCGTGGCACTGCTCGAAAGCGTGGCCCGGCAACGCTTGCATTGCCCCGTCTGCCAATCCGCACACTGTCACCGCCATGACTTGATGGTGACATCGCCATAAAAAATGCCACCGCGAGGGTGGCAGGCGGGCTGGCGCTCTCAGGCGGGCGTCTTGGGGGCAGGTTTGGGCGTGGCGATGGCGATCGGGTCGCTGGCCGGAAAGCTTTCCTTCAGCGCTTCATCGAGGATTTCCTCGGCGTGGCTTTCGCTGGCCGGCGTGGGCGAATCGCGCTCCGGCGGCGGTGCGGGTGCGGTGGCGGCATTGGTGCTCGATTGCATGGTGATCCCCTCGCGGTTGTGCGCCATGCGGCCAGGATGGCCATGGCGCGGGCTGACGCTTCCAGCCTAGCACATCGCGCAAAAAAGGCGCGCCCGCCGCGCTTGCCAGGCTGGGCAATGGCGGCGTCTGCTACACTGCGCTCCACTTTGATCCACGGAACCGCCATGACTTCCCTCCCTTTGCCTTACCGCGCTACCACCCTTGAAGCCTGTGCCTGGCTGGCCGAACAGACAGGTTCGCCGTGGACCCTGGCGCGCCTGCTGGAGCAGGGCGGCGCGCCGTACGTGTGGCTCGACTACAGCGAGGAATGGGCCGAGCTGTTCCAGGATGGCGTGACGCGCTATGCGGCGCCCGTCGTGTTTATTGGCGACAAGCAGCACCTGGCCTCGGGCGCGGGCGACGTCTGGCTGCGTTTTACGCGCGATTCGGGCAACCTCGCCATCGAACTGAAGGCGCCGGGCTTGCGCGTGCCGCTGGACGGCCTGCACTTCCAGGAACGCGACCTGTTGCGTTTGCTCAAGGAATTGCAGCAGCCGCAGCCGGATGAGGCGGCGGAAAAGGCGGCGCCCGTCGTCCTGCCCAGCGCCCTGAAAGGCCTGGGCCGCGAACAGATCCTGCTTGCCTTCGCCGGCGTGGGCAAGGTCGACCTGGACAAGGGGCTGGCCAGCGGCGTGGGCATCTTTGGCGACGATGGCGCCCGCGTGCGCAAGAATTCGCGCGGCGGCAAGAACAGCCACCTGTGGCATCCGGTGACGCTGGCGTTCGGCCTGCACGACGTGCACCGCGTGCCGATGGCGCACCTGAAGAAGGCCTTCGCCACGCAGCCGCTGCTGCGCGAGTGGAAGGCGGACTGGCTGGAGTCGCTGCGCCTGCTGGGCGAGTGAGCGGCCGGGCGCTTCTTGCGCCCTACAGTTCGATGGGCGCCACGTCCGTGCCGATGTCCGGCGCCGCGTAATGCATGCTGAAGTACACGAAGGCGCCGATATTGAGGGCGACCGTGATCCAGAACAGGGTGCGGAACGAGCGCTTGCTCGACTTGTGGCGCAGCCATTGCTGGGCCAGCACGGCGCCCGGCCAGCCGCACAGCAATCCCAGCAGCAGCAGGGTGCGTTCCGACGTGCGCCAGCGGCCCCCTTTGGCGGCCGATTTGTCGATGGCATAGGCCACGAAGCAGCTGATGCTCAGCACGCCATACACGAGGGCGACCAGGGCGGGAATATGGAAAAAGAAGATGGCCAGCAAATACAGGATGGCAAAGAACAGGATGGACAGGTAGGGCATAGGATGGGCAGGCGTGAACGGAAGGCGCGAGTATCCCACAAGGGGAGCGAGCCTGCCTGCTAAAACAGGCAGCCCTGCGCCGTATCGACGTGCACGGCGCGGCGCCGGGCGTGGCCCGTCTTCAGGGCTTCGCGGTCGCTGGACAGGGAAATGCCTTCCAGCGCCAGTAAAGTTTCCTTGGCGTGTAAGCCGCCCGCAAAGCCCGTCAGCTCGCCCGTGGCGCCGATGACCCGGTGGCAGGGTGCGATGATGGAAATGGGATTCTTGCCGTTGGCGGCGCCCACGGCGCGCACGGCGGAAGGGCGGCCGATCTGGCGCGCGATCTCGCCATAGCTGCGCGTCTGGCCATACGGTATCGTCAGCAGCGCGCGCCAGACGTCCTGCTGGAAGGGTGTGCCGGCGAAATCGAGCGGCACGTCGAAGCATTGCAGCGTGCCGGCAAAATACGCCGCCAGCTGGCGCGCCGTTTCCTGCAGCACGGCACAGCCTTCATCGACGCGCATCTGGCCCAGGCGCACGCGGTTGGGCTTGTCGTTTTCCCACAAGATGGCGGCCAGGGCCGCGCCGCGCGCCACCAGGGTCAGCTCGCCCACGGGCGAGGGCACCACCATGCATCTGTATTCCATGTCTGTTCCTTGGTCAGGCCGCCTGGGCGAACGCCGTGCTGAATGAGATAGCGCCAGTGTAGCAGGATGGCGGACGCATGGCAGCCACCTGCCTATTGCGGGTAGGATAGTGTTTTTTCGGCACGGAGAACCGGCTTTGACGACCATCCCCACCTACGACACCATCCGCGCCATCGCCGCGCGGCTGGTGCAGCGGCAGTATCCCACGGCCGTGGCGGCCATCATCGGCGGCTCGTTCGCCACGGGCCGGCCCACGCCCACTTCCGACATCGACCTGCTGCTCCTGTTCGAGCACGTCGACTGCGCCTGGCGTTCCACCATCGTGGCCGAGGGGCGCACGGTGGAACTGTTCGCGCACGATCTGGCCACGTTCACGTATTTCTGCAAGGAAATGGATGCGCCGGGCGGCACGGTGCCGCTGGCGCGCATGGTGCTGGAAGGGGAAAACATCGTCGCGTCCGGCCCGCGCCATGCGCAGCTGCTGGCGCTGGCGCAGGCCATCGATGCGGCAGGGCCGCCCGTGCTCGACGGGGAGACCCTGCTGCGGCGCCGCTACGCCATCACGACCCTGCTGGAAGACCTGGTCGACAGCCGGCACCCGGGCGAGGCGCTGGCCGTGGCCTGCCAGCTGTATGAGGCGCTGGCCGACCTGCGCCTGCGCGCGGCCGGCGCATGGAGCGGCGGCGGCAAGCACCTGTTCCGCCGCCTGCAGGCGTTCGATGGGGCCGTCGCCGTCCAGCTCGATGGCGCGCTGCGCCTGGTGGCCAGCGACTTGCCGGCCGGGCAGCGCGCGTTCGCGCAGCTGGCCGCCGCCGTGCTGGCGCCCGTGGGCGGACCCCTGCTGGAAGGCTTCCACCTGCCGGCGCCCGCGCACTGGCGCAGCGACCCTGCAGCGTGATCAGTAGGTGCCGCGCAGGGACAGGCTGACGTTGCGCGGTTCGCCCCAGAACACGCCGTCGAAGAAGCCCACGTTGCGGTAGTATTTCTTGTCCAGCAGGTTGTCCACGTTCAATTGCACGCTGGCATGCTTGTTGAGCGCATAGCTGGCCATGGCATTGAGCAGCGCATAGCCCGCCTGCGGGATGTTGGCGACGTCCCCGGACGGCGGGCGGCCATACCACGCTTCGCTGTAGGTGGCGCTTTGCGCCGTCATGCTGGCGCCGGCCCGCAAGCCGTTCAGCTGGCCGTCGAAGCGGTAGCTGGTGGCCAGGCGGAACAGGTGGCGCGGCTGCGTGGTGGCGGCGCGGCGCCCGTCCGCCTCGGCCGCATGCAGGTAGGTGTAGCCGCCGCTCGCTTCCCACGCGGGCGTGAGCTGGCCGGACACGTCGAACTCGATGCCCCTGGCCGTGACGCCGGCCCCGTTGGCCACCATGGCCTGGCTGCCGTCGGGCAGCAGGAAGCCGGGCGGCACCGTGCGGTCCAGTTCCGCCAGGTTCTTTTTCTGCGTGTGGAACAGGGCGGCCGACGCGTTCAGCTTGCCCTCATAGAATTCGCCCTTGATGCCCAGCTCCGCGTTGTCGCCCGTTTCCGGCGGCAAGAACTTGTCGTTGCGGTCCTTGCTCGTCTGCGGGTTGAACAGCTGGGTAAAGCTGGCATACGCAGAATATTGCCGGTTGAGGTCGAACACGGCGCCCACGTAGGGCGTGACTTCATTGCGCGTTTCCGCAAAGTCGGCGCTGCCCGTGTACGCGCCCCGCGTATCGTAGCTGCGCGTATCCGTGCGGTAGGTGCTGCTGCGCGCGCCGATGATCAGGTGCAGCGGATCGGCCAGGCTCAGCCGCGTGGCCACGTAGGCGCCCGCCAGGCGCGTGACCGTTTCCGTGCGGGAGCCGTCCGCGTGGAAGACGGGACGGGGAATGTTGCCCGTCCAGCTGCGGTAGTCTGGGATGAAGTCGGGATAGGCGATTTCCGCCTCGCCGCCCAGCGAACGGGCGCGCTGGTTGCCGCCGTTCCAGCCGACGATGGCCGTGTGCTTGCGTCCCAGCAAGGTGAACGGCCCGCTGGCGTACACGTCGAAATTGTCGCTGCTGCTCTTGCCCGGGCCCCAGGCGCCCGTCCACAGGCGCATGCCTGCGCCCGTGGCGGGGTCGGGATGGCCCGCGCCCGCGTAGGCGACGGTGGTGCGGTTCGTGCTTTCCGTGCGCGCATAGCCCAGGTGTAGATTCCAGTTGCCGGGCAGGCGCTGATACAGCGACGTGAACACGGTATGCTGCTTGTTGGCCCAGGTACTCCACGGCGTCGTGAAACTGGTGTTGCGCGGCAAGTTCGCCAGGCTGCCGTCCGCATTCCAGTAGGGCACGGCGCCCCAGGTGGCGCCCGTCGGCTGGTTGTCCTGGAAGTCGACGCCGGCCGTCAGCAGGGTGCCGGGACGCAAGTCCGCCTCGAGGATGGCCATGCCCACCGTCTTGCGTTCGTGGTACATGTCCAGGTAGGAATCGCGTTTTTGCCAGGCCAGGGCGGCGCGGGCGCGCACGCTGCCATCCCCGTTCAGGGCGCCGGAGACGTCCGCTTCCAGGCGCTGGTCGTTCCAGCGGCTGACGATGAGGCCGGCGCTGGCCTGGAAGGTCTTCGTCGGCCGCTTGCGCACCATGTTGATGGTGGCCGACGGGTCGCCCTTGCCGCCCATCAGGCCCGTGGCGCCACGGATCACTTCGATGCGGTCGTACAGGATCGTGTCTTGCAGTGGCGCATTGCCGCCCCGCGGCATGCCGTCGATCTGGAGATTGTTGATGCCGAAGCCGCGCGCATAAAACGTCGTGCGCTCCGTGTCATTCTGGCCCACCTGGATGCCCGTCGTTTGCGCCAGCGCCTGGTCCAGGCGCACGGCGCCCAGGTCGTCGAGCAGCTGGCGCGTGATGACGCTGACCGATTGCGGCGTTTCGCGCAGGGACAGGTCCATGCGCGTGGCGCTGCGCGCCTCGCCCGCCGTGTAGGAGCCTGTGCCTTCCGTGCTGGCCGTCGACTGGCCCAGTACGGTGACGGCGGGCATGGTCATGTCGGCCGGCGCGGCATCGGCAGCCCGGGCCGGCAGGGACGCGCCGGCGGCAAGGGCCAGCAGGGCGGCCGGCAGCAGGCGGGGGAGGGGGCGCAAGGCGGGCTGGCGCGAAGAAGAGAAGACGGTAGTCGATTGCATCATTTTCCTGGCATATTTTTAGTCGTGAGGGTTCCTATCGCGTCTGGCGCATGGCGCAGTAGCTGGGGGATGGCGGGAGGCTGGCCCGGGGTCTGGCTCGGATAGCGGTTCCGGCGCGCGGGGCGCGGGAGGGACGTGCGTGCGATTCCTGTCACATTTCGTGAATAAGAATCATTATCAATATAGGGGGTATTTGCCAATTAAGCAAGCGTGCGCACCAGAAGAGTGCATGCCGGCCGTGGACGGCGCGTTGGCGGGGCTTCTGCGATAATGCAGACGCTGACAAAATATTTTCCTATTTGAAAGAATTGCATGCGTACATGGATAGCCTGTGCAGGGTGGTGGTGTGTCGTCTCGCTGGGCCAGGCCCAGGAGCACGCGCCGCCGCCGGCTGTTCCCGCGCCGCCGGCCAGCGCCAGTGCTGCGGCCTCGGCCGCCAGCGAGGCCGCGCCGCCTGCCGCCGCGCCGGCCGGCGAGCCCGCCTCCGCGGCGGAAGCGTTGCCGCCGCAAACGGTGACGATCACGGCCAATGGCGACGCCAAGCCGCCCCGCATACGTTTCACGGCTTACCGCGACAGCTACCTGACGGCCAGGAAGGTCTGGCAAGTGTCGAGCGGCAACGTGGTCATGGCCTTGCGCCTGATTCCGGCCAAGCTCAGCGCCACCATCGACGACGTGCGCGTGGCCCTGCAGGGCAATGGCCCGCCGATTCCCATCAAGGTGTCGGAAGGGGGCGTGTTCGTCGTGCCCCTGAATGACGATATCGCGGCCCAGGACGGTACTTTCCTCGTCAACAAGGGCAAGGGAGAGTTGACGGCGAACATCGTCATCCAGCCCTCGGTTGCGCGCGACGCGTGGAATGTCACGCGCATCGGCCAGGTCCTGCACGACGCCCGCCGCGCCGTGCGGGCCATCACGCCGTGGTACAAGCGGCCGTTCGCCAGCGAGGTGCAGGCACTGGCCTTTTGCGCGGCCGAGACGGGCAGCGCGCTGCGCCTGATGGATGGCGAGCAGCTGATTGCCACCCTGCCCATGAACGAGCCGGCCGTCAACGACATCAACCAGCCCGTGTTCTGCAAGATCTTCGATGGCGAAGATAAATACCCGGGCCACTACCGCGTCGTGCTGCCCGAGCAGGCCACCGTGCTGCTGCTGTAGGACGGGCGCGGGCGGCGCTCAGTGGGGCTGGCGCTGCGCCAGTTCCAGCGCCGCGGCCAGGGCCAGGTCCATGGTGGCCTGGTGAAAGATCAGCCATTGCGGCAACAGCGACAGCGCGTGGCGCCCCTGTGCCAGGTCGCCTTCGTCGACGGCGGCCCAGGCATGGTGCAGGCCGCTGAGCACCCGCGCATGCTGTTCGCGGTGGTTCGCCAGCGAAGGAAAGCCGATTTCCTCCATCAAGTCTTCCTCTTCCCGAAAATCGCGTTCGACGGCCGCGATCAGGTCGCGGAACGCCGCGCTGAAATGCTGGTCGCCCAGCTGCGACAGCCGCCCCAGTTCCAGAAACAGCGCCTCATGCGCCTCGTCGATGGCGGGCACGCCCAGTGCCATCTCTTCTTTCCAATGCGAATCATGCATGCCGAACCTCCCCGTTGAACCCGTCCCGATGCGAGCCGGGCTGTTCCAGTGTGGGCGCAGGAACGCGGTAAATCCATGATCTGGATCAAAAGTATGGTGAAGAACGGGAGGGAAGAAGCAAGCTGGAGCAGGGGGGAGCCAGGGAACACTATCCCACCCGCAACAAAGCGGTTTCAACGATGCGTACCCTTGGCGGGCAATAGGCGGGCGCCGCCAAACGACACTGCCGGCGAGGCGCCGTGCCGACGGCAATACGCCTGTGCGGCGCGGCGCGGCAACGCAGCCGGCGGCGTTTTTCAGCCGCGCGCAGGCCTATTGCTTGGGCCAGCGGGCCCACATGCCTTGCGCATCCACGTTCGGCACCTGCAACTGTTGCCCGGCCGACGTCTGCATGGCATCCCGCAACACCAGCGGTATCAGCAGCAGCGCCGAGAGGGCAAGGCAGACCAGCACTTTGAGCGTCAACATGGTCGTCTCCTGATGAGCCGGTGGCGGCGCGGGGGTGCGGCGCCTGCCGGTCACTTCAATCGCGTGCTCATATCTTTACTACCATGCTTGCAGTTTAGTTCATTTGATTGAAACTTCAACTAGTTGCTGTGATGCACTGCACCAGTTTGCCTGCCCGTCGCCCGCTTACCTGGCTTTGCGGCGCTTGCGCGGCTGGCCCGCCGCCGGCAGGAAGGAGTCGAACCACACTTGCGTCAGCTGCCGCGTATTCTTCGCCGCCTCGCGTTTGACGGCCGCCGTGGCCTGGCCGCGCGCCGTGTTGGCGATGCGGTTGGCGGCGCTCAGGTACATGCTCATCCAGGGGTTTTTCATGGGGGACCTCGCAGCTGGTGGGTGGGGCGGCAGGCTTGCCGCCATGTGCCCACTCTAGTCCCGTGGCGCTATTTCACCGTTCGCCGCCGCACACAGGGCGGCGGCAGGCAAGGTGCTTTGATGTGGCTCAATACACGTCGCGGCGGTAGCGGCCGGCGGCCAGCAGGGCGTCGACGCCGTCCTGGCCCAGCACTTCCTGCAGCACAGCATCGACACCGGCCGCCATGCCGTGCAGGCTGCCGCACACGCAGACGATGGCGCCCTGTTCCAGCCAGGCGCGCAATGCGCCGGCGCTGGCGCGCAAGCGGTCCTGCACGTATTCGCGCGCGTCCCCGGCGCCGTCGCGCGAGAAGACGCGGTCCAGGCGCGCCAGGTGGCCATTGTCCAGCCAGCCCTGCAACTCCGCGTCGCAGATGCTGTCAACAGCTTGCTGGCGTTCGCCGAACAGCAGCCAGTTGCGGGCCAGTCCCGCCCGCTGGCGTGCGCGCAGGTGCGCGCGCAGGCCGGCCAGGCCGGAACCGTTGCCGATGTAAATGCAGGGCACGTCCGCCAGGGCAGGGGCGAAGGCGGGATTGGCTTGCAGGCGCAAGCGGATGGCCGCGCCAGGCGGGGCGAAACGCGTGAGCCAGCCGGAAGCGAGGCCATGGCCCTGATTGTTCTCGCCCGCATGGGTTTCCTGGCGCACCAGCAATTGCAGCGCGCCATCGGCCGGCAGCGAAGCGATGGAATAGCTGCGCGGCGCATGGTGGGCGGTATCCCCGTCGCCATCGCTGCCATCCGCATTGCAGGGAATGATTTCGGCCAGCGCGCCCGCTTCCCAGGTCGCCCCGGCCGGGCCGGCCAGGGTGATTTCGTGCAGTTCGCCGCCCAGGCTGCCCGGATTGAGCAGCACGCGGCCCGTCAGATGCCACGTGTCATACGATGCTTCTTCCTGCACGCCGATGGCGTCGATGGCGCTGCCGCTGCAGCGGGCCAGTGCCTGCGACCAGGCGGCCAGGGCGGCGGGATCGTGCTTGTCCACCTCGATCAGCGGGAACAGCGGCGTGGCGCCCAGCGCGTGCAGTTGTTGCTCCAGCGCATGGCCAAAGCCGCAGAAGGCGCTGTAATGGCGGTCGCCCAGGGCCAGTACGCCCACTTCCAGGCCCGCCAGCGGCGTGCCCGGGGTGGCTTGCAGCAGGCGCGCGAAGCGGCGCGTGCCGTCCGGCGCCTCGCCTTCGCCAAAGGTGCTGGCAACGATCAGGGCCCGTTCGTACCGGCGCAATTGGGCGGGATCGAACTGGTCCAGCGATTGCACGTCCACGGCCACGCCCGCCTGCTGCAGGGCGCGCGCGCTTTCCAGGGCCAGGCGTTCGGCCTGGCCCGACTGGCTGGCGTAGGCGACGAGGGTGGGCAAGCCCGTGCCCGCGTTGCCGGGCGTGCCGGCCAGCATGGCGCGCTGCGCCTGCACGGCCCGCTTCGCCTTGCGGCGGCCCAGGTACAGCATCCAGCCCGTGATGGCGAACAGGGGCAGGCCCAGGCTGGCGAGGGTGACGATGATGCGTCCTGGCAAGCCGAAATAGGTGCCCATGTGCAGCGGATAAATGATGTTGACGAGGCGCGCCCCCAGTCCCTGCTGGCTGTACGGCGCGTTATCCGTCACCTTGCCGTCGGCCGGCAGGATGTCCATGCGGCTGCGCGCCCGCTCGTGCGGCGCGTCGGCGGCCAGCCACGTGAATTGCACGGCTTCGTCCGGGCGCGTGGGCAGGCGCACGCTGGCCAGGGTCCAGCCCGGGGCGTGCTGCTGGAAGCTGGTCCAGGCCGGGCCGATGTCGACGGCGGACGCTTCCTTGTTCTCTTTCGGCGGACCTTTCTTGCCCGGCGCCTGCGCCACGCGGGGCGGCTTGCCGGCCCACGCGTCGATATTGTCGCGCACCACGTCATAGCTCCAGTAGATGCCCGTCAGGGTCAGCGCCACGTACACCACCAGGCACCAGGTGCCGGCCACGGCGTGCAGATTCCACAGGAAGGAGCGGCCTTTCAGGGCCGGATCGAAGGTCAGCCACGTGCGCCAGTCCAGCGGACGGCGGGGCCAGCGCAGGTACAGGCCGGACAATGCCAGGCCCAGCAGGCACAGGGCCAGCGCGCCCGCCACCTGCCGGCCCGGATCGCGTGGCAGCAGCAGCCAGCGGTGCAGGGATTCCGTCCATTCGAAAAATTCCGCGCCCGTCAGCGCCGGCTGGGTCGCGCCCGTGTACGGGTGCACATAAATGGATTCGCCGCGCCGCTGGCCATTCTTCGGCGCAAAGAATAAACGGGGCGCCGCGCCCGCTTCCGCATACATGGTGATGGAAGCCACGCGCTGGCCGTGTTCGGCCGCGGCGATGCTGCTTAGCTGGCCCGGCGTCAGCGGCGCGCGCGTTTCCACGGGCACGTGGCGCACGCCGGGGTTCATCAGGTCCAGCAGCTCATCCTTGAAGGCCAGGGTGGCGCCGCTCAGGCCGATGACCACCAGCACCGTGCCGGCCGTGATGCCGATAAACCAGTGCAACTGGAACCACACCTGCTTCCAGCTCCAGTGCCGGCGCGGCGATGCGGCGGCAGCTTGGCGCTGCTGGCGCGCTTCGGGCGCGGCGTCGGCGCTGGCGCGCAGCTGGGGCGGATGCAGGGTAGGGGAGGTGGTCATGAATCGGCTTTCGATAGCGCAGCCATGCAGGGCGTCGGATGGCATGGCAGGGGTGGTGAAGGCTGCTATAGTATCGCAAACGAGAATCATTCGCAAATAATGGCGGGATGCCTTGGCGGCGCAAAATCGCCACGGAATTTGAAAATGATGACATTGATAATTTACATCGCAGTGAAATTGTGTGAAAATAAAAATCATTCTCATTCGTGATCATGAAATGATCAAGCATTCCTGAGCATGAATTCCTGATACCGGCTGACCCACTTGGCAGGCAAGTCCGGCAGCCCTTTTGTCCGTTTGCCCGTGTCCACCATTTCTCCCTCCCTCGATAGCTTCAGCGACCTGTACACCAGCCACCATGGCTGGCTGTATAACTGGCTGTGGCGCAAGCTGGGCTGCCGCGACGGCGCGGCGGACCTGGCGCAGGACACCTTCGTGCGCATGCTGGCCACGCAGTCGGCGGACGGCCTGCGCGAACCGCGCGCCTACCTGAGCACGGTCGCCAACGGCTTGCTGGTCAACCACTGGCGCCGCCTGACCCTGGAGCGCACCTTCCTCGCCGCGCTGGCCAGCCGGCCCGAGCTGACGGCGCCGTCGCCCGAGGAGCGGGCGCTGCTGGTCGAAACCCTGTACCGCATCGATGCCATGCTCGATACCCTGTCGCCGCGCGCCCGCCAGGCCTTCCTGCTGGCCCAGCTCGACGGGCTGACGTATGCGCAGATCGCCGGCCAGCTGGACGTATCGGAACGCATGGTGAAAAAATACATGGCGCAAGCCATGCTGCAATGCATGCTGTGCATGGATGATGCCGCCTGAGCCCGCCTCCGCGCTGCGCCAGGCACCGGCCGACTACGCCATCCTGCAGGAGGCGGCCGAATGGTTCGCCGTGCTGCGCGGGGATGACGTGGCGCCCGCCGACCGGCAAGCGTGGGAGCGCTGGCATGCGGCGTCTCCCGCCCACCGGGCCGCCTGGCGCAGGGTGGAAGCCGTCAGCGCCGAATTCCGCCACTTGCCGGGCGAGCCGGCGCGCCAGGCGCTCGACGAGGCAGGTCCGCGCCGCAGCGCCGTCAAGGGCTTGCTGCTGCTGTGCCTGACGAGCGGACTGGGCGGCGCCATGTTCTGGCGGCGCGATGCGCGCAGCTGGGTCGCCGGCCTGCAAGCGGCGGAACACACCCCCGTCGGCACGATCCGCGAGCTGGCGCTGGCCGACGGCTCGCAGCTGTGGCTGAACACGGCAACTTCCCTCGACATCGACTATGGCGCCGGCTTGCGCCTCATCAAGCTGTATGCGGGCGAAATCCACCTTGCCACAGCACCCGACGGCCGGCAGCCGGCGCGCCCGCTGGTCGTCGACACCGTGCACGGCCGCCTGCGCGCGCTGGGCACGCGTTTCAGCGTGCGGCCGCAGGGTGAGACGACCTTGCTGGCCGTCTACGAGGGCCGCGTCGAGGTGGCGCCCCGCGATGGCGGCACGCCGCGCATCGTGCCTGCCGGCCAGCAGATCCGCTTCGGCGATGGCAGTATCGGCGAGCCGTTCGCCGCCGATCCGAACGGGGCCGCGTGGATCGAGTACCGCCTGCAGCCCGAGCAGATGCGCCTCGACGATTTCCTCGCGCAACTGTCGCGCTACCGGCGCGGCCACCTGGGCTGCGCGCCCGAAGTGGCCCATTTGCGCCTCGTGGGCAGCTATCCGCTGGCCGACACGGACCGCATCCTGGCGGCGCTGGAAGCGACCTTGCCCGTGAAGGTCCGCCGCCTGCACGACTGGTGGGTGACGGTCGAAGCGCGCTGAAAACTGTAAATAAGAATATTTCTCAAAAAGTGGTTCCCTTTTTGAAAAGTTGTTTGGCAAGGTAGAAGTAGCCTGCTCAACACCACATAGGAACGCCGTGCCCCTGTCCCCGTCATCCCTGCCGTTTGCCCGCCGTCTGCTGCCGCTGTCCCTGGCCGCGGCGTTGCTGGCCGTGCCCGCCATGTATGCGATGGCAGCGGCGGCCTCGGATGCGCCGCGCAGCTTCCGCATCGCCGCCGCGCCCCTGGGCCAGGCCCTGCGCCAGTTCGCGGGGCAGGCGGGCATCCTGCTGTCGGCCGAAGGTGGCTTGACGCAGGGCAAGCGCAGCGCCGGGCTGAACGCCACGGTGGCCATCGGCCAGGGCTTGCAGCAATTGCTGGCAGGCACGGGCCTGGTGGCCGTGGCCCTGGCCGACGGCAGTTACATCGTCCGCCTGGCGCCGCCGCCCGTGCGCGCCGACCTGGACGGGGCAGGGGCCGGCCTGCAGGTGCTGGCGCCCGTCACGGTGACGGGCGAGGGCGACGCGGGCTACCGCCGCGCCAGCTCGACGGCCGCCAGCCGCCATGACACGCCCCTGCGCGACACGCCGCAAGCCGTCAGCGTGGTCACGGGCGAGTTGCTGCGCGACCAGGACATGCGCAGCATGGCCGACGTCCTGCGCTACATGCCGGGCGTGGGCACGGCGGCGGGCGAGGGCAACCGCGATACGGCCGTGATGCGCGGCAACAGTTCCACGTCGGATTTCTACCTGGACGGCATGCGCGACGACGTGCAGTATTACCGCGATTTCTACAATATCGAAGCGGTCGAGGCCATCAAGGGGCCGAACGCCCTGGTCTTCGGCCACGGCGGCGGCGGTGGCGTCATCAACCGCAGCAGCAAGCAGCCGCAGTGGACGGATGCCGGCGAAGCAACGGCGAGCCTGGGCGCCTGGCGCAACCGGCGCGCCGCCCTCGACGTGCAGCACCTTGTCGGCAGCGACGTGGCCCTGCGCGTCAATGCCATGGCGGAAAACAGCGATTCGTTCCGCCAGGGCGTCAACGTGCGCCGCAGCGCCATCAATCCCGTCGCGGCCTGGCGCCTGTCGCCGCGCACGACGGTGGTGGCCAGCTATGAACATTTCCGCGACGACCGGGTGACGGACCGGGGCGTGCCATCGTACCGGGGGCGGCCCATCGACACGGACCCGTCCACGTTCTTCGGCATCGCCGGCACCAGCCCGTCCTGGGCCTACATCGATGCGCTGGGCATGACCGTCGAGCATGCACTGGGCAGCGGCGCGAGCGTGCGCAACCGCACGCGCCTGGCCGATTACGACAAGCTGTACCAGAACGCCTTTCCCGGTCCCGTCAGCGCGGACGGCCAGTCCGTGACGGTGCTGGCGTACAACAGCGCGACACGGCGGCGCAACCTGTTCAACCAGACGGACGTCGAGTGGACGGTGGCGGCCGGGACCGTGCAGCACCGGCTGACGGCGGGCGCGGAACTGGGCCGGCAGACGACGGACAATCTGCGCAACACGGGGTATTTCACCACCCTGGGCGACAGCGTCACGCACATCAGCCTGCCCACGTCCCACCCCGTGACGGACTTGCCCGTGACTTTCCGCCCCAGCGCCACGGATGCCGACAACCATGGCGTGGCCGACACGGCCGCCGTGTATCTGCAGGACCAGGTGCGCTTCTCGCCCCAATGGCAAGCCGTCGCCGGCGTGCGCTACGAGCGCTTTGCCGTCGATTTCGTCAACCGGCGCAATGGCGAGCGCCTGTCCCGCACGGATGCGCCATGGTCGCCGCGCGCGGGCCTGATTTACCAGCCGCTGCCCGCCCTGTCGCTGTATGCCAGCCTGAGCCAGTCCTTCCTGCCGCGCGCGGGCGAACAGCTGGCGTCCTTGACGCCCAGCAACGCCGTCTTCGAGCCGGAGCGTTTCCGCAGCGTGGAGGCGGGCGCCAGGTGGGAAGTGACGCCGGACTTGACGGCCAGCGCGGCCCTGTACCGTTTGACGCGCAGCAATGTCGCCGTCACCGACCCGAGCGACAGCACGCGGGCCATGCTGGTCGACGGCCAGCGCAGCGAAGGGCTGGAACTGGACGTCAATGGCAAGGTCTTGCCTGGCTGGCGCATCGCCGGCGGCTATGCCTGGCAGCGCGCCGTGCTGACGGCCACACAATCGGCCACGGCCCTGGCAGGGGCCACGGTGGCGCACGTGCCCAGGCACAGCCTGTCCCTGTGGAATCGCTACGATTTTTCAGGCGCCTGGGGCGCGGCGCTGGGCGTGATCGCCCGCAGCGCCGTGTACGCCTCCGTGTCGAATACGGTGGCGCTGCCCGGCTTTGCCCGCGTCGACGGCGCCGTCTATTTCAAGCCGCAGCCGCGTTTCCAGCTGCAGCTGAACGTGGAAAACTTATTCAACAAGAAATATTACGCTTCCGCCCACAGCAACGACAACATCGCGCCCGGTTCGTCCCGGGCGCTGCGCATGACGGCGCTGTGGCGGTTCTAGTTTTGCAGTCCCCAAGTTTGTAGTACCAAGCAATCAACGAGCCAGCCAACTGCCGGGGGGCAGTAGCCAGCCAATTTATTCCATCCGATATATTGAAAGATAGCGATGACATCGAAAGACAAAGCGGGCGCCACCATCCGCAGCCGCAAGCACCAGACCCCTTCCACGCCGCGCATGCACGGCACGGCCCTGGCCGCGTTCGCCACCCTGGCCATGCCGCTGGCGCTGCACGCGCAAACGACGGACAAGCCGCAGCAGTTGCAGGAAGTTAAGGTCGTGGGCACGGCTGAGCGCCTGATCCAGGCGCCCGTCAAGTCGGCCAACGACAAGCTGACGGCGCCCCTGCTCGATACGCCGAAATCCGTGACGGTGATTCCTGCCGAGATCATTTCGCAAACGGGCGCCGTCTCGCTGACGGATGCGCTGCGCACCGTGCCGGGCATCACCATCGGCGCCGGCGAAGGCGGCAACCCCGTGGGCGACAACCTGTTCATCCGCGGCTACAACGCGCAAACGGATACGTATATCGACGGCATCCGCGACACGGGCTCGCAATCGCGCGAAATCTTTGCGCTGGAACAAATCGAAGTCGTCAAGGGCCCGAACTCGGCCTACGGCGGACGCTCGTCCGCGGGCGGCGGCGTCAACCTGATCAGCAAGACGCCGAAGGCGGAAGACTTCACCAACGCCACCGTGGGCCTGGGCAGCGCCAAGTACCGCCGCGCCACGGCCGACGTCAACCGCGTCATCAGCGACGACGTGGCCGTGCGCCTGAACGTGATGGCGCACGACGCCCACGTGGCGGGCCGCGACTACATCAATGGCGACCGCTGGGGCATCGCGCCGTCCATCACCTTCGGCCTGAAGTCGGCCACGCAGGCGACCCTGAGCTACTACCACATGCAGTCGAGCGAGTTGCCGGACACGGGCTTGCCGTTCAATAACCCGTTCTCCTCGGGCGCGAATGTCTCGAAAAACGGCAACGGCACCCCCGTCAACGTGCCGCGCGACACTTTCTATGGCCTGGTGAACCGCGATTTCCGCGACACGCAGAGCGACATCGGCACCATCGACGTGCGCCACGATTTCGGCAATAAATTGATTTTGCGCAACGTGACCCGCTACGGCAAGACCAGCAACGACTACGTGTGGACCCAGCCCGACGATTCCAAGGGCAACACCATGCTGTACGGCACCGTCTGGCGCCGCGCCAACACCCGCACGACCGATACGCAGGCGCTGGCCAATGCGACCAGCCTGGGCGGCGAATTCCTGGCCGGCGGCGTGAAGAACACCTATACCGTGGGCCTGGAAATCGGCCGCGAAGAAACGGACCGCAGCTCTTATCTGTTTAGTCCTGGCACCAACAACCCGTTGGAAAAAGTCGGCACCAATTGCCCGACCTATGGCGCGGCCACCCTGTATAACTGCGCGCCCTTGCTCAACCCGAACGCCAACGACCCATGGGTCTACACGCGCTCGGTGTCGCCGGCACGCACGAACATCGTCACCAACACGCGCTCCGTGTACGGTTTCGATACGATCGAGTTCACGCCGCAATGGCTGCTGAACGTGGGCATCCGCTGGGATGACTACAAGAGTTCGCTGAACACGCCGCAATACACGCTCGACGGCAAGACCACCGCCGCCACCAGCGCCAATGTGCACGCCACGTTCGCCAGCTACCAGGCGGGCCTGGTGTACAAGCCATCGACCAACAGCAGCGTGTATGTGTCCTACGGCACTTCGTCCACGCCACCGGGCAATGACGGCGGCGACGGCATCGACGGCCTGACGGTCGCCATCCAGAACCTGAAGCCGCAAGAAAGCAAGAGCTTCGAACTGGGCACGAAATGGGAAGTGCTGCCGGGTGGCCGCCTGTCCCTGAGCGGCGCCTATTTCCAGAGCGACATGAGCAATGCGCGCGTGACGGCACCGGACGGCAGCACGCAAAACGTGGGCGACAAGCAAGTCAAGGGCATCGAGCTGGGCTTGAGCGGCAATATCACCAAGGAATGGTCGGTCTTCGGCGGCTACACGCACCTGAACGCCATCGTGGAAAACAATGGCTACGTGACGAATGGCGTCATCAATGGCGTGACGCAGTACGCGCCGTCGCCGTACAACGGCAACCAGTTCCCGACGACGCCGAAGAACAGCGCCTCGCTGTGGACGTCCTACCTGGTGACGCCTGCCATCACGGTGGGCGGCGGCGTGAACTACGTCGACAAGGTCTATGCCAACGTGGCCAACAACAAATATGCCCCGGCCTATACCCGCTTCGACGCCATGGCCAGCTACGTGGTCAGCCGCAACGTGACCCTGCAGCTGAATATCCAGAACCTGACGAACAAGCTGTACTTCGACAAGGTTTCCTCGCCGCACTATGCCGGCGTGGCACCGGGCCGTTCGGCCACCCTGACGGCCAACATGAAGTTCTGATGTTTGCCCGTTTGATGTAGCGCAAGGCGCCGCTCCAGGCCATGGAGCGGCGCTTTTTTTTAGGCTATGTCACCATCAAGTGTGGGAACGCTCCCAACGTTGCTTTCAATAAGGTTTCGGGCGAGCGGATGCGCCCGGCGTCGAGTATCCAGCGCCATCCCAGGTAGTTCGGCAGGTAGCGCGTGGCCAC
>NZ_RFSK01000034.1 GCF_009923995.1 Janthinobacterium sp. | reverse complement strand
TGCTTTCGCGCTATCGACAAAGCGTTGTGTTTGTCAGCTGCGAAGAAGAAAGAGTATGAAGCGTTTAGCTCGTTTCGTCAACCTTCTTTTTTCACCCTGATTTACTCGGCATCTGCATGCGTCGTTCAGCGAGGGGGCGAATTATAGCCCTGCCCTGCATGCGCCGCAAGGATTAATTTCCCAGGCATGCACGAGCGCCCCACCGACCAGCAAGCCCGCCCTTCACTTCAAGCGCCCATTTGTGCAGCCTGTCGCAATCGGCTGGCATCGCGCCATCGCTTTAGGCACAGTGGCAACATCAGACTCTGACACGGCGCAACAACAGGTTAAACTTGTCCGCCGCGTCGATTAACTCTTGTATCTTGTATTTGAAAGCGTCCACATGCTCCCGATTTCCGACCTGCCGCAACTGTTGAAAACCATCCTCGCCTGGTTGCAACGGGCATTCGACGCGACCACGACCTGGGTCACCCAGCTCTCCTGGTGGAAGTTTTTCCTGTTTGCCGCACTGGCCCTGATCGCCGGCTCGATTCTGCAAGATGAGCTGTTCTCCTCCAGCCCGAACGAGGAAGTCGTCATCAAGTCCCACAAGCGGGCCAGCAAGGGCACGGGGGACACGAATATCCTGATCGACGATACGGGCATCCACTTCAATCCCCGCAACAGCAAGAACCGGCGCAGCAGCAGCACGGCCGACGCGGCCAGCGAACCGTCCGATACCGCCGAGACGGACGAGCACGCAAATACCGTGCCGCCGGAACCGCCCGAGCCGCCTGCCGCCCCTGCGGCGCCGGCCAAGCCCAGTTATCCGGTGACGACCAATGCTTCCGGGGAAGAAGTCCACATCGAACTGCCGCCGCAAATCGGCGAAGAGCTGTCGAATGCCATCGAGGAAGCCGTCGATGATGCAGCAGAGCAAAAAGTGTCGCGCTACCACCAGCAGGCTTCCACGTGGTTCAAGAGCTTTGTCTCGCTGCTGGTCCTGGCCCTGTTCGCCATGAAGGCCCTCGTCGGCGGCAAGAAACGCGCCGAAGCGGAAACGGTCACGGCGAACGAGGCGGCAGAGCGCGAATCCATGCAGCGCCAGCTCAGCGAAGCGAAGATGCAGATGATGCAGGCGCAAGTCGAGCCGCACTTCCTGTTCAACACCCTCGCTTCCGTCGAGCATTTGATCCAGGTCGATCCGCCGCGCGCCGCCAAGATGCAGCGCAGCCTGATCCAGTACCTGCGCGCCGTGCTGCCGCAAATGCGCGACAACGCCCTGATCACCAATCTGGGCCGCGAGGCGGACATGGTGCAGGCGTACTTGAACCTGCTGAAGATGCGCATGGAAGAGCGCCTGACCGTCGACTTCCAGATTCCCGACGGCCTGCGCAGCGCCGCCTTCCCACCCATGATGCTGCAATCGATGGTGGAAAATGCCATCAAACATGGCCTGGAAGTCAAGCCGGAGGGCGGCACCCTGCGCATCGTGGCGGAAGTGGCACACAGCAAACTGCGCGTCACCGTCACCGATGACGGCCTGGGCTTTGGCGTCGTGCCCAGCGATGGCACGGGCCTGGGCTTGCCCACCATCCGCGAGCGGCTGAAGCTGCTGCATGGCGACCAGGGCAGCCTGACCATTACGCCAAATCAACCCAGTGGCGTGTGCGCCGTGATCGAAGTGCCGTATCAGCTGTCCAAATAAGGTGTATCAATTCGGCAGTTGATAAAAACGCCAAATCATTGAATAATCAATCTTCGCCTGTTCACACTTGAGACCTATGCCTACCGCTATTATTGCCGACGACGAAAGACTGATGCGCGACCAGCTGCGCCTGCGCCTGGGCCAGGCCTGGCCCGAACTGGAAATCATCGGCGAAGCCAAGAATGGCGACGAAGCGATCGAACTGGTGGAACAACTGAAGCCGGACTTTGCCTTCCTCGATATCCGCATGCCGGGCAAGACGGGCATGGAAGCGGCCCAGGTGATCGGCGGCAAGACCCACATCGTCTTCGTCACGGCCTATGACACCCACGCCGTCGAGGCGTTCGAGCGGGGCGCCGTCGATTACGTGCTCAAGCCGCCCGAGCATGAACGCCTGCTGGTGACGGTGGAGCGCCTGAAAACCCATCTGAACAAGCCGGCGCTGGACGTCAACAGCAGCGTCACGGCCATGCTGTCGCAGCTGGCGGAAAAGATCACGGCCAAGCCCGCCTACCTGCAATGGATACAGGCCAGCATCGGCCAGGACTTGCGCATGATCCCCGTGGAAGAGATCCTGTTCTTCCGCTCGGATGAAAAATATACCTGCGTGCAGACGGCCAAGTACGAAGCCTTGATCCGCAAGCCCGTGCGCGACCTGGCCGAAGAACTCGATCCTTCGCTGTTCTGGCAAATCCACCGCGCCACCCTGGTCAACGTGAATGCCATCGAAGGCGTGACGCGCGACATCCGCGGCCGCCATCTGGTGCTCATCAAGGGCAAGTCCGACAAGCTCGAAGTGAGCCGCAGCTTCCTGCACCTGTTCAAGCAAATGTAATCGCGCACCGCCGCCCGGCCCTCGCCGGCGCGGCGCCTTTGATCTCTTCCTTCCCCCTTCCTGCGCCACATCAAGCCACGCTGCGCCAGCAGGCATAGGCTACAGAAAGTCCCGTCCGCCATTGCCGCCCTGCCTTCGTTCACGTTCGCAAGGAGAAACCCATGCCCGACCGAGGCAGCTCCACATTGCTGCGCATGCTGCCTCTGGGCATGGCGGCGGCGCTCCTGCTGTGCCTGTTTCCTCCCCTGAAAGCCAGCCGGCAAAGACAGGCGCGCGGCCAGGCCATCATTGACAGCGCCAGCGATGCCATCATCAGCATCGACAGCCGGCAACTCATCCTGCATGCCAACGCCGCCGCGGCCAGGCTGTTCGGCGACACGCCGGCCGGCATGCGCGGCATGCGCCTGGGCCACTACATCCTGCGCGACTTACGCAGCCTGGGCAAGCACGATGGCGATCCGCCCTTCGATGACATCAGCCAGGAACTGCGCCTGACGGGCCGGCGCGCCACCGACTACACGCTGACGGGCCGGCGCAGCGATGGCGCCATGTTTCCGCTCGAAGGGTCGCTCTCGGCCATGCAGGAAGATGGCCGCAGCGTGTTTACCATCATCGTGCGCGACATCAGCGCGCGCAAGCAGGTGCATGAACAGCTGGCCCGCTCCTTTTCGCAACTGCGTGAACTGTCGAGCGCGCTGCAATCCATCCGCGAAGAGGAACGCAAGCATATCGCGCGCGAGCTACACGACGACCTGGGCCAGTTGCTGGCCACCTTGCGCGTCGACCTGACCCTCGTGCGCCAGCACACGGACACGACCTTGCCCCTGCAGGCACTGCTGCAGGGCATGGATGGCTTGCTGGTAACGGCCATCACGTCGCTGCGCCGCATCGCCAGCAACCTGCGCCCGCGCGCGCTCGATGAAGGGGGACTGTATTTCGCCCTGCAAAAGCTGCGCCACGATTTCCTGCAGCGCCGCACCGTGCATTTTGACTTGCTGGCCGACGAAGCCGACCTGGTGCTCGACGATGCGCGCAGCACGGCCATCTACCGCATCGTGCAGGAGGCGCTGACGAATATCGCGCGCCACGCCGAGGCCAGCCACATCACCATCGCCCTGCACCGCATCGACTCCTCGCTGGCGATCACCATCCAGGATGACGGGCGCGGCATCGCCGAGCGCGACCTGGAAAAGGCCACGGCCCTGGGCTTGCTGGGCATGCGCGAACGGGTGTGGGGCTTGAATGGCAGCATCCATATCGGCGCCGACAGCGAACTGGGCGGAACACGCATCGAAATTTCGCTGCCCATGCAGGCGGAAGTGATGGAAACAGCCCTGCCATAAAAAAAGGCGCCCGCAGGCGCCCTTGGTCTTGGCAAAAAACGTGCTTAGAACTTGTGGGTCATGCCCAGCTGGTACATCGATTTTTCGCTGAACTGGTCGCGGCCACCGTAGACGTACACGGCGGTACGCTTCGACAGCGGGTAGTCGTAGCCCAGGCCGTAGGCCTTGGCCGTTTCCTTGCCGCTCACGGTGTTGCTGTCTTGCTTCTGTTTCACGTAGCTGACCTTGATGGCGCCGCCGCCGATGTCATAGGCCAGGCCCAGCAGGTAGCTCTTGAATTCGCCAGTGGCAGCGACGTCGGTATCGGCTTTCGAGTAATCGAAGGTGACTTTGGCCGGGCCGAATTTGTAGCCACCGCCAACGATCCACAGTTTTGGTTCAGCCGCTGCGTTGGCAACGGACTGCACTTTCTTCTGGTAGCCGGCGTGCGCGCTGGCTGGACCCTGGTCATACGTGGCAACGACGCTGAAGCCCGAATCGGCATCCTTGATTTCGCTGGCAACGTATTGGCCGCTGACCACGAAACCGCTGAACGACGGGCTGTTGTAGGTCACGGCATTGCTGACGCGCGATACGCCCACCACCGATGCGCTAGGAATGGCTTGTGCGCCGTTTGGCGACTGGCCGCCGCGCATGACTGGCTCATTGATCTTGCCGATCACGCCGTAGGTGTTGAAAGGATCGACGCGGGCCAGGGTGCCGTCGATCAGGTCCTTGGTGCGGCCCAGGTAGACGGTACCGAAGTCGCCGGTCAGGCCGACCCATGCCTGGCGATCGAACAGGGTGTTCGCGGTCGCTTGCGCGCCGGTGTCAGCCTTGAATTCGCTTTCCAGGTTGAAAATGGCTTTCAAGCCGTTACCCAGATCTTCCGTGCCCTTGAAACCAAGGCGCGACGCCTGATTTTCACGTTCCAGCAACGCACCGCCAGTGGTCTTGGCAATGCCCAGATCGACCACGCCGTAGACGGTGACGTTCGATTGTGCTTGTGCCGTGGCTGCCGCGAAGGCGCCGATGATCAATGCTGCCAGAGTAATTTTTTTCACTTGAGATTCTCTACATTAGGTTGGACAAGATGTGCTGCTTAGCTGCTGAACCGAATCATGCCAACCAAATACTTCAACAATATGACATCGACAAGATGTTGCTTTTTGGCACAACACCGTGTTACATAAAAACAACAGACGAAAAAAAACCGCCCGCAGGCGGTTCTTCTTGCAGCACGGCCGCTTACTTCAGGCGGCAGCTCAGCAGCCAGTAGTATTCCAGGCGCTTCATGCGGATTTCACGGGCCGAGTGGGCAAACTTCTTGCGCAGGTGGCTATCCGATGGGAAATTCTTCAGCACTTCATAGCGCTCGCCCCCCTCCGTCGTGCGGAACTGGTGGGTATTGCCTTCCAGGTCGGTGCGCGCGATCACGGTGCTGCTGCCGTCGACATAGGAATTGTCGATCAGCACCAGCAGGATGTCCTTGCCCAGCTTCGTGCGCAACTGCTTCAGGTATTTGTCCTGGTCTTCGCGCTTCACGTGCGACCACCAGAAACCGGCGAACACGGCCGTGAACTTGCCCAGCAGGTCATCGGGCAAGTTAAACGCGTCGAGCTTGGCGAAGGTGACGTTGTCCGGCAAGCCGCGGGCCTGGGCCAGCGCCAGCATTTCATCGTTGATGTCGGTCGCCAGCACGGACTCGGCCGTCTCGGCGATCACTTCCGTCCAGTAACCGGTGCCGCAGGCCAGCTCCAGCACGGTATGGCCTTCCAGCGCGTCGGCGACCTTGTCGCGCAATACTTCCAGGTCTTCCTGGCGTTCGGGCTTGTCATAGACGCGCTCGTACTGCTGCGCGATGGTGGCGTAATATTTGGCAAGCTGATCGGTAATCATGTGTTTCTTCTCTTCGTAAATAAGCTGGGCCAGGCACATCGCCCGCCCGTGTCCTGCATTGTTATAGTTCGTAGTGCTCTTTCTCGCCGCTCATCGCCTGCTCGATGAGCTTGCGGTTCAGGGTCGGCGTGAGCAACTCGATAAAGGTATAAATATAGCTGCGCAAATACGCGCCCTGCTTGACGGCCACGCGCGACACATTCATGCCGAACAGGTGCCCGACAGGGATGGCGCGCAAGCCTTTGTCGCGCTCGGCATCGAAGGCCATACCCGCTATGATACCAATCCCCATGCCCAACTCGACATAAGTCTTGATCACGTCCGCGTCGATGGCCTCGAGCAGGACGTCCGGTTTCAGGCCCCGCAGCACGAAAGCGTGGTCGATCTTGTTGCGTCCGGCAAACGCACTGTCATAGGTAATCAGGGGGAAGGCGGCAATTTCTTCCAGGGTCACGGACTTCGACTTGAGCAGCGGATGGTCGACGGGCACCACCACCACGTGCTCCCATTGATAGCAGGGCAAGGTGATCAGGCCATCGATGGCGGCGATCGATTCCGTGGCGATGGCCAGGTCGGCCTGGTCGCGCTGCACCATTTCGGCGATCTGGCGGGGATTTCCTTGCAGCAATGACAATCTTACCTTCGGGAACTTCAGCATGAAGGCTTGCACCACCTTGGGCAAGGTGTAGCGCGCCTGCGTATGCGTGGTGGCAATGGTAAAGCTGCCGCTGTCCTGCGCCGCGAATTCCTTGCCGATGCGCTTCATGCTGTCGATTTCCTGCATGATCAGTTCGACGGACTCCAGCACCAGGCGGCCCGGCTCCGTCAAGCCGCGGATGCGCTTGCCGTGGCGCGTGAAGATATCCACGCCCAGTTCCTCTTCCAGCTCGATGATGGCCTTCGACACGCCCGGTTGCGACGTAAACAAGGCCTTGGCGGCGTCCGTCAGGTTGTAATTCTGCCGGACCGCTTCGCGCACGAAGCGCAGTTGATGGAGATTCATTGCTGGTTTTGCCCTAGATTGCCGTGATTTGCCGAAGTTCCGCCCCACCCATGATTTTACGTTCATGCATATACGCATATCGCATATAAGCAAATGCGTACTTAGTAGTTTGGATTAAACGCCAAGTTTATTACTATTGCGGGTACTTTGGGGGTGAAAGCATGACTTTGTCTTATATAGTCTCAGGATTTGCCGTAGGATTACTCGTAGGAATGACCGGCGTGGGCGGCGGTTCGCTGATGACGCCCCTGTTAACCCTGCTGTTTGGCGTGCCGCCCTCCGTGGCCGTGGGCACCGACCTGGCCTTCGCCTCGATCACCAAGAGCGCCGGCACCCTGACCCACCGCCTGCGCGGCACCATCCGCTGGGATATCGTCAAGCGCCTGTGCATCGGCGCCCTGCCCGCCGCCGTCGTCTCGACCCTGGCGCTGAAATCGTTCGGCACCCTGTCGCCGGAAATCGGCCAGATCATCCGCTATTCCATCGCCGCTTCCGTGCTGCTGACCGTCGTGGCGCTGATCTTCAAGGGCCGCATGCTGGCCTGGATCAATGCCCACCCTGAGAAACAATTGCAAGGCAACAAGCTTTCCGCCGCCACCATCATCGCCGGCGCCGTGCTGGGCGTGCTGGTGACGGTCTCCTCGATCGGCGCCGGCGCCATCGGCGCCACCCTGCTGGTGATGCTGTATCCACGCATGACGTCGGCCGAAGTGGCGGGCACCGATATCGCCTACGCCGTGCCCCTGACGGCCATCGCCGCCCTGGGCCACTGGTGGCTCGGCTCCATCCACTGGGAATTGCTGGCCTCCCTGCTGGTCGGCTCCTTGCCCGGCATCACCCTGGGCTCCTGGGTGGCGCGCTCCGTGCCGGAAAAGTTTTTAAGAGTCCTGCTGGCGATGACCTTGACCGGCGTGGCAGTAAAGCTAATCTATTAATTGACCGAACAAGTAACACGAACAGTATCAAGAACATAATCCCAGGCAATCTTCCAGCACCCCGGCTTTTTTAGGAATTGATATGTACCATTACGATCAGTACGACCACCTCATCATCAAAGAACGCATCGCCCAGTACCGAGACCAGGTTGCGCGCCGTATCGCCAATGAGCTGACGGAAGAGGAATTCATTCCGCTGCGCCTGCAAAACGGCCTGTACATGCAACGCCACGCCTACATGCTGCGCATCGCCGTGCCTTACGGCTTGCTGTCGTCGAAGCAGATGCGCATGTTCGCGCACATCGCGCGCAAGTACGACCGCGGCTACGGCCACTTCACGACGCGCCAGAACATCCAGTTCAACTGGATCGAGCTGGAACAGACCCCCGATATCCTCACCGACCTGGCATCCGTGGAAATGCACGCGATCCAGACTTCGGGCAACTGTATCCGTAATACAACATCGGACCCGTACGCCGGCGTCGCCGCCGATGAAATCATCGATCCGCGCCCGTACGCGGAAGTGCTGCGCCAGTGGAGCACCTTCCACCCGGAATTCATCGCCCTGCCGCGCAAATTCAAGGTGGCCATCAATGGCGCCGTGGAAGACCGCGCCGCCATCGCCGTGCATGACATCGGCTTGACGGCCGTGCGCAACGCAGCGGGCGAAGTGGGCTTCAAGGTGATGGCGGGCGGCGGCATGGGCCGCACCCCCATCCTGGGCAGCGTGGTGCGCGAATTCCTGCCATGGCAGCACTTGCTGACGTACATCCAGGCCATCATGCGCGTGTACAACCTGCATGGCCGCCGCGACAACAAATACAAGGCGCGCATCAAGATCCTGCTGAAAGCCATCGGCGTGGAAGAATTCACGCGCCAGGTGGAAGCGGAATGGGTGGACCTGAAGGATGGTCCGGAAACCCTGACGACCGAGGAAATGCAGCGCGTGGCGGACTTCTTCAATCCGCCCGCCTATGCCGCCCTGCCGGAATTCGACTACCAGGCGGAGCATGCGGACAACAAGGCCTATGTGAACTGGCTGGCGCGCAACGTCAAGCCGCACCAGCGCCCCGGCTACGTGGCCGTCGTGCTGTCGCTGAAGAAGACGGGCGTGCCGCCGGGCGACGCGACGGCCGAGCAGATCGACTTCGTGGCCGACCTGGCCGACCGCTACAGCTTTGGCGAACTGCGCGTGACGCATGAACAGAATCTGGTGCTGGCCGACGTGGAACAGTCGAAACTCTTTAAACTGTGGCAGGAAGCCAAGGCGCACGGCCTGGCCACGCCGAACATCGGCTTGCTGACGGACATGATCTGCTGCCCCGGCGGCGATTTCTGCTCGCTGGCCAACGCCAAGTCCCTGCCGATCGCGGCCGCCATCGCGGAACGCTTCGACAGCATCGACTTCCAGCACGACATCGGCGAGATCGAGCTGAATATTTCCGGCTGCATCAATGCCTGCGGCCACCATCACGTGGGCAGCATCGGCATCCTCGGCGTCGACAAGGATGGCAGCGAATGGTATCAAGTGTCGATCGGCGGCGCGCAGGGCAACCACGCCGCCATCGGCAAGATCATCGGACCATCGTTCTCCGCCTTGCAAATGCCGGAAGTCATCGGCCGCCTGCTGCACGTCTACGTGCGCGACCGCCACGAAGGCGAGCGCTTCGTCGACACGGCCCAGCGCCTGGGCCTGGCGCCGTTCAAGGAACACGTATATGCAACGCCGATCACCGTCGGCAACCTGGTGGGAGAAGACGAATATGTTTGAAGTACGCGAAGAAATCATCAAGAACGCCGCCGTGGTGCCGAATACCTGGGGCTTGCTGCGCCTCGATGAGGGCGATGCGCCGGACACGGTCGTCGTGCCCGCCGGCAAGGTCATCGTGCCCCTGACCGTATGGCAAGCCCAGCGCGCAAGCCTGGCCGCCCGCCTGCCCGACATCGGCGTGTGGCTGGCCAGCGACGAGCGCCCGGAAGAACTGGCGGCCGACGTGGCGCAACTGCCCGTCATCGGTGTCGATTTCCCGAAATTCACGGATGGGCGCGGCTATTCCATCGCCTTCAACCTGCGCGCCCGCCTGGGTTTCCGTGGGGAATTGCGCGCCATCGGCGACGTGCTGCGCGACCAGCTGTTTTCCATGCACCGCGTCGGCTTCGACGCCTATGCCACCCGGCCGGATCGCAGCATCCATGACGCCCTGAAAGGCTTATCGGTCTTTTCGGAAACCTACCAGGCTTCGTGGGATGACAAGTCGCCGCTGTTCCGCCGCCACCACCGCGTAGGCCAGAATCCCGACCTCGACAACGCGGCCGGCATCTGAGAAAGACAGCCATGAGCAATTTGACTTCTTTGATTGACGCCACCGAGCAAACGCTGACACGCATCGCTGCGGACTTTTCGCCGGCCGTGTTCGCGTCCAGCCTGGCAGCCGAAGACATGGTGCTGACCGACATGATCCTGAAGGCAAAGCTGCCAATCGGCATCTTTTCCCTGGAAACGGGCCGGCTGCACCAGGAAACCCTGGCCGTGCTCGACAAGGTCAAGGCGCATTACGGCCACGACATCGTCCTGTACCGCCCGCAGCCGGAAGCCGTCGCCGCCTACGTGGAACAGAACGGCCTGAACGCCTTCTACAACAGCGTCGAGATGCGCCGCGAATGCTGCCGCATCCGCAAGGTCGAGCCCCTGGGCCGCGCCCTGGCCGGCAACAAGGCCTGGGTCACGGGCCAGCGCCGCGCCCAGTCCACCACGCGCGCGGAACTGCACGTGCAGGAAGAGGACGCGGCGCACGCCATGACCAAGTTCAATCCCCTGGCCGACTGGTCGGAAGAAGACGTGTGGGCCTACATCCGCGCCAACGACGTGCCGTACAACGCGCTGCACGACCAGGGCTACCCGTCCATCGGCTGCGAACCGTGCACGCGGGCCGTGCAGCCGGGCGAAGACGTGCGCGCCGGACGCTGGTGGTGGGAAAATCCCGATTCCAAGGAATGCGGCCTGCATATGGTGGACGGCAAGTTGATCCGCATCAAATCCGTGGCAGCCTGAACAGACATAACAGACGCAGCAGAACAAGAAAGCATCCAATATGAGCAATATTTTGAACCAGCGCCACCTCGACAGTCTTGAGTCGGAAGCCATCCACATCATGCGCGAAGTGGCGGCCGAATCGGCCAACCCCGCCCTGCTGTTTTCCGGCGGCAAGGATTCCGTCGTCCTGCTGCGCCTGGCCGAGAAGGCCTTCCGCCCAGGCAAGTTTCCATTCCCCCTCGTGCACATCGACACGGGCCACAACTTCCCGGAAGTCATCACCTTCCGCGATAAAAAGGTGGCGCAACTGGGCGAACGCCTGATCGTCGGCTCCGTGGAAGACTCCATCACGCGGGGCACCGTGCGCCTGCGCAACCCGGCGACGGATTCGCGCAATGCGGCGCAAGCCGTGACCTTGCTCGAAACCATCGCCGCACACGGTTTCGACGCCTGCATCGGCGGCGCCCGCCGCGATGAAGAGAAGGCCCGCGCCAAGGAACGCATCTTTTCCTTCCGCGACGAATTCGGCGCCTGGGATCCGAAAGCCCAGCGCCCGGAACTGTGGGACCTGTATAACACCCGCGTGCATCCCGGTGAAAACATGCGCGTCTTCCCCATCTCGAACTGGACGGAACTGGACGTGTGGCAATACATCGCCCGCGAGCAGCTGGAATTGCCGCCGATCTACTTCGCCCACGAACGCCAGGTGATCCCGCGCAACGGCCTGCTGGTGCCGCTGACGGACCTGACGCCGCCACGCGACGGCGAAACGGTGGAAACGCAAGTCGTGCGCTTCCGCACCGTGGGCGACATCTCGTGCACCTGCCCCGTGTCGTCCGACGCGGCGACGGTGGACGCCATCATCGCCGAGACGGCGATCACGCAAATCACGGAGCGGGGCGCCACCCGCATGGATGACCAGACTTCCGAAGCCTCGATGGAAAAACGCAAGAAAGCAGGGTATTTCTAATGAACGCAGCAATCCAGAACACCAATCTCAGCAGCAGCGTCGAACGCGGCATGTTGCGCTTTATCACGGCCGGTTCCGTCGATGACGGCAAGAGCACCCTGATCGGCCGTTTGTTGTTCGACAGCAAGGGCATCTTCGCCGACCAGCTCGACGCCATGTCGCGCTCCAAGCACAAGCGCACGGTGGGCGACACGGTCGACCTGTCGCTGCTGACGGACGGCCTGGAAGCGGAACGCGAGCAAGGCATCACCATCGACGTGGCCTACCGCTACTTCGCCACGCCGAAACGCAAGTTCATCATCGCCGACACGCCGGGCCACGAGCAATACACGCGCAACATGGTCACGGGGGCGTCCACGGCCGACGCCGTCATCATCCTGATCGACGTGTCGAAAGTGAAACTGGGCGACGATGGCAGCGTGGAACTGTTGATCCAGACCAAACGTCACTCGACCATCGCCCACCTGCTGCAGATCGAACACGTGGTCGTCGCCGTCAACAAGATGGACCTGGTCGATTACGATGAAACGGTGTACAACCGTATCGTCGCCGCCTACCGCGAATTCGCCCAGTCGCTGGGTCTGAAGGACATCACGCCGATCCCCCTGTCGGCATTGACGGGCGACAACGTCGTCGAACGGGGCGAGAAGCTGGGCTGGTACACGGGCCCCACCCTGATCGAACTGCTCGAATCGCTGTCCGTCTACGACGAATCGCACGACGCGCCCTTCCGCTTCCCCGTGCAGCTGGTGGCGCGCCACAACGGCCACGAAGCGAACGACTTCCGCGGCTACATGGGCCGCATCGAAGCGGGCAAGGTCAGCATCGGCGACACCCTGGTGGTGCAGCCCTCGGGCCAGACGGCAACCGTGAAAGATATCGTCACCCTGGACGGCTCGCTGCCGACGGCCGTGGTGGGCCAGTCCGTGACCCTGCTGCTCAATGAATACCTGGACATTTCGCGCGGCGACCTGCTGGCCAGTGCCGAACGCCCCGCCACCCTGCTGAAACAGGTGGTGGCCGATGTGTGCTGGCTGTCGGAAGACGGGCTGGACCTGCGCCGCAAGTACTGGATCAAGCATGGCACGAAGCAGACGGCGGCCAAGGTGACGGCGATCGAGTCGATTCTCGACATCAACACGCAGCAGCGCCACCCGGCCGACGGCCTGAAGCTGAACGACATCGCCCGCATCAGCCTGAACGTACAGCAGGCGCTGGCGGCCGATGCGTATGCCGATATCCGCGCCACGGGCGCGTTTATCCTGATCGATGAAGTCACCCACCAAACGGTCGCGGCCGGCATGATCCGCATCGGCTAAGGAAGGCAAGCACCATGAACAGCTCCCCATCTCTCCCCGGCAAGGTCTACCTGGTCGGCGCCGGCCCCGGCGCGCAAGACCTGATGACCTTGCGCGGCGCGCGCCTGCTGGCGCAGGCGGACGTCGTGCTGCACGACGCCCTGGTGACCAGCGAGATGCTGGAGCTGTGTCCGCAGGCGCAAAAGATTCTCGTGGGCAAGCGCTGCGGCCAGCTGTCCACGGCGCAAGCCTTCATCAACAAGCAGCTGGTCGACAACGCGCGCAAGCATGCCGTCGTCGTGCGCCTGAAAGGGGGCGACCCCATGCTGTTCGGCCGCGCCGACGAGGAATTGCGGGCACTGGAAGAAGCGGGCATCGCCGTGGAAGTGGTGCCCGGCATCACCACGGCCCTGGCGGCAGCGGCCGCCACGCAGCAGCCGCTGACCAAGCGGGGCGTGGCGCGCAGCGTGGCCTTCTTTACCTCCAGCACGGCGCCGGGCGAACCGGACCAGACGCGCATCCCCGACTG
Source organism: Janthinobacterium sp. (assembly GCF_009923995.1). Lineage (GTDB taxonomy): Bacteria > Pseudomonadota > Gammaproteobacteria > Burkholderiales > Burkholderiaceae_D > Janthinobacterium. The sequence goes on along the minus strand of NZ_RFSK01000034.1, from coordinate 48,503 downwards.
CGATACGCTGGTGCAATACATGGGCGGACGCGAAGCCATCGTCACGGCGCAGCGCCTGCTGGCGCAGGGCCGCCCTGCCGAGACGCCCGTGGTGGTGATCGAAAACTGCAGCCGGGCCGACCAGCGCATCGTGCGCCTGCCGCTCAGCGCGCTGGCCCACGGCCTGGGCGACGCGCACGGTCCCGTCCTCGTGATGCTGGGCGATGCCATGGCCACGCGCGCGCAGCAAGCCACCGAGGTGGCGGACACGCCACTGGCGCGCCGCCATGCCTGAATTAAACACAGCGTATTTTACCGACTTTAAAGTCAGTAACTGACGTCTTCCGATAAAACATGATAGGATGCACCCGCATCTTTTCTCGAGAAGTTATTGTGTGATAGCAAGGAAACGCAGGCTACACCCCACCATCGCGCGTGCCGTGCAGTCCCCCGGCTGACGGGCACCGCGTACGACATCCCCGAAAAAAGCTGCGCCGCAGGCTGCAATACCGCGCCGCGCAACTTGATCCGTCGTACCCCATACATGAATTTCACTTCCATGCGCGAAGCCCTCACTTCGCTCAGCCGCAGCAATGCCGGCGTCGCCGGCGCCGTACTCCTGAGCATGGCAATCTCCATCGCCCTGTGGACGGTGTTCCCCGATATCGACGACGAAAACCACCTGCTCGAATGGCTGCAGGCGCTGTTCCTGGCCCTGGCCTGCACGGTGCACGGCGTGCGCGCGTGGCAGGAAGGGGACCGCCAGTCCTTGCGTTTCCTCATGCATGCCGGCATGTCGGCCCTGCTGTTCGGCTTCCTGCTGCGGGAACTGGACATCGACCAGTTCGGCACGGCGCCCGCCTGGGCGCAGGCGGAAAAGGCCCTGCGCGTGTTGGAACTGCTGATCCTGATACGCCTGCTGGTCTTCTTCGCGCCCCGCGCGCGCAAGGTCTTTGCCGTGGCGCCGCAGATTTTCAGCATGCGCGTCACCATCCTGACGGCCATCGGCGGGCTGCTGATGGTGGCCGGCTGGCCATTCGACAAGAAGGTCTTTCACGGCATGCCGGACGCCTACGCGCTGCTCGGCGAGGAAGTGCTGGAGCTGGGCGCTTACCTGCTGCTGTTCCTCGCGTCGCTGTCCGACAGCGGGGCCGCCGCACATATCAGCCTGGCGCCGACGAAAAAACCGGCCTAGTCCCGTTCGAAGGATGACGGCAGCGGCAGCAGCCGCTGCAGGGTCGCGGCCACGCGCAGCAGGCGCGGATCGTCGTCCTCGGCCTCGTCGCAGGTATCGTTGATGCAGAAAAATGGCAGGCTGCCGAAGCGCGCGGCCAGCTCGCCGAGCTGCCGCGGCGCCTGCGCATCGCCGCTGGCGATGTGCAGCGGGTCGAGCACCTGCGAGCGCGCCAGCCCCTGGTGCACGAGCCAGCGCGGCACCAGGTCCGGCAGCAGGGCCGGCACCCGCCACGAACGGAATACCGTCGCCCGCACGCCCGCAAACATGGCCGGCGCCAGCGCTTCGAGCGCATGCAGCGCGCTTTTCAGCATGGGCCGCGGCGCATGCGCATACAGGCGCGGCTCGTGCCGGTAACCGGCGTACTGCGCCGACAGCCATTGCCGCGACAAGGTGGCGCAATTGACGGGCGCCGCCACGTCGGCGCGCAAGCCGTCGCAGTCATCGTGCAGCGCGCTTTCCGTGAAAACGCTCAAGTGAGCGCCCTCCCCCTCGCCAAACCAGAACGCCGGCTCGAACGGCGCGCCCAGGAACACGTCGTCGTTCAGGTACAGGAAGCGCTCGGACAGGCCGGGGATATGATGCAGGTACGATTCGATATGACCGGAGTCAAAGACAGGCAAGGCCGCGCCGGGCATCAGGCTGGCGTGATCGACCACCGTCAGGCGCGGTGAGGCGCGCAGCCAGGCCGGCACTTGCCGGTCCGTCAGCAGGTAGACATGGCCATGGCCGGGGAAGAAGCGCTCCAGGGCGCGCAGGTTGTAGCGCAATTCGCCGTTGTCGCGGTAGCGTCCCGCCACGTTGCCGTGCAGGGCCAGCTGGCCGGGATGCGCCCGCGCCCACGCCGCGTAGGCCTGCTGCCGGCGCGCGCGCCAGGCCGGGTCGGCGCCGTCGACCCACAGGTAGACGATGTCGATGCCCGCCGCAGGCGTCGCGCTGGCGCCGCCGTTCAAGACGCGGCGCTGGAACCTGGCGCCGCCACGCAATAGTCGGCGATGGCGGCCAGCACGCTGGCGTTCTCGCCCACCGCCTCGACCACCTTCAGGCGCAAGCGCGGATGCTGCTGGCGCAGCTCTTCCACCAGCAAGGGCAGGTCGCGCAGCACATGCCCGCCCTGCCCCAGGAATACGGGCACCACGGTGACGTCCAGCATGGCGCCCGCAGGCAGGGTGTCCAGCAGCGACTGCACCAGCTCGGGCAGGCGCGGCGTCATCAGCTCCAGGAAGGCCAGGTGCACGCCGGTGCCGGGCAGGCGCGCCTGCGTCAGCTCGCGCAGGCGCTCGAAGGGCGCGGCCCAGGCCGCGGCGCGCGCGCCGTGGGCAAACAGGACCAGCGCCTGGTGCACGTTCGCCTCCATCAGTGCCGCTCCACCCACCACAGGGCGCCCAGCGCCAGCAGCAGGTACAGGGTACTCGGCGCCACGGCCGTCAGGAAGGCCGGCCAGGTGCTGAGCAGGCCCAGATGCGAGAACAGGGTGTTGACCAGCATGAAGCTCACGCCGATCATGATGCCGATGAAGATCTTCAGGCTGATGCCGCCGCTGCGCGTGTGCATGTAGGCGAACGGCAGCGCCAGCGCCATCAGTACGAAGATGGCCAGCGGATCGATCAGCTTTTTCCAGAAGGCGATGCGGAAACGCTCGGTCTCCTGCTTGTTCTCGGCCAGGTGGCGCGTGTACACGGCCAGTTCGCTGGCCGACATGCGTTCGGGATCGGACGCCGACACCGTCAGGATCTTCGGCGTCACTTCGGACACCATGTCCTTGCTGGCGCTTTGCACCGTGCGCACCATGCTCGTTTCCTGGCCATAGTAGTTGGCCAGCTTCGGCTCGAATCCGGGCGTGGCCACCGCGCTGTTCGAGAACGAGGTTTCCGTCACGTCGGTCAGGCGCCAGATATTATTGCCCTGATAGGTAGCTCCCTTGGCCAGCGTCAAGCTGCGCAGGCGCATATCGGTGTCAAATTCATACAGCTTGACGTTTTTCAGCTGGCCATCCGGCCGCGCCTCGCCCACATTGAAGAAGCGCGAACCCGTGACGCTGCCGGTCAGGCCATCGCTCTTGACCATGTCCTTGGTCCACAGGCCGGAGCGAAATTCGCTCGACACGGCGGCGCCGCGCGAAGTCAGCTTGATGCGCTCGGCCAGCGTCTCCGTGCGCGGCGTGATCAACTCGCCGAAGATGAAGGTGATGACGACGAAGACGATGCCGATGCGGAACAGGAAGCCGGCCGCCATCGCCGTCGACATGCTCGACGCGCGCATGATGGTGAATTCGGAGCTGGCGGCAAACTGCGCCATCGTGTAGATGGTGCCGATCAGGGCGGCGATGGGCATCACCTCGTACACGTGGCCCGGCACCAGCACCAGCACGTACAGGAAGGCATACTGGATGCTGTAGCCGTTCTTGCCCACCTTGGGCAGCTCGCCCGTCAGGTCGATGAAGGCCTGCAGCGCCAGGAAGGCCAGCAGGACAAAGAACACCGCCTGGAAAATCGAGACGGCAAAATAGCGCTGTAAAATCTTCATTTCGATGCCGCTTTACTTGTTTTGCCGGCGCAGCGCGCACGCTTGAACGATGCCAGCAGGACCAGCGGGTGATAGCGGTGGTTGACATTCAGGCGCCAGGCAAACAGCGCCACGACGGCCAGCGCCGCCAGCAGGTGCAGCGGCCACCAGGCCATGCCAAACGTCATGCGCCCCTGTTTCACGCTGGCTTCGACGACCTTGATCAGGTTGCTATAGGTAAAGAAAATCAGCAGGGCCACGATCAGGTTGGCCGAACTGCCGGCACGCGGATTGACGAAGCCCAGCGGAATGGCCAGCAGGATGAGCATCAGCCCGATCAGCGGCGCACTCACGCGCCACAGCAGTTCGGCCATGGTGTAGGGATTCGGATTGGCCACCAGCGCCACCGTGCTCATGGCGCGCACGCCCAGTTCCGCCCCCAGCTCCTGCTGCTTGCTCTCGATGCGCATGATGTACTGTTCGAATTCCATGGTCTGGAAGTCGGCCTGCGTCGGCACGCCCTGGTAGCGGCGGCCGCTCTTGAGCACCAGGAAGCGTTCGCCCTTGGCGTCGGTATTGATCACGCCTTCCTTGGCGACGACGACGACGGCGCTGCCCTTTTCATCGACCGTGTTGACGAAGACGTTCTGCACCACGTTCTTCTCGCCGCTGACGCCCTCGACGAAGAAGATGCGGTTGCTGCCGGCCGATTCGCGGAACTGGCCCGGCGTGACTTTTTGCAGGTCTTCGCGCTTTTCGAAGCGCGCCACGTATTCATCGCTTTTCATCTGCGCCCACGGCGTGGCGTACAGGCTCAGGATACCCGTGGCCAGCACCAGCGGCAGGCCAAAGCTCAGGACCGGCCAGATCCAGCGCGACAGGCTCAGGCCCGAGGCGAACCACACCACCATCTCCGACTCCTTGTAGCTGCGCGTGACCACCATCAGCACCGAGATGAAGCCGGTGAGAATGAGGATGGTGGGCAGCTGCATCAGGGCGGAAAAGACCATCAGCGACATGACGTCCGACGACGCGATCTTGCCGCCCGCCGCCTTGCCGAGAATACCGATCAGCATCCAGGTGAGCAGGATGCTGAACAAAACAGTGAAGGTGGCCCCGGCGGCACTAGCCAATTCACGTCGAAGGGCGCGTTGAAAGATCATTCGGAGTTTATAATTCGGGTCAGTTAGTTGAGTAACACGTTACTAGTAAATGAAAACGGAGAACCAAATGGACTTTAGCATAAAAGCATTCGATACCAAGAGCACCCTCGGCACGGCCAAAAGCGGATGCATCGCGGTTGCGGTATTCGAAAACAAAAAACTGTCGCCAGCGGCAAAATCGCTGGACAGCAAGGGTGCGATTTCGGCTGCGCTGAAGTCCGGCGACATCAGCGGCAAGGCCGGCAGCACGTTGCTGCTGCGCGCAGTCGATGGCGTTGCCGCCGAACGCGTTCTGCTGGTCGGCATGGGCAGCGATGAAACTGTCAGCGAAAAAAGCTTCGCTACCGGTGTACAGGCGGCGCTGAAGGCCTTCGGCTCCCTGGGCGCTGCGGACGCCATTATCGCATTACCGCTGGCCGAAGTGAAAGAGCGCGACGTAAATTGGGCAATCCGTTGCGTGGTGCAAGCCGCCCACGACAGCGAATACCGCTGCGACTCGCAAAAAAGCAAAAAAGATCCGGCGCCAGCGGGCGTGCGCAAGATCGTCCTGTCGGCACCGGCGACCGCCGCCACGCGCGGCGCGCTGGCGCAAGCCATCGCCATCGCCAACGGCTCCGACCTGACGCGCAAGCTGGGCGACCTGCCGGCGAACATCGCCAACCCGACCTACCTGGCCAACACGGCCAAGCAGCTGGCCAAGGATTACAAGTTTGAAGTCGAAGTACTGGACCGCAAGCAGCTCGAAGCGCTGAAAATGGGCAGCTTCCTGTCCGTCACCAACGGCAGCGAGCAGCCGCCGAAGTTCATCGTCCTGAAACACATGGGCGGCAAGGCCAAGGATGCGCCAGTCGTCCTGGTCGGCAAGGGCATCACCTTCGACACGGGCGGCATCTCGATCAAGGCCGGTCCTGGCATGGACGAGATGAAGTACGACATGTGCGGCGCCGCTTCCGTGCTGGGCACCTTCCGCGCCATCGGCGAAATGAACCTGAAGCTGAACGTCATCGGCGTCATCGCCGCCTGCGAAAACATGCCGTCGGGCCGCGCCACCAAGCCGGGCGACATCGTCACCTCGATGAACGGTCTGACCATCGAAGTGCTCAACACCGACGCCGAAGGCCGCCTGGTGCTGTGCGATGCGCTGACCTACGCCGAACGCTTCAAGCCGGCAGCCGTGGTCGATATCGCCACGCTGACGGGCGCTTGCGTCATCGCCCTGGGCCACCACAACAGCGGCCTGTTTACGCGCAGCGATGCGGCGCATGACCAGCTGGCCAATGAACTGCTGGCAGCGGGCAAGCAAGCCAGCGACACGGCATGGCGCATGCCGATCGAAGAGGCGTACAACGAGCAGCTGAAGTCGAACTTCGCCGACCTGGCCAACATCGGCACGCCAGGCGGCGGTTCAGTGACGGCAGCGGCGTTCCTGGAAAACTTCACCAAGAAGTACACCTGGGCGCATCTGGACATCGCCGGCACGGCCTGGAAATCGGGCGGCGCGAAGGGCGCGACCGGCCGTCCGGTACCCCTGCTGACGACTTTCCTGATCAACCGCGTGTAAGGAAACGCCAGACCAAACCTGCTGCGCGGGGCTATTGGCGGCCGGCGATGCGCGCTGTACCGGAAGTACAGCTGCGCTTCTCGGCCACCACCAGCTCCCGCTCGCGACGGTTTTGTCAGGCGTCGTGACACCGTAAAAAAACCGCCAGGTCTTGCGACCATGGCGGTTTTTTCATGCGCGGCATATGAATCAGTAGACGACGGGATCGGGTATCGGCAGCGGCGCCACCTTCGGCTGCACCACGCTCTGCGGCGTCGCCTCGCCCGGCGTGGCGGGCGGCGGCGGTGCGGGAACGGGTGCGGGCGGCGGCGCCAGGCGCGCCGGGTCCTGCATGACGATGGTCAAGGTCGAGGGGTAGTCGAAGCCGGCGCCCGTGTTGCGGTCGACGAAATAGCCGACGCCCAGGGTCAGGATGACATTACCCCAGATGCTGGCATTGAGCTTGGGATCGATGCTGCCGTCCGTCGCGATGGCAGGCGAGCCGTGCTTGCGGCAATCGACCTTGAGCGGCTCGCGGCTCTTGCGGATGATGATGCGCCCCGGCGTCGTGACGAACCACTTGCCCACGTCGTTGCTGAGGATGCAGCCGGCGCCCGTCAGTTCGCGGTTATCCTGGATGGTTTGCACCAGCACCATCTGGTCGCTGTTTCCCGTCAGGGTGGCGCAGCCGCCCAGGCCGCACAGCAGCAGCGCCTTGGCGGCAAGAGCGGCAGACGATGGTCCACGCATGGGAACTCGCTTAACGGACGGGGATGGGCTGCTCGCCAGGCACGGCGACGGCAGTCACGCTGTTTTTCGGGCTGCCTTCGATCAGGCGATCGGAATACACGAGGTAGACCAGCGCATTGCGCTTGCTGTCGACCATGCGCACGACGCGCACGTGCTTGAAGAAGATCGAGGCGCGCTCGGTGAACACCTCTTCCTGGCGCGGCAGCTTGCCCTTGAACTGCAGCGGCCCCACCTGGCGGCAGGCCACGGCGGCATCGGCCTTGTCCTCGGCCAGGCCGACGGCGCCCTTGATGCCGCCCGTCTTGGCGCGCGACAGATAGCAGCTGACGCCGCCGACGCGGGGATCGTCGTAGGCTTCCACGACGATCTTGTGGTCAGGGCCGATCAGCTTGAAGACGGTATCGACGGAGCCGATGGTTTCCGCCTGCGCCGCGGTGCACGCGGCGCCCAGCAACAGTGTAGCGGCCAGCAATTTATGCATGAAGTGACTCTTCGAGGTAAGCCTGCAGGCGCGCGCGGACACGGCCATCAGTTGATGGGGGCAAAACGCTGCACCATGACGCCTTCGACCTCGATCAGCTGAAAGAACACGTCTTTCGGCCGGGTCCAGATCGAACCGTCGGCGGCGCGATAGACGATCATCGGCGTCAGGTCCGCTTCCAGCGTGGCTTCGCACACCAGTTCGTAAATGCCGCCCTTGTAGTGCCGATAACGCATCGCCGCCCCCTCAAGCCGTGGAATCTTCGCTCTTGTCGTCGGCCAGTGCCTTCTGCTTCATCTTCAGGCCCTGGATCACTTTCAGTATGCCTTCCATGCCGGCGGCACCGTCGGCGCCGCTGAAGGCATCGAGCACCTCATTGAGCACCTTGTTGCGCACGGTCGCTTCATCGGACGACATTTCCAGGGCACGCTGGGCCTTGGCCGCTTTTTCAGCCGCGCTGACCCGCGGCTTGGCCGCCGTCTTGCCATGCGTCAGAGCCGCCTGCCAGATGACCCAGCGGCGCTGGGTCTCGAAAATCAGGTACTCGTCCGGTTTGTCTTCTCTTCGCCGCACAATGTGGCCGTCACGCTGCGCCCACGCTTCAAATGCAGTTCGCATTTTCTTCCTTTGCAAATGCTACGCGCAAGTCTCACTATTAAAACTGCAACATTTCAAAATAGTACCATCTATTGATGTCGCAAAACAGTCTCATAGATATAGTACTGCAATTTATATAACAAGTCTGGCGGCGCCAAGGACGGAATCCACGTTCCGCCCCAGGCACAGTGGTCATGTAAGTCGGAATAGCAATTACAACTAATTACAACTGCTTCCAGTCTGGGTGTTAACTTGGCTGTAACAAAGCCGTGTGACACAGTTGTTACATTCTGCCATTTTAGTAGTTTTTATCGCGTTTTAGCGAGAAACTTTACACCTTTGTCGCGTTAAATGGCCATACGCAGCATGCCGCGCCGGCCACTTATGCCAAATCAAACATAGGGGTTGATCAATCATACACAAAAACATAATATTCATGCGCCACGATTGGTTAAAAATAAATACTTTTTTCATACTCTTTTTCCCGCCAAGCAAATAAAGCGCGCGCGAACCGGGCCGGGCAGGACGCCAGCGGCAGGCATGCGGTAAGATTCGCGCCTATCGGCATGCAATCATCGCCGCAGTCATGACCGCAGCGCCTGGCGCTGCCTTTACCTATCAAGCAAGGATTTTTCCCATGAAACTCGCCACCTGGAACGTCAACTCGCTCAAAGTGCGCCTGCCGCAAGTATTGCAGTGGCTGGCAGACAACCCGGTCGACATACTCTGCCTGCAGGAGACCAAGCTGACGGACGACAAGTTCCCCGTCGCCGAGATCGAGGCGGCCGGCTACCAGGTGGTCTTCAGCGGCCAGAAGACCTACAACGGCGTGGCCATCCTGTCTAAGCTGCCGATCACCGAGGTGGTGAAGAACAACCCGCGCTACGAAGATGCGCAGCAGCGCATCCTGGCCGCCACCATCGGCGGCGTGCGCGTCGTCTGCGCCTATGTGCCGAACGGCCAGAGCGTCGATTCGGACAAGTACGAATACAAGCTGGGCTGGCTGGCCGCCCTGCACGACTGGCTGGCCGAGGAAGCGCAGCAGCACCCGCAGCTGGCCGTCGTCGGCGACTACAACATCGCGCCCGACGACCGCGACGTGCATGACCCGGTCGCCTGGGAAGGCCAGGTACTCGTGTCGGACAAGGAACGCGCCGCCCTGCAGCGCCTGCTCGACATCGGCCTGACGGACGCCTTCCGCCTGTTCGAGCAGGCGGAAAAATCGTTCAGCTGGTGGGATTACCGCCAGCTGGGCTTCCGCCTGAACAAGGGCCTGCGCATCGACCACATCCTGCTCTCGCCCGCCCTGGCGGCCCGCTGCAGCGCCTGCATCATCGACCGCGTGCCCCGCAAGTGGGAGCAGCCGTCCGACCATGCGCCCGTCGTGGCCACCATCGACTAGCCAAGGCGCGCATCATCGACAGTGGAACGCTCGCCCCGCAAGGGGGAGCAGCCGTCCGGCCATGCACCCGTCGTGGCCACCATCGACCAGACAAGGCGCGCATCATCGACAGTGGAACGCTCGCCCCGCAAGGGGGAGCAGCCGTCCGGCCATGCACCCGTCGCGGCCACCATCGACTAGACAAGGCACGCATCATCGACAGTGGAACGCTCGCCCCGCAAGTGGGAGCAGCCGTCCGGCCATGCCCCCGTCGTGGCCACCATCGACTGATCGATCAAGAACGCCTGACAGAAACGCAGCAGCTTATGTCAGGCGTTCCAGCAAAGCCTGCGCATTGATCGCCGGCACGGGCGCGGAAAACAGATAGCCCTGGGCATAGCGGCAGCCGCTCGCCTGCAGCAGGGCGAACTGCTCCTCCGTCTCCACGCCCTCGGCCACGGCCGACAATTGCAGGCTGTCGGCCAGCGCGATGATGGCGGCCACGATGGCGCGGTCTTCCCCGCTGTGTTCCAGGTCCTTGATGAAGGCGCGGTCGATCTTGACCTTCTTCACGGGGAAGCGCTTCAGGTAGGCCAGGCTGGAATAGCCCGTGCCGAAGTCGTCGATCGACAGGCGCAGTCCCATGCCGTTGATCTGGCGCAAAATCTCCAGCGTATGCTCGCCATGCTGCATCAGTGCCGTCTCGGTGATCTCGAATTCGAGCAGCGCCGGATCGATGCCCGTCTCGCGCACCACGGCGCCGATGGTGGCCACCAGCCCCTTGTGCATGAATTGGCGCGGCGACAGGTTCACCGCCAGCGGCACCGGCCGCAGGCCCTGGCGCTGCCACGCCATGCTTTGCTCGCAGGCCTGGCGCATGACCCACTCGCCGACGGGCACGATCAGGCCGTTTTCCTCCATGATGGGAATGAAGCGGTCCGGCAGCACCAGGCCGTGGCCGGGACGGCGCCAGCGCAGCAGCACTTCCATGCCGTGCAGGCGCCGCGTGGCGATGTCGATGACGGGCTGGTAAAACAGCTCGAACTGCTGCTGCGCCAACGCCGTGCGCAAGCTGCTTTCCAGGTCGAAGTGCAGCGCCGCCGCGTGGTTCATCGTCTGCGTGAAGAACTGGTAGTTGTTGCGGCCATTGCCCTTGGCGTGATACATGGCCGCGTCGGCATGGCGCATCAGCGAGTCGACATCGCCGCCATCGTCCGGATACACGCAAATGCCGATCGACGGCGTCACGTGCAGCACGTGGCCATCGAGCGGAAAGGCGGGCGTCAGGGCCTCGATGATCTTCTCGGCCACGCGCGCCGCCTCGTCGGCGCCGCGGATGCCCGGCACCAGCACGACGAATTCATCGCCGCCCAGGCGCGCCACCGTGTCGCTGGCGCGCACGGCGCGGCACAGGCGCCCGGCCACTTCCTTGAGCAGCAGGTCGCCCGTCATGTGGCCCAGCGAGTCGTTGATGGTCTTGAAGCGGTCCAGGTCGATGAACATCACGGCCAGCTTGCGTCCGGAGCGCTGCGACGCCAGCATGGCCCGCTCCAGGCGGTCCGACAGCAGCGCGCGGTTCGGCAGGCCCGTCAGGTTATCGTGATAGGCCATGTGGTGCACGCGCGCCTCGGCCTGGCGCCGCTCGACGATTTCGCCCTGCAGCAGCAGGTTGGCGCCGGCCAGTTCGGCCGTGCGTTCCTGCACCCGCAATTCCAGCTCGTCGCGCGCGCGGCGCACCGCTTCGGCCGCCTCGCGGCGCGCCGTCACGTCGTCGACCAGCCACACGGAGCGGCCATGCGCATGCGCCAGGTCGAACGGCCGGCCCGACAGGCGCGCCCAGAAGCGGCTGCCGTCCTTGCGCACCAGCTGGTATTCCGACATGTGCACCCTGCCGGCCTCGAAATCGCGCGCCGTCTCGCTGCGCGCCGCCTTCCAGGCCGCCACGTCCGGATACAGCGCCTGCACCGACAGGCCGTTGATCTCGCCGGGCGCATAGCCGAACAGCTCCTCCATCTTGCTGTTGCTGCGCAAATTGTATCCGCCCTCCACCACCGAGATGCCCAGCACGGCGCTGTCGAGGATGGCCTGGTTTTCCAGCAGCGCGTTGCGCAGGGATTCCTCGGCGCGCTTCGCTTCCGTGCGGTCCTCGATGATCCAGATGGTGCCGGCGGCGGGATCGTCGGGATTGACGACGTAGGCGATCAGCTGCGCCCACAAGGTGCTGCCGTCGCGGCGCATCATTTCCACTTCCGTCTGGAACGGCTTGCCCACGGAGAGGAAGGGGAAGGCGGCGGCGCCCAGCAGCTCGTAGGACTGCTGCGACACGTACAGCGCGCGCCCGGGCAGCCCCAGCGCCTCGTCGCCGCTGTAGCCGAACATGGCGGCAAAGCCCAGGTTATAGCGCGTGATCAGGCGGTTCTTGGTGTACAGGATGCTCACCGAGGCATTCGTCATGATGGCCGCCACTTCCATCTGCGTCTGGCGGCTGGCCGTGACGTCTTCGAGTATCCAGATGGTGCCCTGCTCGCTGTGCGCCTGGTCGACGGCCTTGGCGCGGATGCGGCACCAGAACAGCGTGCCGTCGCGGCGGCGGAACAGCGACTCGTCCTGCTCGTACGGCAAGCCCTGCCCCAGCAGCGGCGTGGCCTGCACGCCGAATTCCTCGTAGGCGGCGGGCGAGGGAAACAGCGCGGCGGCGGGCAGGCCCGTCATCTCGTCCTGCGCGTAGCCGAACATCTCGGCGAAGCGGGGATTGCAGCGCAGGACCAGGCGCGAACGGGAAAACAGGATGCCGACGGAGGCATTGTCGAGGATGGCCTGCTGCTCCAGCATCAGCTGGCGCGTCGCCTCCTCGGCCGCCTTCTGCGCGCTGCGGTCGTCGAACAGCCAGATCGTGTCGTGCAGCGCGCGGTCGGGCTGCTGTTCCGGATTGAGCACGTAGCCATAGGCCAGCGCCCAGAAGGTCGAGCCGTCGCGGCGGCGCATCTCCATCTCGCCCTGGAAGGGCAGGCCGCGCCGCAGCAGGGGCGCCGCCTGCCGCACCACGCTTTCGTATGCGGCGCGCGACGGGTACAGGTCGGCCACCGGCAAGCCCACGCCGCTGTCGCCGTCAAAGCCGAAGCATTCGGCGAAGCGCCGGTTATAGCGCAGCACGCCCGTGTCGCGCTGGAAGCCGATGGCCAGCGGCGCGTTGTCCATCACGGCCTGCATTTCCAGCATGGCGCGCCGCAGTTGATCTTCGTCACGCCGGTGGTCGCTGATATCCTCGATAATCCATACCGTGCCGTCATGCGTATTGAGCGGGTCGACGGCGCGCCCGTGCAGCCGGCTCCAGAACAGCGAACCGTCCTGGCGCCGCAATTCCACTTCCGTGCGGTAGGGCTTGCCCGTGGAGAGCAGCGGCGCCGCTTCCAGCCCCAGCGCGCGGCAGTGCGCGGCGGAGCGGTACAGCACCGCGCCCGGCAGCCCCGTCAGCTGGTGGCGCGCATAGCCGAGCATTTCGGCGGCGCGGCTGTTGCACTCCTCGATGAAGCCGCCCTTGGAAAACACGATACCCACGGCCGCGCTTTCCAGGATGGCCTGCTGTTCCAGCAGGGTCTTGCGCAGCGCCTGCTGGTCGCGCTGCTGCACGCTGATGTCGGCAAACACGAGGGTCGCGCCCGGCAAGCCGTCTTCCACGGGCAGCGGCCTGGCCCACACCTGCACGGCGACGGCGCCATCGGCGCCCTGCAGGCTGCTGTCCCAGTGCCGTTCGCGGCCCGCCGGACCCAGCGCCGCGCGCAGCATGCTGCTGCTCGAGGCGCGGTAAGCCTGGCTGAAACAGCCGGCCAGCTGACGGCCCGAGATGTCCATGCCCAGCAAGGCGCACAGAGCATCGTTCACCGCCAGCACCGTGCCGCCGGCATCGCAGGCGCAGGCGCAGGCGGGCAAGGCGATCAGCTGCAAGGCATCGGCGATGAAATCGGGACTGGTCGGTACGCGGTTCATGGACACCATGGGTCGGTTGGTAACGGTCGAACATGCGCCTGGGCAATATATTCCATAGGCATCATGGTGCTGCTAGATCATAAACCAGTTTTCCACGCTTTTTTAATATTCCTTCTTGGCAATATCTGAAACGCCACAGACCACTTGCAACGCGCCTGTTGCAGCGGCGTTGCAACGCAAAAAAGATGAAACAAATCGTTTAGAATAAAGCATGCGCCGCCCTTCCCATCCCCCGCTCGACCACCGCGACAAACCCGTCATCTGGACCGTCTCCGTCTCGCGCCTGTTCGACCTGTTCCGCGACATCACGCTCGAATACGACGACCTGGCGGCCATCGAACCGATCAACCTGGGCTTCGACGACGCCGTGCGCCACATCCGCGAGCGCATGGCCACCGAGCGCTGCGACGCCGTCATCGCGGCCGGCTCGAACGGCGCCTACCTGAAGGGGCGCCTGTCGGTCCCCGTCATCATCGCCAAGGCCAGCGGCTACGACGTGATGCAGGCGCTGGCGCGCGCGCGGCGCATCTCGCCGCAGATCGGCGTCGTCACCTACCAGGACCCGATGCCGGAACTGGCCGAATTTGCCGCCACCTTCGGCTTCCAGATCTTTCAACGCACCTACGCCACGGAAGAAGACGCGCGCGCGCAGATCAATGAACTGAAGGCGGCGGGCGTGAAAGCCGTCGTCGGCGCGGGCCTCGTCACCGACCTGGCCGAGGAAGCAGGACTGGCCGCCGTCTTCGTGTATTCGGCCACCTCCATCCGGCGCGCCTTCGACGACGCGCTGGAACTGGCGCGCCTGACCCAGCTCGAATCCGGCCGCAGCCGGCGCACAGTCGTCGCCGACACCCTGCGCGCGCGGCACGGCCTGCACGACCTGCGCGGCGACTCCGAAGCGATGGAAGCGCTGCGCCAGTCGGTGGTGCTGTTTGCCCGCTCGCCGGCGACGGTGCTGATCCAGGGCGAGACGGGCAGCGGCAAGGAACTCGTGGCGCAGGCCATCCACCGCGAAAGCCCCCGCAGCCTGGGCGCGAACCGCCCCTTCATCGCCATCAATTGCGGCGCCATCGCCGAGTCCCTGCTGGAATCGGAGCTGTTCGGCCACGAGGACGGGGCCTTCACGGGCGCGCGCCGGGGCGGCCATGCGGGCCTGTTCGAGGCGGCCAACCACGGCACCCTCTTCCTAGACGAAATCGGCGAAATGCCGCTGGCCCTGCAAACGCGACTGCTGCGCGTGCTGGAAGAGCGCGAAGTGGTGCGCGTGGGCGGCACGCGGCCCATCGCCATCAACGTGCGCATCATCAGCGCCACCCACTGCGACCTGGAACAGCGCATCCGTGAAGGCCGCTTCCGCGCCGACCTGTTCTACCGCCTGGCCGTGCTGCGCCTGCACCTGCCGGCCCTGCGCGAGCGCGCCGGCGACATACCCGGCCTGGCCGAATGGTCGCTGAAAAACGCCCTGGCCGCGCTGGGCGCGCGCCCCCATCCGAACCTGCATGCGGAGGTGCAGGCCTGCGCGCCCCTGCTGCGCCGCTACGCCTGGCCCGGCAACGTGCGCGAACTGCGCAACCTGGCCGAGCGCCTGGCGCTGTTCCTGGCCGCCGAGCCGCTGCAGGCACTGACGCCGGCCTTCGTGCTGGGCGTGGCGCCGGAACTGGCGCAGGACACTGTTGCGGCGGTTGCGCCGGCAGCGCCGGCAGCCATCGCGCCGCACCGGCAGGACGAAAGCGCCAGCGCCGTGCTGGCCCGCTTCGGCGGGCGCCGCGACGCCGCCGCCAGCTACCTGGGCATCAGCCGCACGACCCTGTGGCGCCGCCTGCGCAGCGGCTGACCTTTTTCCCACTTCCCGATCCCCTACCATGGACGACTGGCCTCATTTGCACGACTTGTGGCAGCGCTGCACCCAGCCCGCCGGCACACCCGGCGCGAACAGACTCGCGCGCGACCACCAGGACATCAAGGCGCTGTACGCGCGCGGCATCTCGATGGAAGATGCGCTGCAATTCCTGTACCTGCAGCGGCCCACCCTGGACGCCTTCAGGAGCTGGCTGGCGGGCCGCACGCGCGCCCGGCCCGCCCACGCGGGCAGCGCGCACGAGGACGTGCTGTCGGCCGACGAGCTGCGCCACTTCGAGGAGCACGGCTACCTGGTGCTGCGCGGCGCGGTGCCACAGGCGCAGTGCCACGCCGCCCGGCAGGCCATCTGGGACTACCTGGGCGCCAGCGCCGGGGACGCGGCATCCTGGTACCGGCCGCATCCGGGCAAGCGGGGGCTGATGCTGCAGTTTTCCGACCACCCCGCCCTTGAGGAAATCCGCCACGGCGCGTATCTGCGCCGCGCCTATCAGCAGCTGTATGGCTGCGCCGCCAGCATCTATCCCACCATCGACAAGGTGAGCTTCAATCCGCCGGAAACCCCGCAGGACCGCTTCCTCGGCAGCGCCCTGCACTGGGATGTCAGCCTGAAGCTGCCGATTCCGTTCAAGCTGCAAGGCATGCTGTACCTGAGCGACTGCCCGGCGCGGCACGGCGCCTTCCACTGCGTGCCCGGTTTCCAGCACCGCATCGCCGACTGGCTGCGGGAGCTGCCACCGGGCGCCGCGCCGCGCGAATGGGCCGCCGGGAACCTGCAGCCCGTGGCCGTCGAAGGCAACGCCGGCGATTTCATCATCTGGCACCAGGCCCTGCCCCATTGCGCCACGCCCAACCACGGCCCGTCGCCGCGCATGGTGCAGTACCTGACCTACCTGCCCGACCACCGGCCCGACCAGGACGAATGGATCTGAACCATTCATCCCGGCCTGCCGCCGCTCATCCCGCAGCGCTGGCGGCGCGCTGCCCGTGCCGCTAGCATCGTCGTCAAGGAGGAACACATCATGAAACGAACACTGCAAACATTGACCTTGCTCGCTACCCTGCTGTTGGCGAGCGCCAGCCATGCCGCCGCGCCGACGGCATTCAAGGTGGACGTCACGGGCCAGGGCCGGCCCGTCGTCCTGATTCCCGGCCTGGCATCGTCGGGCGAAGTATGGCAAGGCACGGTGGCGCGCCTGTGCGGACCGCAGGCCGGGCGCCAGTGCCATGTGCTGACCCTGGCCGGCTTTGCCGGCGTGCCTGCCGTCGCTGGCGACGTGCTGGCGCAGGCGGAGCAGCAGCTGGCCGAGTACATCGTGGCGCAGAAACTGGGCCAGCCGGCCATCATCGGCCATAGCCTGGGCGGCTTCCTCGCCCTGAAACTGGCGATCGACCATCCGCAGCAGGCGGGCAAGCTGGTGATCGTCGACTCGCTGCCGGCGCTGGGCGCGACGCAGATGCCGAGCGCCACGCCGCAGCAGCTGCAAGCCATGTCCGCGCAGATGCAGGCGGCCATGCGGGCCCAGGACGCGGCGACGGCCAGCGCCAGCCAGCGCCGCAGCATCGCCGGCATGGCGACCGCGCCAGCCGACGTCGAGCGCATCATCGGCTGGGGCCAGCGTTCCGACCAGGATACCGTGATCAAGGCCATGGGCACCCTGCTGGCCAGCGACTTGCGGCAGGACGTGGCGAAAGTGCAGTCGCCCACCCTGGTGCTGGGCACCTGGATCGCCTACAAGGACTATGCGCCGCGCGCGGCCATCGAACAGACCTTCCGCAGCCAGTTTGCGCAGCTGCCAGGTGCGCGCATCGAGATGGCCGACACGGCGCGCCACTTCATCATGTACGACGAACCGGACTGGATGTTCGGGCGCATCGAACAGTTCCTGAACTAGGCCATGACCGCGCCGCCCGACCGCCCGCCGCTGCTGGCCAGAGTCAACTGGTACTGGGTCTTCCAGCTGGCCGGCTGGAGCATCATGGCCCTGCTGACCTGGCTCGGCCTGCCCCGCAACGGCGACGGCTGGGCCGTCATCGGCGTGTGCTGGTGGGGTGCCGCCTGCGGGCTGGGCCTGTCGATCCTGTGGCGGCGCTGGCTGCGCCGCCACGGCTGGGTGGCGCGCCATTTCGCGTGGCAGCGCATCCTGCCTGCCTGCGCGGTACTGGCGCTCGCGCAGACGGCGCTGGTGGCAGGCGGCTACCTCGTCCTGCGCCCCTTCGGCGCCATCCGCAATCTGGACTGGCTGCCCTTCGCACTGCTTTCCTGGTTCAGCACCTTCCTCGTGTGGACCATCCTGTACTCGATGATCGTCTCGCTGCGCCGCGCCAAGCAGCTGGAAGCCGAGGCGCTGCGACTGCAGCTGCATGCGCGCGAAGCCCAGCTGCGCGCCCTGCAGGCACAGGTCAATCCGCATTTCTTCTTCAATAGCCTCAACAGCGTGCGCGCGCTGGTCTACGAAGACCGCGAGGCGGCCGCGCACATGATCGATCAGTTGGCCAACCTGATGCGCCATGCGCTGCAGTCGGGCCAGCACGCGACGGTGCCGCTGGCGGCCGAACTGGAGGCCGTGCGCGCCTACCTGGCCATCGAGCAGTGCCGCTTCGAGGAGCGCCTGCGCGTCGCCTTCGACATCGCGCCCGGCCTGGCGCACGTGCGCGTGCCGCCCATGGCCCTGCAAACGCTGGTGGAAAACGCCGTCAAGTATGGCGTCGAGGCGAGCGCCGGCGGCGGCGACATCCGCATCGCGGCGCGGCGGGCCGGCGACGCGGATGGCACGGCCATGCTGGCCATCGAAGTGGCCAACACGGGCCGCTTGTGCAGCGCGTCGGGCTCCACCTGCGTGGGCCTGCGCAATGCGCGCCAGCGCCTGGAACTGGCCTGCGGCGAGCACGCCAGCCTGGAATTGCGCGAACAGGCGGGCTGGGTGTACGCCACGATGCATCTGCCGGAGCAGCCGTGAGCGCGCGGCGGCTCTCCGTGCTGCTGGTGGACGACGAGCGCCTGGCGCGCGCCGAATTGCGCCGCCTGCTGGCGGCACATCCGCTGGTGGACATCGTGGGCGAGGCGGCCAGCGCGGCCGACGCCATCGCGCAAGTCGCCAAGCTGCGGCCCGACCTGCTGCTGCTCGACGTGCAGATGCCGGGTGCCTCCGGCTTCGACCTGCTGGCCGCGCTCGACGACGCGCCCGACGTGATCTTCTGCACCGCCTTCGACCGGTACGCGCTGCAGGCGTTCGAGGTGAGCGCCCTCGACTACCTGCAAAAGCCCGTCCAGGCGGCGCGCCTGGCGACGGCGCTGGCGCGCGTCGGCGCGCGCGTGCAGGCCGCGCCATCGCCGGTACCGCGCAAGGTGTTCATCAAGGATGGGGACCGCTGCTGGTTCGTCGCGCTAGAAGAGATACGCCTGCTGGAATCGGAAGGCAATTACACGCGCGTGCATTTCGCGGCGCAGCGTCCGCTGATGCTGCGCTCGCTGAACCAGCTGGAGGAGCGTCTTGATCCAGCGCAATTCTTCCGCGCCAACCGGCGCCAGATCGTCAACCTGGCGCTGGTGCGGCACGTCGCGGCCAATGCCGCCGATGGCCTCGACCTGCGCCTGATGGACGGCAGCACGGTCGAGGTATCGCGCCGCCGCGCGCAGCAGTTCAAGGCCGTCACCGGCCTGTAGGCAGGCTACTTCAGCGCGGGAATCGGCTGCGCCTGGAAGGCGGGACGCGGCTGCTCCCTGAGCTTTTTCGCCAGCATGTCGAGCGCCACTTCCAGCTGGCGGTCGGCGCCATTGAAGGTGGCGTGCGGCGGGTTCTCCACCTCCACGTCCGGCACCACGCCCACGCCTTCGATCAGCCACTGGCCGTCGATGCCGAACTGGCCGTTTTCCGCCACGCGCGCCATGCCGTTGTCGGCCAGGCGCGTATTGTCGCTGAGCCAGACGCCGGCGCCGGCCGTGCGCTTGCCCACCAGCGGCGCCAGTCCCAGGGCCTTGATGCCGGCGGCGAAGGTCTCGCCATCGGAATACGTGAGTTCATCGACCAGCACCACCAGGTGGCCGCGGAAGGTGTTCTGCATGTTCGACGACGGCTGCACGCCCGGCGGCGCCCAGTAGGCCCAGGCCTTGCGCAGCAGTTTTTCGATGATCCAGCTGTCGATATTGCCGCCGTTGTTGCGCCGCACGTCGATGATCAGACCTTCGCGGTTGATGTTGGCGTAAAAGTCGCGCGCGAACGAGGCGATGTCGTTGGGGCCCATGGCGCGCAGGTGCAGGTAGCCGATGCGCCCTTGCGAGGCGGCCGCCACCTGCTCGGCGCGGCTCAGTTCCCAGTCGCCGTAGCGCAGCGCCGTCTGTTTCGCCATGTTGACGGGCTTGACGATCATGGCGCGCGGCGCGGCATTGCCCCGCTTGACCTGCAACAAGACCTGCTTGTCGGCCTGGTTCAGCAGCAGGTCGCTGATGTCGCGCGCGCCCAAGACGTCCTTGCCATTGACGGCCGTGATCACGTCGCCTTCCTTCACGTCGACCTCGGGGCGCGACAGGGGCGCGCGCGCCGATGGCAGTTCCGCTTCGCTGCGGTAGATATGCTCGACCTTGTAGCCGTCGCCGGTGCGCGCCAGCACGGCGCCCAGGCCGGCCGGCGTGCCTTCCTGCTCCGTGCGGCGCAATTCGCCGGGACGGATCTGCGAATGCAGCGCGCCCACTTCGGCCACCATCATGCCCAGCACGTCATTGAGTTCGGCGCGGTCCGTCACGCGCTCGACCAGCGGCGCATACTTGTCGCGCGCCGCCTTCCAGTCCACGCCGCGCATCTTCGCGTCGTACAGGAAGTCGCGGTGCAAGCGCCACGCATCGTTGAACATCTGCTTCCATTCCAGGCGCGGATTCGACACAAACGTCCAGTCATCGACCTTGACCTTGGCCTTCGACAGGTCGGACGGCAGCTTGGCGCCCGCCTCGATCACCAGCATCTCGCCCGGGCCGTTTTCAGCCGCAGTACGGTAGTACAGATGCTTCTTGTCGCGCGCCAGGTCGAATTCGCGCACGTTCGCCACCAGCAGTTCCGGCTTGGAGCCGGCATTGCCGATCGCCAGGGTCTTCAGGCCGGACTTGCGCTCGCTGCCTTCGCGCTCGAGGAAATACAGGCGCTTGTCGTCGACGGCCAGCGCCGTGTAGTTCCCCGGCGCCAGCGGCACTTCATACAGGCGCTCGGCCAGCCCCTGGCCGACGATGGCCGGCAGGCTGGCCGGTGCCTTTTTCACGGCCGTCTTGCCGCCGGCCTTTTCCAGGGCCTTTTCCGCCGCCAGTTCGGCCGCCTTTTCATCGTCCGTTTCGGCCGGTTTCACTCCCGGACGGCTCAGTTCATCGTCGGGCTGGAAGGGGAAACGGTTGCCTGGCTGCAGCGCCAGCGCATACACGCCGACGCGCTTGTCGAACACGGGCCCCATGTTGCGGTCGCCCCACGGCGAACCGTTGGCCAGCTGGAAATTACGCGCCGACAGGAAATACAACCACTTGCCGTCCGGCGAAAACGCGGGCGAGCCGGACGTGTAGCGGTCGCTGGTGACGAACTGCAGCTGTTTCGAGCCCAGGTTGTACAGGCCGATCTGCTCGCGCTGCTCGTTGCTGGCCACGCGCACGATGGCCAGGTTGCGGCTGTCGGGCGACCATTGCACTTCGTCGTGCTTGTCCACGCCCGTCTTGCCCGCGTCGTCGATCAACTGGTTGCCCCGGGTGGCCAGGTCCAGCAGCCAGAAGCGGCCTTTTTTATCCGTGTGGGCCAGCCAGCGTCCGTCCGGCGACGGATACAGCTTCCAGCGGTGGCTGTTGCCCTGCGTCGTCAGCTGCTCGCCCTGGCCCGAGCCGTCGGCGGCGAATTTCCAGATCTCGTTTTCGCCGCTCGTGTCGACGATGGCGAAGACGGCTTTCTCGTCGCTGGAAAAGACGGCGTCGCGCGCCCGCGCCCCTTCCGGTATGGCGATGTCGACCCGGCGCTGGCTGCCCGTGCCGGCGATGCTGACGCGGCCCCGCGCAGTGAGGATGATGCGCTCATCCTTGCCGGACACTTCGACATTGCTCAAGGTATCGAGCGGCGAGCGGATCTGGCGCGCGCGCTGCTGGTCGAAATCGGACACGAGGCTGATGGCCAGCGCCTGCGACTCGCTGGCGCCGGACCCGTTCAGGTCCAGCACGTGCAAGTCCGCGCCCAGCTGGTAGACGATCTTGCCGTCGCCCAGGGCCGCGTTGCGCACGTCCCATTGCGTGTGCGTGGTCAGGGCGCGGCGGTCGGAACCGTCGGGCAGCATGCTCCACAGATTGTCGCTGCCGCCCTCGTCGCTGATGTAGTAGACACGGCCCTGCCACCACATGGGACGCTTGTTGTTGCCCGCCAACACGGCAGGCTCCGCGTGCATGCGCACGGCCTCGCCCTTGCCGTCCAGCGCGTAGCGCCACAGGGTCGCATGCGCGCCGCCGCGGTAATTGCGCACATTGTCGTTCGTCATGGCCAGGCCGAAACGCGTGAAATACAGGGTCGTGCCGGCATCGTCGAGCACGGCATCGTTGGCGTCGGCCACGGGAAACACGCGGCGCGTCTGCTTCACGGGATCGATGGCGGCGACGATGCGGCGCGAGGCGGGACCGTCCGTATTCTGCGTGCTGACCAGCACTTCGCCCTGCGCCGTCCAGCCCAGCACCAGCACGCCGCCATTGTCATACGAAATGCGGCGCGGCAAGCCGCCCGCCAGCGGCATCACATATGCTTCCTGCGCGCCCTCGTACGAGGCGGAAAACGCCACCCATTGCCCGTCGCGCGAAATCGCCGCGTTCGTTTCATAGCCGGGATGCGTCGTCAGGCGCTGCGCGGCGCCGCCGCGCACGCTGCTCTTCCACAGGTCGCCTTCGGCGGTGAAGACGACGGTATCGCCGCGCACGGCGGGAAAGCGGAAATAGCTGGCGGCGGCAGGCGCAACGGCGGCAGCGGCGCTGTCCAGCAGGCCGGCGGAGAGCAACAGGAGGGCAAGGGTACGGGAAATTTTCATGTGAGCAGTCTATAAGCAATCGAGCAACGGTCATGGAAACGAAACGATGTGGAGCGGGGCCGACATCGGATCATGATTCTTGCATAGCTTGTGCAAAAGCAATACCTATTTTTAAACAAGGCTGTTTTCACAACAGTTTCCAGCGCCCGCGTTCCGGCGAAAAAAAACCCGCGCCACTTGCGTGGGCGGGTTTTTTGCGGTGCAGCGAGGCTGCGCTTATTCCACTTCCACCGTTTCCGGTGCGGCCGTCGGCGCCGCGTCGGGCGGTTCCGGGAATTCCAGCAAGACCTGGTCCTTGTCGTCGAGGTCGACCGTGACCTTGCCGCCGGACACCAGGCGGCCGAACAGCAGTTCGTCGGCCAGCGCCTTGCGGATCATGTCCTGGATCAAACGGGCCATCGGACGCGCGCCCATCAGCGGATCGAAGCCTTTCTTGCCGAGGAAGGTGCGCAGCTTCTCCGTGAAGACGGCTTCGACCTTTTTCTCGTGCAACTGCTCTTCCAGCTGCATGAGGAACTTGTCGACCACGCGCAGGATGATTTCCTGGTCCAGCGCGCGGAAGCTGATGGTCGCATCGATGCGGTTGCGGAACTCCGGCGTGAACATGCGCTTGATGTCGGCCATCTCGTCGCCGGCCTGCTTCGAGTTGGTGAAACCGATCGACGTCTTTTGCAGGCTTTCCGCGCCCGCATTCGTCGTCATGATGATGATCACGTTGCGGAAATCGGCTTTGCGGCCATTGTTGTCCGTCAAGGTACCGTGGTCCATCACCTGCAGCAGGATGTTGAAAATGTCCGGATGGGCTTTTTCAATTTCATCGAGCAGCAGGACCGCATGCGGCTTCTTGGTGATCGCTTCCGTCAGCAGGCCGCCCTGGTCGAAACCGACGTAGCCCGGCGGCGCGCCGATCAGGCGGCTGACGGCATGGCGTTCCATGTATTCCGACATGTCGAAACGGATCAGCTCGATGCCGAGGATGAAGGCCAGCTGTTTCGCCACCTCGGTCTTGCCCACGCCGGTCGGACCGGAGAACAGGAAGGAGCCGATCGGCTTGTCCGTCTTGCCCAGGCCGGCACGTGCCATCTTGATGGCCGAGGCCAGCGCGTCGATGGCCGGGTCTTGCCCGAACACGACATTGCGCAAGTCGCGGTCGATCGTCTGCAGCTTGCTGCGGTCGTCCTGGTTGACCGTTTGCGGCGGGATGCGGGCGATCTTGGCGATGATGTCCTCGATCTCGGCC
This sequence comes from Janthinobacterium sp., assembly GCF_009923995.1. Lineage (GTDB taxonomy): Bacteria > Pseudomonadota > Gammaproteobacteria > Burkholderiales > Burkholderiaceae_D > Janthinobacterium. The sequence continues at coordinate 24,760 of NZ_RFSK01000034.1, read as the reverse complement.
TTGCCGATGGTTTTCTTCTGCTTCGACTTCGGCAGGATGCGCTGCGCCGCGCCCGCTTCATCGATGACGTCGATCGCCTTGTCGGGCAGGTGGCGGTCGTTGATGAAGCGCGCCGCCAGTTCCGCCGCCGTCGACAGGGCCGAGGCCGAATATTTCACGCCATGGTGCTCTTCGAAGCGCGACTTGAGGCCGCGCAAGATCTGCACCGTTTGCTCGACGGTCGGCTCGTTGACGTCCACTTTCTGGAAACGGCGCGAGAGCGCATGGTCTTTCTCGAACACGCCGCGGAATTCCGTGTACGTGGTCGCGCCGATGCACTTCAATTGACCGTTGGCCAGTGCCGGCTTCAGCAGGTTCGATGCGTCCAGCGTGCCGCCCGAGGCCGAGCCCGCACCGATGATGGTGTGGATCTCGTCGATGAACAGGATGCCGTTCGGATTGTCCTTCAGCTGTTTCAGCACGGCTTTCAGGCGCTGCTCGAAATCGCCCCGGTATTTGGTGCCGGCCAGCAAGGCGCCCATGTCCAGCGAATACACGACGGCATTCTGCAGGATTTCCGGCACGTCGCTTTGCGTGATGCGGTAGGCCAGGCCTTCGGCGATGGCCGTCTTGCCCACGCCCGCCTCGCCGACGAGCAGCGGATTGTTCTTGCGGCGGCGGCACAGGATCTGGATCACGCGGTCGACTTCATCCTCGCGCCCGATCAGCGGGTCGATCCGGCCTTCGGCGGCCGCCTTGTTCAGATTTTGCGTGAACTGGTCGAGCGGGCTTTCCTTCGGCTGGCCGTCGACGGGCGCTTCTTCCACGCCTTCGGAGGCTTTCGCGCTTTCCGTCGACTGGTCCTTGCGCACGCCGTGCGAGATGAAATTGACCACGTCCAGGCGCGTCACGCCCTGCTGGTGCAGGTAGTAGACGGCATGCGAGTCCTTTTCGCCGAAGATGGCCACCAGCACATTGGCGCCCGTGACTTCCTTCTTGCCGTTCGAAGCGGACTGGACATGCATGATGGCGCGCTGGATCACGCGCTGGAAACCAAGCGTCGGCTGGGTGTCGACTTCGCCCGTGCCCGGCACGGTCGGCGTGTTATCGCCGATGAAATTGGTGAGGGTCTTGCGCAGGTCTTCAATATTGACCGCGCAGGCACGCAATACCTCAGCAGCGGAGGGATTATCCAGCAGTGCCAGCAGTAAATGCTCAACCGTGATGAATTCGTGCCGTGCCTGCCGAGCTTCGACAAACGCCATGTGCAAACTTACTTCTAATTCCTGCGCAATCATACTTCCTCCATCACGCACTGCAGGGGATGCCCCGCCTTGCGCGCATGCGTTAAAACGAACTCCACTTTGGTACACGCTATATCTTTAGAGAACACGCCGCACACTCCTTTGCCGTAGCGATGAACACTGAGCATGATTTGCGTCGCCGTTTCACGGTCCTTGTTGAAATACTCCTGAATGATGGCCACCACAAATTCCATCGGGGTGTAGTCGTCATTGAGCAAGGCCACCTGGTAGAGCGGTGGCGGCTTCAGCACTTGCCGCTCCAGCAGGGTTTCTGAGTCGTGCTTGGTTGCCATACGCTTATTCTAATGCTTTCACAGTGGTTGTCATGCGCAATATCTGCGCCTTTCCAATTGTTTTCAATCTTACGCGTTTTCTGAATACTGCGCAGATGGCGACCTTGCCGCCGAAATCAAGAGTTGCTTTTTTGGTCGTCGTGAAGAATTTGGCAATATCGATGGAAAAGCGCTTGACTTCATTATTTATTCCGCCAACAATGCTGTATCGACTGTTGCAGTAATGTACAGCTTGATAAGAAGTGAGACGTCGAGGAGGGGGCAAGAAGCTTCTTGCTTTTATGGCTCGTGTGATTTGTTTTAATTTTGAAAGTTCTTTTTATGGCAACAGGTACAGTTAAGTGGTTCAATGATTCCAAAGGTTTTGGCTTCATCACTCCAGATGATGGCGGCGAAGATTTGTTTGCTCATTTCTCCGCAATCAACATGAACGGTTTCAAGACCCTCAAAGAAGGTCAAAAAGTTCAATTCGAAGTCACGCAAGGCCCTAAAGGCAAGCAAGCTTCCAACATCCAAGCAGCCTAAGCATCGCCGGCCCTCAGATGTGAAAAACCCCGTTGCGAAACGGGGTTTTTTTTCGTCCGCAGGGCGCGCGGCGCCCTGCCCCTCCCTTACATGTGCTCGACCATCACTTCGCCAAAGCCGGAGCACGACACTTGCGTGGCCCCTTCCATCAGGCGGGCGAAGTCGTAGGTGACGCGCTTCGAGGCGATCGACTTTTGCATCGAGGAAATCACCAGGTCGGCCGCTTCCAGCCAGCCCATGTGGCGCAGCATCATTTCCGCCGACAGGATCAGGGAACCGGGATTGACGTAATCCTTGCCCGCGTACTTCGGCGCCGTGCCGTGCGTCGCTTCGAACATGGCCACGGAATCGGACAGGTTGGCGCCCGGCGCGATGCCGATGCCGCCCACCTGGGCCGCCAGCGCGTCGGAAATATAGTCGCCGTTCAGGTTCAGGGTGGCGATGACGCTGTATTCGGCCGGACGCAGCAGGATCTGTTGCAGGAACGCGTCAGCGATGGAATCCTTGATGATGATGTCGCGCCCCGTCTTCGGGTTCTTGAACTTGCACCACGGGCCGCCATCGATGAGCTCGGCGCCGAATTCCTTTTGCGCCAGCGCATACGCCCAGTCGCGGAAGCCGCCTTCCGTGTACTTCATGATGTTGCCTTTGTGCACGATCGTCACGGATGGCTTGTCATTGTCGATGGCGTACTGGATGGCCTTGCGCACCAGGCGCTGCGTGCCTTCGATGGAGACGGGCTTGATGCCGATGCCGGACGTGGCCGGGAAGCGGATCTTCGTCACGCCCATTTCCTTGACGAGGAAGTCGATGAGCTTTTTCGCCCCCTCGGAGCCTTGCTGGTATTCGATGCCGGCATAGATGTCTTCCGAGTTTTCGCGGAAAATCACCATGTCCGTCTTTTCCGGCTCCTTCACGGGCGACGGCACGCCCGTGAAGTAGCGCACGGGGCGCAGGCAGACGTACAGGTCGAGCTGCTGGCGCAGGGCCACGTTGAGCGAGCGGATGCCGCCGCCCACGGGCGTCGTCAGCGGCCCCTTGATGGAGACGACGTACTCCTTCAGCACCTCCAGCGTTTCCTCGGGCAGCCACACGTCGGGACCGTACACATTCGTCGATTTTTCGCCCGCATAGATTTCCATCCAGCTGATCTTGCGCGCGCCGCCGTAGGCCTTGGCCACGGCCGCGTCGATCACCCTGATCATGACCGGGCTGATATCGATGCCCGTGCCATCGCCCTCGATGAAGGGGATGACAGGATTATCTGGTACATTCAGCGAAAAATCGGCGTTGACGGTGATTTTTTGGCCGTCAGCAGGTACAGTGATATGTTGATACATCGTGATCTCCGAAGTGGGACACACCGCAGGCAGGCGACGCGGGCCGGCGATGCGCTCTGCGATTGCAGAGTTTACAAAAAACAAGTCCGAACATGGCAGTAACAACGCACTTTAGCAGGGAAAGAACACCCGGGCCACCTGCATCGCGATGCCGGGCGCAGCACCGGGAAAGCCGACCGCCGCGCCGCCTAGGTCTTCTATAAGACATAAGACCAGCGTTTCATATTATGCACCAGTATCCTACAAGGCGCCATGCTTTTGCGGCGCCGCCCAGCCATCACCATCCTTGCAACACGAACAGTCCATCCGCATGCCACTCATCCTCTTCAACAAACCGTTCCAGGTCCTGTGCCAGTTTTCGCCGCAGGAAGGCCGCGCCACCCTGGCCGACCATCTCACCATCCCCGGCATCTATCCGGCCGGCCGGCTCGACGCCGACAGCGAAGGCTTGCTGCTGCTGACGGACGACGGGCGCCTGCAGCACGACATCAGCCACCCCGACCGCAAGGAGGCGAAAACCTACCTCGTGCAGGTCGACGGCGTGCCCGACGCGGCCAGCCTGGCGCGCCTGCAGGCGCCGCTGGACCTGGGCGACTTCACCACGTTGCCATGCAAGGCCGTGCGCATCGCCGAGCCGGACTGGCTGTGGCCGCGCAATCCGCCCATCCGCTCGCGCGCCGACAAACCGACTTCATGGCTGGCGATCACTTTGAAGGAAGGAAAAAACCGGCAGGTGCGGCGCATGACGGCGGCCGTCGGCCTGCCCACCCTGCGCCTCGTGCGCAGCGCCATCGGCCCGTTTTCACTGGCCAGCCACCCCTTGCTGCCGGGCGAATGGTGCGAAGTACCGGCCGCGGCCATCGGCAAGGCGTGAGTCAGGCAGGCGGCAACGCCTTCCTGTCCATTTTTTGCCAATAAGCACTATTTATTTTTAGATAATGCATTAAAATCATCTCACCTTAACCTGACGAAAGAGGAACGATGATGACGAAAGCAATCCTGGCCCTGGCGGCCACCCTGCTGGCCGGCTCCGCGCTGGCCCAATCGGGTGCGCAAGTGTACGCTTCGGCAGCCACCGATGCCAGCAAGCCGACGCCGCCGCCCGCATCGGCGACGAGCCACGCATCGGCCGCGACCGACGCCAGCAAGCCGGCGCCCGCATCGGCATCGGTCAACGCATCGGCAGCGACGGATGCCGCGCGTTCGGGCGCGGCCACCAAGGCATCGGCCGCGACCGACGCGCCGCAGCGCCTGATCCCGCAGGCACGCAAGACCAGGCAGCCAGCCGCCGACCAGGCCAAGCCGGCGAAGTAGGCGGAACACGGGCTGCGGCAAGCGCCGTGTTGCTGCAGCCCCACGCTTTCGGCGCGGCCAGGCGCAATGCTTGACCTTGCGGGCGGGGGCATGGCTTAATCGCCGCATCTTCTGCTACCGCCCGCCTCCATGAAAAATCCCCTTGGCAATCCCCGCCTGTTCATCGCCTTGCTGGCTTGCGCCGGCCTGGGCCATGCGCCAGTCCAGGCGCAGCCGGGCAAGAGCATGCAATTGTCGGCTGGCATGCATCTGATCCAGGCGGAAGTGGCTGCCACGGAAGAACAGCGGGAACAGGGGTTGATGTACCGCGAAAAGATGCCGGCCAATGCGGGCATGCTGTTTGTCTTCGGCGCGCCGGCGACCCAGTGCATGTGGATGAAGAATACGCCCCTGCCCCTGTCGGTGGCCTTTATCGATGCGGGCGGCAAGATCGTCAATATCGAAGACATGCAGCCGCACACGCTCGACAGCCATTGCTCGACGCGGACCGTGCCCGTGCGCTATGCCCTGGAAATGAACCTGGGCTGGTTCCGGCAGCACAATATCAAGCCGGGCATGAGCATCGGCAACCTGCCGCCGCTGCGCTAGGACTGGGCCCGGCCGCAGGCAGGCGCGGCCGGGGAAAGCGCGCAAAAAAAGTGAAAAAACGCGAAAAAACCCGCCAGAACGAATCTGCGGGTTTTTGCTTTTCAACCAGTGCCAGCGTACCGGCACAGGCAAGGCCACCTTGGCGGCTTGCCTGCTGGCGAATATTAAGCGGACAGTGCTTTCAAAGCAGCTGCCAGACGGCTCTTATGGCGAGCTGCCTTGTTTTTGTGGATGATCTTCTTGTCAGCGATACGGTCGATGGTCGACACGGATGCTTGGAAGATTGCAGCAGCAGCTGCCTTGTCGCCACCTTGGATCGCTTTGCGAGCAGCTTTGATAGCCGTGCGCAAGGTCGAACGTTGGGACGAATTGTGTGCGTTTTGCTTAACTGCTTGACGAGCGCGTTTGCGCGCTTGTGCGGTATTTGCCATGGAATTTCCTAAAACAGGGTCAAAGTGCGTTTGCAAACATTAGTGTTTGCCAACCGGTGCGTTCTGTGCGTCTGCCGAACCATGTGTGCCAAACCAGTGCCTGTCAAACATTAGTGTCTGCGTAACAGAATTCTGTACAGCCTTCGATTATAGCGATATTTTCAAGCGGGGGCAAATCAAAAAACCGTGTATCGTCCCCAAAACACCGAAAAACGGGGCCGGCAAGGGCGAAACAATACCGATTGTTACCATATTTTAAGCCTTTGCCGGGGCCGTGCGCGGCTATAATCTGCCCCCATGAACTTGCTTAAAACCCTCGCCGCCATTTCCAGCATGACCATGCTGTCCCGTGTAACCGGATTATTGCGCGAAAGCCTGTTCGCGCGCGCCTTTGGCGCCGGCGCCTACACGGACGCCTTCATCGTTGCCTTCCGCATCCCCAACCTGTTGCGCCGCCTGTTCGCCGAAGGGGCGTTCTCGCAAGCCTTCGTGCCGATCTTGTCGGAATACAAGAACCAGCACGGCCAGGAAGCCAGCAAGCAGCTGGCCGACCACGTGGCCACCACCCTCGTTTGGGCCACCCTGCTGGTATCGCTGGTCGGCATCGTCGGCGCGCCGTGGTTCGTGTATGCCATCGCCACGGGCCTGTCGAAGGACCCGGGCGCCTTCGACGCGGCCGTGTGGATGACGCGGCTGATGTTCCCTTATATTACTTGCATGTCCTTCGTCGCCCTGGCCGGCGGCATCCTGAATACCTGGCGCGAATTCAAGATTCCCGCGTTCACCCCCGTCTTGCTGAACCTGTCGTTCATCGCCGCCTCGCTGTTCCTCGCACCCTACTTGAAACAGCCGATCTACGCCATGGCCATCGCCGTGTTCGCCGGCGGCCTGCTGCAGGTGGCCATCCAGATTCCCGCGCTGGTCAAGATCGGCATGCTGCCGCGCCTGTCGATCAATCCCGCCATCGGCCTGTCCGACGGCGGCGTGCGCCGCGTGCTGAAGAAGATGGGTCCGGCCGTGTTCGCCGTCTCCGCAGCCCAAATCAGCCTGATGATCAACACCAGCATCGCCTCGCGCCTGGCCGAAGGCAGCATTTCCTGGCTGTCGTATGCGGACCGCCTGATGGAATTTCCCACCGCCATGCTGGGCGTGGCCCTGGGCACCATCCTGCTGCCCAGCCTGTCGAAGGCGAACGTGGATGGCGACAAGACGGAATACTCGGCCCTGCTGGACTGGGGCCTGCGCCTGACCTTCCTGCTGGCCCTGCCCGCCGCCGTCGGCATGGCGACCCTGGCCACGCCGCTGATCGCCACCCTGTTTCATTATGGCAAGTTCACGGCCGAATCCGTGACCATGTCGACGGAACCGCTGGTGGCCTACAGCCTGGGCCTGATCGGCATCATCCTCGTGAAGACCCTGGCGCCCGCCTTCTATGCGCGCCAGGACATCCGCACGCCCGTGAAGATCGCCATCGGCGTGCTGATCGCCACGCAGCTGATGAATCTGCTGTTCGTGCCCTACATCGCCGTGGCCGGCCTGGCCCTGTCCATCGGCCTGGGCGCCTGCCTGAACGCCAGCTTCCTGTACTGGGGCTTGCGCAAGCGCGGCATCTATCAGCCGAAACCGGGCTGGGCCAAGTTCTTCCTGCGCCTGCTGCCGGCCCTCGTCGTCATGGGCGGCGTGGCGTACTTTGGCGCCATGCGCATCGACTGGATCGCCATGCAGGCGCACCCGCTGCTGCGCGCCGGCGCCCTGGCGCTGGTGGTGGCCCTGTGCGGCGTGGCGTACTTTGCCACGCTGTTCCTCGTTGGCTTCCGCTTCCGCGACTTCAAGCGCCACGCGTGACAAGCTGCACAGGGCGTTGTTGCCTGCGTCTCGCCGTACTGGCGTACTGTCTTCGACTTGGCGCCTAGCCCTGCGCAGCTTGTCCATGGCGCCGGCGATGACGCTTGCTTCTCGCCATACTCACGTACTGTCTTCGACTTGACGCCGAACCCTGCGCAGCTTGTCCATGGCGCCGGCGATGACGCTTGCGTCTCGCCGTACTCACGACAGACAAAAAAAACCCGCCGAAGCGGGTTTTTTTTCGTTGCGGAGAAAGCTTAAGCAGCTTTCTTGGCGCGACGGCGTGCCACGGCGCCGACCAGCACCAGGCCACCGAGCAGCATGCCATAGGTTTCTGGCTCTGGCACTGGCAGGGCCGAGACGGAACCCAGGTAGGCGGCGTTTTTCAGACCCGTCAGGCCCGTCACGTGCACGGTGTACGAACCGGCGGCCAGCTGGCCATCCCAGCTCAGGCTCTGGATGCCGGCAGCGGCGGAGTAGGTCAGGTTGCCGTAACCCAGCAAGGTGGCGGAGAAGTCCTTGATGGCGCCTTCCACGACCGAGAACGTCTGCAGGGCGCCAAACGAGGTCGACGATGGCGTGACCAGCTTGAAGGTCCAGAAGTCGTCAACTGCGGTGTTGGCGGCAAACTTGGTGGTGATGGCGGACAAGGTATCGGAACCCGATGGATCCAGGATGCCGAGGTCGTACGTTGCTGCCGACGCGCTGAACGATGCTGCTGCCAGAATGCCTGCAGCGATAAATTTCAATTTCATAGTTTATCCCTCAAAAGTAATTTATGGCTGCACTGCGCAGGCCACCAATAGTTTTAGTACCGGAAGTACTGATGAGGATGGTAGCATAATTGCATCGAATTTCTTATAAATATTTTATCGAAGTTTCATCCAAGATAACTATTTTCAAACTGAAATATTTGCCTGCATCGGTCACTTTCCAGTGGAAAATAGTTACCGACATTTCTATCTACTTGCGGCAACTTTTTATCGCGGCACGACCGTTTCCGCCTCTACGGCAGGCAATTCCTCCCCTTCGGCGGGCGGTGGCGGTTCCTGGGGCGTCTGTTCTTGCGGTGGGGAAATAGGGCGGGAAAACAACGGTGGCGCCGGCGCGGCCGGGGGTGCACCTGGCCCGCTCTCCGGCGCCGCACCACCAGGTCCGGCTGCCGTGCCCTGCCCTGCCGGCGGCAAGCCTTGCGCGTTGAGCATGAAATGCCATTCCGACAGGCGGGCGCGGCCCTCGAAGCCGGCGAAGCGGGCCTCGAAGTTTCCCACCTTTAAAGGAGCGGCTTGCGACAGGCTGTGCACACCGATGATGCCGTTGCTGCCGGGCTGGTACAGCAAGCCCCATTCGGCGCGTCCCGTGACGGGGTCGACGAACAGCTTGCGCAAGTGCCGACGCACCTGCGGAAAGCGGGGGTCGCGCAGCAGGGCCGCCAGATCCGGTGGCTGCTGGGGCTGGCCCGGCGGCGTGGCGGCCGCGTAACTGTAGAGGGCGTCGGAAAACTGCGCGCCGATGTCGAGCAATTCCTGCTCGGCCGCCTGGCGCTGCAGCAGCGAACCCATCTTCAGGCCCGCCGCTCCCACCAGGCCCAGGATGGCCACCAGGATGATCAGGCCCAGATAGGTAAAGCCCCGCTGGCGGCCCAGCCGGATGGGGTCGGGACGACGCATCGCCGCTACCAGTCCGCGAACGGCGTGCCGCTGCGATCCTTGCCCGGCGCGCCGCTCTTCACGTCATACACCTGCCCCGGCGTTTCGTCGGGCGGCGGCACGATGAGCCAGCTGGCATCGCTGTCCGTGATGGGGTCGATGGGCATGGCGCGCAGGTATTTCCTGTCCACCAGCTGCTCCAGGCTGTCGGGGTAGCGGCCCGTATCGCCGTGGAACTGGTCGATGGTCATGCGCAGGTTGCGCAGATTATCCGCCAGCACGGTTTCCTTCGCCTTGTCGAGGCTGGGAAAGTAGCGCGGCACGGCCAGGGTCAGCAGCAGCGCCACGATGCCCAGCACCACCAGCAGTTCGATCAGGGTAAAGCCGCGCACGCGCGCGACAGGATTATCGGCAGGCATGGTTCACCATTTGCGGTAAGGCACGTCATTCAGGCCCGTCTTGCTGGAAGTCGAATACACATCGTACACATCGTCGCCCTCGCGCGGCTCGCTAGCCTCGCTGGCATAGCTGCGCTTGCCCCAGGTCTGCGCATCGCTCAGGCTGGCGTCCGCGTTGAACGGGTCGCGCGGCACGCGGCGCAGGAAGAATATCTTGCTGCGTTTCGGACTGCGCTGGTCCGGCACGCCCTCGACCAGCGCTTCCAGGCTTTTCGGATAGCCGCTGGCGTCGGGCGCGCGCACGATGCGCCCCTCGTCGCCGGCGCGCTTGTACGCGTCGAGCCCCTGGCGGATGTCGCGCAGCGCGCGCCGCAGCTCCTGCTCCTGGCGCCGCTGCAGGGTCACCTGCGTGACGGGCAGCACCAGGGTGCCCAGCACGCCCAGGATGGCCAGGGTCACCAGCAGCTCGATCAGGGTGAAACCACCCCGTGCGCGCGGCAGCCTCATTTGGCGGGCGGCGGCGCCACGGGCACGGGCTGGCCGGACGACAGCGGCAAGGGCGCCGTCTGCAGCGGCACGGGCTGGCCGGACGATATCGGCAGGGGCGAGGCCGCCGGCGCCTCGGGCGACGGCGTCACCTCGGGCGCAGGCACTGTCTGCGGCAGCGGCTGCGGTAGCTGGCCCGGCACCATCATCGGCTGCGGCGGCGCCGGCTGCATGCCGACGGCGGACGGGCCGGAACGCACGATCACCGTGCCCGGCATCTGCGTGGGCGCCCTGGCGGCCATGTCGGGACGGCGGCGGAAGCTGCCCTCCGTGCCGGCCGAGAATTCCGACTCCTTCGCTTCCGGACGCTGCACCGTGCGCACCAGGTGCGGCGTGATCGACAGCACGATCTCCGTCTTCTGGCTGTCATCCTTGCTGCTGCCGAACAGGCGCCCCAGCACGGGAATGTCGCCCAGGCCCGGCACCTTGTTGCCCGAGCTGCGCTCCTCGTTGTTGATCAGGCCCGCCAGCACCTGGTTTTCGCCATCCTTCAGCTGCAGCATGGTCGACGCCTGGCGCGTGCCGATCTGGTACAGGGTCGAGCCGCTCTTGGTGATGGTGGCCGCGCCCAGGTTGCTCACTTCCAGCGAGATGCGGATGCCCACCTCGTTGTTCAGGTAGATGGTCGGTTCGGCATTCACCGTCAGGCCCACGTCCAGGTAGCTGATCGACTCGGAAGCGAAGCCGCCCGTGCCCGGCGAGATGGTGGTGGTAATCACGGGCACCTTGTCGCCGATGACGAATTTCGCCTTTTCGCGGTTGCGCACGCGGATGCGCGGATTGGCCAGGATGTTCGCGTCGCCATCCGTCTTGTTGACGTTCGCCGTGACGGACAGGTCGCTCACGCCGATGCTGCGCTGGTTCAGGTTATTCAGGTCGCTGATGGTCAGCCCCGCGCCGCCCGAGGTGGAGAGCGGCGTCAGGGTCAGGCTCGATGGCCAGGCCACGCCCAGCGCCAGCAGGCGGCTGCGCTTGACTTCGAGGATTTCCAGCTCCAGCACCACTTCCGCCTCCGGCACGTCCTGCAGGGCGATCAGTCGCTCGGCCAGGCGGATCGCCTCGGGCGTGTCGCGCACGATGACGAGATTGAGCTTTTCGTCGGCCACCACGTCGCGCGTCTTCAAAATGGTCTTGAGCGTGTTGGCCACCTGCTTGGCGTCCGCGTTCGCCAGGAAGAAGGTTTTCACCAGCACCTCCTGGTATTCCTTCAATTTCGCCGCCACGTTGGGATAGATCAAAATGGTGTTCGCATCCATCACCTGCTGTTCCAGCTGGTTCGTCACCAGCAGGAAGTACACGGCCGACTCCACCGTGCTGTTTTTCAGGAAGATGGACGTCTTCGCGTCCGCCTTGACGTCCTTGTCGAAGACGAAATTGAGGCCGGAGCGGCGCGCGATCAGCTCGAACACCTGCTTTAACGGGGCGTCGCGAAATTCGATCGTGATCGGCTGCTTGTACGATTTGGCCAGGCCCGATTCCACCACGGGCGGCGCCGTCTTTTCGTCGACGTCGCGCAGCAGCGGGCGCGCGCCGGCGTGGCCCGGCTGCTCGGTCAGGATGGCATTCAGGCGCTGGCGCGCGGGGTCGTAGCGCTTGGCCTCGATGTCGTTCCGCGCTTCGGCCAGCAGCTTGTCCTGGCGCTGTTCGCGTTCGAGCGCGCGCAGGCCGCTGTTGGCCCGTTCGTTCTGCGCGTCGATCGCCAGCACGCCGAGAAAACTCGCGCGGGCCAGTTCGCCCTGCCCCGCTTGCGCCTGGCGCTCGGCCTGCTGCAAGCGGCTGCTGGTGGCCCGCTCGCGCGCCTGCAGGTAAGCGCTGCGGTACTGCGCATTGCCGGGGTCCTGCTGCAGCGCTTCCTGCAGCTTTTGCAGGCCGGCCGGCACCTGGTCTTGCGCAATCAGTTCGCGCCCGTCGCGGTAGGCCATCTGCCCGGCGCAGCCGGCCAGCAGCACCAGCAGCAGCGGCGACGCCAGGCTGGCGCGCCGCAGGAACGGCGCCGTAAGGAAGGAACGAGGCATCAATCGAGTACTCCAATGTTGAGCTGCTGAACCTGGTTCAACGGCAGATAAGTGAGCGTCATGACGGGCGGCGCGATGGCCACCACCTTGTAGGCGCCATCGATGACGGTATTCGTGCGCACGATGTAGGTCTTGTCGGCGCGCGACAGGAACACTTCCCAGGCGCCGTCGGCGGCCGCCTTGCCCAGGTAGACGAAGGGCAGCGGCGGCGCCATCGGCGGCGGTGGCGGCGGCGGGGCCGCGACGACCATTTTCGGCGGCGGCGGGGTCCAGCTCTGGCTCTGGAAGACCCCGTCGGCGCCGCCGAAGGTGTCGCCATCCTCGCCCGCTACCTCGCTGCGCGGCAGCAGCGCCAGGATGGCCGGCTGCGGCGCCTGCGGCCGGGCGGCATGGCGCGCGGGCGCCACGGCCCGCTCCACCGCCTCGGCCACGTCGGCCACGGGCTGGCGCTCGCCGAACAGCAGCAGGGCACCCGCCCCCAGCACCCCGGCCAGCAGCAGCATGTGGCGCGGCGTCATGGCGCACCTCCCGCGCCGCCGGACGGCGCGTCGGCCAGGTAGAACGTCAGGCGCAGCCGCGCTTCGAGCTGCGTGTCGGCGATCTGCTCGCGGCGAAAGCTCAGTTCATCGAGCGAGGCAAACGGCACGGCACGCAGGGCCTGCAGCGCGAACTGCCACACGGCCGCATAACTGCCCTTCAGCGGCAAGGTCACCTGGTAGGTGGCGACCCTGCCGGCCTTGTCGTAGCCGCTCTTGTACTCGCCCTGCGCCAGCAGCAGGCCATTCTTTGCCGCCAGGTCGAACAGCAGCTTGACCTGCTGCTCCGCATGGCGCTGCTGTCCCAGCACGGCGTAGAAACGGGCCAGGTTGTCGCTGGCCGTCGCCGGCGGCGCCACGGCCGCCACGGCCAGCGATGGCTGCGGCAAGGGCCGCGCTTCCAGCTGCGCCGCCACGGCGCGCTGCTGCCAGGCCCAGCTCCAGGCGGCCGCGCCCAGCGCCAGCAAGGCCACGGCGAGGCAGGCGGGCAGGCCCGCGCGGCGCAGCAGCAGTTGCGCACGCAGGCGCAGGACATGCAGGTCGATGGCCATCATGGCGCCCCCCAGCGCGCTTCGAGCTGGAAACGCAAGGGCCGGTTCGGGTCGAGCGCATTGATTTCATGGCGCAGCAGCTGCACCCGGCCGTCGAACAGCTCCTGCTGCTTGAGCTGCGCGACATACGCCACCATGGCATCGCTGCCCGTCGTCTCGGCCGTGATTTTCAGGATGCGCTTGCGCGCGTCCGGCTCCAGCGCCAGCAGCGCGACTGCGGGCGGCGTGGCGCTGGCCAGCGCATCCTGCACGTCGCGCCACGGCAGGTTCAATTGCAGGATGGCGGCATTCACGGCCGCCGCCTGCGCCGGCGCGATGACCGCCTGCGCCACCGGCGCCGCTCCTTGCGTGGCTTGCGCGACACGCTGCTGGGCGCGCAGCCAGCGCGCCTCGCTCGCATGCTGGCGCTGCAGCGCGGCGCTGCCGGCCCACACGGCCGTGACGGCCAGCACCGCGCCCAGCACGCCGGCACACCACGCCCACGCGGGCACGCGGTGCAGGCTGCGGCGCCAGCCGGGCGGGGCGAAATCGATATCCAGGCGCGTCATGCCAGGCCTCCGCTGTGGGCCAGCCGGGCGACCGGCGACAGCCCCCCGTCGTCGCCGGGCGGCGCGAACGGCACGCAGGCGAAGCTGCCCGCCGCGCGCGGCGCCAGCCACGCCACCGGCGCCGCGCCGCACAGCTGCAGCAGCGCCGGCTCGGACACGCCCAGCAGCAGCGCTTCGCGCGCCAGCGCCTGCTCCAGCCAGTCATGGCCGGCGCCAGGCCGCACGGGCAGCGCGCGCACGGCGCGCAGGCGGCCATCGTGCCGCACGCCCAGGCGCAAGGTGTGTTCCTGCAGCTGGCCGAACCAGGCACCCGGCTTGAGCGCGCCCTGCCAGCGGTTCCAGTGGCGCGCGAACTGCGGCGTGATGAACATCAGGGCCAGCCTGCGCTGCGCCGCCACGCGGGTCAGCTGCGCCAGCAGCGCGCGCGGCACGGCGCAGAAAAACGGCGCGCGCGCATCCCAGGCGCGGCTGCTGTGCCACAGGCCGGGAGCATCGCCATACAGCGACTGGAAGCGCAGCGCGGCGGCCGCCTCGATATCGGCCAGGCGCGTGGCGCCTTGCGGCAGGTCCACCTGCCACAGCCGCACGAGCGCATCGTCGAGCACCACGGACAGGGACCGTCCCGCGTATGCTCCCTCGGGCAGCAGCTGTTCCAGGACTCGTCCCAGGCCGGCAAAATCGCCATGCAGGCCGTCCTGCGGCACATATTCCTGTTCGGCCAGCAAGGTCCAGGCGGGCGCCCGCCAGCGGCTGGTACGCCACAGGCTCACGCTGCCCGAGGCCACGCCCAGGCGCAATCCCTGTCCCAAGCTGAACTTTTCCAAGCCTTTACGCATGCAGGGTGACCCTCTTGATTTCCGTGATGGTGGTGGCGCCCCGCTTCACCAGTTCCAGCGCCGCCAGGCGCAGGCTGCGCGTGCCGTTCGCATGCGCGGCCGCCTTGATCTGGCGGATCGGCTTCTTGTCGACGATGAGTTCGCGGATTTCATCCGTCAGCACGAGGATTTCCGCGATCGAGCGGCGCCCCTTGTAGCCCGTGCCGCGGCAGTCGCCGCAACCCTTGCCCTGCTTGAATGCATAGCCCGCCACGTCGGCGCGCGCCAGGCCCACGCTGGCCAGTTCCGCGTCGTCGGGCGTGTACTGCGTGGCGCAGTGGGGGCAGTTGGTGCGGATCAGCCGCTGCGCCCAGATGCCGTTCAGGGCCGAGACGAACGCATACGGGTCGATGCCCATGTGCGTGAAGCGGCCGAACACGTCGAAGACATTGTTCGCATGCACGGTGGTGAGCACCAGGTGGCCCGTGAGGGCCGACTGCACGGCGATTTCCGCCGTCTCGCGGTCGCGGATCTCGCCCACCATGATTTTATCGGGGTCGTGGCGCAGGATGGACCGCAAGCCCTTGGCAAACGTCAGTCCCTTCTTTTCGTTCACGGGGATCTGCAGGATGCCGGGCAGCTGGTACTCGACGGGGTCCTCGATGGTGATGATCTTTTCGCGCCCGTTGTGGATTTCCGTCAGCGCCGCGTACAGGGTGGTGGTCTTGCCCGAGCCGGTCGGTCCCGTCACCAGCAGCATGCCGTACGCTTCCTGCGCCAGCGCGCGCAGGGCTTCGAGCGACGGCGCGTCAAAGCCCAGCGCTTCCAGCGTCAGGGCGCCGTATGCCTCGATCATGGCGCGCTTGTCGAGAATGCGGATGACGGCATCCTCGCCGTGGATGCTGGGCATGATGGAGACGCGCAGGTCGATCTCGCGCCCGCCCGCCTCGACGCGGAAGCTGCCGTCCTGCGGCACGCGGCGTTCGGCGATATCGAGTTCGGCCAGCACCTTCAGGCGCGAGATGATGTGTTCTGCCACCTCGATGCCGTTGACGGAGGTGGCGTGATCGAGCACGCCGTCGACGCGGTACTTGACGGCCAGCCCGCCGGCCGTGCTTTCCAGGTGGATGTCCGAGGCGCCCGCCTTCAGCGCGTCATACAGGGTCGAGTTGACCAGCTTGACGGCGGGGCTGGCCGCTTCCGACACGCTGGCGAACGACAGCACGGCCGCCGTCTTGCCGTCGCGCCGCGCGTCCGTGGCGGCGCCGGGCAGCAGGCTGTCGACGGCGCGCGCCGATTCTTCCTGCTTCGACAGGTAGGCGCCGATGTCGGCCTGCAGCGCCAGGCGCACGCTCAAGGCGCCCTGGCCGGCGCGCGCGCCCAGCCAGGTCTGCAGGTCCAGGTCGAAGGGATCGGCGATGACGCCGAGCAGCTGGCCGTCGGCGGCGCGCAGCAGCACGCTGTGGCGCGCCAGCGCCTGCGACAGCGGCAGCAGGTCGAACGCGGGCGACAGCGCCAGCATGTCCGCCGTTTCCAGCACGTCCAGGCCGAACGGGCGCGCCAGCGCGCGCACGACGGCGCGCGCGTCGATGCCGCTCAATTGCTGCAGTTCCTCCACCAGGCTGCGCTTCGATTGCAGGCACAGGGTGCGGGCGCGCTGCAGCAGCGCGGGGTCGATGGCCACGGCGGCAAGAGCCGCCGGCACGGAAGTAGTCTGCATCATGAAATATCGCCGGCCAGGTCAAAGATGGGCATGTACAGCAGGATCACGATGGCGCCCACGACCAGGCCGATGGCGGCCATGAGCAGGGGTTCGAAGGTGCGCGTGAAACGGTCGATCCAGCGGCTGATTTCGCCGTCATAGAAGGCTGCGGACTGGGTCAGCATGGGGCCCATGTCGCCCGTGCGCTCGCCCACGCGCAGCATACGCAGCGAGATCGGCGTCGTCAGCTGGTGCTGTTCGAAGGCGGACGACAGGGGCTGGCCCGCCTCGATGGCGGCGCGCGCCTGCTGCAGGGACGCCTGCATGCGCGGCGAGACCATGGCCTGCACGGTGGAAATGGCTTGCACGATGGTGATGCCGCCCTCGGCCAGCATGCCCAGGGTCAGGTACAGGCGCGACAGTTCATAGATGCGCACGCGCTCGCCGATGCCGGGCAGCTTCGCCAGCAGGCGCGCCACGCCGCCGTTGCGCAGCACGCGCCGCACGGCCGTCCACAGTCCGCCGCCGGCGATGGCCACGCCGGCCAGCAGCAGCACGCCATGCTCGGTGACGAACTGGCCCCAGCTGAGCATGACCTGCGACATCCACGGCAGGTTGCGCCCGGCGCCCTGGTACACCTCGGCGAAACGGGGCACCACATAGCTGATCAGGAAGGCACTGACGCCGCCGCCCACGGCCAGCAGGATGGCGGGATAGATGGCGGCGCTGACGATCTTCGCGCGCACCGTGTCGATGCGCTGCTGGTAATCGATGTAGCGCGACAGCGCGCGCGGCAGGTCGCTGGTGCCCTCGGCCGCCTTGACGATGCCGATGTAGAGCGGCGGAAACAGTTCGGACTGCTCTGCCAGCACGGCGGAAAAGCGCTTGCCTTCGCGCAAGCCTTCCAGCAGGCGCGTGAGCACGCTGCGCGTGGCCGGCGACGCTTCCTTTTCCAGCAGCGCTTCGAGCGCCTCGACGATGCCCAGCCCCGCATTGAGCAGGGCCAGCAATTCCTGGCTGAACAGCAGCAGGGGCAGCGCCCGCGCGCGCTGGCGCCCGGCGGCGCTGAACGGCGTGGCGCGCAAGGGGCGGATGGCGCTGACAAACAGGCCCCGCGCCTCGGCCTGGCGACGCGCGTCCGCTTCGTCGCGGCCGTCGATCACGCAGGTCGACAGGGTGGCTACCGCCTCGTCCGTGGAGAGCGCGCGTACTTCAAACTGCATGATGGCGTATCCGTAGGAAAAAAAGTGGCGATGCGCTTATTGCGAGCTGATGTCGGCATTCTCGCCGCTGCCGCCCGGCTGGCCATCTTTGCCCATGGAAACGATATCGTATTCGCCCTTGCTGCCAGGGGCGCGGTACTGATAGGCATGGCCCCACGGGTCGAGGGGCACGGCCTTTTTCAGGTAAGGGCCGTTCCAGCGCGTGCCGGCCGTGGGCGGCGCGACCAGCAAGGCGGCCAGGCCTTCTTCCGTGGTGGGATAGCGTCCCACGTCGAGACGGTAGGTGTCGAGCGACTTCTCGAACGCCTCGATCTGCGCCTTGGCCACCGTCACTTCGGACTTGCCCAGCTGGGCGAAATACTTGGGCCCCACATAGGCCGCCAGCAAGCCGATGATGACGATAACGACCAGTAATTCGAGCAAAGTAAACCCGCGCGCACCGCGCGCCGCCGCCAAATTCTGCCTGTGTGCTGCATGCATCCGGTAACTCCTTCTTGCCTACCTTCAATACATTGCGCCGCTGTGCGCCGCTGATGGCCACGCACGGACGGCACGCGCTTGCCCGATGCTTATCAGCCTACCATGCCGCTTATGGTTACGACAACCTTTTATTTGCATGGTGAACAACAAATTCCCGAGGAAACCATCCAGTGTGCGCGAAACTGCCACGGCGGCGCGCACGCCAGCGGCCATGGTCAATTACCCAACTATTTTCATTGCGGAAACTATCTACTTCTGGTCACTATTTCATAGTAAAAGATGAATTTTATTCATTCATTATTTGTAACTTTCAAATTAAATTTGAAAGAATATTGAACAATGGAATTGCCTCTTTTGCTATAGTAAAAATCAATTTTCTGGGCACTGGTCTTATCCGTCCGCACAGGAAAGAGCATCCAAGACGCAAAACATATTGCATCCGACATAAATCACCAAGGGAAAATTCATGACTCGTATTGTGCATTCGAAGGCCGCTTTCGCAGCAAGCCCCTTCTCCGCCAAGCAGCTGGCCGGTGCCGCCATCCTGGCCCTGTCTGCCGCCTGCGCCCCCTCCGCTATCGCGGAAGTGATCAACTTTGACAACCTGGACAGCCAGTTCGTCGGCCATGGCGACGCCCTGGAATTCGGCAACTTCGTGCTGACGGGCGCATCCAACGTGGCCGGCGCCAGCTATGGCGACCTGGTCGGCGCGGTCTTCGACGGATCGGACCCGGCCGCCTGCGGCATGGCGTGCCCGACCAACAATACGAGCAATTACTATGCCTCCCTCAACGACGGCATCGTCTATCTCGACCCGCTGCGCGCCGGCGGCAGCGTCAGCCTGCAGGGCTTCGACGCCAGCTTCATCGGCTACGCCCAGGGCGTCAGCTACCCGGCCGTCGCCGGCCTGCTGCGCGTGCAGGGCTTTTACGCCAATGGCTCGTCCATCTATGAAACCTACCAGCTGGGCGGCCCCATCGGCGGCAACTTCCAGTTCCAGCACTACAACACCAGCGCCAGCTTCGGCAGCCAGCAATTCGCGTCGCTGGCCTTCTTCGGCTTCACTTGCAACACGGCGGGCAGCTGCAGCGCCTTCAGCTCCAACAAGGGACAGTTTGCGCTCGACAATATCGTCGCCTCGGTACCGGAGCCATCGACCTACGCGATGATGCTGCTGGGCCTGGCAGGCATCGGTTTCGCGGCGCGCCGCCGGCAAGCCTGATCCTCCCATTCCGTTCCCGTTACCGTTACCAGGAAATCCCACATGACATTCCGTCCCGCTTTGCGTCCCATTTCGCTCGCCGCACTGAGCCTGTTTGCCAGCCTGAGCTTCCAGGCCCACGCCGACGACCTGCGCCGCCCCTACATCGTGCAGCTCACCGATAAACCGATCGCCTCGTACGCCGGCACGGTGGAAGGCCTGGGCGCCACCCAGCCTGCCGACGGCGGCCGCCTCGACCTGGCCAGCGCGGAAGTGCAGCTGTACGGCGACTACCTCGAGCAGAAACAGGCCCGGGTACAAGCCCTCGTCGCCTCCGCCCCCGTGCAATACCAGTACAAGATCGTCCTCAACGGCTTTGCCGCCCTGCTGACCGACGCCGAAGTGCGCCAGCTGCAGGCGAGCGGCGAAGTGGCCAGCATCGCCCCCGACGAGCCGCGCGCCCTGCAAACGAACTACACGCCCACCTTCCTCGGCCTGGACCAGCCGGGCGGCCTGTGGAGCCAGCTGGGCGGCAAGCAGCACGCGGGCGAAGACATCATCATCGGCATCGTCGACGGCGGCGTGTGGCCGGAAAACCTGTCGTATGCGGACAAGGTCGATGCCAACGGCACGCCCACCTTCGATCCGAACGCCACCCTGGCCTACGGCGCCCCGCCTGCCGCCTGGAAAGGCAGCTGCCAGACGGGCGAAGGCTTTACGCAAGACCATTGCAACAATAAGCTGATCGGCGCGCAATACTTCAATGCCGTGCGCTTGACGGAAACGGACAAGATCCAGCACTGGAGCGAATTCACCTCGCCGCGCGACTCCGTTGGCGACCCCAGCGGCGAAGGCGGCCACGGCACGCACACCTCGTCCACCGCGGGCGGCAACGCGGGCGTGCCCGTCACCGTGGCCGGCACCCCGCTGGGCGCCATCGCCGGCATCGCGCCGCGCGCCCGCCTGTCCGTCTACAAGGTATGCTGGTCCTACAACCTGGCCACCCAGGCCACGGGCGCGAAGAACGGCTGCTACGGCGGCGACAGCGTGGCGGCCATCGAAAAAGCCGTCCAGGATGGCGTGCACGTCATCAACTACTCGATCAGCGGCGGCGGCGCCGTCAACGACCCCGTCGAGCAAGCCTTCCTGCACGCGTCGAATGCGGGCGTCTTCGTGGCCGCCTCGGCCGGCAATTCGGGTCCGGCCAATACCGTGGCCCACGTCAGCCCATGGATCACGACGGTCGCCGCCTCGACGCACAACCGCGCCAACCAGGCCACCGTCACCCTGAGCAATGGCGCCAAGTACACGGGCGCCTCGCTCAACTACAACCCGCTGCCCGGCACGCCGCTGATCCGCGCCCAGGATGCGGGCCTGCCCGGCGCCGATGCGCAGAAACTGGCCCTGTGCTACCGCGCCGGCGACAACGGCGGCGTGGCCCTGCTGGACCCGGCCAAGGTGGCCGGCAAGGTCGTCAGCTGCCTGCGCGGCACCACGGCGCGCACCGACAAGGGCGTGGCCGTGCTGGAAGCGGGCGGCGCCGGCATGGTGCTGGTCGACACGGGCCTGGGCCTGGTGTCCGACCCGCACGTGCTGCCGGCCGTGCACGTGAGCGCCGCCGATGGCGCACTGATCAACGCCCAGGCACAGACGGGCGCGGCCACGGCCGCCATCTCGCGTTTCGTCACCAACGGCAACGGCCCCGCCGCGCCCGTGGTGGCCGACTTCTCGTCGCGCGGCCCGAACCTGTTTGACGCCAACCTGCTCAAGCCCGACCTCACGGCGCCTGGCGTGGACATCCTGGCCGGCGGCACGCCTGCCCTGTCGCGCGCGCAGCGCGATGCCGTGCAGAGCGGCAGCCTGGTGCCGGCGCAAGCCTACATCTTCCTGCAAGGCACGTCGATGGCCAGCCCGCACGTGGCCGGCCTGGCCGCCCTGCTACGCCAGCAGCATCCGGACTGGAGCCCGGCCGCCATCAAGTCGGCCCTGATGACCACCGGCAGCACCACCCTGCCCGACGCCCAGGCGGGCGACGCGCGGGGCATCCTGCCTTGGGGCCAGGGCGCCGGCCACGTGACGCCGAATAAGGCCACCGATCCCGGCCTCGTATATGACGCCAACCTGGCCGACTACAAGAAATACATGTGCGGCGTCGGCATGACGGCGGAATGCGCGGGCGGCACCCTCGCCGGCTACAACCTGAACTTGCCGTCGATCACCATCGCCAACGTGCTGGGCACGCAGACGGTGACGCGCCGCGTCACCAACGTGGGCAGCAGCAGCGCCACCTACACGGCCAGCGCCTCGCTGAGCGGCTACAGCGTCGTGGTGGCACCGTCCAGCCTGGTGCTGGCGCCCGGCGAAACCAAGTCCTTCAACGTGACCCTGACGCGCACGACGGCGCCGGACAACGCCTGGCAGTATGGCGCCCTCGTGTGGAGCGACGGCGTGCACACGGTACGCAGCCCCGTCACGGCACGCTCGGGCCGCGCCGTGCAGTCGCCGGCCCTGCTGCAGGCGGACAAGGTCAGCGGCTTGCGTTCGCTGACCCTGGCCACCGGCTTTGCCGGCAAGGTCGGCGCCGCGACGGGCGGCCTGAAGGAAGTCGTGCGCAGCGAGCAGACCGTGAACCAGGCCGCGCCTGGCAGCATGGAAACCGTGGCGCAGATGACGGCCGCGTGCAAGGCGGGCAGCAGCGGCGTGCGCGCCATCAACGTCACCATTCCCGCCAACACGGTCGTGGCGCGCTTCGAAACCTTCGATCGCGACACCACCGCTGGCGCGGGCAATGACCTCGACCTGATGCTGCTCAACGGCGCCGGCACGGCCGTCGCCCTGTCGGCCACGGCCGGCTCGAACGAGACGATCACCGTGACCACCCCGGCAGCGGGCAACTACAAGGTATGCGTGATCGGCTACGAACTGGCCAATGGCGTGTCGACGGGCTTCGGCCTGTCGTCGGCCGTCGTCACGACGGCCGACAAGGGCGGCAACCTGAAGGCCACCCTGCCCAGCAAGGTGTATGTGGGCGGCAGCGCCACGGCCGGCGTCAGCTGGTCAGGGCTGGAAACTGGCAAGCGCTACGTGGGTGGCGTGGTCTTCCTTGATGGCAACAACGCGGCGGCCTCCACCACCGTGCTGTCGGTGGAAACCAACAACCCGCTGCCGCTGGCCGTCCCCAGCCAGCGCAGCGTGAAGACGGATATCAAGCTGTAAGGCTATCCGTCCTAGCAGCAACACGGCGCGCCCTGCGGGGCGCGTTTTTTTTATGCGTCGCCGGTTCCAGGCGTAGAATCGGCATGGCAGGCGCTGCCCCCGCGCCCGGAAAGCATGCCATGCCATCACCATACTGGATACTCGCGGCCGTCGCCGGCGCAAGCGGCCTGGCCGGCGCCGTGCAGGCGCAGCTGCCCGCGGCGCAGGCGCGGCGGGCCTGCATCGTGCAACTGACGGATGCGCCGCTGGCCGCCTACCTGGGCGGCGTGCCCGGCCTGGCGCCAACCAGCGTGCCCGGCCAGCGCCTGGACACGGACAGCGAAGCGGCGCGGCGCTACACGGCCTACCTGGAAGACAGGCAGCGCGCCGTGCTGGCGCTGGTGGCGGGAGCGCCCGTGCAATACCGCTACACGGTCGCCCTGAATGGCTTTGCCGCCATGCTGACGCCGGACGAGGTGGCGCGCCTGCGGGCCAGTCCGGACGTGGCGCAGGTGTCGTACAGTACGCTCGAACACACGGGCGGGGGCGGCGGCGCGCGGCAGGCGGCACCGCCGCCGCAGCGCTAGCGGCGGATCAGCTGCAGCGCCATGCCGCGCGTGACGGCTTGCGTACGGTTGCTCACGCCCAGCAGTTTGTAGATGCGCTGCAGATGGCTTTTCACCGTCCAGCCGCTGATGCCGAGGATTTGTCCCACTTCCTCGTTACTTTTCCCCATGCTGACCCAGCGCAGCACTTCCAGCTCGCGCGGGCTGGCCGCGCGCGCCGCGCCGGCCAGGGCCGGATGCCGGCTTTCCGGCAGCGCCAGCCAGTGCAGCTGCAGATACGGCAGCAGCAATTCCAGCAGGTAAGCCTGGCCCGCCGCGTCCGCCGCCGGCATGGCCAGCAGCGCGAACAGGCTGCCGCCGCCCGCCGTCATGTTGCCATGCACCAGGTCCTGGTCCACGGCCAGCGCCCGCTGGCCAGCCGCGCGCCAGGCCCGCGCCAGGCGCGCCACCGTGCCATGGCAGGGGTCATTGATTTCCATCAACTCGGCATGCCCGAGCACGGCGCTATGCCACGCCTCGCTGCGCAGCACGGTGCCGTCGCTGCCCAGCTGCGCGCAGACGAGGATGGCGTGCGGCAGCAGCGCCTGCAACGGCCCCTGGCTCCACAGGAAGAAGTCGCTGCGCGCGGCGATGCCATGCGCGCCGACGATGGCGTGCAGCAAATACTCCTGTTCCCGCGCCGTCAGCAGCATCAGGCGCAGGCGGCGCCGGGCGCCAGGTAACGGTAGCCGCTGCCGCGCACGGTTTCGATGTGATGGCCGCAGCCGCCCGGCTGCAGGGCGTGACGCAGGCGTCCCACGTGGGCGTCGACCGTGCGCTCGTCTAGGTAGGCGGCATGGCCCCATACGTGGTCCAGCAATTGCGCGCGGCTGTGCACGCGGCCGGGATGGTCCATCAGGAAATGCAGCAGCTTGAATTCCACCCGGCCCAGGTTCACGGGCACGTTGCCGGCCGTCACGCGCAAGGTGTGCGGATCGAGCCGCAACGCCGCCTGGCCCGCCCCGCGGTGCTGCGGCCCGCGCCGGCGCAGCAGGGCGTGCACGCGGGCCAGCATTTCGCGGGGGCCGAAGGGCTTGCACAGGTAATCGTCGGCGCCGCTTTCCAGCGCCAGCACCTTGTCCTGCTCGCTGTCGCGCGCGCTGGCCATGATAATGGGCAATTCGCCCAGCGCGCCATCCTGGCGCAGCTGGCGCAGCAGTGCCAGGCCGCAGGCATCCGGCAAGGTCCACTCCAGCAGCAGCAAGTCGGGCGTGCGCGCCGCCAGCAGCGCCAGCGCACCGCGTGCATCGACAGCGCAGCGGACACGGTAGCCAGCCCCTTCCAGGTTATGCAGCAGCAAGGCTTGCATGGCCGGCGCCGGGTCCAGCAGCAGAATATGAGCAGGCATCGATGCATCCTCCCGAAAAAGTTGGCGGTGGTCCGTCAAAAAACTAGACGGCTCGACAAGTTTTTCACTATGCATCAAGCGTAAACCGCTGACTAATACAATTTAGTTTCCAGATTTATAGGTATTGCGAATAAATAGGCGAAAAAAAAAGCTATGTCACCATCAAGTGTGGGAACGCTCCCAACGTTGCCTTCAATAAGGTTTCTGGCGAGCGGATGCGCCCGGCGTCAAGTATCCAGCGCCATCCCAGGTAGTTCGGCAGGTAGCGCGTGGCCACCCCGTGAAACGGCCGCAGCCATTCCCGCAGGCGGCTGTGATAGGCGTTGACG